>NZ_JACEGA010000001.1:2171250-2887500 GCF_014174405.1 Variimorphobacter saccharofermentans | reverse complement strand
TGCATAAGCCCGTACCGTAAACCGACACAGGTAGATGAGGAGAGAATCCTAAGGCCGACGGGAGAAGCATTGTTAAGGAACTCGGCAAAATGGCCCCGTAACTTCGGGAGAAGGGGCGCCTGCGAAAGCAGGCCGCAGAGAAATGGCCCAAGCAACTGTTTAGCAAAAACACAGGTCTATGCAAAACCGTAAGGTGAAGTATATGGGCTGACGCCTGCCCGGTGCTGGAAGGTTAAGGGGAGACGTTAGCAGGAACTTTAGTTCCTTGCGAAGCGTTGAACTTAAGCCCCAGTAAACGGCGGCCGTAACTATAACGGTCCTAAGGTAGCGAAATTCCTTGTCAGGTAAGTTCTGACCCGCACGAAAGGCGTAATGATTTGGGCACTGTCTCAACAATGCACCCGGTGAAATTGAAATACCAGTGAAGATGCTGGTTACCCGCGCCAGGACGGAAAGACCCCATGGAGCTTTACTCTAGCTTGATACTGGGACTCGGTAATGCATGCACAGGATAGGTGGGAGGCTAAGAATCTATGACTCCGGTCGTAGAGGAGCCGCTGTTGGGATACCACCCTTGTGTTACTGGGTTTCTAACATGCAGCCGTGAACCGGCTGGTGGACAATGTCAGGCGGGGAGTTTGACTGGGGCGGTCGCCTCCGAAAGGGTATCGGAGGCGCTCAAAGGTTCCCTCAGAATGGTTGGAAACCATTCGAAGAGTGCAAAGGCAGAAGGGAGCTTGACTGTGACACCGACGGGTGGAGCAGGTACGAAAGTAGGACTTAGTGATCCGGTGGTATAAAGTGGGATTGCCATCGCTCAACGGATAAAAGCTACCCTGGGGATAACAGGCTTATCACTCCCAAGAGTTCACATCGACGGAGTGGTTTGGCACCTCGATGTCGGCTCATCGCATCCTGGGGCTGTAGTAGGTCCCAAGGGTTGGGCTGTTCGCCCATTAAAGCGGTACGCGAGCTGGGTTCAGAACGTCGTGAGACAGTTCGGTCCCTATCCGGCGTGGGCGCAGGATATTTGAGAGGAGCTGACCTTAGTACGAGAGGACCGGGTTGGACGAACCACTGGTGCATCGGTTGTCATACCAATGGCACGGCCGAGTAGCCAAGTTTGGAAGGGATAAACGCTGAAGGCATCTAAGCGTGAAGCCCCCCTCAAGATAAGATATCCCATAGCACAAGCTAGTAAGACCCCTTGAAGACGACAAGGTGGATAGGACAAAGGTGGAAGTGCGGTAACGCATGTAGCTGATTGTTACTAATAGGTCGAGGGCTTAACCTAAAAAGGGTTTATAGTGGAAGAGTGGAGTCGGAAGACGAAGCTCTTGGATGTACATTTTCTTGTGTAGGATTTAGTCAATTAATAAGGAAAATTAGAAGCCTGGAGTATATGCTCGAGGTTTTTTTGTATTTAAAGCTTAATTCATGTTGTTCTTACGTACAAACCCGTTAATAATTAAATTGACAGAATATTTGGCGGGTGTTCATAAGGATACTTTGTGAACCGCCTAAAAATGCGGGGTATAAGGCGGACAGTTTCGGCTGTCCGCCTTTTGCTATGCCTTAAATTGCAGCTGGCAGTTCATCATCAAACAGCATTTCATCATCCATTCCATAGAATTCTTCCATAGATGGAATGTCATATTCCTCTTTGACATCGTTCAGCATCCCAATATCACGGTAGTAAATCCAGATATCCTGCGGAGCAGTACGGGAGTATTTCTCAGCCTTTTCACCCACCACAACTTTGGCAATAAACATGCGGAGCAGTTCCGGTGTCAGCTCGGTAAGGTCGGTATACTTCTTTGCCTTTTCAATAAACCTGTCTACATTGGTAAGGGAATTTTTGAGCTTATCCACTCTCACTTCGGCCTTTGGCATACGTTCCCGTAAGGCTTTTTGCTCTACGGTGTACTCATCGGACAGGGTTCGGTAATGCTCATCGGGTATACGCCCCAGCACATTGTCCTCGTAGAGCCGTTTGAAAAGTGCGGTAAGCTCCAAATCTCTTTTTCGCATAGTCTCCAGTTCTTTTTGCAGCGCAGTAATTTCCTTCCTCGTATCAGCAGTGTTTTTGCGGTTGATGCACTCCGCAAACAGCGCTTCGTCCTGTCTTGCAAAGTGGGTGACACGCTTCAGGTCATCCAAAATTACCGCTGCAAGCTGACTTTCCCGGATGTAGTGGGCGGAGCAGGTTTCCTTGCCATACTTCTTGTATGTGGAGCAGGCGAAATTGTTCTTGCTTTCGTCCATGGTATGGGCACGGTGCAAAATTAAAGGCTTTCCGCAATCAGCGCAGAAGACCAGTCCCGAGTAAGGGTTAGGGTCCTCCATGTTTTTTCTCGGACGCTTTTTGTGCTCGCGAACCGCATGGGTAATATCCCAGATTTCTTGGTCGATGATGCCCTCATGGGTGTTTTCAAACCTGAGCCATTCAGATTCCGGGCGAATGATCTGCTTTTTGTTTTTGTAGGATGCGGTGGTGTGTTTCATGCTGACGGTGTGTCCGAGATGGGTTTCATCATCTAAAATATTGACGATTGAGTTACTTCTCCACCTGTAGGGTCTGGTGGTATCTAAGTTCGTCAATGCCACTCCGGTTTGATTAAAATAGTAGTTGCTTGGATTTACCACCTGCTCTTCGGTGAGCTGCCTTGCGATTTGATTGGGACCTCTACCCTCGGCACACAGCTTGAAAATATACTTGACCACCTCGGCGGCTTCTGGATCGGGAACAATCTTTTTGGGATTGCTCTCGTCTTTTTTGTACCCATAGGGCGGCCTTGTTCCAACCCGTTCTCCGCGCTCAGCCTGTGCTTTCTTCACCGACCGAATCTTTTTGCTACAGTCTTTCGCGTAGAAATCGTTAAATAAATTCCGAAACGGAGCAAAATCGTTGTCACCGTAGAGTGTGTCCACGGCATCATTGATCGCAATAAACCGAACATTGTGGTTGGGAAAGGTGTGCTCCATGAGAAAGCCTGTTTGCAGATAATCCCTGCCGAGACGGCTCATGTCTTTGACAATCAGGGTTTCCACCTGTCCACTTTCAATCAGCTCCATAATCTCGTTCCACGAAGGACGATTGAAGTTTGTGCCGCTGAAACCGTCGTCGAACAGAAACCGAATATTGCCAAAGCCCTTTTCCTCTGCGTACCTGGTGAGGATCAACCGCTGATTCTGGATGCTGTTGCTTTCACCCTCCCGATCATCCTCCTGGCTCAGTCTGCCGTAGAGTATCGTAAATTTTTCGTTGTTTGCCATCGTTTAAAATCCTCCTTCTTGTTGTGGCAAACTGAATACGGTAACCCAAGCATACCGTAACAGGTTCCACAAGTCTACTGAAATCAAGCGTTTTTAAGCGTTTTTTCAAGGTCGTTTTCAATCACCGTAAGCATTTTTTTTGTGGGTGTGGAAGCACTTTTTAGTGGAAACACAGAATGAACCCGGAACACTCTGTCTTCCACCACCATATCCCGCTCAATGGTATGGGAGGATTCATCTGTGTAAACAAAGCTGTCTGTAAAGGTACGGTGAGTGCTGCCTTCACTGTCGCTTTGCCAAATGATATCGGCGGTTTCGTAAGCGCCGAGGATATTGGTTTTCAGATAATGCTGTGCCGCTAATTTCTCGTTTGTCATATCGCATCTCCTTTACATCTTCATTTCAAAACCGTGTTCACTGTGGTCATCTTCCTTTTGACCGACCGCTAATTTCTTCTTCCTGCCGGTGTGCTGCGGTGGTTTCATAGAGGCATCCTTTAGGGGAACAGGGTTGTCCAGCCGTTCCAAAGCGCGCCCCAGCTGAACCACACTGCTGCCAATGCCAGCAAGGTCAAGGGAATGATAATCCATAGCGGCGTCCATGTCAGGTGCGGCAACCGTAGCTTCGGCAGAGAAAAAGATTTCTCTTTCTGTTTCCCAGCCTGTGATACTGTTTGCTGAATTTGGGAGAGTATCTTGCTGATTGTCTCCATCTCCGACTTCGCAGGCAGATTGTCCAGCTGTGTTTTGAGGCTGCAGTTCTGCTGTTGGAGGAATTTCACCTGTTCCTGCAGCTGGGCTATCCCATTCCAAATCACGCTCTGGTTGTAAAACAGACTGTCCAGCTTTTCCTGTGTCAGCGGACAGGGTTGGGGGGTCTGCAGCGGCTGTGTAGGCTGTATCATCGTTGAGTTTGAACTTGCGTTCCGCTGTTTCAATTCTTCTAAGCTCAAATTCACGCTCCATCATCTCCTATAAATAGCGGTGGTCATGGAGTTTAATATCTCGGCAGGACATGGTGTTGGGGCAGGTATAGGTGATGTATTTTCTTCTGTTCTCCCATCGAACGGCATAGCCCTGTCGCTCCATATTTTTAATAAAATCTTGTTTTGTGCCGCTGGTTTTCATCGCCGTATCAATTGCGTTCATCAACGAAAACTTCCAACTCTGTCCTTTGGCGGCGGCGCGGTATTCCCGAGAGGCGAGACTTTGAGACTTGCCGCCTGTGTACGGTTCCAGAGTAGTCAGCCCATATTGCTGACAAATTTGGTCTGAATATGCCCGAAGCTTTAATAGTGTTTTGGGGCCTTGATGCAATTTCTTTCCTGTTTTAAAGCTGACCGAGTTAATAATAAAGTGGGAGTGCAGATGCTCGTTGTCCACATGGGTGGCGATGACTACCTCATAACCGGGATAATTATCCTCCGCAAATTTAACAGCAATCTCATGTGCGGTTTTGGGTGAGATGGTTTCACCATCCTTAAAGGCTTGGTCGTAATGATAAAACATGGTTTGATCAGCCTTTTTAAAGCTGTTTTTGGTCGCCATAAATTCTTGAAAAGCTGTTTCTGGACAGCAGTCCTTACCGGAGATTAAGCGGATACAGCCGGTCTTATCCGCATACTCGGAATAGGTTTGATAGTTGACGGTGTGGTCACAATTTAATTTTTCTGGCTCGATGCACACCTTGAAATCCTGCAAAATATATTTGAGTTCATTGCGCATAGAGAAAGCGTTTTGCTTTTTACAGGGGATGAAGTTGATTGTTGCCATTACCGATTCACCTCACAAAGAGCAGACAGCTTTTCATAGATACCGCTTAGCTGCGCCTTGGTTTCTGCAAGGTAAACGGCATCCACTTTCCCCATATTAGCCAGAGTGGTAAGCTGATTGAGGTTTCTGCCGATGGCTTTTAGCTCACTGATAAGCTCCTGCATCCCGTCTACCACAACGATTTCCTTATCGGTTATGGCTCGTTCTAAAAATTCCGTCATGGTAACCTTGCCACGCTTGGATTTTTGTTTCAGTGTTTGATAGGTGCTTTCGCTGATGCGAAAGGCAAAGGGTTTCTTTTTCATTGGCGGTTCTCCTTTCGATTTTCATTGCGACAACGGCGCTCCATAAAGTGGGGTCCGGGGCTTCTGCCCCGAGCGAACTGTGGCGGGCGTATAGCCCGACGCTCTGCTCGCCTCACCCAAGGGGTGAGAAATAGCAGCCGAAGCGCTCACATTTCATCGGAAACAAGGACGAATCCGAAGTTGTCCGCAACAGCGGCTCAATTTACGGGTTTATTCGGGTTAGGTGAGGGGTTATCCCACTCCACCCTCAATCTCGCCATACAGGGGCGAACAGGGGGCAACGGCGGCGAGATTGCAGCCCTGTGACGGTGCTGACGGCAAAGACGGCAAGTTTTGGGGGCTTAATTGTGCCGTCATATCGTCATTACCGTCATAACGGAGAGTAAATTCTCGCCGCTCAAAAGTCCTGTTCTCCGAATAATGAATACCGTTTTTTTGAAGATGCTCCATGTGCTTGATGATTTTCTTTTTCAGAATTGCAGGGCTGCAATCGAGATTGAGTTTTTCTATCAGCTCGGTTGCCGTCCCCGTGAAGCTGTCCGCCGATTTTATAAAATTACAGAGAAGAAAAATTTCATCCGGTATGATTAGCTGCCCCATTTCAATCGGTTCCAGCAGCTCCCATAAAAATTTGTTCCTGTTGAACTCCAAGAACAATTCCCGCCCCTCGATATCCCTGCCGGTGCAGATGAGCTTTGCGGTATTTCCAGTTCGCTTATCTTTTTGCAATACAAAGTTTGTATCAGCACCACCAGCAATACCACTGGTGCCCGAAATCATATTGAGCGGATCAGCATCGCCTGTTTTTCTAAGATGATGTACGAGCAGGATAGCAAGATGGTGACGGTCCGAAATTTGCTTCAGTGCGTTGATGTCATCATAATCGGAGGCATAGGGATTGACATTTGCGGAAACGGTTTTGCGAACCTTTTGCAGGGTGTCAATCACAATCAGTCCTGTGCCAGGGTGCTCTTTGATAAAGCTTTCAATTTGGTTTTCCAGACCATGACCGATAGCATCGCTCATAATCGCAAAGTGTAGTGTCGACGGTGCTTCATCGGTAATTTCAAACAGCCTGCTTTGGATACGGACGAAGCTGTCCTCTAAACACAGATACAGGACTTTGCTTCGTAGCGTTTCAAATCCCCATACCTTTTCACCCTTTGCCACCTGTAAGCAGATCCACAGTGCCAGCCAGCTCTTGCCAATTTTCGGTGAGCCTGCCAGCACATGCAGTCCTTCAGGCAGCAAACCGCTGACAATAAATTTCAGCGGCTCCATGGGTGTGGTCATCAAGGTTTCCGCATCCATGGTTTTTAACTTTCTTGACATTTGTGATTCCTCCTCTTAATTCAATTTGCTTTAAAAGGTGCAATAAATCGAATATTGAAAACTTCTATTCCTTGTGATACCATTGTCCTATATCCAGAAACAGAAATACACAGCGAATCGCAGAAACGCTGGTTTGAGGAAAATCGATTATTTGCGAGAGGAGCGCCTATGGAACAATATCCACTGATCAAAGTTTTCGAGGGAAGCGATAAGCTGTTTTACTCCATGGCTTATGCCTATCCGGACAAGGTGACTCAGTACGCGCAAAAGTTTATTGGAAATGGACTGATTGAATTTGTGGAAATGGATTTCGAGAAATACACAACATTGCTCACCGAAACGAAAGCCATTCCGCTCATTATGGAAAATTACCAGTCAATCAGAAACAAAATATTTGATGTTGCGGAAACCATTGCAGACAAGCACCGCTATGTTTATTTCTTTTTAGTGGGCTTACTGAACAACATTTTGAAAGAACCCATTCATGCCAAAAACGAATTTGAGGCCGCCTTGCTCAGACCGCTTACAACCTGCATCGATGAATTGGAACACATTTTAGAGCTACAGGAGGTATGCACGAAAGCGGTTACCACCTGTTTAGATAAAGAAAGCCACTCGGACAAGGAAATGTCCCAGCGGCTTTGTGAGTTTGTATCGGAGTACCCCGGCTTTGCCGAGGTTGCTGTGAAAATAAAATACGAGTTGCTGCCGAAGAAAAATGGCAAGGTGGATATGGATACGCTTAAGGATATCCATGATTGGAATCTACGGGAAACAGACGAGCTTTTGGAAATCATGCACCAAGATGGCGAGGGCGTCAGTCTGATGCCATACTATTTATTTGAGTATTTGGATGAGCTGCTTTATTATGAGTTTACCGAAATGCTGAAAAATGCACGGTTCGTTAAGCGTTGCAAACTGTGTAGTCGCTATTTTGTGTTGACCGATAAACGTAAGCGGGATTTTTGCGACCGGCCTTATAACGGCAATCGCACCTGCAAACAGGTTGGAGCAAAGCTGTTTTATGATCAGGGCATGCAGGGAAACGATTATTTGCTCGCTTTCCTGACCGAGTACAACAAGGTGTACTCTCGCCGTTACCGTGCGGACGGTAAATTGCCAGAAGAGTTTAGCGGCAAGGACATGTCCTTGGAGAAATTCTCCAAGTGGGCAAAGATGGCATGTCAGGCTCGAAGTGATTACCTTGATGGGAAAATTACGGGAGAAGAAATGCTGGAGAAAATTAAAATGGAATAATAATTTATTAAAATTTGCAAGGCAATTATTGGGGAGCCATATTCGCTAAACAACTAAATACTACATAAAACTACAATAGAGATTGCTTTTATGCCTTGTCTGGAGTATCATTATCACATGATTAGTCATATGCCTTTGAAAGAAAGCGAGGTGCTTGCCATGCCAGAAAACAACATTCAATACAGATGGATATCCCTGCAAGAGGCCTGCGATTATCTTGGCGTGAAGCGCCACACGGTCATGCGTTGGATTGATCAGCGCGGTATGCCCGCATCAAAGGTGGGAAAACTCTGGCGTTTCAAAGCTGCTGATATAGACGAATGGGTTAAAAAAGGCGGAGCCTCCGATGAGCGGGAGGCTATCAAATGAACAGATTTAAGACTTTAAATGCCCGCAGGCTTTCTGTTGCCGGATTCTCATTTCTCTTTGCCTATATTCTGTCGTTTCAGTTTGAGGGGCAGGTGCTGTACAGCCTGCTGGATCTGATTGGAACAGACGCCTACCGTTACATACTGGCTGCAATTATCGCGCATTTCGCGGGGCTTTTTACCTGCGGCCTGTTTGTCAAGTCGCAGGCGGCCGCCAAAAGCATGATGCTCGGCGGCATGGGCTTATGCTTAGCCGCCACTGTCCCCTTCTTTTTTCCTCTCCCCGCTCTATGGATGGGCGGCTTGATTGTCAGCGGATACTTTAGCGGCTGTGCGGTGGCGTCATGGGGGTTTTTTCTCAGAGCCTTTACACCCAAAAACGAGCGCATTAAATCCTGCGCCGATGCTCTGATTTATTCCAATTTGCTGATGATTGCAGTCAACGTAATTGCCATGAACCGGTCAACCTTTATCGGGCTTGGCCTCTCTATGCTTTGTCTTGTAATCGGAGCGGTGTTTATTTGGATGCTGCCGTTGGAGCAGGAGAATGAGCAGAACAAAACATTTATAAATAAGACCCCTGGCGGCATTAAAACCCCGCTAATATTGCTGTGCCTTTTTGTCTTCATCATAACAATTAATTCAGGACTGATGTATCAGGTCATCAACCCCGCTTTTGAGCATCTGACGGGGCTGGTGAGCTGGTATTGGGCCGTGCCTTATATCGTAGCGCTCGCCATTATGCGCAACCTGCCTATGAAAGCAAATCGTTCCAGAATTTTGTATATCGGGATGGCAATGATTATGGGAGCGTTCATCAGCTTTATGCTGTTAGGGCGAAACACCTCCGACTATCTGATTGTGGATACGCTGATGCTCGGTGCTTGCGGTATTTTCGATCTGTTTTGGTGGAGCATCCTTGGAGAAATGCTGGATTATAGCGACAACCCTGCACATACCTTTGGTATTGGGCTTTCCGCCAATGTATTCGGCGTGCTTTGCGGAGGCGTTTTGGGAATGACCGTAACATCCATTGGGCTTCCCAGTGCGGAGGTTGCGGTGATTGCCCTTACTGTGGTTTGCGTTACACTGGTTATGCTGCCGCCGCTGAACCATCAGCTTGTTTTACTGCTGAAAAGCCATGCCTACCTTGCCGCTTATGACAATATGAGTCAGTCACAGCAAACTGACATTGTTCGTCAAATTAAAACTCTTGACCCGCTGACCGTCCGGGAGCAAGAGGTATTGCAGCTAATCCTTTCAGGCAAATCCAATCGCGAAATTGCCGGGGCTTTGTTTATCAGTGAGAGTACTGTAAAAACACATGCAAGGAATATTTTTTCAAAATATGATGTAGGTAGTCGAGCAGAACTCATCAGCACCCTGCTGAAAAACCAAACGGTTGGATGATACATAAAATCACATAAATATAGGGTTTAACTGGGGGCTGTCGCACTAATTACTTAGTGCGACAGCCCCTTAATTAAGTTATTTTTTACGACAATCTTAAGTATTAGAGTTAGATAAATATGTCGGATTTTATTTATAAAAAAACTAGTATATTTTCATCATTTTACATATGTGTTATAATTTGGGATAGAGCATGTTCAAAGGTTTAATGTAATGAAATCCAATCGTTTAAACGAAAATAGTATCAGTTAAAAACAAATGACTCAGGAGAACAAGGGATGAGACAAGAAAGAATAGATATTGATGGAATACCAGCTATTATATGGGGAGAGAAAAGCAGCAAAATATATATCTTTGTTCATGGAAAAATGTCATGTAAAGAAGATGCAGAGGGATTTTCGGAAGTAGCCACAGCGAAAGGATACCAGGTTCTAAGCTTTGACCTGCCGGAGCATGGAGAGCGAAAGAATATACCTGATTATCAATGCCATGTATGGAATGGTGTACATGATCTAAAATGCATAGGAAGCTATGTACAGCAAAGATGGGATGATATTAGTGTTATTGGTAGTAGCTTAGGAGCATATTTTAGCTTGTTGGCTTATAATGACTATCCTTTGGAAAAATGTCTGATGATTTCTCCCATTCTTGACATGGAACGTTTAATCAGGAATATGATGAAGTGGTTTCAAATATCTGAAGAAACACTAAAAAATCAAAAGGAAATACCGACGCCAATGGGCGAAACGCTATACTGGGATTATTACTGCTATGTAAAAGAAAATCCGATTATCAAGTGGGATGTACCAACTTCGATAATATATGGTTCTGAGGATAATCTTACGGAACGAGAGGTAGTTGATGCATTTACATCGAAATATCACTCCAATCTTACTGTCTTGGAGGGGTGCGAACATTATATTCATAAACCGGAATATGTTGCGCAATTACAGAAATGGATAGAAGAGAATTGCTAGTTTTATGAGCTTGACAATGTTCGAACTATGGACAGGCGTGGAGGATATGTCATGATAATGATTAATACGGATAGGTTTTGATTCGAAAGGAAGCCAATAAATCAAATAGAGCAAAGTATTTTTCTGCAATTAAAGATAGGAATACCCATGAATATATCGGCGATATTGGATTTACGAAAGTGATCGAGTGTGCCGAAGGAACAGTTAGGCAGATTAGGTTTACTACCGCTAAATAACGGGCGGTAAATTATATATTAAAAAGGGGAGTATAAAATGGCTAAATTATTATTTCAAGGACATGGAAGTTTTCGTATTACAAGTAATAAGGGGACTGTAATTTATGTAGATCCTTTTGCTGGTGAAGGGTATGATCAGGCAGCGGATTTAATCCTGGTAACCCATCAGCATGGAGATCACAATCAACTAGGAATTGTTAAAAAGAAATCAGATGTGGTAATAATCCAGAATAACGATGCATTAGTTAACAGTAAATATCAGAAATTCACGGTAAAGGATATTGAGATTCAAGCTGTCTCCGCATACAACGCCAATCATAAGCGAGAGGAGTCAGTGGGCTATATCATTACGGTGGACAATGTTAAAGTATATGCTGCGGGCGACACTTCAACAACGGAGGAAATGAAAGAATTTGCCGCGTTGAATTTGGATTATGCCCTATATCCGATTGACGGCATCTATAATATGGGTCCAGAAGAGGCAACAAAGGCAGCTGATACAGTAGCTGCAAAGCATTCTATTCCAATTCATATGAAGCCGCTAGATTTATTCGATATGGCTATGGCAGAAAAATTCAAGGCAAAGAATCGTTTAATTATTTCAGCTGGAGAAGAAATTGATTTGTAAAATGATTCTTTGTTAGGGAATACACTATATTTCGATAAGACTATATCAGGTATATGACCTTGAAAGGAGCATTCGTGAAAACGTTATTATTCTTGGCAAAGGGCTTTGAAACTATGGAGTTTAGTGGATTTGTTGATGTATTGGGGTGGGCCAGACATGATTTTGGCCATGATGTTCAGGTTGAAACCTGTGGCTTTCAAAAGGAAGTAATCAGCACCTTTCATATTCCTGTCATCGTTGACAAGCTTATTAATGAGATTAATGTGGACGATTATGATGCTCTGGCAATTCCGGGAGGCTTTGAGGAGTTTGGATTTTATGAAGAAGTGTATGATGAACGTTTTCTTGAACTGATTCGGGCATTTGACTCAAAGAAAAAGTTCATTGCTACAGTATGTGTGGCAGCCTTGCCGTTAGGAAAGAGCGGAGTATTAAAAGGCCGTAACGCTACTACATATCACTTGGGAGGCGGACGTCGCCAAAAACAATTGGCAGAGTTCGGTGTCAATGTCATAAATGAGCCAATTGTAATTGATAAAAATATTATCACTTCCTACTGTCCGGAGACGGCAGCAGGGGTTGCTTTTTCATTGCTAGAGCTTCTGACATCTAAGGAAAGCATGGAGATTGTAAAGCATGCTATGGGGTTCTAAAGTGTTTAAGACAAGCTTAATGGTTATCTAATTCTGTGAATTCCATAAAATAGAATTTTATTGACAAAATCGAACATATGTTTTATTATGAAAGAAATACCAGATTATGGAGGGGGCAGAATATGTTAGAGATTCCAGAGAGCGCTGTCATCGTTAAGCAGTTAAATCAAACCATTAAAGGTAAAACTATTCGCTATGTGAAAGCAAATCAATCACCACATTCCTTTGCGTGGTACTATGGCAATCCGGAAGAATATGATGAATTACTTTCCGGTAAAATCATAGGTATGTCCTATGCAAGAGCCGGTATGATTGAAATTCATGTGGAAGATTGCAGAATCGTATTCGGAGATGGTACCACACCTCGTTATTATGATGATCTTAAGAAAATACCCAAGAAACATCAGCTATATGTAGAGTTTGATGATGGAACAGCACTGGTGTGTACTATTCAGATGTATGGTGGGATATGGGCATTCCATGAAGGTGAATTCGACAACCCTTACTATATTGGAGCAAAGGAAAAGCCTTCTCCGTTGACGGATCAGTTTGATTATGAATATTTTAAAGGCTTAAGAACGGATAAGACGAGTAAATTATCTTCGAAAGCCTTTTTAGCAACAGAGCAGAGAATACCCGGCTTGGGTAATGGAGTGCTACAGGATATTTTGTTTTTGGCCGGAATACATCCCAAGAGAAAAATGAAGGATGTCTCCGAAGAGGAATTCCAAGCTCTGTTTAAGACAGTCAAAGGTACACTTTTACATATGACGGAACAGGGAGGAAGAGACACGGAAAAGGACCTCTTTGGCAATTTTGGAGGGTATCAGACCTATCTTAGCAAGAAGACGGCATTTACACCTTGCACAAAATGTGGCTATGAACTACACAAGGAGAGTTATCTGGGAGGTACCATATATTATTGTGAGAAGTGTCAGTCTTAGATAATATGTTCTGGTTAACCAGTCGAACAAGGGGATAACATGTTAGTTATGGGAGAATTATTATGAGGAATGTAACGATATGCGGAGAGTATTGCGATGGTTGTCAACACCTTGTAAACGATGAATGTGCAGGATGCAGAGAAGAAGCCGGTTGTGTTAAGATGTGGGAGAGCGGTTGTACCATCTATCAATGTGCTGCAGATAAGCAACTATTTCATTGTGGATTTTGTGCTGATTTTCCCTGCAAAATGTTGATCGATACCACAAGTAAATGGAATTCGAATGGAATAAATCACTTGGAAGAATTAATGAAGGAACAGTCAGTTGTTCAATCAAGGTGCGGACTTCTGTGCAACGAATGTGAATATAAAGAAACTTGTGGATGTGGAGGATGCTTGGAAACTAAAGGTCATCCGTTCCATGGTGAATGCCCTGTTGCAATATGCTGTCAAAATAATGGATACATGCATTGCGGGGAATGTCCCAATATGCCATGTGAACAGCTTTATACCTATTCATGCCTTGATCAGGAGCATGGAGACAAACCTAGTGGTGGAAGACTTGGGGTATTACGTTGCTGGGCGAGAAATCAGACATAACAGACTGGTATCCATAGTTTAATGGATAGGAGAGGTCAAAAAGAAAACCAGGAAGCCCAATTGATATTATAGTCAATGGAGCAACCTGGTTTTATTAATGTAATTCATGATAATAGATAATAAGCTTTGCGATTTTACCTTATTTTAATAGATCCACAGTGGGCTATGTAATGGAACGTTAAATTCTATTAGGAAATGATTACTTTACTTTCTAGTCTTATGTGGTATAATTTGAAACATTAATCGGATGTAATATAACATTGAATTAATCTGTAATTTATTCAAAGTTAATCATATACTAATGTAGTTATCGGAGGAGTATATATAATAGAATCATAAATGTTATGACGGAATACCAATAGTCGCAATAATGAATTTTATTCAATAAAGGAGAAAAAAATATGGCTAAATATGAAAAACATTTACAAGGAGATTTTCATGAACTACTACAATGGATACACAGTGATATTACCAAAGGAAGTGTTTCTGCCAGCTTTGAAGACGGAAGTGACATTACTTTAGGCCGGACAATGATAGCAGTCAGAGTATATGAAAGATACAGCGTGGCAGGTGGCAATAGAGTAAGCCTGAACGTTACCCTGGTTGGCGATGACAGGGAACTCATTGTATCCGCCATAACCTCCGGAGGGAGTCAGGCACTCTTTTTCAAAATTAATACTTGGGGTGAGGAAACCTTTCTTGAACAATGCAGAGAATCGGTAGAACGTTATATTAGGACTCACTCTTAAGCCAGAGCAAGGAGGAAATCAAGTGGAAATCATTAGTTATCTATTATGGATCGTTGTATTTCCGGTTATATTTGCGATTATAGTATGGAAAGTACTAAAGAAAAAATGGGTAATTAGCATATTACAAGGATTGATGTTATTACCATTAATAATAATCGGAATGATTGAGAATAATCCGATGGGTAATATTCAAAGGCAAGTGACCTCGTATTTTGGGGACTTCACCAATGATTTTTATTTAAAATATATTCCATTCATCGTTATTACTGCTATTTTGCTATGGATAATGAAAAAACAAAGTAAAAATGTAGTAAATACGAAATAAAGCGAAAGGATATAGAATATGAGTTTATTTGAGATTTTGTTTGAAAGAAGAAATCTATATCATACTGATGCCAGGGAGATTTATAGCGACAACATTTATTCAGGTGATTAATATCTTTGAAAAACGATAAAACACGTACCATGGACTGGTTCTATATGGGGAAAATTCACTATAGCCCGAGCCTCGAAAGATGTTTTTGTGCCCTTTACAAAATATTTGTTTAACATTATAATAGAAATAAGATTATCCTGTTATTTAGGAGAAAAATGTTGATTAGGCACTAATTATGGAGGTATGGGTATGGAGAAGGAGCTAATCTTTAATGGAGAATCAGTCGAAATTGAGCTACTACTGTTTAAAGTAGGGGGTTTCTCTTATGGAGTTGACATTAATGACATAAAAGAAATACTACCGTATAATAAAAAGGCCACACCTATACCTAACGCGCATCCTTTTATCGAGGGAATCATAATGCCGCGTGATTTTTTGATTCCGATTATCAGCTTAGAAAAAAGTCTAAAACTGGAAGCTTCTGATGAAGCAAAGAATGAGATGCTGATCGTAACGAGCATAAAGGATCAGAATATTGCATTCCATGTTGATAGTGTGTTGGGAATTCAAAGAATCATGACAACTGACATTATAAAACCAGGTAAGAAAGTCAGCACGAGTTTAAGAGATGTTATTATAGGGATATATAAAAATGATACCCTGAAGGCAGAAATACTTGAATTTAGAAAGATTATCAACGAGATCAATCCAACCATGGTTCTTGCGTAGTACGAATGATTAATTATCAGTAAATGATGTGGCATAACAGCATTCATTTACAGAAAATTGGATGGTGCTAAAATGGCGAATTGTAAACAGTGTAATAAAGTAATCCCGGATGGTACGGAATATTGCTCTGAATGTCAAGAAAAAGAAAGTGGTAAGCTTAAGGAATCCTATCTTGATAGTTTATTAAACTCGGTAAAGGATACGAAGCCCGGAGCAGAAGATATTTACAAAAAGAATACGAAACCCAAGAGAAGTGCTTCTGAAGATGATAATATAGCTCATGAACCGGAAGAGGAGTCAGAGGATATTTTTCCAGTAAGCGAAGCAGATCTTGAAGACTTTGAAGAATACAATATTGATGCAGACATCGAGGCATTTAACAACGATGAATTTAACAATGATGACTTTATCAGTGAAGAGGAATTGTATGGACAAAGCTTATCAGATTTTCACTCACAGGATGATAATGAAGTGAAAAGTGACGTCGAAAAGGAAGCTACTGAAACAGAAGAACTGACGAATGAGAAACCTATAGATGAAAAATCGATAGAAGAAAAATCTATAGAAGAGCAACCAGTAGAAGAACAATTAACGGATGGGCAGTTATCGGAGGAAGAGCCACTTCATAATGATGAGCAAGAGACAGAAGTAAGTGAAGAAGCTCAGGTACAAGAGGAAGATGAGTTACAACAAGACGAGGGTATCGGTCTTTCGACAATGGATGATTTACAGGCGGAGACAGCCGGTACTTTAGAAGCTGAAGAGATAGAAGATACAAATGAAATTGAGGGAGAAGAGGATTCTCTCACGGATGCCTTACATCAGGTTTTAAATCAAGAGGAACTGCTTGAGGATGAGAATTTTGATCCTGGAGATATCAGTGATTTTCTAAATAATGTGGATGATTCGGATGTAGAACCCTTATCTGACTCTATGACAATGATAGGGGAAGAAGACGCCAAGCAATTGGAAGAGACTGAAGCTACTGAGCAGACTGAGGAAGAAGAGGACTTACTGAGTCTGCTGAATCAGATAGAACCGGATGATCCTGTTGCTTCAGATGTCAAGGCGATTAATAATATGTTACAAGGAATTCCTGTAGAGGAAGAATTCCCTGCCGACGTCGGAGAAGTATTTTCCGATGCATTACAGGTCGTTACTGATTTAGATGATCCGAGCCTGGAGGAAGCTTCCTTAGGAGAGCAAGTAGTTGAAATAGAAAACGAGAAAAAGGATAGAAAAGCCAAAAAACAAAAGCTCAAAGAGAAAATGAAGGCGGAATTGGCTGCTAAGGAAGATAAAGCGAATGACCAGCCGAAGAAAGGCTTTTGGCAACGTCTCTTTGCTAACATAGAGGAAGATGATGAGGATGAGTCTTCGATTTTCTCATTAGGAGGAACCTCAAAGTCATCTGAGAAAAAGAGTAAGAAGAAAGCAAAGAAAAAGAATGAGAATGCTTCTTCGACAGATGGAGCAGAAAATCTGGAAGATGCTTTAGATGACAAGAAGGTAAAGAAAGCACTTAAAAAGAAAGAGAAGCAAGAAAAGAAGAAGAAAGCCAAAGAGGTAATTGAGGTACTAGACGAAATAGATGAGGATAAAGGAAGAATCAACCGAGTAGGTGCGGCGATTGTATTTATCTTCTTTGGATTACTTGCCCTTATTGTATTAGTTGGTACTAATGTTGCTACCTATAATCTGCATATTAATAATGCTTCCAAATACTTTGAATATCATAAATATACGGAAGCCTATAATGAAATCTATGGAATAGATGTTGATGAAAAGGATGAGGTGCTATATAACAAGATAATGACAGTTATGTATGTTAACAAGCAGTTAAATTCTTATCACAGTTATTATGAAATGAAGAAGTATCCGGAAGCATTGGATTCCTTACTGAAGGGATTGAATCGATATGACAGATATATTGAATTAGCCACAATGCTCGGAATCGACGACGATATGGATTATGTCAGAAATCAAATCCTATCTGAGTTAGATTCGGTTTTCCATTTAACTGAAGAAGAAGCACTTCAGATAGCATCAATGGAGGATATAGCGGATTACAGCAAGAAAGTATATGAGGTTGCTTTACAGAATATGAATAACTAAGTATAGGCAGAAAAGGATGTAGAACTATGATAGCTATCATTGATTACGATGCAGGGAATCTTAAAAGTGTCGAGAAGGCATTAATGTATGTGGGAGAAAAACCTATTGTTACGAGAGATAGAGAACAAATATTGAATGCCGATAAGGTAATTCTACCAGGTGTTGGCAACTTTGGCGATGCGATGAATAAACTGCATCATTACGATTTGGTTGACGTAGTAAAACAAGTGGCTTCCAAGAATACACCTTTTCTGGGAATATGTCTGGGTATGCAGCTCCTCTTTGAGAGCAGTGATGAAGTTGATGGAGTAGAGGGTCTTGCCATATTAAAAGGTAAAATTCTTAAAATTCCGGATAGCCCTGGATTGAAAATACCTCATATGGGATGGAATTCTTTATTGATCAGACCCGGAGCTAAATTGTATCAGGGAATACCGGATCAATCCTATGTATATTTTGTTCATTCTTATTATCTGAAGGCTGAGAATGAAGCAGAGGTTGCAGCCACAACGAATTATAGCACAATCATTCATGCTTCTGTTGAAAAGGACAATATTTTTGGGTGCCAGTTTCACCCGGAAAAAAGCGGTGATGTTGGCCTGACTATACTAAAGAATTTTGCAGCTTTATGATAGCGATTAATTAGGATGAACGAAGCGATAGGAGAGATAACATGTTTACGAAAAGAATTATTCCATGTTTGGATGTGCATAACGGACGTGTTGTAAAAGGAATCAATTTTGTCAATCTACGTGATGCCGGTGATCCGGTTGAAGTAGGTGCAGCTTATGATAAAGCAGGTGCTGACGAATTGGTTTTCCTTGATATTACTGCATCATCCGATGCCAGAACGATTAAAATAGATATGGTACGAAGAGTAGCTGAGACCGTGTTTATTCCCTTTACGGTGGGAGGCGGTATTCGTACAGTTGATGATTTTAAGATGATACTTAGGGAGGGCGCCGATAAGGTAGCAGTGAATACCGCAGCAATCCTTAATCCTACTTTAATCAGTGAAGCAGCAGATAAATTCGGAAGTCAATGCGTGGTGTTGGCTATTGATGCTAAGAGGCGAGATGATGGATCTGGCTGGAATATCTATAAAAATGGTGGTAGAGTGGATATGGGTATCGATGCTGTTGAATGGGCAATTAAAGCATGTGAGTTAGGTGCTGGTGAGATATTGCTTACCAGTATGGACTGTGACGGAACAAAAGATGGCTATGATCTGGAGTTGACCAGAACAATTTCTGAGAATGTACCAGTTCCTGTTATTGCTTCCGGTGGAGCGGGTACCATGGAGCATTTCTATGATGCCTTAACAGAAGGGAAAGCAGATGCAGCATTGGCTGCTTCTTTATTCCACTATAAAGAGATGGAAATTATGGATTTGAAGCATTATCTTAGAGATAGAGGAATTAGTGTAAGGCTATAAATAATAGATATATGTAATTGAGAATGAATTTACGATGGCTGTAGCTATATTAGGCTGGTTAGAAGAAGGAGTCGCTATAATCCTATATTCTACCAGAGAATATAGATACAGCCATATTAAGAATAGAGGGGGATATCCTATGGGTGCAATAAACAATGATTGGTTAGATGCGATTGGACAAGAGTTCCGCCTGCCCTATTATGCTGAGCTGTATCAATTTGTAAAATCTGAATATAGTCACTATGTGGTGTATCCGAAAGCAGATGATATTTTTAATGCGTTCCATTTAACTCCATTAAGTCAGGTAAAAGTGGTCATCCTGGGTCAGGATCCGTATCATAATGAGGGACAGGCACATGGCCTGTGTTTCTCGGTAAAGCCGGATGTGGAGATACCACCTTCCTTAGAGAACATCTATAAGGAGTTACATGATGACCTGGGTTGCTATATACCGAACCACGGCTTCTTGGAAAAGTGGGCAAAACAGGGTGTATTGCTTTTGAATACTGTATTAACGGTTCGGGCTCATCAGGCTAATTCTCATCAAGGCAGAGGCTGGGAACGCTTTACGGATGCTGTCATACAGGCAGTGAATACACAGGACCGACCTATCGTATTCTTTTTATGGGGCAGACCGGCACAGATGAAAAGGGCGATGTTGACGAATCCAAATCATTTGATATTACAGGCCCCCCATCCGAGTCCGCTTTCTGCTTACCGTGGGTTCTTTGGTAGTAAGCCCTTTAGCAAAGCAAATCAATTCTTAATGAAACATGGGGTAGAGCCGATAGACTGGCAAATTCCTTCAATATAATGAAGGAAAACAACCAGTTGACCGGACTGACTGGATTAATGAGTAAAATGATGATACAGGGATTTCCATAAGATTTATGAGCTTTTGAACCTGCCAAAGGAGAGATGCTTCCCAATGCTAGGAGTGGTGCTTGGATATTCTGCTTCGAAGGAGAAGGGTTATAAAGAGCGGCTAAGGAATGGCGTAATTCATTATGATACATATAAGCATATGACGAATAGAGAAATTCAGGAGGAAATAGAAAGATTGGTTAGTCCGGAACACAAGATTGGCTTGACTACCCACACAACATGGAAAGAGATGGGTATTCTCATTACTACGAATGGTTCTATCAGGAATGGAATAAGTCATCGGAGGACCGCATTCTTCCTATCCTGAAGGAAGTTAAATTTATGGAATAGGCATCGATATTTGAGTGTCATTTTTCTTCATAATTTAGAATGTAATTCCTGATTTAAGGAATAATAGCTAATAAATCTGTTATATTAGTCGGAGGTCAGGATTATGAAGAAACATGATAAAGGACTGAATGCATGGCAACTGACAATGATGGCGATGGGTTCTGTGATTGGCGGTTCCTTTTTTCTGGGTTTGGCAGTTGCAATTCAGGCAGCAGGGCCAGCTATTTTAATTTCATTTATATTAAGTGGGATCTTAGTTTATTTTATTCTCTATGCATTATCAGAGATGACAGTTGCTAATCCGGATTCTGGGTCTTTTTATACTTTCACTGCACAAGTATTTGGACCGGGATCCGGTTTTGTCGTAGGCTGGGTTTATTGGACTGGAATGATATTTGCCATGTCCAGTGAAGCAACAGCGGTCTCTATCTTAATACGGGAATGGTATCCCAGAGTGTCTATCCCTCTACTTGGCAGTGCTATTATTATCGGAGTTACCTTGCTCAATTTACTGGGAGCGGATAAGCTTAGTAAGCTGGAAAGCAGTCTCGCGCTGGTCAAGATATTTGCTGTAGTTGCCTTTATTGTAATCGCATTTTTATTAATTGTCGGAGCAATTCGCGGGGTGGACGCAGTGGGCTTAGGAGAATTGGCTACGGAACCTATGATGCCCGGGGGAATTCAAAGTATTGCCGGAAGCATGCTGATCGTCATTTTCTCTTATGCTGGTTTTGAAATTATTGGTTTGGCCGCTTCAGAAGCAGAAAATCCAAATAAAACAATACCCAGAGCAATTTTATATACGGTAATTAGTTTGGTTGGTTTATACATTTTATCTACCCTGGTATTGCTCCCGTTAATAGCAACGACGGAATTAACGGAGGATGTAAGCCCTATGGTAGCTGCACTGAGTAAATGGGGGATGGAATGGGCAGGCTCCGTTATCAATATCATATTAGTTACTGCAATTCTATCAACCATGCTGGCTTCCATGTTCGGTCTCGGAAGGATGATGCGTTCCATAGCCGACGAAGGGCATGCACCGAAGTGGTTAGTGGATCGGAAGGATGTACCCTATCGAGGAATTTTATTCTCAGGATTAGCGATGTTACTTGGTTTGGGAGCAGGATTATTCTTTCCAAGGGTGTATCTGTTTTTAATCAGCTCGGGTGGTTATGCAACGTTATTTACCTATGCTGCAATTGTCGCAACCCACATTCGATTTCGTAAATGCAACGGATGCCCTCCAGAGGGGAAATGCCAGATGCCCGGTTATCCCTATACTTCCTGGATTGCACTGATCAGTATTCTAATTGTGATCGTTAGCATGCCTTTTATATCCGGACAGACCTCAGGGTTAATAGCAGGTATTGTGATGACCATATTGTTCTGCGGAATTTATTATATCACAAAAACGAGAATTACTAAGAATATGAGCACGGTTTCAAAACCGTATCAGGCTCAATTTACGAATGAGTTCTCGGAGGAATTAACAAAGTGCCCTAAAGAAGTGAAATCCATGAAATGTCAAAAGGAAAAAAATGACGATAGTGATAATCAAGAGTGACCATATCATAGTCATTTTATAGAAAACAACCTTGTATCGATTTGCCATTATCGAATATTTATTTGATAATGACAGACCATTACAAGGTTGTTCTATTCTATGGATTACAAAACGCATTTTTATGCTGTCCTGTATTAAGCTTTATTCATATTCTTTACTGCAGTAGCCAGCATCAGCTTAATACGGT
The DNA here is from genome assembly GCF_014174405.1 of Variimorphobacter saccharofermentans. Classification (GTDB taxonomy): domain Bacteria; phylum Bacillota; class Clostridia; order Lachnospirales; family Lachnospiraceae; genus Mobilitalea; species Mobilitalea saccharofermentans. The sequence continues at coordinate 2,865,370 of NZ_JACEGA010000001.1, read as the reverse complement.
TGAGCTGATTTACCTCACTGGCTCCGGGATCGTAATCTACCGCAACAATATTGGCTTCCGGGTGCTGTCTTCGCAACTCCTTGATAACACCTTTACCCACGATGTGATTGGGAAGACAGGCAAAGGGCTGTGTACATACAATATTGTGTACTCCGGAATGGATCAGCTCCAACATTTCGCCAGTTAAAAACCAGCCTTCACCTGTTTGGTTACCAGTAGATACTACCGGTTCAGCATACTCAGCCAGTGTTTTAATTGGAACAGGTGGAGCGAAGCGTTTACTTTCAGCCAGGGCTTTCTTGGCTTCTTTCCGTAGATTTTCCAATGCCCATATAATCAAATTACTAATGCGCGCACTTGATTTCTTTTTGCCAAGATATCTTGTTTTAAAATTATTGTTATATGCACAATATAGGAAGAAATCAAGAAGGTCCGGAACTACCGCTTCTGCGCCCTCTGATTCAAGTAGCTCAACCAGATAGTTATTGGCTGAAGGTAGGAATTTAACAAGTATTTCTCCTACAACACCGACCTTCGGCTTTTTCATATCCTCATGAATTGGAAGCTCATCAAACTCCTTCACAATTTGTCGAATGTTTTTCTTGAAAGTACTCCAGCCTCCATTTTCAAGACTCTTAATGCAGATGTCACACCATTTTTGATGCAGAGCATTGGCTGAGCCAGGTTCTTTCTCATAAGGTCTGGTGCGATAGAGCACCCTCATAAATACGTCGCCATATACCAAAGCTTCCATAGCTTTTATGAGAAGCTTCGGTGTAATCTTAAGACCCGGATTCTTTTCGAGACCGGATGCACTTAAGGAGATTACAGGTATCTGTTGCATACCGGCTTTCTCCAAGGCTCTACGAATGAAACCGATGTAGTTGGTAGCTCTGCAGCCTCCACCGGTCTGGGTAATCATTACAGCCACCTTGTTCAAGTCATACTTTCCGGAAAGTAAAGCATCCATTATTTGCCCAACAACCATCAGGGAAGGGAAGCAAGCATCGTTATTTACATATTGAAGTCCCACATCAACAGCACGACGATTATCATTTGGTAAAACTACCACATTATATCCACCACTTCTTAATGCTGGCTCAAGCAGGTCAAAATGGATTGGAGACATTTGTGGTGCCAGGATGGTATAGGTCTCTCTCATTTCTTCTGTGAAAATAACCCGGTGATGAGCGGTATCAACCACCTTTGGTTCAATATGCTTTGCTTGTCGTTCACGGACAGCGGATAACAGAGATCGGATACGGATTCTGGCTGCCCCCAGATTGTTAACCTCATCGATTTTTAATACGGTATATATTTTACCTGATTTCGTCAGAATGTCACATACTTGATCCGTGGTTACCGCATCCAGTCCACATCCAAAGGAGTTAAGCTGGATCAATTCCAGATTGGACTGTGTTCGTACGAAGGATGCCGCAGCATATAGTCTGGAATGGTACATCCACTGGTCTACAACAATAGTGGGGCGATCCACTTCACCCAGATGAGAAATGGAATCTTCGGTTAATACGGCGACACCGTAGGAATTGATTAATTCCGGAATACCATGATGGATTTCCGGGTCAATATGATACGGACGACCAGCTAATACAATACCTTTCCTTCCGGAGGCATTCAGATAAGCCATGGTTTCTTCACCTTTTTTACGCATGTCATCTCTGGCAACAGAGAGCTCGTTCCAGGCAGCAGTAAAGGCCTGCTTAACCTCAGAAGCAGATATGCCGGGCTTTTCGGCAAAGATTTCAACCAGTCTGTTCCGCAGAATTTCTTCACTTTCAAAGGATAGGAAGGGATTATCAAATACAATGGATGGATCCCTTAGTTCTTCTACATTGTTTTTTATGTTTTCCGGATAGGATGTTACAATAGGACAATTATAATGGTTGTTAGCTCCATCCACTTCCTTACGTTCATAAGGAATACTTGGATAGAAGATGTATTTCACACCCTGATCGATTAACCATTTCACATGCCCATGCACCAGCTTCGCAGGATAACACTCTGATTCGCTGGGAATGGATTCTATACCAAGCTCATAGATTTTTCGGCTGGAGGTAGGACTTAATATAATTCGGTATCCTAATTCGGTAAAGAAGGTATGCCAGAAAGGATAGTTTTCATACATATTAAGAACTCTCGGAATACCAACAACACCACGTGGTGCCTTATCCTCAGGTAAAGAGAAATAGGAGAAGTAACGCTGTAATTTATATTCAAATAAGTTTGGTATGTTATCTGTGTTCTTCTCCTTACCAAGGCCACGCTCACAGCGGTTACCGGTGATAAACTGTCTGCCACCAGTGAACTTATTAATGGTTAACAAGCAGTTATTCGTACAACGCTTACAGCGGGCAAGGGAAGTCTCGAATTTTAACTCATTAATCTGATCAATAGTAAGCATGGTGCTTACCTCACCATCATAGTGCTCACGAGCAATCAGAGCGGCTCCGAAGGCTCCCATAATTCCTGCTATATCAGGACGAACTGCATTACAACCGGATATTGTCTCAAAGCTTCGTAAAACAGCATCGTTATAGAAGGTACCACCTTGTACTACCATCTTTTCGCCAAGATCCTTCGGGTTGGTTATTTTTATAACCTTATACAGAGCATTCTTTATAACGGAATACGCCAGACCAGCAGAGATATCAGCGACAGTAGCACCTTCCTTTTGAGCCTGTTTTACCTTTGAGTTCATAAAGACCGTACATCTGGTACCAAGGTCAATCGGATTTTCTGCATAGAGTGCTACCTTTGCAAAGTCCTCTACCTCGTAATTAAGAGATTTCGCAAAGGTCTCAATAAAGGAACCACAACCGGAGGAGCAGGCTTCGTTTAGAAGTACATTATCCACGGTGTGATTTTTTATTTTAATACACTTCATATCCTGACCACCAATATCAAGAATACAATCAACCTCAGGCTCGAAGAATGCAGCCGCATGATAATGCGCCACAGTTTCGACCTCACCCTCATCAAGCATTAGGGCGGCCTTGATTAATGCTTCTCCATATCCAGTAGAACAGGAGCGTACAATATGAGCCTTCTCAGGCAGAATATCATATATTTCTTTGATCGATCGAATTGTTGTTTTTAACGGGCTTCCGTTATTATTGCTATAGAATGAGTACAGTAAGGAACCATCTTCGCCTACCAGCGCTACCTTAGTGGTTGTAGAACCAGCATCAATTCCAAGATAGCAATTTCCTTCATAGGTTTTTAAATCCCCTTTTTTTACGGTATGTACAGAATGTCTCTTTTGAAATTCCTTATATTCTTCTTCGTTTCGGAACAGCGGCACCATACGATTTACTTCGAAATCCATCTTGATACCCTGGGATAATCGTTCATAAAGTTTGGATAATTCGGTGTTGATATCTGCTTTTGAATTCATTGCAGCACCAATTGCAGCAAACAGATGGGAGTGCTCCGGTGCAATTACCTGATCTTCCGTGAGATTTAAGGTCCGAATAAATGCATTTTTTAATTCTGTTAGGAAATGGAGCGGTCCACCTAAAAATGCAACATTTCCACGAATTGGTTTACCACATGCCAGTCCGCTGATGGTCTGATTAACCACGGCTTGGAATATGGAGGCAGAAAGATCCGGCTTCGTAGCGCCTTCATTAATCAGAGGTTGTATGTCCGTCTTGGCAAATACACCACATCTTGCCGCGATAGGATAGATTGCCTTATAGCTTTTTGCATATTCGTTAAGTCCGGCAGCGTCCGTTCTTAATAAGCTTGCCATCTGATCAATAAAAGAACCAGTACCACCGGCACAGATACCATTCATTCGTTGCTCAATACCATTCGTGAAATAGATTATCTTAGCATCCTCTCCACCAAGCTCAATGGCTACATCAGTTTGAGGAGCATAATCCTGCAAGGATGTTGAAACTGCCACTACCTCTTGAACGAAGGGAACATCCAAGTGTTTTGAAATTGTAAGACCGCCTGATCCTGTGATAACAGCGGATACGGTTAAGTCACCGAATAATTCCATGGCCTTTTTCATTAATCCTGCGAGAGTTTCCTGTATATTTGCATAATGTCTTTCATAATCAGAAAAAAGAAGCTCCCCTTCTTTATTTATAATTACAATCTTTACCGTAGTAGAACCGATATCGATTCCTAAATTATAATTGTTTGTCATGATAACCTCCATAATACTGCGTTAGGTATCGCATACTCTATTTCTTTATATATGGTAGCAAACATTCCCCTCCTGAGCAAATGCTATCACATAATTTGTGTGTAAATCGGTCATTTATCTTCTACCGTAAATATATGGTATCAAGATAACTTTCTTTATTATACGATACAAATTTTTAAAGTTCAACATATTAATTCAACAGATAAATTGGATGGGATAAACGTAAGAGCAGAGCTGGAAATATATCCAGAGTCGGAAAATTTGCACGCGTCGGTACTTAGGCTCTGTGTTTAGGTTGAATGCAAAAGTAATTCTATTTTAACATATACAGTATATGCGAAAGCGTTCCATTTCGATTATTTCTTGAACATTTTGAAAGACGATGAATATATTATATTGGATAATTGCCTTATCAGAAATCATTGTCAGATGGAAGGAGAAGCTTCATGTATTGTATTAATTATGTTATTCAAAAGGGAGATACACTCTACAGTGTCAGCAGGCATTTTAATATTCCATTGCAAGCACTTATAGAAGCAAATCCAATGGTGAATGTTTATCATCTTCTCCCGGGAGAGATAATCTGTGTACCAGTAAGTATTCCCTCTAATAATTACAGTCACTATACTACTTATTTAATAGAAGAAGGAGACACCATGGGAAGTATTTTGAAGAAGCATAATGTGAATCTTGCTGATGTTATGCAGCTGAACAATTTAGATGACATTTATCTTCAGCCCGGAACGACAATTCAGATGCCGATTATTGATGAAAATGATGATAATATAACATTGTAGAATACCCCAGATAAGTTTATAGTTTTATTACACAATTCTAATATTCTTTTGTTTGACAAAGATATCAGAAAAACATATAATGAGTTTGAATCAATTGTTGGAAAGTAATGTTCAATTTAGAAAAAAGGGAGTGGTAAGGATGGAAGCTGGCCCCGGTAGTAGTCATATACGAAGGCAGGAGCATAGAAATTTTAATACTGCATTGAGTAGTGAACGTAATATGATTCGATTGGCTGGTGAAGCTTTTCCCTTTTGATCGTAATGCATATTTTGCTTTTTACTGCTCATAATGCAGTAGAAAGGAGCATTTATGATCGAAATTTTCAGAACATCCGAAGGTACATTACTGAAATTAACTGAAATTATGGAGGGATCCTGGATCGCAATGACGAATCCCTCTGCGACTGAATTATTGGAAATAGCGGAGGCTACTGGTATTGATATTGATCATCTTAGAGCACCGCTTGATGAAGAAGAGAGAGCGAGAATTGAAGTTGAGGATAACTATACCTTAATATTAGTTGACATTCCCTCTCTTGAAAAGCGCAACGATAAGGATCGATATGTAACAATTCCTCTGGGCATCATTGTTGCTCAGGATTATCTGATCACGGTATGCCTGGAAGAAACATCCATATTAAAATGCTTCATTGATGGGCGTGTACGTGACTTCTATACCTATAAAAAAACCCGCTTTATTCTGCAGATGCTATACAGGAATGCGTCTACGTTCCTTCAGTATCTGAGAACGATTGACAGAAAAAGTGAAGAGATTGAGCGTAAGTTGCATATTTCCACTCAGAACAGGGAATTAATCGATTTATTGGAGTTAGAGAAAAGTCTTGTTTATTTTACAACCTCATTACGTTCAAACGAAGTGGTCTTCGAAAAAATGTTAAAGCTGGAAACAATAAAGCATTATCCGGAAGACGAAGATTTGCTGGAGGATTTGATTATTGAAAATAAACAGGCCATTGAGATGGCTAATATTTATAACGGTATTTTGACTGGAATTATGGGAACCTTTGCATCCATCATTTCCAATAATCAGAATATCGTGATGAAGTTTTTAGCTGCCATAACCATAGTATTATCCATACCAACCATGATTGCGAGTTTCTATGGTATGAACTTTGTTGAAATACCAGGAAAAGATAATCCCTATGGCTTCTACCTTATTACCCTGGCGGCATTGGTATTAACTGCGATTATTGTATTGATATTCCGTAAGAAGAAGGTCTTCTAGTTTACTAGTTTTACTTGAAAGGTACAGGTTTTGTAATATGAACATTCTTAATAAAATGGAACGAAAATTTGGTAAGTATGCTATTCATAATTTAATGAAGTACATTGTGGCATTATATGGAATCGGAGTGGTGATTGGTTCAGTTTTGCCATATGAATTTCTTGCTCTTAATTTTAATCTAATCCGTCAGGGGCAGGTATGGCGACTGATTACCTATCTTATTCCGATTACTACATTAAGAGGTATACTGTTCACATTAATTTCTGTATATGTTTATTACATTTTCGGTACAGCATTAGAATATTATTGGGGTGCATTTCGATTTAACTTATATATTTTTTCAGGGGTGCTGTTTAATCTGTTATCATCCTTGATTCTTTATTTGATTACGGGATTTACTTTATCACCTTCCCTGGATGTGGTATGCAGTACGTTGTTTTTGGCTTATGCAGTAATCAATCCCAACGAAAAAATCCTGTTATATTTTATCATTCCAATAAAGGTTAAATATCTGGCATGGTTTAGAATAGCATTCTATATCTATGATATTATGAATTACATTATTTATAGACAGTATTTATTAATCATACCAGTGGTTGTTTCCATTGGAAATTTCCTGATTTTCTTCTTTGCTACGAGGAATTATCGAAGGATTTCTCCAAGTGAGATAAAGAGAAAAGCCGTATTTCGTCAACAGATGAATTCGGGACGAAAGCAGGGTAATGTGACTCAGTTTAGAGGACGTAATACGATCACCCGTCATAAATGTGCTATATGTGGAAGAACCGAATTGGATGATGAACAGTTGGAGTTTCGTTTTTGCTCAAAATGCGATGGGAATTATGAGTATTGTATGGATCATCTTTTTACACATGAGCATGTGAAGAGGTAACCTTGGGTTTGCTCTGAGAGGGGACATGCCTAAAGGTATAGTTCAGGATTTGAAGAGATAATATGAAGAAAAAAATGCAGATTGGTATACGAACAGTGCTTATTATGATAAAATAATAAGCACTTCTTATAATAGCGGATCAGTAAGTACTAGCATAAGGATTGAATAGAATAGGATGGTATATGTCACATGAATATTAATATCAGGAAAATGAATCAAAATATTCGCAGCGGAATACAATTAGAGGAGAATATTCCTCAATTATTGAATCGTTTGGCGGATGATTATCATACAATGGCTATGGTCCGTTTGGCCTTGAATTATTTTACGCTATATGAGGCATATTGTGACGATGAATATAGCTGGAGTAAGGATATACAGGATATTGTTATTCGTCTTAATAAATTGATTGAAAGCAATATTCTCACACGCACCAGTGGACATAACAGGGAAGGGGCAATTCGTGAGGTGGATACCCTTCGGAAAGAAATAATGAAGCGAATGGATTTATTAACCGCTTATACGGATGTATTTGAAACCTATGAATATGTACTGAATCGTGTGGAATATCGGTTTAGGGACAATTTACTTCCTGTAGAGGGGGAGGAATTTGCGAGAGATATTCTAAGATATATTTTTGATTCCGAGGATAATGTGATTATTAATGATAAGATAAGAGAGATAATAGGACAACTACCGATACGGATTACGAGGCAAAAGTATTTTGATTTATTAAATCAAAGTATGCAGACCTATCTTGGAGCGGATCAATCTTCCTTTGATTCCTATCTTTATATGTTAAGAACCTCCACCATGCTATATGAGGGAGAAGGAATGGATACCTGTTATCCTGCATTGTGGGAGAAAAAAGAGTTCTTATCCCGGTTGAAATATCAGGATATCTCCAAGGAACAATATGACCAGGCAATACTTGCTATTCAATCGGCAACCATAAGCCTGGAAACAGAATCTACTGTTTATTTAAGCCTTGCGGAGCTTGTGAATGATATATATGTCATTCTCTTATGTGCGCCTTATATTGGCTTTTCCGGTATCGATATGGAAGACTCAGGCTCTGTAGCTTTATCCATCATTCAGGATATTAATCCCATTTACTTACTTATGGAGAAACAAGAGTTGTCTAAGGAATTTGTAGACAAGTTCACAGATTTGGAAGGAGTTCAGGAAGCCCTTTCAATGGAGTTTAACATATTGGAGGAAGCACTATATGTAGTGCAGCATCAGCATTGTGCTATAACGAAGAGCCTTATGCTGGAACATCTGTTACAGGTATTGCTTCGATCACAGAAGCTAATGTCGGAAAGCTTATTTATCGATTTGGATGAAATGCCTTCGGAGGAAAAAGTAAATGAAGCGATGATCTCAGCAGCTTCAAGCCAAATGGAAGAAGCACTGTCCGCATTTTTCGCTTCCCATGACAAGATGATTAACCGTGCTGTAATGGCTAATACCTTACGCATCATGCCAGTTTTCTTTGATAATCACAAGGAAGTAATGGAGTATGTTCGTTATAGTGTGGAACGCTGTTCAGATGCATATGAAAAATCCGCATGCTATGAAATAATAAATGAAATAATCAATGAATAGGACTGTATTATTGATGGTAAAATGTGGTATACTTACCATTAAGGAATACTTTGTACAACCATTCTGGTAAAGGTAAGGGCTTTTTATGATTTTGTGGAATTCAAGACTCTATGTTGGAAATAAAATGAGAAAGAGTAAGAAAAAAGCAATTGCTTCCATTAACAACAGGGAAGCTACCTTTGGGGTTTATTGTATCGCATTTGCCTCAAATCCAGGAAATCTATTTGATATTATGGATGCGAATGAGCTCTTATTTCCTCATTACAGCAAATACGATATACGGATTGCCGGACTTGCGAAAGGTAAAGAAGAAGCATTGGAGCTTGTGGTAGATATGCTTATGGAGGTTTACCGTGAGACAGGAGATTTTGATGTAAGAACCTACTTTACATAAGGATTAATGTATAATTAGGGTGTCAAAAGTATTGATAGGTAATTGAAGGAACGTTGATTTAGAACTATATCATGAAAAGATGGGCGGTAGATACGGTAAATGCTACATATAATTCTAATGATATTAAAAATAATCGGGATACTCCTTCTTAGCTTGCTCGGTTTATTACTGTTTACCCTGCTTCTGATCCTGCTGGTACCAATTCGATATAAAGTGGCATTGGAACATGGAGAAGCGTTTGATATGGAGGGCAGGGCAAGCTGGTTGTTGCATTTTATTCATGCGAAGTTTACCCATCATGCAGGAAAACCCCATATCCAAATCAGAATATTCGGATTCTTATTTTATGATAGTGACAAGCCAAGGAAAACTAGAGCAAAGAAAAAGAAAGCCTTTGCTCGTAACGCTTCCAAGAAAAGAAATCAAACCAATAAGAATATACAAGAACCTGTAACGCAGTATGCAGACACGGATAGTTCAGAATTACCGACCGATCGTGCGCAGCAACTCCTGTCAGATACGGCAGATGATTATGATGCTGAGAAACAGTATCACAAATATGAAGACAAATCGGACATAATAGGAATTGACAAGGCATTAAATGATGATGATCTAAGGAAAGATAAAAAGAAAAGAAAAAGACAGCCAATATTCCGAAGAATCATTCAGAAGCTGTGCTGTTTGAAGGAAAAGCTGATGGCTTTCGTTCGAAGCATAAAGGAAAAGCTAATACAGTTCTTTCAATCAGTACGTAATATTAAGAATAAGATTAGCTTGATTTATGAATTTATTCAGGATGAGATTAACCGGGAAGGTTTTCAAGTAACCTATGCAAGCTTAAAGAAGCTGTTAAAACATATATTACCCAGAAAGCTTCAAACCATAGTTGTATTCGGAACAGGTGATCCATGTTCCACAGGACAAGTCTTAGGATTGTTATCCATACTTTATAGCTTTTATGGGGATAAGATACAGATCACACCGGACTTTGAGCAGGCAAGGCTGGAAGGAAAACATGATGCCAGAGGAAGAATAAGATTAGCTACAATACTTATAATAGTAATTAAGCTTATGTTAGATATTAGATTTAAACGGTTAAAGAAAAATATTCAATTATTAAAGGAGGCGTTATAAATGGCAGATAATAATTTTAATGCAACGGTTGAATCACTATTCCGTGGAATGGACAGTTTTTTATCCACTAAGACAGTGGTAGGTGACGCTGTAAAATTTGATGATGGAACAATTATATTACCTTTAGTTGAGGTTAGTTTTGGAGTTGCAGCAGGCGCATTCGCAGGTGAGAAAAAGAATAATGCAAGCGGTGGTATGGGGGGTAAGATTACTCCCAGCTCAGTTCTTGTAATTCAGGATGGTACAACCAAGCTGGTTAACATTAAGAATCAGGATACTGTAACCAAAGTACTTGATATGGTACCTGATATCATCAATAAGTTTGGTAAGGGAAAAAAGAAGGATGATAATGTAGACAGTAAGGTGGAGGAAGTACTGAAAAACCAAACCGAAGAGACCATATAAACAACACCCATCATTTTATAGACAAAATTCTGCTTGCATTATAAAATATATTCTGGTAGAATAATTATGTTTGTAGGGTCAATAGGTCCTATATGTAGATGAGTGAATGTTTTATTCACAATATACCTAAGGAGGTGCTTTCGGTGGCTAAATGTTCAATATGTGATAAAGGTGCTCACTTTGGAATCGCTGTGAGTCATTCTCATAGAAGATCAAATAAGATGTGGAAATCTAATGTGAAATCCGTTAAGGTTAATGTTAACGGCGCAGCAAGAAAAATGTATGTTTGTACTTCCTGTCTTAGATCCGGCAAAGTAGAACGCGCATAAGGAAAGTGATGGGTGTCAGGGGATCTTGACACCCACTTTTTTTCAGAACAATGGATGGTATCATTTGAAACATTTTCATTTCTTAATATCAGAAGTGGCGAATCAAATGTTTCAATTACAGAATAAATTATAACCAAGCAATAGGCATAGAATTATAATACATATTGCCAGAATTCCGTTGGTAATGAAAAGCATAATAGTCATTCCGATGGCAATCCAAAAAAGAATAAACCCTATCATTCTCTTCATAATTGTCACTTCCAATCCTTGATCGTAGTAATATATATTATGCGGGTTTCGAGAAGGTTATCTCAAAATATAATCAAAATGAATCGGAATATTAATAATTGCTTATCAAATAATAATATAGAGGTATCAAAGCAGAAGTATCCACTGTGAAATAGTTAAATAGATAGGAGGGTTAATATGAAAGGACATATGAATACAGATATTGGAGATATAGTTATTGATAACGATGTACTCGCTAAATATGCCGGTGCATCAGCCGTAGAGTGTTTTGGAGTAGTAGGAATGGCATCTGTTAACATGAAAGATGGTATTGTAAAACTACTCAAACGTGAAAGCTTAAGTCATGGTGTCAATGTATCAATTGAAGATAATAAAATAACGATCGACTTGCATATTATCGTTTCCTATGGAGTTAGTATTTCTGCTGTAGCTGATAATCTTATCAGCAATGTGAAATATAATGTTGAAGAATTCTCAGGACTTGAGGTTAAAAAAATCAATATTTTTGTTGAAGGTGTCAGAGTAATTGACTGATTCTGAGATGAACAACGTTTAAGGAGGAAGTACCAGTGGTTATTAAGACGATAGATGCAAAAACCCTGAAAAAGATGTTTCTTGCTGGAGCTTCGAGTATCGAAGCAAAAAAGGAATATATAAATGAGTTGAATGTATTCCCCGTACCAGATGGAGATACAGGCACAAATATGACGCTAACCATAATGTCAGCTGTGAAGGAAGTGAATGCTCTTTCTGACCCTTCGATTGAAGAATTAGCAAAAGCTATTTCCGGTGGATCTCTTCGTGGAGCAAGAGGTAATTCAGGAGTAATTCTATCACAGTTGTTCCGTGGATTTACGAAGGAGATTAAAGACTATAAGGAAATCAACGTTACAATTATGAGCAATGCGTTTCAGAAGGCTGTTGAGACAGCGTATCGTGCTGTTATGAAACCTAAGGAAGGAACGATCCTGACGGTTGCCAGAGGTGGTGCTGAGCGAGCAGCACAATTAGTATCAGAGACGGATGATTTGGTATATTTCGGAAAAGAAGTGATTGCGCATATGGAAACAGTACTGAAGAATACTCCGGAACTTTTACCGGTGTTAAAGGAAGCCGGTGTTGTGGATTCAGGAGGACAGGGACTCTTAGAAATAGTTAAGGGAGCATATGATGCATTACTTGGTAAAGAAGTATCCCTTGACAATATTACTTCGAATAATCTCCCGTCAACTGGTATCAATATTGAACGTATTTCAACGGAAGATATCAAATTTGGTTATTGTACAGAGTTTATAATCATGCTGGAAAAGGAATACAGCCAGAAGACAGAAGAAGAGTTTAAGACCTATTTGGAATCCATTGGTGATTCTTTGGTGGTTGTTTCGGATGACGATATCGTAAAGGTTCACGTACATACGAATGACCCCGGATTAGCAATTCAGAAGGCGTTGACGTATGGATCCTTAACCCGTATGAAGATTGATAATATGCGGGAAGAGCATAATGAGAAAGTTATAAAAGATGCAGAAAAAGCCGCCGCTGAGCAAAAGAAGCAGGAAGAGAAAGCGGTTGAAAATAAACCTAGAAAGAAAGTCGGATTTATCGCTGTATCCATGGGCGAAGGACTGGATGAGATATTTACCGGATTGGGTGTTGATTACATCATCAAAGGTGGTCAGACCATGAACCCAAGTACGGAGGATATGCTGAATGCGATTAGCAAAGTAAATGCAGATAATATATTTATCTTACCGAATAATGGGAATATTATTCTTGCAGCAGATCAGGCAAAGCACCTGACCGAGGATAAGAATATCTATGTTATCCCTTCTAAAACCATACCTCAGGGTATTACGGCTGTGATTAATTTCGTATATGATAAATCACCGGAAGAAAATGCAGCCAGGATGACAGAAGAAATGAAAAAAGTGAAATCCGGTCAGGTGACTTATGCAGTAAGAGATACCAGCATTGATGGTAAAGAGATTAAGCAGGGTAATATTATGGGAATCGGTGAGAAAACCATACTTTCCGTAGGAAGTGATGTCAAGGAGACCACGCTGGAGCTTATTCAAAGCCTGGCAGATGATGAGTCCGAGCTCATCAGTCTGTATTATGGTGAGGATATCAATGAAGAGGAAGCCAATCTGCTTGGAGATGAAATTATGAGTGCTTACCCTGATCTGGATGTAGAAGTTCATTATGGTGGTCAACCAATATATTATTATGTTATTTCAGTGGAATAAGTTTACAAGTTCGAGAATAAGTGATATGATTTTAGTGGTTCGTATTTTTGCGAACCACTATTTTATTCAATTGAAATGACCTGGTTATAAAAGTATAGAGAGTGTGTTTCTATTTAGTAATATTTTAATGCATTAGTAATTAATTCGCTGATGTTCAGACTTGAGGGAGGATTGTAATGGGAGACAGTAATAAAATACCGGCGCCGGGTGAAATCTATTATGTAAAGGATAAACCCTATCAAATAATTACGATTGCGGTTCATACGCATACATCAGAAAAAATGGTGGTATATCAGGAATTATTCGGTGAGTTCCGTTTTCTGGTGCAACCATTGAAGCTTTATATGGAGGAACGCTATCAAAGTGATTTAACGGTAGTTAAGGATGATATACATGAAGCAGATCCGCAGAAGCAAGTATCTACCATGAATTCAGGCATACCAGCATCAACTGATACAAATGTGTCGTCTCAAGATATTCATCAGGATAATATGGATCCAGTAAGTAATCTGTTGCTTCAATTCTTAGATGCAAGCTCATATCGAAAAAAACTGGAAATTCTGACCTCCAACCGGAAACATATAAATGACCGTATTATTAATGATATGGCGATTTCTTTGGATTGTACGGTGGATGAAGGTCCTTTGGAGGAGCGTATTCAGGAGCTGATCGTTTGTCTGGAAGCCATGAGTCGATTTGAAGATAGAAGATTACGTTAATCATGAAGTGCCGCTGCACAATATAACATAACAGAAGGGAGTATGACTTACCTCACACACAGACGGAAGTACATTTTACTGATTTTGTATGTCTCAGGTGAACATAAATATTCACCTGTTTCATACAAAATACAGCAACATGTTCTTCCGACAGTGTATTATGGTAATTCACAATCCCTGCATAATATAACATAACAGAAGGGAGTATGACTTACCTCACACACAGACGGAAGTACATTTTACTGATTTTGCATGTCTCAGGTGAACATAAATATTCACCTGTTTCATACAAAATACAGCAACATGTTCTTCCGACAGTGTATTATGGTAAGTCATACTCCCTTCTGTTATTTATATTGTGCAGCGGCCTTTTCAACAACCAGGGGTAGTAGTGGAGCGTGTTCTTTCGATTATTCAAGATTAAGCTTCTTACTGAAGATGAAATGTGTTACAACATAATATATAATACTTAATAGGATGACTAACAATAACGTTAATGGCATTGCTATTTGAGGTAATACAGAAAACTCATACATCCTTTTCTCAAATACACTAGCACCGACTACTAGGAGTATTGTGCCAATAAATTGAAGTACAATGTTAATGATAATATAGGCAGCGATACCACCCAGTATTTTATATCTGTTAAGCAATTGACCGATTGCAATGGACATATAGACCTTTAAAATATTATTAATGATACTAAATAGAGTTAATAGTATAAGCTCTGTGTAGAATAGAGCGGCATTTGCATCTAAAGTCGATATTATTTCGGAGAATATCCTTCGAAGTTCTCTTATTATATCGGCAAAGGCGTTAGGAGTAATCAGTAATGCAAATACTGATGTACACACTGCTACAATACTGGCTATGATCCATATAGTAGAAGCAAACATTTTCGCATTAATTAACTGATGTGTTTTTACTGGTAATGTAAACATCAAATATCCTTCATCTGAAATCAGATTCTTATAAAATCGGATAATCAGCATAACAATTGTTACGACTACAATTGCGATCAGGGAAATGACATAAAGGGTTGTAAGCATACCGGGAATAAAAAACATAATACCTTCGAAGACATCAAGATTAAGTACAATCCGGTCCATTATCGTTAATACTACAATTACAACATACAAAGGCAATAATAATCTTGCTGTTGCTTTCATTTCATGTTTAAATAGTTTACCTAACATCTGAATACCTCCCTGAACAATGTATCGATGGATTTGCCTTCCTTAACACGAATATCATCTACAGAAGAATGCAAAGTAACAAAGCCATCTTTGATAAATACAACTTCATCCAATATCTTTTCAATATCAGAGATTAAATGTGTGGATATGAGAACAGTAGCATTCTCATTGTAATTGGACAATATAGTATTCAGGATATAATCTCTGGCAGCAGGGTCAACACCACCGATTGGTTCGTCAAGGCAGTATAAATCCGCATTACGACTCATGACAAGAATCAGTTGAACCTTTTCTTTGGTTCCTTTTGATAAGGTCTTCATACGTTTGCTTGGATCCAAATGAAGGCGATCTAGCATGTCATAGGCTCTTTTCTTATCAAAATCCTGATAAAAATCCTGAAAAAATGCAATTGCATCAGAGATCCGCATCCATTCCGGCAGGTATGTTCTCTCCGGCAGATAAGATACGATCTTTTTCGTTTCTGATCCAGGCTGGTAGCCGTTAACCAATAGTGTGCCACCATCCGGCACTAATAGACCATTAATTAATTTAATTAAAGTCGTTTTCCCACTCCCATTTGGACCCAGGAGTCCGATTATCCTACCCCGTTCCAAAGTCAGGTTAACATTATTCAGGGCTGTGAGATTTGAAAAACTTTTTGTCAGCGATTTACACTCTAAAATAGCATTCATTTTACTTAACTCCCATCTGCGTTAACGCTTATATTCTTCATTCTTTACAAAATCAGTTACCAAAGTTACTGTTTCATCCGGTTCAATTCCAAGCTGTTTCATTTTCTCGATAAACTCAAATACCAGATCCTTAGCGGAGGTCATTTTTAATTTTTTAATCATGGTCTCATCCGAGGTAATATATCGTCCGCTGGTTCGATTAGTGTAAATGAGTCCGGTTCTTTCGAGTTCTGCCAGGGCTTTTTGCATTGTATTTGGATTGACCGTTGCTTCCGCTGCTAAATCTCTGACAGAAGGAAGCTTATCACCTGGTTTAAATTGACCTGAGATTATTCCTGCTTGTATTTGTTCAATCAGCTGGATATAAACAGGTCGTTCACTATCAAGATCCCATTGCATTTTAATTCTCCTTTCAAAAGTTGTATTACTGTATTAATGTACTAAGTGGTTAATACAATAATACAACTACTTCTTAGATATGTCAATACTCTTTTTAAAAAAATTTTATAATGAGATAATGGTTCATCTAGAGCTGGAAATATATCCATAGCAGAGCATTTGTACTAGTCGGTACTTAGGCTCTGCTCCTTGAAGCCTTATATACCGTTACTAAGTACAATTAAGCGAAAGCGGCTTTGCGAAGGATATATTTCCGCTCTGAGTGGACTGTAACATTGTGAGCTATAATATTTTTTTGCTTTTCCATTGTACTTATATGATTTATAATGAGATTATTCGAATACTCTTATGAATAATATTACAGAAGTTTTCCTATATAGATATGCAATGCTATGGGAGGTGGATCTTTGGAAGCGAGTGACAAGATTAAAGTAATTAAAGGAATTGGGGATAAGACAGAGAAGGTATTTCATAAGCTGGGAATAGAAACGGTACAGGATTTGCTGGAACATTACCCCAGAGGTTATGAGGAATTTGAAAGACCTGTTCCCATTTCTTCTTTGACAGAGGGGATTACAGCATCAATTGAAGCAGGAATAGCGATGACACCCAAGTTAAAAAAGGTCCGAAATCTGCAGATAGTTAATGTACAGGTGAAGGATTCCTCTGCCTCCATGTATCTCACATGGTTTAACATGCCATTCTTACAGAAATCCTTGCGCTCCGGTTATCATTATATATTCCGGGGTAAAGTGGTACGTAAGAATGGAGTCCTGGTTATGGAGCAACCGGGTATTTACCAGAAGGAGAGCTATTATAAATTATTAAGGATATTACAGCCAGTCTATCCTCTTACCGAAGGGTTGACGAATAATATGGTAACAAAGGCAGTGAAGCAGATATTGTCAGAGCTGTCCTTTGCTAAGGATTATATTCCAAAATCAATCACCAGAGAATATGGACTGATGGATCGTACCAAGGCTATTAGGGAGGTACATTTTCCGAAGGATCGCGACAGTATGATGAATGCCCGGCAGCGCTTGGTGTTTGATGAGTTTTTCCTGTATATTCTGGCACTTAGGAAACTGAAAGAGAAAAGAACACAACAGCATTCCGAATATCGGATGCAGGAATGTGAGGAATGTGATCAGCTGATCAGACAATTCCCTTATCAATTGACCAATGCACAGCTACGAGTATGGCAAGAGGTGAAGCATGATTTACAGGGTGATTTTGTGATGAACCGCTTAATTCAGGGTGATGTTGGTTCCGGTAAAACGGTACTTGCCATTTTGGCATTACTTATGGCGGCCAAGAATGGTTATCAGGCTTGTATGATGGTACCAACAGAAGTTCTTGCAAAGCAGCATTATAAGTCCCTGACGGAAATGCTTGTGAGCTTTGGCATCAGAACCTGTCTTTTAGTTGGATCAATGACTGCGAAAGAGAAGAGGGAGACATATGAAACCATAAAGTCCCATTCAGTGGATTTGATTATTGGAACCCATGCATTGATTCAGGAGAAGGTGGAGTATGACAATCTGGCTTTAGTGATTACGGACGAGCAGCACCGATTTGGTGTAAAGCAACGAGAAGCCTTAATGAATAAGGGAGGACATCCCCATGTTCTTGTAATGAGCGCAACACCCATACCCAGAACTCTGGCAATCATACTCTATGGCGATCTAGATATTTCCATTGTGGATGAGCTGCCGGCAAAACGATTACCCATTAAGAACTGCGTCGTAGATACGAATTACCGGCCGAATGCCTATCGTTTCATTGATAAGCAGGTGGCAGAGGGAAGACAGGCTTATGTAATATGCCCTATGGTAGAGGAAAGTGATGAAATAGAAGCAGAAAATGTTATGGAATATACGGATAGATTAAGAGAAACACTTGCTACCCAGGTAGTAGTAGAGTATTTACATGGTAAGATGAAACCAAAAGAGAAAAATGATGTTATGGAGCGTTTTGCCAATGGAGAAATCCATGTACTGGTCTCTACAACGGTAGTGGAGGTTGGTGTCAATGTGCCCAATGCCACAGTTATGATGGTAGAGAATGCAGAGCGCTTTGGGTTGGCACAGCTTCATCAGCTTCGAGGACGTGTTGGACGTGGAGAGTTTCAATCCTATTGCATTTTTGTATGTGGAAGCAGTAGTCGTGATGCATGGGAAAGACTTGAAATTCTCAATAAGTCAAATGACGGCTTCTTCATTGCGGGAGAGGATCTTAAGCTACGAGGGCCCGGTGATATCTTCGGTATCCGACAGAGCGGAGAGATGGAATTCAAGCTGGGAGATATCTTCCAGGATGCAAGCATATTGAAGGCAGCTGCGGATGCTGTAAAGAAGCTGTCAGACCGGGAAGTGGATAAAATCTTTGAAGCGGATCCCGGCTTAGAAAATAAAATACTACATAAAGGGACAGGAACCTTATAATAATTGGATAGGATTTGAAGAGGGCTGCTGCATAATTTATCAGCAGGGATATAGCTTACCTCACACACAGACAAAAGTACCTGTTACTGATTTTGTATGTCACTTGTGAATTGAACATTCGCCTGATTCATATAAGATACAGCAACAAGTTCTTTCAACGGTAAGTTATATTCCTGCAGATATTATGCAGGCAGTCCTCATTTATTGGATTAGAATTATAAGAATACATATGCCGGGGAAAACCCCGGCTATTTATTTACCAGCAAAGCTTGTTCAACAAGCTTCGAGGATTTTACAAGTGAAACTCTGTTTTAGATTTATATATCGATCGTGAACGTATTTATGCTGTAAATAATTAACAAATGCTATTGTAATTTACAATATTTGGATGTAATATAGTTAATACAACTGAGGAGAGAGGTAATTTAACCTTATAAAAAGGCATATTGGAGGGGCTTATGGGAAACTTTAGGGAAAAGAAAAAACTGGGCAATATTTTGCTGGATTCCGGAGTTGTTACTTCGGAACAGCTTGAGAAGGCCCTTGAGGAGCAAAAGCTTAACAAGGGGAAAAAACTGGGAGAGACCCTTGTTGATATGGGTATTACGTCGGAAGTAGAAATAGCATGCGCTTTGACGCAGCAGCTTCATACAGAGTTTGTTACGCTGTCAGAATATAAAATCCCGGATAAGGTTGTCAATCTAATATCAGAACGGGAAATTCTTGATAAGTATGTGGTTATGCCATTTTCCTTTCATCAGGATACTCCCAGTATACTTCGTGTAGCAATGGCGGATCCCATGGATATCGTTGCGATTGATGACTTGAGTATCCTGACAAATTATCAGATTGAACCGGTTATTGCAACACCCTGTGACATTAAATCTGCAATTGATAAGTATTATGGAAATGCAGAGAATAAAAGGATTGCAGACTCTTATGCGATGGAATGGGAAAAGAGACAATATGCGTTGGAAGAATTAGAGGAGAACAATAAACTGGAGGTGAATCGTTCTCCCATAGTCAAGCTGGTACGAAATATGATTGAGCAAGCAGTAAGGCAGCGTGCCAGTGATATTCATATAGAGGCATTGGAGAGAAGAGTTCGAATTCGTTACCGTGTGGATGGGGTATTAAAAGAAGCAGCAGCCTATCAATCCGCTTTATTATCTGCCATCATTGCAAGAATTAAAATTCTTGGAGGAATGGATATAGCGGAAAAAAGGAAGCCCCAGGATGGACGAATTACTATAGAGGTAGACCGAAAGGAGTTCGATATCCGCGTATCCATTCTACCAACCTCCTATGGTGAAAAGGCTGTTATGCGACTTTCGGAGACAAGGATGTTAAATCGCAATAAAGCAGAGTTGGGGCTTACGGATAGTGATCTGATAAAATTCAATCGTTTGCTTCAGACTCCTCATGGGCTGTTATTAGTAACAGGCCCTACAGGAAGTGGAAAATCTACAACCTTATATACGGTATTAAGTGAATTGAATCAAAATGAGGTAAATATTATTACTGTTGAAGATCCGGTAGAAGCAAATATTGATGGAATCAATCAGGTACAAGTGAATACGAAAGCAGATTTAACCTTCGCAACTGCATTACGTGCAATCCTAAGACAGGATCCGGATATCATCATGATTGGGGAAATAAGAGATAGCGAGACGGCCGGAATTGCTGTTAAGGCATCCATAACCGGTCATCTTGTGGTAAGTACATTACATACGAATAGTGCAGCAAGCAGCATTACCCGATTGGTGGATATGGGCATCGAACCGTATTTGATTGGAGATGCAACCATCGGGGTTATCGCACAGCGCCTGGTTAGGAGGTTGTGTGGTTGCAAAAAGGGATACTATGCTACGAAAGAGGAAAGGGAATATCTTAGATGTGATTCTGAGGAACTGCAGCTATATAAACCCGAAGGCTGCATTCATTGTAATGGTACTGGATATCTGGGCAGAATCGGTATTTATGAAATTATGCCGGTTACACAGAAGATACGAAGTATTATTAATCGAAAAGGCTCCTCAGATGAGATCCATCAGGCTGCATTGTCTGAAGGAATGAGTACTTTGTATGTAAATGCAAGGCAGCAGGTGTTGGATGGGGTTACATCATTATCTGAAATGAGACGAATTGCGATAGCAGAGGTATAGGAATTACAGGGATTGATATATGTTACCAATTATTAACAAAATTATAGAATTAGGAACTTTTTTTGTATAAAACATACTCCACATATTGACATGGAAAAATATGTAAGCTAAAATAGAACCATAAATTGATTTACAAAAATTACCATTTACGACAGCGTTAAAAATTAAGGTGCAATATGATACTAAATTCGCATATAAGGAGGAATGGCAGGTGGCAACCTTTGAATATATCTATATAGATGAAAGTGGGAAAAAGAAAAAAGGAAAAATGGAAGCTGCCAGCGAAGATAAACTAATTACGGCTCTGAAAGCAGAAGGAAAGATGCCAATACAGGTGCTTGAACAGAATGTACTGACAAAGGATATTAATCTGGATCTTATCAGCGCTGTAAAATCCAAGGACCTGGCAGTGTTTTGCCGACAGTTTTACAGTATTCTTACAGCAGGAGTGAGTATCGTACATGCGATGGACATGCTTAGTAGTGATACGGAGAATAAGTTATTAAAAGAGGCAATCAAGAAGACGAAGGCAAGTATTGAGAAAGGTGATACTTTATCACAGGCAATGAGTGCACATACCAATATATTTCCAATCTTATTTATCAATATGATGGAAGCAGGTGAGATATCGGGCAGCTTTGAGAACTCCTTACTTCGTATGGCAGAGCATTTTGAAAAGGAAGCAAAATTGAAGGCAGTCATAAAAAAAGCAACAATTTATCCTGTAATTGTTCTTTTCGTCTCTGTCATCGTTGTAGCATTAATGCTGATAAAGGTAATACCGAATTTTATGAGTATGTTTGATGAGATGGAAGTGGAAATGCCTGCTGTCACTACGGCGGTTTTGAAAATAAGTCATGTTGTATCAAAGAATTGGGTGGTGTTCTTATTATTCATATTGGTTCTGATTATAGGGTTTAAACTACTGAAGAGCTCCAAACAGGGAAATGAGTATTTAAGCAGGACAGTATTAAAGCTCCCTCTCATTGGAGATTTGATTATCAAATCCTCTTCAGCAAGGTTTGGAAGAACGTTAAGTACAATGCTGTCAGCCGGAATACCGATCACGATGGCTTTGGAGATTACAGCAAAAAGTATGAGTAACATCATAATCGGACAGGGAATCACAGATTCGATCAAGGAAGTGGAACGAGGGGTGTCACTAGCGGATACTCTGGATTCGGTTCATCGGTTTCCGCCAATGGTAAGTCATCTGATTAGAATCGGAGAACAATCCGGTACAACGGACTCAATGCTGGATAAAATCGCGGAGTATTATGAGGATGAGGTGGAAAGCATTACAGGATCCTTAATAGCGGTACTGGAGCCTTTTATGATTATTGTATTAGCGATTGTAGTCGGGTTTCTATTAATCGCCATGTTTCAGCCCATGATTACTATGTACCAGGGCTTTGACAAATTAGGATAAGGGCTTTGTTCTATTAATGAGAGCAAAGTTTTATCAAATCATAAATGAAGGGAGAAGGATGATGAGAATGAAGGACTGGAAGGAGAACAACAAAGGTTTTTCACTGGTGGAACTGATTATTGTAATGGCGATTATGGCCATACTGGTTGGAACCATAGCACCGCAGGTATTCAAGTATGTGGAGGCATCCAGAGAGGCGAAGGACATACAGATTGTACATACGGTATTTACTGCGGTTCAGACGGCGATTGCAGAAAAGGATAGTGCACCGTCTACCATTGATGATAAGCCTTTGGATGATGTCATTGGTGCAGGCAAGCCGCTGGAAAATGCCAAAAAACTGTTAGACAGTGATATGGATACGGTAGCAGATATCAAAGCAAAAGCCAAGTCGAAAAAGGGTAAAGCGGGGACCCTCTATGTTGATTATGAGGAATCAACAGGGAAATTATCAGTTTACATAGGTTCAGCTGCAGGAACAACTGATATTGGCCCGGTAACAAATTAATCCTTTCGTTAAATCCCACCTCTTTATCAAACATATAATTTCTTTCAACGGGTGATATGTTTCTCTAAGGAGGTGGGATTACATTACAAATAGAAGCGTTGGTATGATGAGGGAGGCGCCAATGGGAAAAAGGGTATTGAGTATTGAAATTGGGGAACTGAAAACAAAATTATGTGTAATGGATTATCAGAGGAAGCATCCAAAGGTCTACTATACACAAGCCTTTGATACACCTTATGCCTGTATGGAGGATGGATTTATTCTGAATAAGGATAGAATGGCACAGGCATTGAAGGAGATGCTGAAGGTAACCAATATTAACGTGACGGATGTGATTTTCACAATTTCCTCTTCCAGAATTGCCAGTCATGAGATTGTTATACCAATGATGAAGCAAAAGGACATTCAAGATTACGTAAATGCTGGAGCCTCTGACTATTTTCCTGTTAACGTATCGGATTATGTCATATCCTATATTGTTCTGGAAAAAATGCAGAACAAACAGTATCGTTTGCTGGTTATCGCAGTTCATAATAATCTGTTTCATCCCTACTATGAGATAGCGAAAATACTAAAGCTTAACATTGTTTCTGTGGATTATCTTAGCAATAGTATCCTTCAGGTAATACAGAGACAGATTCATACAAAGGGTACCAACCTGTATGTACAGATCAATGAAAAGAATACCTATGTATACATATTAAATAACGGAATTGTGAAGCTCCATCGTACAATTGCCTATGGTACAGGAAGTGATGAAGCACAGTCGCTTCAATACCTGATCAGCAACCTGATTCGCGTAATGGAATATTATTCTGCGAAGGAGGAGGATCGACATTTTGAATCGATTTATCTGGCTGGGAGCGGAGCTAAGAAAACAGGAATAGAAGATTTATTTCGAAAAGAGATTAACATAGATATTAAGTTTATCAATACATTACGATGTGTGAATTTCTATCAGGATACGCTGACAGATAAATCGATACAAAGTGATTATCTTGAATGCATAGGTGCTGCATTTGCTCCCCTGGGTCTGGTACCGAAGAAATATATGGAACTGGAAACAAAGCGAAGCATGCACAAGGAGCTAATAATAATTGGAGCCTTTGCAGTAGCGGTTTCCCTGACACTAATTACTCTATCGACCGTGAATATTACTCAGGCGAGAGCAGAAAAGAGGCGACTTGAGAAATCCATTGCTGGAATGGAATATGTAAAAGCGTATTATGAAGAAAATGAAAAGCTAAAGAAGCTTCAAAATGAAATATCAGCAATTGAGGAAAACTGTTATAGCAGGACGGAGGAATTAAATACTCTCATTGATGAGTTGGAAAAAAAATTACCCACTCAAGTAACCATCCATTCATTTCGTAGTAATGACCAGGATGTGTTAATCGACGTGTCTATGGATAATATTGATACGGCAGCCATGACATTTCTACAATTAAACACCATTCCATTGATTACGGATGTAAGGACGGAGCAAATCACCATGAAAACAGATGAAGTAGGCACGGTGACCTTGGATTACATAATAACCGCAAGATACACTTCTCCGGAAAGGGAGGGGGAAAATAAATGAGTATATCCAAAATAAAAATATCAAATCGGGATATTCGACTGCTTATGCTATTAGGGGCCATGTTACTTGTATTTGCTTCCTATCGTTTTATCTATTTAAAAAATGAAGAACAAACTAGTGAGATACAGGAAGAGATAGGGAGACTAGAAGCAATAGAGTCCGAGCTGTTATCAAAAAAAGCAAAGCTAGAGGAAACTAAGGTGATGAATGAGACAATGAGAAACGAGATAAATACAATAGCGGATCGTTTTGGAACAGGAGCAAGTTATGATAAAACGATTCTGTTCATAAAGAATTTAGAGCAGGAAAGCGGTATTGATATCAGTGTAATAGGATTTTCAAATCCAGAATTTATTTATAAGGATACTAGGGGTCAGGAGAATGTCAATGAGGAAACGATTGACGCTGAGACAGAGCAGATGAATCTAGTAGCAGGTGAACAATCAGCTTCGCTGGATAATGTCTCCGAGTCCTTGGCCAATGAGAATACCATTATCGGTTATAATTCCATCGTGTCCATAGATTTTAAGGTGAACTATGAGGGATTAAAAAAATGTATTGATTTTATTAATAAGCATGAGGAACGCAAGAATATAAGAGAGATTGATCTGGCCTATGACCTTCAGACCGGAAATCTGAATGGAACTATGAAGATTAATATGTTTCATTTACTGGGCTTTCAGAAAGAGATTGAGGAGACGGAGATTGCAGGAGTGAATATCGGTACGGAGAATATATTTGATACCATAGAAATGCCTGCAAGTATGAAAAACTGATATGAGATCTTAGGATAGTATGGCCTGCAACTTAGGCAGACAAATGGAGGTAGGATTGAGGAAAGAAAAAAATGCAGGGTTTTCCCTGATAGAGGTAATAGTAAGTATCGTTATTCTTGCTTTGCTGATGCTGCCTGCTTTGAACTGTTATATTTCTGCAGCAAAGGTTAATACACAATCGAGAATTCGTCAGAAGGCTACTAATCTGGGGCAAAATCTGATTGAAGCCATAAAGAATAGCAGCAATGAGGATATTCTGATGCAGTTTAATGGTGTTAAGGAATTCTCATTGATTCAAAACAACTTAATCGGATATCCAGATGCTTATCAGATGAAAGCCTTCGCAGATGGTGGGTATGGGGAATATATCAATACAGGCGGAGCCTACGTCAGAACAATTCCGGGAGATGGTCAAAGCAGTATTATTATCAGTGGTATGCCATCGGTATACCGATATGCACCTCCGATTGGTAGAAGCACCTATTACCTGGGAATTGAGGGTATCTCAGAGGGCGATAAAGAATTTGACGCTTTCATTACAATAGATGCCACACCCTACCGAGACAGCATGAAATATCCGGATACAATGAATAATTATAATATGCCGCAATTAACAGAGCTTCATCAGAAGGGAGTTACAGTACTGGATCTGGAAGGGTTTACAACCACCTGGTCGGATGATACAGAAAGTGCAGTTTATGATAACTCCAGATCCACAGATCAGCAGGCAATTGAATACTTTGTGAATCTACAGGAAGCCTATCAGGCTTACCTGGAAAGTCTTTTATCATTGGGCTTGCCATCGCCAGTGCCAGTAGCCAAATATTCATTGGAGCAGATAAAGGAAGCAATTCAAAAAGATATACAGATTTCCGTACAGAGGCTAAGTGGAAGCACCTCTGTTATGATTACCTGTAAGATAGAATACACCTGTCATCTGGATGTGAACCATGATGGAAGTGAGGAAAAGGTGACTTATGAATTATATGAAGAAACCTATAGCATTTCCAATGGAGGAGATCATGACTGCCTGATCTATATCTTTTATACACCATCCGGATTAGTCCTTAAGGATATTTTAAATATAAGAAATAATGGTACCAATACAAAGCTTGTGTTAGTAAAGCAGTCAGGGACAGGCAGTGCCAATCTGTCCATTCGTAAGGATGAGCAAAACATGGCTATAACCTCCCTATATACCAATTTATCAACCGGTGAACTGGATACGGCATCTCTATCCTGTATTACGGATTATCATATGATATCTAGACAGAGTCCTAAGGACCGGATTTACCGCATGAAAGTGGAGATATTTGAAGCAGGAGCGATATCTATAGGAGATTTTTCAAATTGCTATGCTTCCTTCCACTTGACAAAGGAGAATGAAGAATGAAAGCTCATAAACTGAATAATCGTGGGGCTTCTTTGATTATGGTTGTGATTGCCTTCGCTTTTGTTATGGTACTGGGATCGATCATTGTTCGTTCTGTTCTGATCAATATGGAAATGAAGACAGTGGACCGGAAGTCCAAATACAACTTTTATACAGCGGAGGCAGCACTGGATGAGATTAGAGTAGGACTGGTTGAAGATGTATCAAAAGCATTATCTGAAGCTTATCAAAGTGTGATGCTGCAATATTCAAAGAAGAATCCGGCAATGCGTAAAAGTTTATTTCATAATCGTTTTATTGAAGAGATGAAGGTGAGCCTGGCTGTGAGTCCCGTTACCGGAGAAATCTCTCTGCTCAAGTTAAACAGTTATCTAAAAGAAACGAAGAAATTAAATCCGACTGCTGATGGAGCACAGGTACAGGGAACTGCGATTCTTGATACTGCTTCATCCAATAAATATATTACGATAAAGGGATTACGGGTTGTCTGCATAACGGAGGGTTATTCCACCTCGATTACTACGGATATTCGAATAAACTTTCCAGAAGAACAGGAAGAAATATCCTCCCTGGCACCCTATCAGGATTATGCACTGATTGCAGATCAAGCCCTTGTGGCAAAATTCACGGATCATACCATACAGGGCAATCTATATGCTGGTAGTAAAGGAATACAGACTGGTAACGGGAAAAGTCTTTTCATATCTGGAAGCAGTATCATTACAAAAGGGGATATCATTGTAAGGGATCGAGGGAGCTTGATAATACAGGGATCCGATACTGAGGTATGGGCATCGAATCTGGTTACCACTCAGACCAATAAGGCTGTGGATATGTCAGGAGATACGATCTTCAAGGTAACGGGTAAATGCTATATTATGGATGATTTGGCATTAGAGGCAAAGAGAAGCAAGGTAACCATGGAAGGAGAGTATTATGGCTATAGTGACGGAATGACCTCTGAGGCAAATAGTGCAATCATAATTAATGCGATTCATGCAAAACTGGATCTATCCGGATTAAACAAGTTATACCTGGCAGGGAGAGCCAGTATCTCACTGGATGACGGTTCAGGTGCAGTTAACTATGATACAGATGATCGTTATGGTGCAGGGACGAACTCTAATTGCAATATTCCGACTGGGGAATCTCTGGTATTAAAGGGCTGTCAGAATGTGTATCTTCTTCCCAGCGAATATATTGCCATTGGGCATAATCCGGTGACTTGGGACGAATATGTAGCTTATTACGATACCATAACCAATACAGATACTTTGGTGTCGATTCCCCATGATGCTGAAGTGTTTCATACCTCAGCTCTTTCTGCGGACGAGTGCCGTCTAATGTATTATTTAAATGAACTTCAACCAGTAAAAAAGGCCTTTTATAAATTTGGATCCAACGACAATGTGGTTTATTATTATTTGAATTTTAAATCCAAGGAATTGGCGACTACATACTATAAAAATTATATGCTATGTTATCCGGAACGAATATATAACGGATTTCCTGTGGAAGGGATAATAATCAATAATACACCGGGAGCCTATATAACAGCCGGTAATTTGATGCTTTATGATTCGGAGCTGAAGCTGATAAGGGGAATTAATGCCACCTTTACGAACCACTATCGGAATGAGTATCAGCATCTAACTGCTACCTTGACAAAACATCAAAAAGGAATAGGAGATTTATCCGAGGATATTGTCTTTGAAAATATTCTGGATGTCGATAAAATCAGAGCAGATGCCATGGGAAACCCTGGTGGGATTGTATTGGAAAAGGAAGCTCTCATTGGAACAGATCATTATTATGTAATCATTATCGATAATGAGGCAGGTGGAACATATCATTATGATCAATCCGGAAAGAAGGGAATTATTATAGCAACCGGAGATGTTAGCGTTGAACGGAATTTTACTGGCTTAATTATATCGAACAAAACCATTGATTTGAGTGCAGCCCAAATCACAGCGGCATCCGATCTGGTAAGCCGAATATTATCTCAGGACGCTGATGTAGCTAGGTATTTTCGTGCCTTTACCTCCACGTCGGACAAGGGCTATATCAATGTATCGAACTTGATTCACTATGAAAACTGGAAAAAGAATTAAGGAAGGAATGAAGAATGAATGATCGAGGCTTTTCTCTGATTGAAGTTATTATTGTCATTGCAATCTCTTCCATTTTAATCGGGGGAGCATTTATTAGTTTGAATTTGCTAGTGTTTGCAGATACAAAAAAATGTGCAAAGGAAATTGATGTTATTCTTAATAAACTAAGATTGCAAACCCTTAGCAAGGGAATGAAATACCATTATGTAGTAATTGAATGGAATGATTTAGAAAAGAATTATTATCTGAATATGGTAACTTCCTCTGGTGAGTTGACAGAGAGTACATGGAGAACGGATGCAGATACCATTACTTCAAATCTGATAGCGGATAGTAATATTACGATACAATATTCGGATCGGTTAGACGGAACGAATATCTTTACAATCAATCGGGATAATCCTTGTCTATTAATCAGTATGAAGCCTGATAGTGGAGCATTTCGAACTACCTGGAAGCAAATTATCATTTCTTCCAGGAGCAATACAACAACCATATTTATGGTAACAAAAACTGGAAAACACTATATCGAGGAATAATCCTCTATAGGTTAAAAAGTATATTGTAAGTGAAGAGAAACTCAAAGGGGATCGTTTATGAATAATAAGGGATATACTTTAATCGAATTAGTCGTTGGTATGTTTGTTACAACGATAGTTGTAACCATTGTCATATCATTCTTGGTAACAAATTCTCGGAGCTATTCCTATGCAAGTGAAGAAACGGATCTACAGATGGAATCACAAACTGTGATGAATCAACTGTTTGATATGATGTTGGAAGCGAACTGGGTGGAATGTCAGAATATCGATGCCAATACCAAGGCATTGGTAATCTATCATTCCACTGTCTGTGATGTGGTATTCCTGGATAAATTAAACAGCCAGCTGTATTACATACCGAACCTGAGTACGGGATCAGTTACAAGCCTTGC
Organism: Variimorphobacter saccharofermentans; assembly: GCF_014174405.1. Lineage (GTDB taxonomy): Bacteria > Bacillota > Clostridia > Lachnospirales > Lachnospiraceae > Mobilitalea > Mobilitalea saccharofermentans. The sequence continues at coordinate 2,835,542 of NZ_JACEGA010000001.1, read as the reverse complement.
TTCCATTGCCTATGCAGAGGATGAAAATCTTATGGGTAAGTATGTGTCGGATGTCAGCTTATATCCTGATAGCAAAGAAGAATTGTTGAATCAAAAAAAGATCACCTTAACAGTCACATTTCAGAATAACTCAAAAGAATTCAATGTTGCAAGAAATGTAAAATTTCGAAATGAACTGGTTAGTCCATAACCTAAAGGAGGCTGCAATGAAAAAGGTATTATACGGTATCCTGGGCATTTTATTGGTTGTTCTCATAGTAGGAACAACAGGGTTTCTAGGACAAAGGGAGAATGAAAACCATGTAAAGGCTGCTTCCTATTTTGGATCCGATACCACAATTCCTGATTTTCCCGAGGAAGGGAAAAAGGGAAGTATAACAAATCCCTTTGTCATACTGGAAATTGTCCCATATGAAGGCTATGCTGAAATTGGGTATATGATAGAAGGATGTGAACCCATCCCCCTGGAGAAGGCTGCTTTTGATACCTTTGCTGGTGGAACACTGGCATCCACACAGGGAATGACCTGTGAATGGAAGGAAGAATATACCGAGTCCCTGGGAGAGGGTGATGTGATTGGAAATGGACCGGGAGAATGGCAATATAATTCCGGAACCGGATTGTATGTGCGTTATCGGAATTATTTCACCAGTAAGAATAGCTTTTTAAAGTATGCTCTGGGAGTTCCGGAGGATCAAATAAAGAATTATGAAATCGAAGTAATAACTATAACGCCGGATGAATTGAATCATCCGGAGAACTACAGATTAATTGATAGGGCGGATTTATTATACCTGAATCCCAAGACACATTATGGAGATAGCTTTGTTGGGATATGGGAAACCTATCATCCAGATAAAAAAATTGAGGATGAGCCAAAGAATTTCTATTCCAATGATCTAACCTGGGAAACAACAGTAAGGCTTCTGGAAAAGGCAGTTATGAGTGACGATCCTGCTCCGATTATCTTTGATGTAACTACCTTTTCAACCGATACAAGCTATGGAAGCAGTATCGAACCTGTGAAGTATTACAGCAATGGAACGAAGGTGGGTAGCATCAGTGCCACCGGTTATACCACTAACGCAGCAAAGCTCTACATGGTTATGCAATTAATGGAGCCAAGCAGATTTTATAATGAATATATCGTAACGGGACGAGTAAAAGCAATTAAGGTTAAGGACACCAATGGAAATCCAATGGTAGATACCGGAATACCTATGACCACAGGATATTTCCTGGAGCTTGCGGAGGATAAAAATAAGGAATATTATACCAGAAAAACAGCGGATGACGCAGCAGTATGGAATATTCATACGCTATTACCCTATCATTTATTTGAAAACTATACTTCTCTGAATGGAACAAAAGCGATGGAGGAGCTTGGATACCGCTTTTTCACCTATGATGGGGATAAAACCCATAAAAGCATTCGACATGGGTTTTATGCGTATAATGGAGATAACAGCATTACACAGATAATTTTAGAGCATAACATCAATGAGAATTTCTATAATACGGAGGCATTTGACTTCTATCAGGAAGATCGGGGGGGAGTAAGACCCACCAGTCTCACTCCGGCAGAAGCAATCTATTATTTGCTATTTGGCAGGAAAGTCCCTGTCTATCATCAATCAAAGCTGCATGTTCTTGAAATTGAACCCTGTAATGACTTTATCTGGGATGGTACGGAGGAGTATTGGAACCCGAAGAAATCACCAGATGAGGATTCCTATAATGGAAGCGCCTATGCCAGACAGTATTTTGCCTCTTTCTTTCCGCATTATACCGGACAAGTAAAAATAACTACCATGACCTCACGGGAGTTCGTCGGTAAGGTGGAGGATTTACGAAGTACCTATGATATGATTTTATTCGGATTAAAGGATGGAGCAATGCGAAAGAATTCCGGTGGTAAAACCATCTATAATGATTCCTCACTGAATGGGAAGATTTATTTGCATGTAGGAGATCGTATTAAGGCAAGTAAGGAACTCCGAGGAGTCTTCGGCAATGGAGACACGGAGGATTATTACCGGTTTGCGGGCAATGACATCACAGCAGTAAAGAAGAAGGAATTAATTGAGTTTATGGAGGCTGGCTATCCGGTAGTACTTGCAAAGGGCTTTTTATCCGGAGCCGGAGCTCTGAACACAATGAAAATAGATAGCAATTCAATCATCTATTCATTAGCGGGCATTGCAAGTCCTTGCTTATTCTATGAAGATAATTTGAATGTGAAGCAATTAGAACAGGTACTGACTACACCGAAGTGCCGTATTGTATTCGGGAAAACGGACGGCTCTGTTATGGAAGAGAACTGCTATCCGATTGTGTACCGGGATAAAACCAAATATAGTGGACTGACGGATGATAAGATTTATGTGAATGGTTCTGATTCCAGTTATAGGACACTGCGATATCGATTCTATATTGAGGATCATAGTGACACGAATAAGACTTATCGGGTAAATCTATACATTGATATGAATGCAGATGGCAAATATGAACCATTAATGGAGAATGTCGGTGGATTAATACTATTGGATGAGGATGGTTATGCGGTAGCCGAGAATAATCTGAAGGCAGGAGTCAATTATACCCTATACCATAATCTGGAGGAGAGCTTCTATGGCATCATTCCCTGGAAGCTTGAAATAATCGATCAATCGAATACCGATAACCGGGATAGTATGATTAATTATTGTGCTTTAAAGGGAGCAGAAGCAAGTAAAATACATATTAATGTACTTCAAATTATGGCTGACAGTGGTAATAATCTTAACTTAGCAGAGCATTCGTTATTCCAAAAATACACGGAAAACCTAAATGATTATATATTGCATATGAAGTCAATCACTATTAGCGATTATGAAGCTTTGTGCGGGAATGGAACCTATCGATATATCCTTGAGGATCGTAACGAAATATCAAATAATATCAAGAATGCATATGGAAGCTATGAATGGGAGGATTATGATCACGATGGTTTATTCAATGTAGATATACTGATTCTGGGCTTTGCAGATATATATAAGGATATCGCCAATGAAAATGCGTTACGGAATCTGGAGGAATATATCGATAAGGGAAATACGGTACTGTTTACCCATGATACCACTTCCTTCTGCAATCTACCCTCGGGTATCTACTCGTCGACGGATTATCCCCATTGGGGATACCAAATCAATAAGCGGTTTCGTGAAACCCTAGGTATGGATCGATTTGGTGTGACTTCCTATGGGAACGAGGAACAGAGGATTGCAGCGGGCAAAGATTATACAACGGATGGGTATATACAAGGCTATAGTGATACCATGCTCAATCGCATGTCGTTACCAGGACAATACTTTAGCAACCCCAATTTTCCTACGGATCGGAATATTGATGATCAATATGTAACGAGGGTAAATAATGGACAACTGACCCTATATCCATATGAGATTGATAGGAGATTTCAAGTGGCTGTTACCCATAGCCAGTATTACCAATTGGACCTGGAATGTGATGATATCGTGGTATGGTACTGCCTGTCTGACAATATCAAGGATGCCTCAGGGAAAGGAGCAGGGATCTACAGCAGCACACCTAATGATGCTCGAAACAATTATTACATATATAGTAAAGGTAACATTATTTACTCAGGAATGGGACATTCAGCAATTTCTGAGAATCCTGGCAACTCCAGTGCGGTTATGGAAATGAAGCTGTTTATTAATACCCTACTCGCAGCATATTCAGCAGCAGCCAAGAATCTGGAGATTGAAGTGACGAATTCTAATAAGTCCATGGATGCTGACGGAAATTATTATGTATATGTGGACTATGATATCTATAATACGGAGCAGTCCTTTGGAAAAGAACTGACCGGAATGGGAACCTGTCAGAAATTAAAGTTTAGTGTAAAGGATTATAATATCTTTTACAATAAAAAACTAACGGTGGAATACTTTACAGTGGATCCGATAAACGGAGCTCTGAGTAAACAGGGGTATGATACCAGGCGGCTTGACACCAATGCTACGGTTGCGAAGCTGGATAGCGAAGTGGAGTATTATATTGAGGTACCCTTGGACAATCTGAATTACGAGAACAAGGGGAAGACTACCTTAATTCGAGTCACACTTACTTATGGAAAGGATTCGTCAAAAACCATTATTTCAGATCGAAGAGTTACCCTGGTAAGGCGAGGATTATTTGACCTGGAGTAATTGAATGAAATACTTGATGTAGAGCATCCAAATGCAAATAACTATGGAATATAAGGAGCTGAACAGTAAAAGGATTCCATATAATCAGATAGTTCCAGTTAACATTGTGAAACACAAACTCAGGTAGCATGAATAGGATTAAATTTACCAGCAGAAGCAATATAGAGCTCAAAACGGCAATACCGATCTTATCCTCCGGTCGGAATACTTAATAAAGGCAGAATTGCTTATAAAAATAGTTGGCAATAAGGATGATTTTGGAATATAATTAAGAATGGGCTACACATTAATAGCTTTAATGAATAACAAATGATCCGAGGGAGGGTATAACGAATGAAAATAGGGGAAGTATGTCTTGAGACAAACAATGTAATCGCATTAGCAGATTTTTATCGGAAAATATTAAATATAGAAGGGGATTGTAAGGATGAAGTGCATCAATTCATCCTAACGGAAGAAACAATACTTACGATTTATAATGATGGAACAGTGAAGAACAATCAAAATCAGAATATCAGTCTGGCCTTTACTGTTGATGATGTGGATAAGGAATATGAGAAGCTTCTGAGCTTGGGGGTAAAAATAATTCAACCACCCCAAGTACAGCCATGGGGAGCAAAGAATATGCTTTTTTGTGATCCCGACGGTAATCATATCTATTTTCGAAGTATTCCAGAAAATAATGGAGTGAGTTCTAAACCAAACGAACAATGATAGAAGAGGTATCATATGGTAATTAATGAAATTGACAGAAAACAAAATAGATCCTTGGAATCTAAATTATCTTTGGTTATCCCTATTTATCAGGAGGGGAGTCACATTCGAAGTTCCATTGGAGTGATTGAATCTGTCTTAATAAAAAACAATCTTTGCTATGAGTTTATCTTAGTAGACGACGGGTCAAAAGATAATACCTGGAGTGAGATCAGTCAGATGGCAAAGGACAACGTCCATATATCAGCATTACGACTGAGCAGGAATTTCGGAAAGGAATCTGCACTCTGTGCGGGATTGGAGTATGCCGACGGTGATATGGTTCTTGTTATGGATGCAGACTTACAGCATCCACCGGAACTCATTCCTGAGATGGTACAAGCTTGGCGAGAGGGTGATTATGATGTCGTTGAGGGCGTCAAAAAGTCAAGAGGAAAAGAAAATCTAATCTATCACCTGTGCGCGAAGTTCTTCTATTATGTGATTTATCGCACTGCTGATATTAATTTGGGAAGGGCCTCCGACTTTAAGCTTCTGGACAGAAGAGTGGTAGATGCCTGGAAAGAGATGCCGGAGCGTGCGATATTCTTCCGTGGAATGTCAGCCTGGCTGGGTTATGATCGAAAGCAGATAGAATTTGATGTGGCAGAGAGAGTGAATGGTAAGTCCAAATGGTCATTTCTTCGCCTGATACGGCTCGCTGTGAATGCCATAACATCGTATACATCCGTTCCTCTTCATTGCATTACTATTCTGGGGATTATTATGTTTGTGGGGACCATCGTATTAGGAATACAGACTCTGTATATGAAGTTCACTGGCAAGGCCATGGATGGATTTACTACGGTGATTCTGCTTCAGCTTCTTATCGGCAGTTCAATTATGGTCAGTCTGGGGATGATTGGTATCTATTTGACTAAAATCTATAAAGAGGTGAAGAACAGACCCAGGTATCTTATATCAAAATGCATTAGGGGCGGTGAGAAGAAATGATTGGTTTACTCTATCTTGTCTTGAACTTTACAGTAGGTTGGGCCATTTGCTCCTATGTACTTCCGGAGCTGGGAGCACTTACCCGGTTGGATTATAGGAAGCGAGACATTTCTGTCAGCCCATTCCTGATACTGTTACCTTCATGGTATGTTACCGGAACCTTAGCCATGACCTGGGCAACCTACCTTCTCGGCATGGTATTTCAGAATAAAGAGCAACCTTTGTTCTATGCGAATCTGATAGTAATTCTAGTTGCATTCCTCGGTAGTGTTCTTACTTATTTGGTGCGAAAAAGAAAGGCATTACCGAAGGTGGCAATCCTTTGTAACAATAAAAGAAGCTTACACATAGAAGAAATTTTAACAGCTGGGGTATTTATCCTTGCTTTTCTTTTGATGTGGACTACGTTTTTCATTCATGGAGACAAATTATATATTGGGGTTTCGGTCTTTAGCGACTTTTCTCCCCATGTAGGTATGATCAGATCCTTTTCCTATGGCAATAATTTTCCTACCTGGTATCCACATTATGCAGGGGAAGATATTAAATATCATTTCATGTTTCAATTCTTGGCCGGTAATCTGGAATATCTGGGACTGCGTTTGGATTATGCATTTAATCTGCCAAGTATGATCAGTTTTATCAGTGCATTCTTCCTTCTGTATGTTCTGGCTGTTAAGATATCAGGAAAGTCAGGAGTGGGAATATTAGCATGCCTGTTCTTCGCATTTCGAAGCTCTAAGACGTTATTTACCTATCTGAGCAGACTACCCAAGGGCACGAACATATGGGATGCGCTGGCAAGTAACATGGAATTCATCAGTGATACACCCAATGAGGATTGGGGGCTATGGAATCTGAATGTATATTGTAATCAAAGGCATCTGGCCTTTGGGCTTACAGTAATTTTTCTAGTAATTATATTATTCCTGCCCAGGCTATATGCTTTATTTCATGGGCTAGAACAAACATCCTCAGACAGGGCGAATAAAAATGATAACACTAGAAAATCGTTTATCGACACATTTCGATATCTTTTTTTAACTGGAGACGGATGGAAGGTCAAGGACTTTCGGTTATCAATTGCTGTGGGAATCTTACTGGGAAGTTTGTCGTTCTTTCATGGGGCAGCAGTGATAGGCTGTTTGCTAGTTTTATTTGTTATGGCTATTTTATCAAATAGAAGACTGGAGTATGCAATTGTTGCGGGTATTGCGATTCTGATGTCGGTATTACAGACGAAGCTGTTTATCAATGGTTCTGCAGTAGAACCGGAATTTCTGTTTGGATTTATCGCAGAGAATAAGACAATATTTGGGGTGGCATCCTACGTAGATCGCCTGTTAGGAATACTCCCAATCGTATTAATTGTAGCATTATGCTTAGAGAAGAAGGTTGGAAAGTATCTGATTTTGGCATTTACGGCTCCTCTGATCTTCGCTTTTACAGTATCTCTGACGGTGGATGTAACCGTGAATCACAAATATATCATGATCAGCTGCATCCTGTTAGGTATTTATGCAGCTAAAACGGTATGGATGCTATTCGAAGACCGAAGTGTAATAAGAAAGCTGATTGGAGCAATCGCAATACTGCTTCTGACCTCCACTGGAATATATGATTTCACAACGGTATTAAAGAAGAATTCACCGGATAATGCGATTGTCTTGGATTTGAAGGATCCGCTTACCCAATGGGTAAAAGAAAACACCACCTCCAGGGACATCTTTCTGACATCAAATTATACGATTAATCAGTTAGTATTGGGAGGAGCCATGATGTATGAGGGATGGCCATATTACCCCTGGTCTGCCGGATACGACACCTATGGACGCGAGGAGAAGGTGAAACAGATGTATGAAGCAGCTACTCCTGCAGAACTCATGAAGCTTATACGAGAAAATGGAATCCGTTATATCGTGATTGATCGGGATAACCGTGAGAGTACGGATTATACAGTGAATGAAGAAAATATACAAGCCACCTATGAATGTGTATATGAGGAAGGAGAAGGAGTGAATAAGCTTTCTATCTATGACACAAATAAAATGCATTAATTGTAGGTTGGACTAGTAAAATTGATCTATACTTGGTATACTAATAAAATGTGGAAAGAATAACAATAATTACCGGAAAGGTATGGTAAAGCAAATGAAGTTTAACTATGTAATTGTAGGTGCTGGGCTTGCAGGATTAACAATGGCAGAAAGAATAGCAAATGAACGAAAAGAAACTGTGTTAATCATTGAAAAGCGAAGCCATATTGGGGGTAACATTTATGATTCCTATAATGAGGATGGTATTTTAATTCATAATTACGGTCCGCATATTTTTCATACAAATGATCGAGAGGTCTACGAGTATTTATCTCGCTTTACAAAATGGAATGATTTTTGGCACAGGGTATTGACCTATGTAGATGGTAATCTGGTTCCTATGCCGATTACAGTGGAGACCATCAATCAGTTATATAATCTGAACCTGAATTGCTCCCAGGTAGAAGAATTCTTGAAAAAGCAAGCAGTTGATATTAAGGATATTAAGACTAGCAAGGATGTGGCTCTAAGTAAGGTTGGACAGGATATCTATGAAAAGATTTTTGAGTCCTATACCAGGAAACAATGGGGCATTGATCCGGGTGAGCTGGACACCTCCGTTATTTCCCGTATACCCATTCGATATAATCGTGATACCCGGTATTTTGCTGACAAATACCAGGGAATGCCTAAGCATGGATATACGAAGATGTGTGAAAAAATGATTGAAAACAATAAGATTAAAGTAATGCTGAATACAGATTTCAGAGAGATAAAGGATCAGATTACCTATAACACTCTAATCTATACCGGTGCATCGGATGAATACTTTGATTATAAACATGGAAGACTGGCCTATCGCAGTGTGAGGTTTTTGTTTGAAACCTATGACACGGAACGCTTCCAAGAGGCACCTGTAGTAAATTATCCAAATGATTATGATTATACAAGGATTACGGAGTATAAACAGTTGACCTGGCAGAAGCATCCTAAGACAACAATCAGCAAGGAATTTCCCTGTGCTGAGGGAGAACCCTATTATCCGTTCCCGACGAAGGAGCATAAGAAGCAGTTTGCTTTATATGAAGAAGACATGAAGAAGGAACCTAATGTTATCTTTATCGGGCGACTGGCGGAATATCGGTACTACAACATGGATGGTGTTGTTCGAAGGGCGCTGGATGCATTCCATGAACTGCCGAAATAACTATTTGTGATAGGCAATTGCGAAACTCTGAAGATATCTTGATTGCATATACAGCAGATACATATTTCTGCGCAAACCCGCTCCTTCCACTATGGTTTGCTTCGGAACATGTATCCACAGTATATGCAATGGCCACAATTATTAAGTTTCGCAATTACCGAATCATTTGTGAGATATGGAGGAGAGATAGGTGGATAAATTATATATCGTTATCCCGGCATACAATGAAGAAGCGAATATCAAAGCAGTAATCAGGGATTGGTATCCCGTTGTCGAACGAATCGGCAATGGTAGTAAATTAGTAATTATCGATGATGGGAGTAAGGATTCCACCTACCGTATCATGAAGGAGTCTGCTCAGACACTGGAGGCTTTTGAGCCTGTTACAAAACCAAATAGTGGACATGGAGCGACTGTTCTATATGGATACAATTATGCGATCAATTCTGGCGCTGATTATATTTTCCAAACGGATTCGGACGGGCAGACACTTCCGGAGGAATTCTGGCCTTTTTGGGAGCAGAGAGAGCAATATGATATGTTAATCGGACATAGAAAGGGCCGGCAGGATGGCTTTTCAAGAAAATTCGTAACAAAAACCTTGAAATTTGTATTGAGAATATGCTTTCATGTAAGTATCACCGATGCCAATACACCGTATCGTTTAATGAAATCAGCAACCTTAAAGGAGCAGATAAAGCTGATACCGGAGAATTATAATCTGTCCAATGTAATAATATCCGTTATATACGCTAAGAAGAAATTGGCGGTAAAATATATACCGGTAACCTTCCGCCCTAGACAGGGAGGAATCAATTCTATTAATATGAAGAAAATTATCAGGATAGGCAGACAGGCCTTCTCGGATTTCAGGAAAATAAATCAGTATATTTGATTGCGACGTCAAAGGTATGATCTGGATAGTGAAATGAATATTAGCGAATATAAATACGCTAATATTCAATGAATTATTAATCGGATGATATTTGACACATATTTTGTAAGTAAAAGTTTTGTTCATGAAAGGCTTGGATATTATTATGAAAAAGATAATATATTCAATTATTGCTGTTATTTTAGTTATCGGCGGAAGAGTGTTGCTACGGGGAGATTATATTGCTTTTTTGCAATGGTGGGCAGCGGTTTTCACCTTGGGTATTATATTTATGCCAATGACGACATTGATTATGAAACCGTTCCATGATAAAGGGTATCTCTTTTCCAAAGTAATTGGAATTGCAATAGCGGGATATTTGATGTGGCTATTTTCCTCCCTGCATTTACTGCGGTTTAACCAGCTTTCCTGTTATATTACGGTGATAATATGCTTGGTATTCAATTTACTATTGTTGTTAATGAAACGAAAACATAAGAAGAGTGATATTATAGAAGATACTTACTCGGTATGGAAATCCACTCTTGACTCCATCATATCAGAGGAACTACTATTCTTTGGATTATTCCTTTTTTTTACCTATATACGTGGCTTTAAGCCGGAAGCGTACGGTACTGAGAAATTCATGGACTATGGCTTTATGACAAGCATGATGCGTAGCGATTATATGCCACCGCAGGATTTCTGGTTTTCAGGAACGAAGCTCAATTATTATTATGTAGGGCAATATATGGCAACCTTCCTAACCAGATATAGTTTGGTAAAAGTAGAATTAGGCTATAATCTCATGTTGATGATGGTAGGGGCATTTGCATTTATCCTGCCTTACAGTTTGGTATATCAGTTAACCCTGAATTACATCAGGGAGCAGAAGAAAAAGTTTAGGGCTCTTCCGGCAATCAGCGGTTTAATTGGTGGTGTAGCCGTATGTTTTGCCGGGAATATGCATTATCCGACTTATATGTTCTTTGAACCATTGGTTCGCAAATTCTTTGGAATGGAAGAAGGAACCTATCATTATTGGTTTCCCGATGCTACCCGGTTTATCGGATATCATCCTGAGACCACCGATAAAACGATTCATGAGTTCCCGGCCTATTCCTTTGTATTAGGAGATTTGCACGCCCATGTAATCAATATTATGTTTGTACTTACGGTACTGGGAATACTGTTGGCTTGGTCGTATTCCCGCAAAGAGTTGTCTGATCAGAAGATGCCCCTTTGGAAGGAAGTGTTTCATCCGGCCATTCTATTAGTTTCTTTTTTTATCGGTTTGTTTCATACAACAAATTTTTGGGACTTTCCAATTTATTTTATTGTGTCGGGTGCAATTATTCTATTTACCAATTTAGCTGTATACAGGTTTAGCAGGAATGGATTTCTTGTAACTGCGCTTCAGGGTATAGCGGTGGTTATTATTTCGAAGATTATTGCACTACCATTTACTTTGAATTTTGATCAGATTTCTACGAATATTAACCTGGTAGAAGCTAATACACCACTAAATCAGTTAATTATATTATGGGGACTGCCGATATTTATTATAGTATCATTTCTATGCTTTTCCATAGCGGATTTTAATAGATCACGAAACGATCTTAGGGTAAAGGAGCCTGTAAGGTTAAGACCTGCTTTTTTTCATTATTTTGAAGAAATGTCCTTATCAGACCAGTTTATTATATTAACCGGATTATGCGCAATTGGTTTAGTGCTTCTACCAGAGATATTCTATGTTGTAGATATCTATTCCGGAGATTATAAACGGGCAAATACGATGTTCAAGCTGACATATCAGGCGTTTATTATGTTTGGTATCGGTTTTGGCTATATATTTACAAGATTACTTTGCTTTGGACATACAAGGCGGCAGAGACGGGTATCTGTATTCGGACTCATTCTTTTCGGAATGTCCCTATTATATATACAGAATGCGGTGAATGCCTGGTATGGCAATATCTTTGACTGGAATGGTTATCAGGGAATTAATGCGGCAGACTTTGTGGAAACGGATATGCCGGAGGATGCACAGGCGATTCAGTGGTTAAAGGAAAATGTGAAAGGGACACCAGTGGTTTTGGAAGCCAATGGTGACAGCTATACAGACTATCAAAGAGTGTCAGTGCTGACAGGATTACCGACAGTATTAGGATGGAGGACCCATGAATGGTTATGGAAATCAGATAATGTGGCATTGGATGAGAGAGCTGCTGACATCGAAGAAATCTATACTTCTACAGAGAAATCAAAAGTAATGGAATTAATAGAAAAGTATCATATCTCTTATATCTATGTCGGTAAGCTGGAATATGAGAAATTTGAATTCGTGAATGACAGCTTAATTAAGAGTCTGGGAGATGTTGTATTTTCAAGTCCTACTACTTTGGATCATACCAATGAAACCTATATTGTTAAAATTAACAATAATTAGAGTGATTCTAGAATTATAACAGACATAAGGAGTGCAGGATGAATATGAAAACCAAAAGATTACTAAAAATGAGCATTATGATATTGGTATGTATTACTATGTTCCTAAGTTTTCCCGTACCGCAGATCGCATTTGCAAAAGTAAAATATCCCTATTTGATTAAGGTGAACCGGGTACACAATACCATTACTGTTTATGAGATGGATGAAGCAGGTAAATATACCAAACCTATTAAAGCGATGCTATGTTCAGTAGGAGTGAATGGATTAACGAAGACGGGCACTTTTCAAACCAAAGCAAAGTATCGTTGGAAGGAATTAATGGGAGATGTCTATGGACAATATTCTACGCGTATTGTGGATGGAATACTGTTCCATTCGGTATATTACTATGAGAATGGAAACCCTGCGACACTGGCAACGAATCAATTTAACAAATTAGGAACGGCTGCTTCGCATGGCTGTGTGCGCCTTTCGGTAGCAGATGCAAAGTGGATTTACGACAATTGTGCGGTGGGTACAACTGTAATCATATATGATGACAAAAAAAGTCCTGGACCGCTTGGTAAGCCTGAAGGAATAAAGATATCGGGTAATATTCGTTGGGATCCAACAGATCCGGATAAAAACAATCCTTATAATAGTAAAATACCTACGATTAGCGGAGCGAAGAACCTGACCGTCGAATATGGTAATGAAGCTGATTTATTAAAGGGAATAAAGGCAAAATCCTCATTGGGTGAGGATATTACGAAAAAAATAAATATTGAAGGTAAAGTTGATTTCTATACCTCTGGAAAATACAAGATTACATATACGGTGGTAGATATCCTCGGAAAGGTAGCCAGGAAAACAATAACAGTTACTGTAAAAGAGAATAAGGTTAAGGCAGAAATTGAGGGCGTTCGTGATTATATTGTTAACGGAGATACAGTTCTTGATAAGGAGTACTTACTAAAAAATGTGAAGGCATATCGAGGAGAAGATCCGATTGCAAAAGAGGATATTAAGGTTACCATTAAGAATAAGAGTGAAACAGAGTATGCTGTTACTTACCGTGTGGATGATGGTAAGGATAAAGTAACAGCAAACTGTACGATTTATGTGGATAGAGAAGCTCCAGTATTTGAAGGCATATCGGATCGAATTCTGGAACAGGGCGAGATACCGGATACTGCATCTGCATTGTCAGGAGTTACTGTGAGTGATAATTATTCAGATATGGATACGGATGATATTACAGTAACGATTGAAGAGAATGAGGACGGAACTTATCTGATAACCTATAAAGCAGTGGATGATGTTGGGAATGCTGCAGAACAGCAAGTGTTATTTCATTATTGACATATGGAATAATATAGATTACGATATGCATGAAATTTGATATAAGGGGGGGATGCATATGATAATTGCAGGTACTCGACGAAGAATGTATGATTTATCAACACTTTTTGCGTGGTTTATCATTTACAGTTACATAGGCTGGCTATACGAGACGATTGTCTGTTCCGTGAGTGCCGGAAGATTTGTACAGCGCGGATTTATGTATGGACCCCTATGTCCGATTTATGGTAGTTGTATTGTATTAATGATAGTATTATTTTCGGATCGATGTAAGAGCAAAGTTTCTTTATTTTTTTCCTGTGCATTTCTGGCATCGATGATGGAATACCTGGTATCTTATACGATGGAAAGCATTTTTCAAAATCGTTGGTGGGACTATTCCAATGAATTTTTGAATCTGAATGGACGCATATGTCTGGGAGCATCCATCATATTCGGAATTAGCGGAGTGATTATTATCCGATATCTGCACCCAAAGCTGTTGGATTATATGGAGAAGAACTTCTCCTCCAATTCCATTCGATTAGCGAACAGATTCGTATTAGCCATATTTCTGTTTGATTTATTTGTTTCTGTACAGATGAGTTTGTAAAAATACATAGGATAATATAGATAGGAGTTGTTGCACACTACAAATGAAATTGCTTCAGCTCCTATTTCCTTTTTGATTGCTTAAGAGAATGACTTTATTCTTATATACTTTGTTCATAAAATGTTAATAAAAGGTTAATATGGTTAGAGTTTTCAAATACTTGTCAATATGGTACAATAAACGCAGACTCGCAAAGATGTGAGTAGTAAACTTGTGTTTAAGTACACCGAGGCATACTTGAAGACACGTATAAGAAAGGAGAACAAAATGAGCAAATATTCTGAAATTACTCCGGAATTATTGGAGCTGGCTAATCTATGTAAAAGGAACTCAGCAATTGACCCCGAATTGTACGCGAAATATGATGTTAAACGTGGTTTACGAGATATCAGCGGTAAAGGTGTTTTAACCGGTTTGACTGAAATCTGCGAGATATTGTCATATACAATAGTAGACAATGATTATGTTCCCTGTGAGGGTAAATTATATTATCGTGGTGTGGATGTGGAAGAGATTATTGATGGCTTTATGAAGGAGGATCGCTTTGGATTTGAAGAAGTGACCTATTTGCTTATGTTTGGCGAACTACCTTCCAAGAAGCAGTTGGAGGATTTTAATGCTTTAATAGAAAGATACAGAGAGCTTCCTCCAAGCTTTGTGCGCGATATCATTATGAAGGCACCAAGCAAGGATATGATGAATACACTTGCGCGAAGTGTTTTAACATTGTATTCCTATGACGATCAGGCTGATAACATTACAATCGAGAATGTTATGCGTCAAAGCATGCAGTTAATTGCATTATTCCCGTTGTTATCCGTATATGGCTATCAAGCATACACTCATTATTATTTTGGTAACAGCTTAGTGATACATCCTCCGAAGCCGGGGTTATCAACTGCAGAGAGTATCCTATATATGCTTAGACCGGATATGAAGTATTCTCAGCTGGAAGCGAAGATATTAGATATTGCCTTAGTACTTCATGCGGAGCATGGTGGTGGTAATAACTCTACATTCACAACCCATGTAGTGACCTCTTCGGGTACCGATACTTATTCTGCAATTGCTGCATCCTTGGGATCACTTAAGGGGCCGAAGCATGGTGGAGCAAATATAAAGGTTATGCAGATGTTTGAAGATATGAAGACGAACATAAAGGATTGGACGGACGAGGAGGAAGTTAGTTCATATCTGTCTGATCTATTGAATAAAAAGGCATTTGATAAATCCGGTCTTATCTATGGTATGGGACATGCTGTTTATTCCATATCAGATCCGAGAGCGAATGTTTTAAAACAATATGTGAAGAGCCTGTCTGAAGAGAAGGGCCTGTTGAAGGAATTCGGTTTATATGAAATGGTAGAGCGACTTGCACCAGAGATCATAGCAAAGGAACGTAAGATGTATAAAGGCGTAAGTGCGAATGTAGACTTCTATAGTGGATTCGTATACCATATGCTTGGTCTTCCCGCAGAGCTGTATACACCAATCTTTGCAATTGCAAGAATATCTGGTTGGTGTGCGCACCGCCTGGAGGAATTGATTAATGCAGGTAAGATTATACGTCCGGCATATAAATGTGTGGCAAAGCACCGCCCTTATCAAACACTGAATGATAGAGAAGAGTCAACTAATTAATGTTACAAAAAATTGCTTTTTTATATGAATTTCCAGTTTTTTTAACCCTGTGTCAAAAATTACATCATGAAATACATTAATTTCTAGCTTATTTTGTTTCTTTTTGCGCATAATAATAGCGTAACATCTTAATGAAATAAATTGTTACACTAGATTTCATTAAGCAGTAAACAACAACACAATATTTTGAAGCAATTCAAAATTGAAATGGAGGCGTTTATTATGTCAAGAAGAAATCGAGCAGAAATACCGGAAGCACAAGAAGCATTAAATCGTTTCAAATACGAGGTAGCCAATGAAATTGGAGTTCCTCTGAAGCAAGGCTACAATGGAGATTTAACTTCCTATCAGAATGGCTCTGTTGGTGGTTATATGGTTAAGAAAATGATACAGGACGCAGAAAAAAGAATGGCGGGAAAATAAAAAGCGATAGTATTTAACTTGTCTTATATTAAGGGAGTGTAAAACACTCCCTTTTGTGATTTATAGAAAAGTATTGAAATCTTTAGCGGGATAGGATACACTTACATTAAAACAAGTTGACAAATCATTATAATATAATAAAATATTATATGAAATATCGGAGAAGTTATTATGAGAGTGATAGCGGGTAAAGCAAGAAGATTACAGCTAAGAACACCGGAAGGCTTTGAAACCAGACCAACTACCGATAAAACGAAAGAAACCTTATTTAATATATTAAGCCCATATCTGGCAGATTCTGATTTTCTGGATTTGTTCTCAGGTAGCGGAGCGATAGGAATAGAAGCATTATCCAGAGGAGCAAAATATGCTGCTTTTGTTGAAGATAATAAAGCAGCTTTAGAATGTATTAATGCCAATTTAAGATTTACGAAATTACAGGACAATGCTGAAGTACTGGCTTTGAAAGCGATGGATGCGATTCGGGCTTTAGAGGTCAAGGGAAAAGTATTCGATGTCGTTTTCATGGATCCTCCATATGACAAGCTTTTAGAAAAAGAGGTTTTGCTTGCTTTACAGAAGTCAAACATTATATATTGCGATACCATCATTGTGGTAGAAGCCTCATTAAAAACGAACTTTGATTATCTAAATGATACAAAATTCCGGATTTTTAAGACAAAGCAATATAAATCAAATCAACATGTGTTTATCGAATTAAAATAGTATGTAATTTATTACATAGGGAGATAGAGAATGAAAATTGGAATTTATCCTGGAAGTTTTGACCCAATTACCTTAGGACATTTGGATGTTATAACAAGAGCTTCGGGATTAGTTGATAAATTAATCATCGGTGTATTGAAAAACAGTGCAAAAAAGCCATTGTTTACAGCTGATGAGCGCGTTGCATTAATTGAACAGGTACTGAAGGAAAAGAAGAATTTACCGGATATTCAAGTGAAAGCCTTTGATGGATTGCTGATTGATTTTGCATCCCAGCAAAATGCTTCTATCATTGTAAGAGGATTGCGGGCAATCACAGACTTTGAATATGAGCTTCAGATAGCACAAACAAATCATAAGCTGAATCCGGTGATTGATACAGTTTTCTTTACCACAAGCGTAGAGTATTCCTATCTGAGTTCCAGTGCAGTAAAAGAAATCGCCTCCTTTGGCGGGGATATTAGACAATTTGTTCCGGAGTGTATTGTACAAGCTGTGTATGACAAATATAAAATGATAAGGAGAGTTTGAGATGGGTGCAAGCAGAATAGAGCAATTAATTGAAGACATATACGAATTTGTAGAAAGTTGCAGGATGCAACCATTATCAAGCACAAAGGTAATTGTACCGAAGGACGAGCTTTATGATTTGTTGGATGAGTTGCGTCTTCGTACACCTGATGAAATCAAGCGTTATCAGAAAATTATTGCTAATCGAGATGCAATCATCGCCGATGCGGAAGAAAAAGCAGAGGGTATCCTGCGTCAGACCAAGGAAAAGTCAAAGGAATTACTTAACGAACATGAAATAATGCAACAGGCATATTATCAGGCAAATGAAATGATTATGCAAGCCTCTGAGGAAGCTGAGCGGATTCGCAGAGAAGCAGCGGAGGAAGCTGAGCAGATCAGAACGGGTGCTTTGGTTTATTCGAATGATGTTCTTACAGAAGTAGAGCGGGTATTGGCGAATGCTTACGACACCGCAATTAGCAAATACGACAGCTTTATTGGTACACTCAAGAGTAATCTTGAAATTATTAATAATAATAAAAGAGAATTAAGCGAACAGCTTTATGCTCAGGAGAATCCCTCAGAACAAGGTACTGTGAATCCGGAGTATGAGGATGATTTTAATTTTGATGAGAATACCTTTATTGATGGTGCTCAATAAGAAGCAGAGGGAATTCAATAAGAATCATGAATGGACCAGCGTTACATAAAGAGAAGCCAATAATAGGGATATTGCTGCATTCATTAGTTTAACGATCACATATGTTTTCATGGATAGTCCTGAATCACCAAGTACACTTTTGGTTTGTGCCATGCCTGAAATACCACCAAAGGAGGTTAGTACTACGATTAGGACTATTTTTATATTTGTATGTAACTGAGTATTACTGATTTGATTAATACCGGTGGTAATCTCAACAATACCCATAATAAAGGCTTTAAGAAAGCCAAAATCCGGTCCGACTTCTTTAATAATTTGTGCAAGAATGTTAAATAGTATAATATAACCACCTATTCTGGTAACTACCTCAAAACCATTCATGATAGAATTGTCCAAAAGTTGAAATGAAAAGGAAGGATTTACTGGATTACTCTGAGCTTGCAACATCATGTTATCAGTCTTGTCATGTGTTTCTTCTTTATTTTCAAGATGATCATTGAGGAATCTCCAAAGGAGTGCGCTCACAATGGCTGAGGCATATAAAATAAAGAATAATGCATATTTAATATGGGGAAGCTTTAATTGAGTAATGGCTATATATCCAATGATAAACATAGGACTGGCATTATTGCACATTGCCAGAAGAAATTGACCCTCATTTCGATTTATTTTATTCTCATTCACTAAATCGGAGGTGGTCTTGGCACCCATGGGAATTCCGGATAGAAAGCCAATAACAATGGGATAACAACCTTCACAGCTGACTCCAAATAATCTGCCAAGAACCGGGTAGAATACTTTGCTAAGCTGTCTGGTAACATTTAGACGAATCATTAGATTTGATATGATAATAAACGGAAGCAGATTGGGTAATACATTATGAAACCATAACAAAAGACCGGTACTTGCTCCCTGAAAGGAGGCACCGGGAAATATAACCATCATAAATAAAAAAAGAATAATAAATCCTTTTATGAAAATATGTTTATATTTATTAACTAAATTCATAGATTTCTCCTGTTATATGGAATAAGAGAGGGATATTTTCCTTCTGATATTAATATTTATTGGTGACAGGCTGAAATTATTCAAATTATTATGATCATGAAGTCAAATACGTATCATCGATAGGATATAGGTAATTGCGATTTCTGAAGCAAACCATAGCGGAAGGAGCGGGTTTGCTCAGGAATATGTATCGGATGCATACATAATTAGGAGTTCTTCAGAGGTTCGCAATTGCTTATCTATATGGTACTACGAAAGGAGTTTTATTGCAGATATGGCAGAGAAGAAGAGTCTACCAAAGAGAAGTGAAGTCGATGTAAGATATACCTGGGCGATAGAAGATCTATATGTATCGGACGAACAATGGCAAAAAGAATATGAGAAGATAAAAGAAATGCTTCCCAAAGCTGCTGAGTATCAGGGAAGACTTAGTAAATCCGGAGATTTGCTGTTAAGCTTTTTACAGCTATGCGATCAGATTAATCAAATGATGGAACGGGTATATGTCTATGCGAATCAAAAGTATCATGAAGATACGGGAAATTCAACCTACCAGGATCTATCTAATAAAGCAGGATCTCTGTTCGTGCAGGTGAATAGTACGCTTTCATTTGCTACTCCGGAATTACTTAAGATACCGGAGGATATGCTGGCACAGTTCTATCATGACAATGAGGAACTAAAGCAGTACGATTTCTATCTGAAGGATATTCTGCGAAGGAAAGCGCATATATTATCCGGCGAAATGGAGGAATTATTGGCTGATGTAGGAGAAATAGCAGAGGCTCCGGACAATATATTCTCCATGTTTAATAATGCAGATATTAAGTTCCCTGAGATTCGGAATGAAGAAGGCGAGATGGTACGAATCACTCATGGAAGATATGGTCAATTACTGGAGAGTGAGGATCGCAGAGTAAGAAGGGAAGCCTTTGAAGGAGTTTATTCAACGTACTACAGCTTTCGCAATACGCTGGCAGCATCCTTTAGTGCCAATGTCAAGCAGGAGGCTTTCTTTGCCAAAGCACGTAAATATTCATCAACGCTGGAAAAAGCCTTAAGTGACTCCAATGTTCCGGTAGAGGTTTATACCAACTTGATAGATGCTGTCCATGAAAATATGCATTTAATGCATCGTTATGTTGCCCTTCGAAAGAAGCTTTTAGGTGTAGACGAGCTTCACATGTATGATTTATATGCTCCTTTGGTGCAGGATGTGAAGATGGATATTCCATATGAAGAAGCAAAGAATATTGTGGCAAAGGGATTGGAAGCATTAGGTGAAGATTATCAGAGAGTACTGCAGGAGGGCTATAATCATCGTTGGATTGATGTCTATGAAAATGAGAATAAACGCAGCGGAGCTTATTCCTGGGGAGCCTATGGCACCCATCCTTATGTTCTGCTTAATTATAATGACACCTTGAATAATGTATTTACCTTAGCACACGAGATGGGGCATGCAATCCACAGCTATTATTCCGATAAGGAACAGCCCTATATCTATGCAGGGTATAAGATTTTTGTGGCAGAAGTGGCTTCTACCTGCAATGAAGCCTTATTAATCGATTATCTGCTGAAAAACACGAATGATAAGAAGGAAAAGGCTTATCTGATCAATCATTTTCTGGAGAAATTCAAGGGTACCTTATATCGTCAGACCATGTTTGCTGAATTTGAAATGATTACTCATAGAATGGTGGAAGAGGGACAGAGTCTCACTGCAGATACTTTATGTAAAATCTATCATGACTTAAATGTGGCTTATTTTGGTGATGGTATTGTGATTGATCCTGAGATTGATATGGAATGGGCAAGAATTCCTCATTTTTATAACGCGTTCTATGTATATCAGTATGCTACCGGGTATTCTGCCGCTATTGCTTTGTCCAGAAGAATTCAGAAGGAGGGCGAAGCTGCTGTTAAGGATTATATCCGCTTTTTATCAGGTGGAAGCTCGAATTATCCCATCGAGTTATTAAAGATGGCCGGAGTAGATATGAATACCAAAGAGCCCGTGAATCAGGCTCTCAGCTTGTTCGCAGAGCTCCTGGACCAGCTGGAAGAATTGATGAAGGAATAATAGAAGTGTTTATAATGGTCAGTATGGGGATTTTATTCCCGTACGGACCATTTATATATTAAATGATATCGTATACTTCATTGTGTGAAGACTTATTACGATAGTATCAAGCTGTGAGTTTACTTTGTAGGCAATTGCGAAACTCTGAGGATATCTTAATTGTGTATACAGTAGATACATATTCCTACGCAAACCCGCTCCTTCCGCTATGGTTTGCTTCGGAATATGTATCCACTGTATACACAATGACCGTAATTATTCATGACAACAGAAGGTTCGCTAAGTGTACTTTCTGTTGTATAGTTTCGCAATAACCTATTTACTTAGGATGGAAAGGAGGTACTGTATATGATTTTCAGAAAAGCAACCGCCGAAGATATTGAAGCCCTGATACAAATAAGATTGGCATATCTAATAGAAGATTATGGCGAGGTAACGGAAGATCAGATGGAAAGGCTACGGTTGCAGTTATCCTGTTATTATGCGGATCATATCGGCAAGGATTTTATCGCATATCTTGCACTGGATAAGGAGAACATTGTCTCCAGCGTATTTTTGGTAATCATTGAAAAACCATCGAACCCGAGTTTTATATCGGGCAAAGTAGGAAATATTCTGAATGTTTATACGAAACCGGAATATCGCTGTCAAGGGCTAGCCGGAAGACTGCTTACTCAGGCAATCGAGGAAGCAAAACAGCTGGAGTTATCCTATTTGGAATTGAAGGCAACAAAAGCAGGTTATTCCTTATATAAAAAACTGGGTTTCCTGGAAGCTCACTCAGACTATATCGCAATGAGATATCCATTATAGCTATATGATACATAGCCCATGTTTAAATTCATTGGGAATAGAAGTACCATATTTCTCATATACGACATGGTTGTATAAATGAGTAGCAAAAATATCCTCAGAAAGCATACGTATTTCCAGGGGGGATAATCGATCCTTAGCTTTTGCCACCTTTGTGAGGACAGGTATGGTTCCGTTGCTATCGATTTTGCGAAGCAGAGCGGTGGATTCCTTTTTTGAACCCAGTATTCTTGCATAGGATGTGTATCCGGAGGCTATATATTCGTCCATGAATTCGGACTTAATATTCAGTAGTATATGAAATAAAGCACGGTTAATTCGTGTCATCGTCATGTTTTTTGATTTCAGCTTCTCTGCTAAATCAGAGAGACTGTATCCATAATCCGCCATATTCTTGATGCGGTCTGCCAAATCACTACTGATATCAAAGTATGAAGACAGGAGACTGTTGTCCTCGGAAAGCAGCTTATATTTGATCAATAGGGAAAAATCTTCATCGGCTATTGGATAGGTTTTTTGCATATTCACTTCAAGAATACGAAAAACATTAGCTGGAACGCTGTCAAACAGTCTGTCGGGTTCATCGCTAGCATTACCATGAATTGCATGTCGAATGGCTGTTGCAGAGCTAATAATGCCAGGGTATAACTCCTTCTCCTTTGAAGATAGTTCTTTATCATGATAATGAGCAGAGATTCTTTGAATCGTAACCGGCTTTATGGAGGAAGAGAAGCTGTGGAGCGCTTTCAGATACTCAATCCCTAAGATATTATTAGGTTCCGTTAATAACGAAAGGATTTCCTTACTGTGATTTGTGTCTGCGGATTGCAGTGCTTGGGTCAGAGCACTTTGACGGGCAGCAGGGTAGCTTTGCCCTAGCTTTAAAAAGGCTTGTATGGAAGCGTCAAAATCAACCGGCGGATGAAGCAAAAAGTCAACGGCCTCCTGCAGTAGAGAGAGATCCCCGCACTCACTGCCGAAGCATAGATAGTCCACCACGCCAAGCTTATTCAGGATAGAGACTGCACCATGGGCAAAATATTCAGCACTTCCGGTGGCATAACATACCGGCAGCTCAAGGACGAGATCCACACCATTTCGCAGAGCCATCTCCGCACGACAGTACTTATTAATGATAGCCGGTGCACCACGTTGTACATAGTTACCGCTCATAACTGCTATGACATAATCAGCACCTGTAATTCGACGGGCTTCTTCAATATGATATTTATGACCGTTATGAAATGGATTGTATTCCGTGATTAAGCCTACTACCTTCATATATTTATCGATTCTCCTTAAGTGATATTCCAATATCCGAAATTACATAATTATTTATGATGATAGCATTATTTAAAAATACTGTCCAGAAAAAGAATTCTCATTTTTGTGCAATTATTAATATTGATTAAAACGGGATATAATTTATAATATATATGGTGTGTGATCATATAATAGTTTGCTTGACAGAGTATGATATAATCATATTTTGCAACTATTACCATATTTATTTATCGAAGGTTTATTTATAACAAAAAGCTTCAAAATTCTACAAAATGGACTTGTAACTGTTATTATTATGTCTTATAATAAAATTTATGGGTTTTACTATTTTATTATAAATGAGATGTTAAGGAAGGAGAAACATCATGGGTTTTATTGATGTCATCAAAGAAAGAGCAAAGAATAACAAGAAAACGATCGTTCTGCCGGAGACTGGTGACAGAAGAACGTTAGAAGCAGCATCTAAAATATTAGCTGAGGGAATTGCGAATCTTATATTAGTAGGGAATAAGGATGCAATTGCTAAAGAAGCTGACGGATTAGATTTATCCGCTGCAACAATTATTGATCCCAGCCAGACGGACAAGCTACAGACTTATATTGACTTATTGGTTGAAGTTAGAAAAAGCAAGGGAATGACACCGGAGCAGGCGAAAGAACTTCTTACGAAGGATTATCTATACTTTGGTGTTACCATGGTTAAAGCAGGAGATGCTGACGGTATGGTAGCAGGTGCGGTGAATTCTACAGCGAATGTTCTTCGCCCATCATTACAGATATTAAAAACAGCTCCCGGAACCAAGCTTGTATCCGCATTTTTCGTTATCGTAGTTCCAAATTGCGAATTTGGAGCAGATGGAACCTTTATCTTCTCAGATTCTGGCTTAGTTCAAAATCCGAATTCAGAAGAATTAGCTGCTATTGCAGGCAGCAGTGCAAAGAGCTTCGAAACCTTAGTAGGAAAAGAGCCTATTGTTGCAATGTTATCCCATTCAACCAAAGGAAGTGCAGCTCATGCTGACGTAGATAAGGTAGTGGAAGCAACAAGAATTGCAAAAGAATTATATCCTAATGTTAAGATTGACGGTGAGTTCCAGCTGGATGCAGCAATTGTTCCCAGCGTAGGTGCATCTAAAGCGCCTGGCAGTGATATCGCAGGAAAAGCAAATGTACTTGTATTCCCAGATCTGGATGCAGGTAACATAGGTTATAAATTGGCTCAGAGACTGGCAAAAGCGGAAGCTTATGGACCTATTACCCAAGGTATTGCCAGACCAGTAAATGATTTATCAAGGGGATGCTCTGCAGATGACATTGTTGGAGTTATTGCAATAACTGCAGTACAAGCTTCCATAAAATAATATTATATTGTAGGAAAAGCGTAAACTTAGTTTACGCTTTGAGCATTTTATCAAATATATCAAAGAGAGGATTAAGTAGAAATGAAAGTATTAGTTATTAATTGTGGCAGTTCATCTCTTAAGTATCAGTTAATCGACTCTGACAATGAAAAAGCAATGGCAGTAGGTATCTGTGAAAGAATTGGACAGGATGTAAGTTATTTAAAGCATACACCCGATGGTGGTGAAAAGGTGGTAATTGAAACTACCATGAAAAATCATGAAGATGCCATTCAGATGGTTCTGGATGCCTTAACGAATGAAAAGTATGGTGTGATAAAATCATTGGATGAAATCGGTGCAGTTGGTCATCGTGTAGTACACGGTGGTGAGAAATTTGCAACATCAACATTAATTAATGAAGAAGTTATTAAGGCAATTGAAGAATGCAATGATTTAGCACCGCTTCACAATCCTGCTAATTTAATAGGTATTCGTGCATGTGCGAACTTAATGAAGGGTGTTCCGATGGTAGCAGTATTTGATACCGCATTCCATCAGACAATGCCTCCTAAGGCATACTTATATGGTTTGCCTCATGAATACTATAATAGCTATAAGATTCGTAAATATGGCTTCCATGGAACAAGCCACAGCTATGTATCAAAGAGAGCCGCTGAGTTCTGTGGTCTTGATATTAACAATTCGAAGATCATTGTATGCCACCTTGGAAATGGTGCCAGCATATCTGCTGTTCTCAATGGTAAATCCGTTGATACCAGCATGGGCTTCACTCCGTTAGCTGGTCTGGTTATGGGAACAAGAAGTGGTGATATCGATCCTTCCATTATTGACTTCATTGCGAAGAAAGAGAATAAAACCATTGATCAGATTATGAACCTTCTTAACAAGGAGTCCGGTGTTCAGGGTATGTCCGAAGTATCCAGTGATTTCCGTGATATTAATGCTGCTATGGATAGCGGTAATGAGAAAGCGCGTTCTGCCTTCGAGGTATTTGTATATCGTGTAGCAAAATACATTGGTGGATATGTGGCAGCAATGAACGGAGTGGATGCTATCGCATTTACCGCCGGAGTAGGTGAGAATGATCATAAGGTAAGAGAAGATGTTTGTGCTTACTTAGGTTATTTAGGCGTATCCATTGATCTTGAGAAAAATAAAGCCAGAGGCGAAGAGGTAATGTTAACCACACCGGATTCTAAGGTGAAGGTTTGCATCATCCCTACGAACGAAGAATTGGCTATCGCTCGAGAAACCGTTGCATTACTATAAGAATACCCTTAAGCCTTGGTTTTCTGACAGTATAGATACAGTTTTATTATATCTGCCCAGGAATTAATTTTCCCATTGACAAACATTAACACAGTAGGTATAATACAAGAAGCGCGTAAAAAAGAGTTTGTAATTGACTAAAATCCAGTAATTGGATATGGAGAGAATGAATTCTAAATCATGCAATGAATATTCGGAGAGATAAAAATGCTAATATCATTGTCAGAAATTATGACTACTAAGGATAAAGTAGTGCGGATCGATGCCCCCATAGAATTGGAGAAGTTTGATTATCAGGGTACTTCTTATGAATTTCATCATAAAGAGCCCGTTAATCTGACAATTACGAATCTTGGCAATCGAGTGGTGATGATTGAAGGCACAACGAATATTTCCCTAACCTTGTTCTGTAGTCGCTGTCTGAAGAAACTTATTTACCCGATGGAATTATCCATTGAAAAGGAAGTGGATTTTAATCTTTCAGAAGATGAGCGCACAGAGGGCTTAGATGAAACGAATTTTATTATTGGATACAATCTGGATGTAGACACATTAATTAATGATGAAATACTAATTGGTTTTCCTATGAAGCTGTTATGCAGCGAGGATTGTAAAGGACTCTGTAAGAATTGTGGAGTGAACCTGAATGAGGAAACCTGTGACTGCGATACTTCGGTATTAGATCCCAGAATGTCAGTAATCCGAGATATCTTTAACAATTTTAAGGAGGTGTGACAATGTCTATTTGTCCTAAAGGAAAACATTCTAAAGCTAGAAGAGATAGCCGTAGAGCTAACTGGAAGATGACTGCTCCTAACTTAGTTAAATGCAGTAAATGTGGCGAACTTATGGTTCCTCATAGAGTATGTAAGGCTTGCGGTTCTTACAATAAGAAGGAAATCATTTCTGCTGAATAATGATAGTATATTAAAGGCTTTCCGAGATGTCTCGGAAAGCCTTATTTCATTAATAAGAAAATTCATGCTTGGCACTATTGCAGTGAGTAGCAATTTATTAGTACTGTATATACGATTACTATAGAATATGGGCTAGCAGATGAGCTACATACAATTCCAGGGTTTCTTCCTGTAGGAGAAAATCTGTATGGATTTCGATAAAGGACAGCTTATCCTGATACTCGTTCTTAAAATAAGGTGATATCCCAAGATCATACTGTGGAGCAAAAACGCCCTGCTTTTTCGTATAACAATTAGAGGGCTTCGCCTTAACACGGTGTTCCTTATCTACAAAATGTGCAAGGCTTTTATGGATTGCCCGGTCCTCCGCCGGTAAATAATAATAATCCTTGTAGTTCTCATAGAAATACTTCAATTCTCCCTCATACACCTGCACGGACAAGGAGGCATTATTTTTATATGCCGTTAAGTGAATCAAATCATTTCCGTAGCTGATCCGAACAGGAAGATTCGCACTAATTTCAAATTGAATGAATAAGCTTCCCTGATCAATTCCGGCCTGAAGAATCCGAATTGGCTTCTCGAACAAATCAACATAATTCAATATAGGGGAGATGGAAAGAAGTCCTTTTATATCATCTTCATTATGAAGTAATAGCTGATGCAGCAGCATATCCGCTTCGGAGGGATTACTGACAGGAGCATTCGGATCCCGTGATTTTCTAAGCGTTTCATAATGCTTTTTCCCAAGATAGCTCTGATAAATCTGAATCAAATCTCCTCCATCATAAACATCCTCACGTTGTACATTGAGATATGCTTCGATGGACTTTTGCTTAAAACTTTTTAACTTAAATAGTTTCTTGTAAGGATATATTTTCTTATATAGATCGATACTATTCAATTGTTGAAATGAATAATCTAAGCCTAATAAGTTGCATTTTCGCAGAAGATAAGGAATGTCGAATCCGGAACCATTATAATGAAGAATTACTTTATAAGGTTTAACAAATTCAAAAAAAGCATTAATCAGGTTCGCTTCCTCCCGAATATCCTCAGAAAACCATTGGATCATATGATAGGAGTTGTCCTGATAATATGCACAGCCAATCAAATAGAGATAGGAGGAATCCGCAGCAAACCCGGTGGTTTCAATATCAAAGAAGATCAAATCCTCTGGTTGATAACCATCAAATGTATAATCTACTGTTTGCGTAATCGGAAATTGCCTCGTAATCATCGAATCCCTCCTAATGAAAAGTTACATCCATATCACTTATCGATATTCTAGCATAAGATGGGTATCATGAAAAGAGTAGATACAAAGTACAAGTGTCAACCATAGATTTCCTTATACTGAAATTACTTACTGCACTCATCCTCAATTTATGTTAAAATGTCCGTAAAGCAGATTAGTCCGTTCGCATATACATGCTTTGGATGCTTGCATCCAGAAGCATGCATATGCGAACGGATAAGTGCAACGAGAGCGAGATAAGCGAAGCGTTCGAGCTCCTAATCTGTTTTACGGAGAGGTACAAAGATTAGTAGAAAAACATGCTTTGGATGCTTGCATCCAGAAGCATGTATATGCGAACGGATAAGTGTTATACTTCATTCATATCATACCTGTATTTATGAGGAGGAATAGTCCGATATGTGGGATTTTAGAATGTTCGGATACGAATTTTATTATTTGTTTTATATATTCATCCTATATAGTATATTTGGTTGGATTTATGAATGCTGCCTTGTGTCAGTGCAAAAGAAGACCTTTGTGAACCGTGGCTTTTTAAGCGGTCCAATTATACCGATATATGGATGTGCGGCGCTTCTGATCTATATTACCCTATGGAAATATAGGGATGATTTTCTACTGTCCTTTTTGGTCGGAGTATTACTTGCAACGGTCTTGGAATATATCACCTCCTGGTTGATGGAGCTTCTCTTTCACACCAGATGGTGGGATTATAGTAATTATCGTTTTAATCTTAATGGAAGAGTATGCTTATTGGTGTCCTTGTTCTGGGGATTGCTCACATTATTTATGCTTCATGTTCTTCAGCCAGGCATGAATTTCATTATTGAGAAAATACCAAGAAGAGGTGGAGAACTGATTGGGTATATCATAATCCCCGTATTTATAGGGGATGTAATAATGGCATCCATATCCTCTTTGAAATTTGATCGAATCCTTGCTAAACTACAAACTCTGCGTCAGGAGATGACGGAGTACATAGAGAATACCAAGGCCTATGAAACGGGAGAGGAAATCATTGATCGGATTTCTGAAATTAAAATAATGAATCTATTTAAGGAGGCTCGTACCAGTTTTGATGGATGGCTTCATACGATCAAATTCAGTCGTCAATCGAGCAAAGGTGATAATCGGGAATTTAAGCCCGAATACGAGATGAAATTAAGAGAGTTTTTCGGTAGATATCAAAGTATAAAAACACAAAAGGCACATATACGTCTGATGAAAGCCTTTCCCAGCATGAAGGCTGGTAAGAGAGAGGCAGCTTTAAGCGACTTAAGAGAAAAGATAATGAGTAAAAGCGTTAAAAAAGTAAGTAAAGAGATCAAGGATCTCAAAGATGAAATGACAGGAACGATGAAGGGTTATGTAAGCGGCTTTCTGAGAGCAGCATTGGTCGGTTTATTAGTATTGCTTCAATTTAGTATGGTTATTTACCTGTCCATTGCTTTGAGAGAATACACGGTGTACTTATATACGGGGCTCCAGATTTTAAGTATCGTGATTGTAATTGCGCTTGTGAACGACAATCGAAATACCTCATATAAAATAGCCTGGATCTGCATTATAGCAGCGCTACCGATTACGGGTCATATTATGTTTGTTCTGTGGGGTAATAAGAGACATAGAAAGATCGATGATAAGATATTAAATGACCTGAAGCACGGAGTAGAATTTTTGGACTTTGACCCCGATGTAATACAAGCCTTTGCAAAGAAGTATCCTACAAAAAGCAGAATGACCAGATACCTGGAAAAGAATTCGTTTCCCCTGTTTAAAAATAATACAGTAGAATATTATCCGATGGGAGAAGATGCATTCAAATCGATATTCGAGGAAATTGAGAAGGCAGAGAAGTTTATATTAATTAATTTCTTTATTATCGGAGAAGGGGTGCTATGGGAGAAAATCCACACTTTGCTTGTTCGTAAGCTCCAGGAAGGGGTGCGGGTTATGTTCCTGTATGATGATTTCGGAGCAATGCTTCGTACACCAAGACATTTTAAGAAAAACCTTGAAGCAGACGGCTTCGAAATTCGTGTATTTAATCCGATACACAAATATACAGATAAACTTTATATGAATTACCGTTCCCATCAGAAGATCATCGTAATCGATGGAAATGTAGGCTTTACCGGCGGTATGAATTTGGCAGACGAATATGTTAATCTGGTATCCAGATACGGAACCTGGAAGGATAATGCGATAAAAATCGTTGGTGATGCAGTATGGGGGTTAACTGTGACCTTTCTTCAGATGTGGGAGGTGGCTGGTAACGATGAGCCGCTGGATTATACCCCCTTCCGGCCTACTATGAGGTTTGATGAAAATGATGTATTCTGTCAGGTGATTTCTGACGGGCCTGCCAATAATCCTCGAAATCCCATAGAAAATATCTATAAACAGATGATATATTATGCCAAGAAGGTATTGTACATTACAACGCCGTATCTTATAATTGAAGAGGATATGAGGGAGGCGTTAATTACTGCGGCGCAAAGCGGAGTGGATGTACGTATCATCACTCCTTTCATACCGGATAAGAAACATGTTAAAATACTCACCAACTACAACTACGGAAGACTGCTTGCAGGAGGAGTTCGAATCTTTGAATATCTCCCGGGCTTTATACATGCGAAAACGATCATCAGTGAGGATAACGGTATTGTAGGAACAATCAATATGGATTATCGCAGTTTTCACCTTCACTATGAATGCGGAGTATGGATGTGCGATAAAAATATCATCAATATTGTGAAGGAAGACCTGTTAAAGACTATGGAACAGAGTCGGGAAGTAACATATGAGGAATGGAAGCAAAGACCTTTATGGATGAAACTTTATCAAATGTTTCTAAATCTGTTCTCTACATTAATGTAATCATATTCGCCATGATTGAGATGGGAGGTTTTAAGATTGTATACTAATTTTTGTAAACACTGTCATAAGATTTTCTACTCCAGATTTAAAGCCTATGCATGCGAGGAATGCAGGCAAATTGATAGTGACCATTTTGATGACATAGAAGCCTATTTAAAAGAATATCCGAATAGTAACGCTTTGCAAATATCAGAGGCATTGGGGATAACAGCATTTGAAGTGCTAAATTATCTAAAGGAAGGCAGACTGAATATATCAAGAGGTTATTTTGAACGATTAGAGGATTAGGTAGAGGTTAATTTTATTGAATAAAGCAGATAGAAGGACTGAACAGATATAAGGTTAGAAACAGATTTGAAGTCGGAAAATACATAAGTAGAGGTGTCATCATGATCGGTTATCTTAAAGGGGAATTAGCAGAGATTAAAGAAAGTTATATCGTACTTGAAGTAGGAAATATTGGATATGAGGTCTATCTACCTACCAATGCCATTATGGATCTCCCCTCTCTGGGAAGTACGATGAAATTATATACCTATCTTCATGTTAGAGAGGATGCCATCGGTTTGTTTGGGTTTTTATCCAAGGATGATCTGGAGATGTTCAAGCTACTGATTACAGTCAATGGTATTGGACCCAAGGGTGCTCTCGGTATACTCTCATCTATCTCAGCGGATGAGATACGATTTGCAGTACTTGCAGAGGATGTAAAGACAATTGCGAAAGCCCCTGGTATCGGGAATAAGACGGCGAGCAAGTTAATACTGGAATTAAAGGATAAGTTTAAGCTGGAGACAGCCTTTGAACAACGAATGATGAATCAGATGCAAAGCAACGATACCTCCGGTATAGTAAGTAAACGGGAAGAAGCAGCTCAGGCACTGACAGTACTGGGTTATTCCGGTACCGATGCGTTGAAAATAGTGAACCAGATAGACATAACGGAGGAAATGACATCGGAAGAAATCTTGAAGCAGTGCTTAAAGAAAATGTAAGGGAATAATACAGCCGGATAAGTATCGCTGTCATAACTTGGAGGCAAACAATGGCAAAAAGAGTAATAACAACAGAATTTACAGAGGAAGATAGTAAGCTAGAGGGATCCCTAAGACCGCAGATGCTATCGGATTATATAGGACAAGTAAAGGTTAAGGAAAATCTGAAAATATATATTGAAGCAGCAAAGCAGAGGAAGGAAACACTGGATCATGTGCTTCTATTTGGCCCACCTGGTCTTGGTAAAACTACCCTGGCAGGTATTATAGCCAATGAAATGGGGGTTAATATTAAGATCACCTCTGGACCTGTTATTGAAAAACCAGGTGAAATGGCTGCAATATTGAATAATCTCCAGGAGGGTGATGTTCTTTTTGTGGATGAGATACATCGCTTAAATCGTCAGGTGGAAGAGCTTTTATACCCTGCCATGGAGGATTTTGTGATTGATATTGTAATTGGAAAGGGAGCCAGTGCTAAGTCCATTCGTCTGGATCTACCCAAATTTACATTAGTAGGGGCTACTACCAGAGCCGGAATGTTGACACCACCTCTTCGAGACCGTTTCGGTGTGGTAAACCGTATGGATTTTTACACGATAGAGGAGTTGAAAACCATAATTCTTCGCTCGGCAGAGGTAATTCGTGTGGAGATTGAAGAAGAGGGAGCTTTGGAATTAGCCAGACGCTCCAGGGGTACACCCAGGTTAGCAAATCGTTTGCTAAAAAGAGTACGTGATTTTGCTCAGGTAAAATATGATGGCAGAATTACTAAGGAGGTTGCAGGGTTCGCCTTGGATCTCCTGGAGGTGGACAAGCTGGGACTGGATCATATTGATCGTGAGATTCTTGTAACAATGATAGAGAAGTTCGGTGGTGGTCCGGTTGGCATTGAAGCAGTTGCAACTACCATAGGAGAAGATGTAGGGACCATAGAAGAGGTATATGAGCCTTATCTGGTTCAAAATGGCTTGATCTTACGAACACCGAGAGGAAGAGTGGCATCCGAGCTTGCTTACCAGCACATGGGATTGAGGATGGATTAGTGTTGTAATAGCACTGAATTTTAAAGGATGTACAATTTGCTTGTCAATAAAATATACATCAGTTATAATTAATTGTGTCAATGAGAATAGCAATATAAAGGGTTCCAACGAATAACAGGGGGCAACGGCATGAATAAGTATCACGATATTGAGGTTATCATTAATAACAAGAGATATACATTAAGTGGATACGAAAGCGAAGAATATTTACAGAAAATCGCTTCCTATATCAATAATAAGCATGCAGAATTCCGTAATAAGGATGCTTATAAATTCTTGGATTCCGAATTAAAAAATATATTGATGCAAATAAATATAGCAGATGACTATTTTAAAACTACGAATAAGCTGAAAGAAATTGAGACAGAAAGTGATGCAAAGAGCAAAGAAATATTTGATCTTAAGCATGAGTTGATATCGGCTCGAACGAAGCTGGAAGCAGCTGAGCGAGAGGTAGATGAGCTGAAATCTGAACTCCATGAGGCACAGAAGAATATAGTCCGATTGGAAACAGAACTTGGAGATAATGATAAATAAGATAATTAGAGAACATAGGCTGTCCATTGTAAGGGATGCTATCGCATCATAATGGATAGCCTTTTGCATAATACTACCAAATGGAGATTGCTATGAAAAGAAAAATAGAGATTCTGGCACCGGCCGGTTCCTATGAAGGAATGAAGGCGGCTATGAACGCAGGTTGTGATGCCGTATATATTGGGGGAAGCAGCTTTGGAGCAAGAGCCTATGCCAATAATTTGGATGAGGCGACCCTGTTACATGCTATTGATGAGGCTCATATCAGAGGAAAACACCTATACCTGACAGTGAATACGCTGATTAAGGAGCAGGAACGCATCGAACAGCTTTATCAATTCCTTGAGAAGTATTACTTGCAGGGATTGGACGCGGTGATTGTTCAGGATGTTGGTGTTATGCATTTTATACATCAACATTTCCCAGAACTTCCGATCCATGCCAGTACCCAGACAACACTGACAATGGCAGAGGGAGCAAATTTGTTAAGGGATTATGGAGTAACCCGTTTAGTTACTGCTAGAGAATTAAATCTGCAGGAGATAAAGAATATTCGTGAAAATACGGATTTAGAGATTGAAACCTTTGTACATGGTGCCTTGTGTTATTGTTATTCCGGT
The DNA here is from genome assembly GCF_014174405.1 of Variimorphobacter saccharofermentans. Classification (GTDB taxonomy): domain Bacteria; phylum Bacillota; class Clostridia; order Lachnospirales; family Lachnospiraceae; genus Mobilitalea; species Mobilitalea saccharofermentans. The sequence goes on along the minus strand of NZ_JACEGA010000001.1, from coordinate 2,801,085 downwards.
CAATGTCTGATGAGTAGTATGATTGGTGGAAGAAGCGGTAATCGAGGCAGATGTGCCCAGCCCTGCAGAATGCCTTATCAGTTTTACAATGATGAGCGTAGATTATCCTCCAATAAGGAAAAGTATCTGCTCAGCCCAAAGGATATTAATACTATCCCGCTAATACCGGAGTTGGTGGAAGCGGGAATCGATTCCTTTAAAATCGAAGGCAGAATGAAACGACCGGAATATGCGGCAGCAGTTTCTGCTATGTACCGTAAATATGTGGATTACTACTTGGAGTATGGAAAAGAGAAATATCTTGAGTTCAATAAGAAAAATGATTATCGCAGGGATCTGCTTGCTTTACAGGATATCTATAACCGGGGAGGCTTTTCCCAGGGCTATGGAAAGAGTCATAACGGGAAGGACATGATGTCCCTGTACCGGCCTAATCACAGCGGTGTATTTGCAGGAAAAGTGACAGAAATTAAGGGGATTCAGATTGCGATAAAACTACAGGAAGATATTAATGCCCAGGACATATTGGAAATCAGACATAATGAAGAGAATATCTATGAATTCACGGTGAAAGATCCACACAAAAAGGGAGATATCTTAATAGCCAATGTAGGAAGAAGACTGGTGGATCGATCACAAGAAAAGAATAAGAAGGACAAACGTAAATCTGTTCAGCCAGATATACCGGTTCGAATTGGTGATTCCGTATATCGAACGAAGAATAATGAACTACTAGAGCAGATTTCAAAGGACTACTTGGAAAAAGAGCGCAAAATTGGAATTACCGGTGTATTAACAGCCAGACAGGGAGAAGAACTTAGACTGAGCATTTCCTATGGAAATTGTACAGTAACAGCCACCCAGGGGGTGGTGTCACAAGCTGTTAAGCAACCGGTATCAAAGGAAAAACTGGCTGCTTCCATTGAAAAAACCGGAGATACCTTATTCTATTTTGATAAGCTTGAGATCGATACGCAGGGAGATATCTTTGTCCCCGTAGCATGGCTCAATGAGGTACGCCGTGAGGCTATTCATCAGCTTGAACAGAAGGTTGCCATCCAGTATCGGAGAAGCAGTATAAATCTTCAGAGTGTTCAGGAACCAATTAATAAATCTTATACTTTAGAAAAAGGACCCGATACCGATGCAATGCAGATTAGTGTAACGATACAGACGGAGGACCAATTTACAGCCGTTCTGTCTTATTCGGAGATTTCTTGTGTTTATGTGGAATATGATATGTTTACTATGGACAACCTCCTTAATATGGCAGAGAAAGCAGCCAAAGCGGGTAAGGAATTATACCTTTCCCTTCCTCACATATGCAGACTAAAGGAATACAATATTCTTAATATGGATATGGCTGAATTGGGAAAGAATAAGAATATCCACGGATTTATAGTGAAGAATTTTGAAGAGGCAGCCTTACTAAAACCGTTATTATCTGATAGTAGACCGTTAAAAGAACTCATTCTGAACTATAATATGTACATCTATAACAAGGAAGCAAAGGTGTTCTGGAGAGAACAAGGGATTCACAGATTCACTGCTCCTGTAGAATTGAATGTACAGGAGTTAAAAAAACTCGGTATTACGGACTGTGATATGATTGTGTATGGTTATCAACCGCTTATGATTTCAGCACAGTGTCTTTTCGAAAGTACACAAGGATGCCTGAAGCGAAAAAAGGGACAGAGCAATTCTTCCAGGGAGCTATACCATAAGGGCTATCTTACAGACCGACTGGGTAAGAAATTTTATGTTCAAACGAATTGCAGAGAATGCTATAATATTATTTATAACGGACAGGCTTTATCTCTTCTCCAATATGCGCCGGAGATTAGAAATTTAGGACCTGCACGAATCAGATTGGATTTTACGAAGGAATCCAAGGATGAAGCAAAACAGGTTCTGAGCGCTTTTACCGATACATTTTATTATGGAAGACAGAGCATGGAAGCACGTTCCGATTACACTACCGGACATTTTAAGAGAGGTATCGATTAGGAGATAGCTATGAATTTGATTATGGAACTAATTAAATATATGATGATCTTATTAATCGGAATTTACACCTTTTTTAGTTTTAATGTAATCCGGTATAAGAGTAAAAGGAAGCAGACAAGAGCCTATCATATTATGACTACCATCATATTTTTCCTTCACTTTATTGGGTACATGGCTTTATTTTTGCAAACGTGGAGTATCAAACTGCTTCTTTTATATGGTGGTGAGTTACTATTGTTTGCTATGGTCCTTATATTATACCAGACCTTTTATCCAAGAATATCAAGGCTATTATTGAGAAATATGCTAATGCTCCTAACGATCAGCTTTATTGTACTTACCCGTCTGTCTATCAACAAAGCGATAAGACAGGTTATTATTGTAGCGATATCCTTTTTACTCTGCTTAATTGTCCCACAGGCTATAAAATCTCTGCAGTGGATTAAGCGATTTGGATGGGTTTACGGGGTAGTAGGAATTATCCTGTTATTAATTGTGTTAGTGATGGGACGAACCAGTTATGGTGCAACGAACTGGCTTAATATTGCTGGCTTCAGTTTTCAGCCCTCTGAGTTTGTCAAGCTTTTATTTGTGATAAGTATCGCTGCTTTGTTCCAGGAAGGCACGGATTTCAAACGAATCTGTGTAATTACTGTCATGGCAGCAGCTAATGTATTGATTTTGGTACTTCACAGAGATCTTGGCGGAGCATTGATTTTCTTTATCACTTATATATTTATGTTATATGTAGCAACCTCTAAGCCTATCTATCTGTTCTCAGGGCTGGCAGCGGGCAGTGTAGCAGCGATAATCGCTTATCGTTTGTTCTACCATGTCAGAGTACGCGTTATTGCATGGCAGAATCCCTTTGGATATATTGATAAAGAGGGATACCAGATTACACAATCCTTATTTGCCATTGGTACAGGAGGATGGTTTGGAATGGGACTCAATCGAGGCTTGCCGACGGACATTCCGGTTGTGGATAGCGATTTTATTTTCTCGGCCATATCCGAAGAACTTGGAGGCTTGTTTGCAATCTGTTTGATATTACTCTTTACAAGCTGTTTTGTTATGTTTATCAATATAGCCCTTCACCAAGAGGAAATGTTCTATCGGCAGATAGCACTGGGCTTCTCAGTAATGTTCGGATTTCAGGTGATCTTATCCATTGGTGGAGTTATTAAGTTCATTCCATCAACCGGTGTGACATTACCACTTATCAGCTCCGGCGGTAGTTCTGTATTATCGACGATTATCATGTTTATGATTATGCAGGGAGTCTATTTGAAAGAGAAAACAGTAAAGAGAGAAACGAATCAGGTTAATGGAGAGATTGTATGAAAATAGTGAAAAAGGAATCAGATCCGAAGCAATCAATTTTTAATATAATCTATATTTTTATGGGTTTGTTTGTACTGGTGATGGGATATTTTGCTTATTTTCTAATCGTCAGAAGCAATGAAGTAATCAACAGTACGTATAACAAACGACAGGAGGTTCTGTCAAAACGTATTCTTCGTGGAAGTATACTGTCGGCGGATGGTGAAATTCTGGCAAAAACCGTATTAGACAAAGATGGAAATGAAACCAGAGAATATCCATTTGATGATATATTTGCTCATGTGGTTGGTCGATATGACAAAGGAAAAACAGGCATAGAAGAATCGGAAAATATTCGTTTGTTAACTTCAAATGTGAATTCACTTGACGTCATGTATTCGGATTTGATTGGTGAAAAAAGCCCGGGAGATAATGTAATCACTACGTTAAATACAAAGCTTCAGCAGGTTGCATACGATGCACTTGGTAATAACAGGGGAGCAGTTGTAATTATGGAGCCATCCACTGGTAAAATTCTTGCAATGGTATCCAAGCCTTCCTATAATCCCAATAAGGTTAAGGACAACTGGGATAAGCTTGTAGAGGATAAGAATTCAGAATCACCATTAATGAACAGAGCAACACAGGGGTTATATCCACCCGGCTCTACATTTAAGGTGCTGACATCACTGGAATACATTCGAGAAAATCCCTTATACCTAAAATATAAGTATGATTGTAACGGAAGAATTGAATATGAGGGAATGGCGATCCACTGTTATAATAATAAATCCCATGGGAAATTGGATTTACCTCTTTCCTTTGCGAAATCCTGCAATACCTCCTATGCTTCTATGGGAAAGGATTTAGATAAGGATAAATTCTTTTCTTTGTGTGAGGATTTCTTATTTAATAAAAATCTTCCCATTACCATGGCGAGTAATCCCAGTAGCTTTACACTGCGTCAGGGCCAATCCAGTGTAAAGGAAGCGATGCAGACAGCCATCGGACAGGGAAACACCCTGATAACCCCTCTTCATAATGCGATGATTGCTTCTACGATTGCCAATGGTGGTGTTATGATGAAGCCCTATATCATTGATCATATTGAGAATGCTGATGGTGGAGTTGTTAAGAAATACACACCACGAATTCATACAAAGCCCATCACTCCGGGAGAAGCTAAGTATATTGCTGAGATGATGCGAAAGGTCGTTACGGATGGAACCGGATCAAAGCTGAAGGGGCTGGATATTAAAGCTGCGGGTAAGACAGGTTCAGCCGATCATGCAGAAGGAAAAGCGGCTCACGCATGGTTTATCGGATTTGCACCCTATGATGATCCGGAGATAGCAGTTAGTATTATTGTAGAAAGTGTTGGTACCGGTAGTGATTATGCTGTACCGATTGCAAAGAAAATATTTCAGGCATATGATAAAATGAACTAACCATAAAAACTGCTTTAATTGCCAGTGTATACCATTATAATTTCATTTATTTGCACGACAAATTTCGTACCAGCTCTTAGCCCTTTGTTAACTTTCAATAATAATGGGTTGAAAACTTATGCATATTGATGTATACTTCTAGTTAGAATTAGAGGGTACACCAAAGAGCAGGAGGAATTGCGATGGTAGAAGCAACGAGCTGTGGCGGTGTAGTGATATTCAGAGGAAAGATTTTATTACTGTATAAGAATTATAAGAATAAATATGAAGGGTGGGTGCTACCGAAAGGGACCGTAGAAGAAGGCGAAGAATATAAAGAAACAGCGATACGCGAAGTATTGGAGGAAGCAGGAACCAATGCTTCTATCATAAAGTATATCGGAAAGAGTCAGTATTCTTTCAGCACACCACAAAATACAGTATTAAAGGATGTTCATTGGTATTTAATGATGTCTGATAGCTATTACAGTAAACCACAACGGGAAGAATTTTTTATGGACTCCGGTTATTATAAGTTCCATGAAGCTTATCACATGCTCAAATTTGCCAATGAAAAACAAATTTTGGAGCGTGCGTATAATGAATATGTGGATTTGAAGAAAAGTAACCTGTGGGGGAATAAGAAATATTTTTAACAGATTAAGTTTGGATGTTACACGCATACATTTTCTTATGCAAGTGACCTCCAAGCTTAATTTTTTGTTATAAAGCGCATTCTTAAGAAAATTGTAAGATGGTAAGACTTGTTAAATAAAATATAGTATTACAAAATATAAAAAGTGTTGAAACATTGCCTTATCAGGTTATATAAAAAGCATTTATTATGAGAAAAGGAGTATCAACGACGTGATGTGCAATAATCTTCGAATCAATCATACAAAGACAGGAAAGAAAACCTTCTCTTATATGAAACTAATTCTACTTAGTTTACTATTCGTCTTAATAACAATATGCTATTCATCCGTTAAGGTGGAAGCAGCGGAGAAAAAGTATGGAATCATGATAGCAGACAATAAAGGGAAATATACCTTTTATGATTTTTATAATATATCGGAGAATGATAACACGATTGAACTTACCGATGAGGGAAATGTTATGGTTCCGTTGGAAAGACTGGTTAACCTGATACCGGGACTCACCTATCGTTATGATAAAAAGAAAGAGACAGCAACCATTATTAATAATCAGAATGGTAAGAAGCTGATTTATAAAACTGATAATCAATATGCTACTTATTATGCAAATGCGAAAGCTTCAAAGAAAAAGCTGGTATATCCAACGTATATCTCACCCTCCAGCTCAGCAGTCATGGTACATATGAATTCTCTTAAGTGGTTGTTCAACAGCACGAAGGGCTTTGGATATTATAAAACTGCAGATATGCAGAAGATGGGTTATGATACATTGACTTACAGCGGAGTTCTTCTATATAATCCATATCAAGCTGTAACAGAGCTTCCCAAAGCCACCTCTGTAAACGGAATATCGAATACGGTTAAGGTAACCATTCCAGAAGGCTATAGCGTACCACAGGTATTTAACCTATTGGTGAAAAAGGGTGTTTGCTCTTCTACGAAGCAATTATATGATGCTATGGAAAACTATGATTTTTCTTACTATCCGCTTGTAGCGGCCATAGAAGAAAATGAGCATCGTTGTTATAAGCTGGAGGGATATTTATATCCGGATACCTATGAGTTTTATCGCTTGAGCAAAGCACAGGACGTAATAGGTAAGTTCCTTCGCAATGCTGAGAGCAGGATCACAGAGAATGACCGAAAGAAGGCAGAAGCAATGGGCTATAGTGTGAATGAGATTCTGACGATTGCGTCAATCATTGAGAAGGAAACCTCTGATCCGGCAGTTATGAAACAGGTATCATCAGTAATCTATAATCGTCTGAACATTAATATGAAGTTGCAGATGGATTGCGGAACATATTATGTTGAACGCTACATTAAGCCATATATAACCGGTGATGTAAATCGATATAACGAATACTATAACATGTATAAATGTAAGGCATTACCTTCGGGACCGATATGCAACCCTGGAAGGAAAGCGATTGAAGCAGCATTTAGCCCTTCTGTAACAGACTATCTATACTTTTACAGTGATGAGAAGGGAGAATATCATTTCTCCAAAGAATATCATAATGTTGTCGCAGGTAATGACTCTTCTAAAGAAGAATAGGCTTAACAACGACGCTAGTTCAGGGGCTTGTAGCATATTATAAAAGCAGGGATTGTGGCTTACCATAATACACTGTCAGAAGAACTTATTGTAAAATTTGTATGGATAAGGCGAACTTTTAAGTTCGACTGATACATACAAATTTTGCAATCTGTACTTCTGTCTGTGTGTGAGGTAAGCCACAATCCCTGCAAATATAATATGCACAAGCCCCCCACTAAGCTTAAAGCTTGGTGGACCACCTGGAGCAATCCCAGACCTTCGTCACTAGTCCATCATAGAACTCCGGCTCATGACAGATTAATAAAATACTTCCTTTGTAAGCGGTCAGTGCTCGTTTTAGCTCCTCCTTAGCGTCTATATCAAGGTGATTAGTGGGCTCATCCAACAGAAGAATATTGGTTTCCCGATTAATCAGCTTGCAAAGACGAACCTTTGCTTGTTCACCACCGCTTAGTACCCGAATCTGGCTTTCAATATGTTTCGTTGTCAGACCACATTTAGCCAGCGCAGAACGTACCTCATATTGAGTGTAACCGGGAAACTCATTCCAGATTTCCTCCAGACAGGTAGAGGTATTACCGGGAGAAATCTCCTGTTCAAAATAACCGATACTCAAATAATCACCCAGGGTTACCTTCCCGCTTAGGGGTTTAATTAGCCCAAGAATACTTTTCAATAAGGTGGTCTTACCGATACCATTGGCACCAATCAGCGCTATCTTCTCCCCCCGCTCCATAGATAATGTCAAAGGTGAGGAGAGGGGATCCTCATATCCAATTACCAGATCCTCTGTCTGGAATATATATCTTCCAGCAGCTCTGGCTTCCTTGAAATTGAACTCAGGCTTTGGCTTTTCCTTAGCTAACTCAATAATCTCCATTTTGTCCAACTTCTTTTGACGCGACATTGCCATATTTCTGGTGGATACTCTGGCTTTGTTACGAGCAACAAAATCCTCCAGCTCTTCGATTTCCTTCTGCTGTCGCTTATAGGCTGCCTCCAGCTGAGTTTTCTTCATTTCGTAAATCTCCAGGAACTTGTCATAGTTACCTACATATCGGTTCAGCTCCTGATTTTCCATATGATAAATTATATTAACAACGCTGTTGAGAAAGGGAATATCGTGTGAGATTAGTATAAATGCATTCTCATACTCATTTAAATATCGCTTCAGCCATTCAATATGTTGTACATCCAGATAGTTAGTAGGTTCGTCCAGAAGCAGGATATCAGGCTTTTCTAATAAAAGCTTACCGAGTAGAAGCTTTGTTCTTTGCCCACCGCTTAAGTCCGTTACATCCATATCCAGGCCGATTTCATCAAGACCTAAGGCATGACCGATTTCTTCCACCTTACTGTCGATAATATAAAAGTCGTGCATTTGCAATAATTCCTGGATTGTCCCGAGCTCCTCAATCATTTCCTGAAGCTCATCCTCTTGTGCTTCTCCCATGGAATCACAGATTTGATTCATTTTTTCTTCCAATTCAAATAAATAGGAAAAGGCAGATCGCAGAACATCACGAATAGTCATACCTTTTTCCAATACAGCATGCTGGTCAAGGTATCCGACATGAACATTCTTAGCCCATTCAATCTTACCTTCGTCGGGCATTAGCTTATTGGTTATTATGTTCATAAAGGTGGATTTTCCTTCACCATTGGCACCAATCAAGCCGATGTGCTCACCCTTTAATAAACGGAATGATACGTCATGAAAGATGGCACGATCGCCAAAACCATGACTTAGGTTGGTTACATTCAATATACTCATAGATGAAAATACTCCTTAATTTATGTGGAAGGTAATATACGAGATACTATTTTACATGATAACCTGGTAAATTTCAATTTGTATATTAAAGTAATTTGATTTATAATGGATAAAAGTAAACGATACTAGGATTTCATTTGATTAGGATAAACGGATTCAATTTATTGAATATGGATACTAAGGGGGCATATAACGTATGAAGCTTTCGATGGATGAGTTACTAAAGGATGCACAGAGCCGAAAAGCATCTGATCTACATCTTACCGTCGGAGTATCCCCCAAATGTCGAATTAACGGAGTTTTAGTCGATATGGGGTATGAACCATTGTCACCTACGGATACAGAAGCAATTATTATGCCAATAGTACCGGAACGTTTATCAGAAAAGCTAAATACCTATGGAGAAATAGATTTTTCCTATTCTATTCCTAATATAGGAAGATTTCGTGTGAATGTGTTTAAACAGCGGGGCTCTTATGCAACGGTTGTTCGAATTATTAATACAATAGTACCACGGGCAGAAGAGCTTGGTTTACCATATTCGGTTGTTGAGTTGACCAAAATGAAGAGAGGTCTGGTATTAGTAACGGGACCAACCGGAAGTGGCAAGTCAACTACCCTGGCGACTTTAATAGATATTATTAATACGTATCAAAACTGTCATATTATTACTCTGGAGGACCCAATTGAGTATCTACACAGACATAAAAAGTCTTTGGTCAACCAAAGAGAAATCGGAACAGATTCCTTATCCTTTGCGAATGCTCTGAGAGTGGTTCTTCGCGAAGATCCGGACGTTATTCTCGTGGGTGAAATGAGAGATTATGAAACGATTGAAGTGGCAATTACAGCAGCAGAAACTGGACATCTGGTTTTCTCAACTCTGCATACCATTGGAGCAGTGAATACGATTGACAGAATTATAGATGTATTTCCACCACACCAGCAGCAACAGATCCGAATACAGCTTTCCACTGTTTTGGAAGGAGTGGTATCACAGCAATTACTACCTACGGCAGATGGACAAGGCAGGGTTGCTGCATTTGAGGTAATGCTGTCAAACCCGGCCATCAGGAGTCTTATCAGGGAGAATAAGAATCACCAGATCACCTCCTTTATTCAGACAAATCGGAAGCAGGGAATGCAGACGATGGATGATGCAATTTGCGAATTGTATCGAAAGGGGATTATTCACAGAGAGCAGGCATTGGCATTTGCACAGGATATTCTTAGCATGGAGAGAAAGCTGTGTCTCTAATAAGACAAAGGCAGGATGTAATATGATGGAAGTATTGGTATATAGTATTATTTTCCTCTATGGTATTTTTATTGGAAGTTTTTTAAATGTATGTATTTGGCGGATTCCGGAGAATCACAGTATTGTTAGCGTAGAATCTCACTGTATGAGCTGCAACACACTGCTTAAATGGTATGATCTTATCCCCATCATCAGTTATGTTGTTCTTCGCGGACGCTGTAGAAGATGTAAAGCAAAAATATCACTTCAGTATCCTATGGTAGAGTTGCTGAATGGGGTCCTCTATGTCCTTATTTTCTTTATCTATGGATGGGGCACCTTACCTAATATTCTATTGAATATAGCCTATGCTCTAGTGGTGTCAGCATTGATTGTATTAAGCATTATAGATTTTCGGACCCAGATCATTCCATTCGGTATCAATGTATTTATTTTCATAATGGGACTATCTGTTATGATTATTAAGTATTTTTGCTTTGGAAATAATATAGGAGTTGTGACAGATCATATTATTGGTTTTTTTGTGGTAAGTCTGTTTCTGCTCATCCTCTATACTGTAACCCGTGGAAGAGGAATTGGCGGTGGTGATATAAAGCTGATGGCAGCAGCTGGGTTAGTGCTGGGATGGCAGTTAACCCTTCTTGCCTTTCTGGTAGGCTGTGTACTTGCTTCCATCATTCATCCTCTTCGAATGAAAGTAAGCCGTGTAAATAGTGTACTTGCATTTGGCCCATATCTATCAGGAGGAATTGCTGTAGCTATATTATATGGTGAGAGAATGATGAATTGGTATTTACATACTTTTTTTATATAAAATAATCTAATTAGGCTATGAACGTGAAACATGGAGGCAGGAATGAAACGAGACTCACGAAATGGTATATATGAGAAGCTTGGAAAATTAATAAACAGAGAAACTATTGCTTATGTAGTAGCAGGCGTGTTGACAACGGCAGTGAATTTCATAAGTTACGAAGGCCTATATCGTCTTGGTTTGACAAATCTGCGTGCCAATGCTTTGGCATGGATCATTGCTGTAAGCTTTGCCTATATCGTAAATAAACGAAATGTATTTTTATCGAGAAGTGCTTCGGCGAAGGATGAGGCCCTTAAGGTTATAAAATTCTTTGGCGCCAGACTGGTTACACTGGGGATAGAGCAATTAGGTATGTATATTTTTATTGAACGTCTGGGCTTCTATCGATTGCTGGTAAAAGCTTCCATGGCTGTGATAGTGATTGTATTAAATTATGCATTTAGCAAACTGTACATCTTTAATAAGAACAAGGAATAGTAACGAACAATGGAGGACGACAATGAATCAATGCAATGCAGTTGTTACAATTAAAAAGGGTGGAGCAAGAAGCTTAAAAAGCGGAGGATTGTGGATTTATGATAATGAAATAGATCAAATTGTCGGTGATTATGAGAATGGTGATCTGGTATATGTGCATGATTTTGACGGTTATTATCTGGGATGTGGATTTATTAACACATATTCGAAAATTACGGTACGAATCATGTCGCGGATCAAAGGACAGGAAATCGATCATGAATTTTTAGCTATGAGAGTTAAGGCGGCTTGGGATTATCGTAAGACTACAGTAGATACCGGCAGTTGTAGAATAATCTTTGGCGAGGCGGATTTCATCCCCGGACTGGTGGTAGACAAGTTTGCTGATATTTTAGTAGTACAATCACTGGCAATGGGAATTGACCGCATGAAGCTGGAAATTCTATCAATCCTGAGGGAAGTGCTGGAAACAGATGGAATATCTATTCGTGGCATCTATGAACGAAGTGATGCCAAGGTGCGATTACAGGAAGGAATGGAACGAATCAAAGGCTTTATAGGAGAGCCATTTGACACAAAAGTAGAGATAGAAGAGAATGGTGTTAAATATCTGGTAGATGTGGCGGAAGGCCAAAAAACCGGATTCTTCTTAGATCAAAAATATAATCGTGCTGCGATTGCAAAGCTTTGTAAGGGAGCAAGAGTACTGGATTGCTTTACCCATACCGGATCCTTTGCATTAAATGCAGGGAAGGCCGGTGCTAAGGAGGTTATCGGAGTGGATGCCTCAGAGCTGGGAGTAGCGCAGGCAACAGAAAACGCTATGCTGAATGGGTTGTCCGATACGGTCAAGTTCATAACGGCTGATGTCTTTGATTTGTTACCGGAATATGAAAAAAAGGGTGAAATGTTTGATGTGGTAATTCTTGATCCACCCGCGTTCACAAAGTCGAAGAATTCTGTTAAGAATGCGATAAAGGGATACCGAGAGATTAACCTTAGAGCAATGAAGCTGGTGAAGGATGGGGGTTATCTCGCTACCTGCTCCTGTTCCCATTTTATGACCCCGGATTTATTTGCGGAGACAATCAGTCAAGCTGCAAAGAATGTGAGAAAGCGTATTCGACAGGTAGAATACCGAACCCAGGCTCCGGATCATCCGATTCTGTGGGCTGCGGATGAATCCTATTATTTGAAATTTTTTATTTTCCAGGTAGTAGATGAAAAGTAGTGAATAATTAACTTCTAAGCGCATACCCTCATATGGCATAATGAAGAAATGCGCTGGAATGGGAGGAACTATGACATATCAAGAAGCAATGGAATTCATTAAAGCTTCCAATCAATACGGAAGCGTTCTTGGACTTGAGTCGATTACAGAACTTCTGAATAGATTGAACAATCCTCAGGATAACCTGAGGATTGTTCATGTTGCAGGTACTAACGGAAAGGGATCTACTTCAGCATTTATAACGAATATATTGGCTGCAGAAGGGTATAAGGTAGGCCGCTATAGTTCGCCGGCAGTATTTTCTTATCGGGAACAGATACAGATAATAACTAGCAAGGATCAGCAATACGATAAGAATATAACTAGTCTAAAGAATACTGTCACCGAGATTACCATAAACGACATAACAGAGGAAGGCATAAGTGATGCTATTACAGAGATTGAACCTCTATGCAGGAAGATGGTTGAGGATGGATTATCTCATCCAACCTCCTTTGAAATAGAGACAGCTATGGCGTTTTTATATTTCGTTAAGCAAAAGGTTGATTTTGCTGTGGTGGAGGTTGGACTTGGAGGACGTCTTGATGCAACCAACGTTATCCGACATCCGATCTGTAGTGTAATAACATCCATCAGTATGGATCATATGCAATTCCTGGGCAATACGATTGAGAAGATTACAGAAGAAAAGGCTGGAATTATCAAACCCGGTGTTCCCGTAGTTACGAATAATAATAGAGTGGAAGTACTTTCTGTCCTAGAAAAAGTATGTGCAAGCAGGGAAAGTCAGTTAAGCTTAACGTTACAGGAAGAGCTCTGTGATATACATTATTCTCCGGAAGAAACCACATTTCTTTATCATGGAAAGAATTATCGTATTCGGCTACTGGGTAATTATCAGACCAGTAATGCCATCCTCGCTATTCAAACAGCAGAAATTCTTCGAAGGAATGGAGTCCCTGTTTCAGACATGGCCATTAGGGAAGGATTATTCCATACGAAGTGGAAAGGAAGATTCGAGATAATTGCGAAGAAGCCGTATATTATTCTTGATGGAGCACACAACGAAGACGCAGCATTACAGCTGAGAAACGCTTTACAGACTTATTTCCCTGATAAAAAGTTTATTTTTATAATAGGTGTGTTGGCAGATAAAGAGTATCGTAAAATATTACAAATTATGCTCCCGCTTGCTAAGATCATTATTACGGTAACTCCTATGAATCAAAGAGCCTTACCCTCATCAAAGCTAGCGATAGAGAGTAAGGCATATGGTGCGGAACGAATATTCGATGCCGATGCGGTTGATCACGCAGCCCAGCTGGCATTGCAAGAAGCGAAAGCGGACGATGTCATTCTCGCCTTTGGTTCCCTTTCCTATTTAGGTGAACTGCAGGAAGCTATTGTTTCTTCTTCTTCTCCTTTTCTACGTCCAGATCAGGTGGATTGAAGGTATTCACGTGGGGACCACCATCGGCATAGACCATAAAGGTCGTTGTATCGTTAAAATCTCTAAAAAAAACATAATCTTTTGTTACATGGATCTGCTTATAGCTCCCATCCAGTAAGGTTTCAGAGACCAAGGTCGCTAAATCAATACGACAGATTCGGCTTTTCTTGCCGTTATCTACCTGATAGTACAGATATTTACCGGAGTTGGTAATATTGTAGGTGGAGCAGGATTCGTTAACAAGCAGGGTTACTTCCGAACCATCCTGCTTCATTCGATAAATATGATAATCATCCGCTATATCAATGTAATAAACGTATTGATCCATGAATATTGGATAAAGATAAGAACCATCATAAACCGTACGATAAGTAAAGCTGGATAAATCCAATGCATTAATATAATGATCTTCAGAATATCCTGCATAGTACAAAGAGTTATTAATTACGGCAGCTGGTTTTACTGCATCTTTCACTAAAAGGCGTTCCATGGATCCATCTATTTTGTAACGATACACGTATAAACCTTGCTCCACATCGTAACGCTGTAAATATATAAAATTACCTTGGAGCAGAAGATACGCACCTGGGTTACTAGTGAAGGACATACTCTTCGATCCATTCTGGTTTATACGAATTACGCCGGTATTATTGTATTTTGTAAAAGCATCATCTTTATTTTCCCGGGTATTATTCGCTCTGACATAATAAATATAGTTTTCATCAGCATTTATATATACTGACATATCATCCGATAGCTTTTTCATCCCGGACATATCCGAGTTCATGCGATACAGCTTACCATTTGCATTTGGATTATTAAAGTAAATTAAGTTATCCTGTTCACAAAACAGACCACCATTATAGATGTTACCAGTTGTATTACCTATTTCGTCTTCTTCATTAAAATAGGTTCGCCCCGATGAATACATATATATGATTGCTATGATTGCAAGTGTAGCGATTACTAAGCCTATAAAAATACGTCTGATCAATTTCAGCATAAAATACCTCCCGGAATCTAGATTATTCATTTTGTATTATATATCGACAAGAAATTTAATTCAATAAGCATATAGAACTGTATTTTACCATAAATATATATGGTGCTGTACTGTCTTTTTCAAAATATAAACAGACTAGGAGCAAAAATATAACCAAAGTCAGAGTTTTTGCACTAGTCGCTACTTAGGTTCTGTTTTTTGTATCCTTATGTACCGTTACTAAGTGCAACTAAGCGCATGCGGTTCCGCAGTGGATATACTCCTAGTCTATCTGATATGGGGTGCAACCAGAACAGTTACTGACAAAGTAACTGTTCTGGTTGCACCCCATTCATTATAATAGTATAATGATGCAAAAGGTTGGAAAAATAATGGAGTACTTTGGAGGACAAAATGATAGATATACAGGAAAGCAGAGAGAAGATTGATATCGTCGACCGTCAGATGGTGGAGTTGTTTGAGCAAAGAATGAAATTAGCCATGGATATTGCAGAATACAAGCGTAGTATTGGAAAACCCATTTATGATGCTGCTCGTGAGGAGCAGAAGCTGGCCACACTTACGGCATTGACGGAAGACGAGTTTAATAAAAAGGCAATTGGAGATTTATTTAAGCAGATCATGTCTATGAGCCGCAGATTACAATATACTCTGTTGGATAATATAGAAAGTCTTGGCTTCACTGAGGTGGAGCAGTTACCCGTCAGAAAGGATACCACCGTTGCATTTTTCGGTGAAAATGGTTCTTATACAGAACAGGCAATGCTTGAATATTTTGGTGATGAAGTCCAGGGCATTCCGATGAAAACCTTTTCTGAAGTCATGAAGGCGATTAATGAAGAAAAAGCAGATTATGGAGTGCTACCGATTGAAAACTCATCAACGGGAACCTTAGCCGATGTATTCGACCTTCTGTCCGAATATGATAATTATATAATTGGTGAGCATTTAGTGAAAATTGAACATAATCTATGGGGAGTTCCGGGGTCTGCAATTTCTGATATTAAGAAAGTGTTTTCTCATCGTCAGGGATTACTACAATGTTCTGATTTCTTAAAGCAGTATCCCAAGATGAAACAGATCGAAGCTGGAAGTACAGCAGGCTGTGCGAGAAAAATCTTAGAGGATAAGGATAACTCACAAGCAGCAATCGCAAGTAAACAGGCAGGTAAAGTATATGGCCTGCAGCTATTAAAGGCATCCATTCAGAATGAGGATAATAATACGACGAGATTTATTATTATTTCAAATAAAAAAATATATAAAAAAGGTGCGGAACGAACCAGTATTTGCTTTGCACTTCCACATAAAAGCGGATCACTCTATCACATGATTTCTCATTTTATTTATAATAATATTAATATGACGAAGATAGAATCCAGACCGATACTGGGAAAAGCCTTTGCCTATCGTTTCTTTGTCGATATTGAAGGAAGTCTTGAGCATCCTGCAGTAAAGAATGCGCTTATGTGTATAAAGGAAGAAGCATTGGAGATGAAGATACTGGGAAGTTATATTCCTGTGCAATCGTAGTTGTAATAGTACCAACCATCTATTGTGGACTTAACCGCATGGATATGAGGAGGATAAGCACCCTTTTGCATAGATGAAGCTTCTTCATACTTTTTTCAAAATCTAATCACAAAGTGAACATAATTTCCTGTTACGATAATCCTATCAATGAAAGACACACTTGTATAGGAATTATAGTATTGAAAGGAGAGTTCGTATGAATAATGAGAACAATAACAATGAGTTCAGCAATAATGAATTCAGCAATAATGAGTTCAACAATAATGAGTTCAATCATAAAGAGTTCAATAATAACGAATTAAGTAATATCGAGATAAAAAATAATGAGATCAATAATGATCAATTGAATCATTTTAGCAATCAGAGTTACAGTAATTCTCAGCAGAGATATTCTACAGAATATAAGCAACAGGCAACACAGGGATTTACCACTGGCGGGGAAGCTTATAACCAGAATCAAAACCCCTACACAGTGTATCCAACCCCTTCATTGAAAGAGGAAAAGCAACCGAAAAAGAAAAGAAGGATGATAGGTGTATTAAAGCTAACAGCGGCCGCTGTTGTCTTTGGGATTGTAGCAGGTGCATCCCTTCAGGGATATAATATGCTCGTTAACTCTGCATCAAGTTCAAAAGCAGAGAAAGCTTCCGATGATACCAGTATTAAGCTTTCAGAACTATTGGAGGATACGAAGGATGAGGAAATCATTGTACCTACCACAGCAAAGGGAGAAACCGTTATCACGGATGTGTCAGACGTAGTCGATAAAGTAATGCCTTCTATTGTCGCAATTAATTCATCAGGAACAGCAATTAGTTATGATTTCTTTGGAAGGCAGTTTAGTCAACCGACACAGGGA
Source organism: Variimorphobacter saccharofermentans (assembly GCF_014174405.1). Lineage (GTDB taxonomy): Bacteria > Bacillota > Clostridia > Lachnospirales > Lachnospiraceae > Mobilitalea > Mobilitalea saccharofermentans. Next base: position 2,783,709 of record NZ_JACEGA010000001.1, on the reverse strand, counting down.
AGCGGCTCCGGTATTATCATAGCGCAGAATAGTAAAGAATTGCTACTGGTTACTAATAACCATGTAATTGAAGGAGCTGATAATGTAGAGATCGTATTTTCGGATGAATCAACTGCAACTGCTACCGTAAAGGGTGCTGATGCCAATGCAGATCTGGCCGTATTATCAGTCGATATAAAAGGAATATCCGAAGATACTCTGAAAAATATCAAAGTAGCGACCATTGGTAATTCAGATAATGTAAAACCAGGTGAGATGGCAATCGCAATTGGTAATGCTCTTGGATATGGTCAATCCGTTACTGTAGGCTATATCAGTGCAGTTAACCGAGAGCTTACGATTGGGAATCAGACTATGACCCTTCTTCAAACTGATGCAGCAATTAATCCTGGTAATAGCGGTGGCGCACTTCTTAATACTTCTGGTCAGGTAATTGGTATTAATTCAGTGAAATATGCGTCACAGGAAGTGGAAGGAATGGGTTATGCAATTCCGATATCCAGTGCCATTCCGATGATTAATGAATTAATGAACCGTGAAGTGATTGAAAAGGGAGAACAGGGCTTCTTAGGAATTGATGCATCCACTGCACAGAATGTAACCGAAATTTATGCTGAGCGTTTCAATATGCCGGTAGGTGTATATGTAAATGATGTTTTAAAGGATTCCCCTGCAGAAAAAGCAGGCTTAATGCAAGGAGACATCATTACCGGAGTAAACGATTTGAAGATTAAGACTATCGATGCCTTAATCAATGCCTTAAGCTATAAAAAAGCAGGAGATACCATTAAACTACGGATTCAGGTAAAAGAAAATGGAAAATATGTTGAGAAGACACTGGAGGTTACCTTGGGAGAACGTGAAGATATCAAGTAATATTCCACCAAAGGTTATTTCGTTTTCGTCCGGTTCATAATTTATTTAGTCCCAGTACAAGCACAAACCAGAGGAATTTACGATATATTATAGGAGTAATATATTCTCTGGAGGGTTTCGATGAAGAAGAAATGGATAAGTGTACTTGCTGTAATCACGATATTTGCTTCAATATTAACAGGGTGTAAGGGAACTGGAGGCTTAACAGAAATAACATTAAATGAAGTAGCACATTCTATTTTCTATGCACCAATGTATGTTGCTATTGAAAAGGGATACTTTGAGGAAGAAGGCCTAAAGGTTGATTTAGTGAATGGCCTGGGAGCCGATAAAACAATGACCGCAGTACTCAGTGGAGATTGTGATATCGGCTTTATGGGCGCAGAAGCAACAATCTATGTATATAACGAGGGCGCTGAGGATTATGTTGTTAATTTCGCACAGCTGACCCAGAGAGCCGGTAACTTTCTGGTTTCCAGAGATAATAATGAAGAATTTGATTGGAATAACTTAAAGGGAAAGACTGTTATCGGAGGCAGGCCGGGTGGAATGCCGCAGATGGTATTTGAGTACATTCTTAAGAAACATGGAATGGATCCGAAAAAGGATTTAACCATAATTCAGAACATTGATTTTGGATTGACTTCTCAGGCGTTTTCATCCGGTGAAGGTGATTACACCATTGAATTCGAACCGGCTGCAACTGCTCTGGAATTAGAAGGAGTGGGAAAGGTAGTTGCATCTCTTGGTGTGGAAAGCGGAAAGGTTCCCTATACTACATTTGCAGCTAAGAAGAGTTATATTGAGAAAAATCCTGAGATCATTCAGAAATTCACCAATGCAATTCAAAAGGGGCTGGATTTTGTAGCGACTCATTCCCCGAAGGAGATAGCAGAAGCGATACAGCCTCAGTTTGCTGAGACAGATCGTGAGAAGCTGGTTATGATTGTTACCAGGTATTATGAACAGGATACCTGGAAGGATAATCTGATTTTTGAGGAAGAAAGCTTAACACTTCTACAGGATATCCTGGAGGAAGCGGGAGAATTATCGAAGCGGGTTCCATATCAGGAGATCATAACAAGAAAATATGCAGAAGAAGCAGCTAAGAAGTAGGCTGGATCATATTCATAATAAAATCATAATGATGGGGATGTATGTCACGAACATGTTTTGTGACATACATCCCCATAAATAATACCTGAATTAATAGTAGAATCATGATATCTTTTTATCGTTCATTACTACATAACCTATTAGTAAATAATGCTTGTTACAGTTCAGAAGATTCGGTGGATTGCTCCTCTTCTGTCAGATCGTCTGTATCTTCCTCATAATCATCAAAGTCATCATCAAAGTCCTCAAGATAATCTGGATTCATATAGCGGTATACAGCATATGCGATAGCAGCTACTGCAGCGATAGCACCGATTACAGCAAGAATGCACATGATTGTATGCTTTCTTTTCTCCATTGGATCTTTTCTGTGAACTAATTCCCCTAATTTCATTGCGCTTAAGAGCTCATCAATTTTATTGCCCATGATAACACTTCCCTTCGTTATTCTAAATAAGTGGTGTCTTTTCCATTTATTCTCATTACATTTATAGTATAACATAACAATAGTATATTTGCTAGTAACGATTCGGTTTATATATCGGCATTGAATCGTCATCCTTACTATAATATTTGAATTTCAAAGAAGTTTTATACAAGGTTAATCGAATTAATCAATTTTAATTAAATTAGCAAAGGTTGATAGCAGCTTTTTGATTCCGAACTTCGGGAAATCAACTGTTACCTCATAGTCTTTACCGCCTTTTGTAATATCAGTAACGATACCAACGCCAAACTTTACATGTTTAACGCTATCTCCGACACCATAATCCAATGTTCCCATCTTAGTGCCTTCAAATTGCTTTGTCTCCGCCGTGTAATAAGGCCTATAGCCGGCTTGGGGCTTAGAGGCTGGTTTGTCAAAGTCCAGAATGCCGGGGGACTTATCAGAGATGGAGTCATTACTCATTTTGCTAAATTGCACCTTTCTTGGAGAAGCAGTATTCATCTTAATCATATATCTTGGTATTTCATTAATAAAGCGTGAGGGCTTATTGTACTGTGTTTCCCCTCTAATCATTCGCTGCTTGGCAGCGGTAAGTGATAAACGCTTCATCGCTCTGGTAAAGCCTACATAACACAGACGCCGTTCTTCCTCAATCTCTTCAACCGGATTGTCAGCAAAAATGGACATATAGCCAGGAAAAATACCTTCTTCCATTCCGCATAGATAAACATATGGGAACTCCAGGCCCTTTGCACTGTGTAAGGTCATTAGAACGATATGGTTCATTTCCTCATTTAAATTATCAATATCGGAAACTAAAGCAACCTCTTCTAAAAATCCACTTAAGGTCGGCGGCTCCAGACTGTTCTCTTCATAGGTTACCAGCTTATTGACAAGCTCGTTGATATTTTCGATTCGATCCTGGGCCTCTTCGGAATTCTCCTCCTCAAGCTCCCGTAGATAACCGGTAGCGTCAAGAATGTCATCGATTATTTCTCTAAGAGAATAGCCTTCCTGCTGAATACGCGACTTAAGACCTTCAATCAGGCTGACAAAAGGAATAATCTTCGATGCAGAACGTTCTAATCCAGGGATATACTGAGCTCTGGTGAGAGCTTCATAAAAACTTATATTTTGCTGAAGTGCGTAATCATTAACACGGTCTACCGTAGTTAGTCCAATGCCTCGGCGGGGAACATTGATAATACGTTTTACGGCAAGGTTGTCCAAGCCATTGTCTATGGTTTTCAGGTAAGCCAGAATATCCTTAATTTCTTTACGGGAATAGAAGTTCACGCTGCCAATGATTTTATAAGGTATATTCTTTAATATTAATTTCTCCTCTAGAAGACGGGATTGTGCATTCGTTCGATATAGAATCGCAATATCGTTATAATTGATCTTCCCAGTATTTACAAGATGCTGAATCTCAGAGGTAATACTGTCCGCTTCCTCAAAATCTGTCTCATACTGTGTGAATTGAACAGGTTCTCCCTCTTCGTTCTCCGTCCATAGGGTTTTATCTTTTCTTCCTTGATTATTACAAATCACCTCATTGGCTGCATTCAGAATACTTTTCGTAGAGCGGTAGTTTTGCTCTAATTTGATTACGGTAGTATTCGGAAAAGCCTTTTCAAAATTAAGAATATTATATATATTTGCTCCACGGAATTTGTAGATGGACTGATCATCATCACCAACTACACACAGGTTATACTCTCGTTCGCCATATTCATTCAGTCCGGATGCAAGCAGATGAATCAGCTGAAATTGCACATTATTCGTATCCTGATACTCATCCACCATAATATATCGAAAACGATTTTGATAGTAAAGCAATGCTTCCTTATTTGTTTGAAATAATTCTACCGTCTTATAAAGCAAATCATCAAAATCCAAAGCATTACTTGCCTTTAGACGTTTTTGATATTCCGAATAAGCCTGTGCATATTTTGTCTGCTGATAATCTCCCTGTGCCTGTAAGGCAAATTCTTCTGGTGAGATCATTTCGTCCTTTGCTCTCGATATAACTGAGAGAATACTGCGTTCATTCATTTTCTTTGTATCGATATTTAAAAACTTACATACTTCCCGCATCAGAGTTTTCTGATCATCCGTGTCATAGATGGTAAAGCTTCTGGAATAACCGATGCTTTCTATAAATCTACGCAGGATTCGAACACAGGTAGAATGAAACGTACTTACCCAGATGTTCTCTGAGCCGTAGCCAACTATGTTATCCACTCTTTCCCGCATTTCCCTGGCAGCCTTATTGGTAAAGGTAATCGCAAGGATATTCCATGGGTTTACATCCCTTTCCTCAATCAGATACGCAATTCGATGTGTTAAGACCCTTGTTTTACCGGATCCTGCCCCTGCGAGAATGAGAAGGGGCCCTTTATCATGAAGTACAGCTCTTTTTTGCTCGGGGTTCAATGTATCATAAATACTCATATCATGTACCTGCCTGTCCTATGTAATCTTACTGCAGCCGATATCCTAAGATATCCGACTGCAAACATATGTTTATTATAGCATGCCAATATTTCAGATTCAATGTAATGTTCAAGAAATGTCTGCCATTCATCTATAGATTTTTGCTTTGACATCTAGTTATTGTTACTATATAATAAATTCGAGGTGATATAATTGGATACAATGAAGGAAGAGTATATCAAAAGTCTGATTGACAGACTCAGGGATGCAAAATATATCATGCCTGATGATATACCTAATATTGATTTATATATGGATCAGGTTACCACGTTTATGGACAAGCATCTCAAATCTTCCAAGCGTTACAGTGAGGATAAGCTTTTGACCAAAACGATGATAAATAATTATACGAAGAACGAATTGTTACCTCCACCAAATAAGAAGAAATATTCCAAGGAGCATATGTTCCTTTTAATTTTTATCTATTATTTTAAAAACATCTTATCAATTAATGATATTCAAAGTATTTTCAATCCATTGACAGAGAGATATTACGGCAAGAAGTCAGGGGTGGATTTGGAAACAATCTATAAAGAGATCTTTCGAATGGAGAAAGAGCAGACGGATGCTTTAACGAAGGATATGATTCGAAAGATGACGAAGGCGAAGGAAGCCTTCCCGGATATAAATGACGAGGAGGATCGTGATTTTCTTACGACGTTTACTTTTATCAGTATGCTTTGCTTTGACGTATATATGCGAAAGCACATGATTGAGATGATGATAGATCATTCTTTTATGAGCAATAATAAGGGCTCCGTCAAGAAGAGATCAGAGAAACAGGGAAGCAAAACTACTGAGAAATCGGAAGCAGCCAGGAAGCCAGATTCAGCGAAAAAAACCAATAGCAAATCGGAAGGATCAAAAGATTCAGGCAATTCCGTAACTTATATTTAATCGAAACATAATTTAACTATAGTCGAAACATAAATTAACAGCATTATATCAAGAAAACCCACCTCTAATTAGAATGGATATACCCTTGTTACATTGACAGGTTATATATCAACTCTAAATAAAGGTGGGTTGATTCTTTTTTGGGGTTTCCCCGTAATATTAATCGTCCTTGTTCACATCTTTCATTCTTGAAAAGACCATATCATAGCCATCATTTCCATAGTTCAGAGAGCGATTAACCCGACTGATCGTAGCAGTAGAGGCACCCGTTTTTTCTGCAATTTCAAGATATGTTTTATGATTTCGCAACATACGTGCCACTTCAAATCTCTGGGATAGAGACAATAACTCGTTTACAGTACAAATATCTTCAAAAAATATATAACACTCCTCCGAATCTTTTAAGCTTAATATGGCCTCAAATAAATGGTCAACAGCAGATGTTCTGATGTTCTTACTCATCGGTAGGACTCCTTTCATCCATTGTGTTTTGTGTTTCACACAGTATAATTTTAACACTACAGAGTGCTAAAGTAAAGTGCTTTTTCATTTAAGCTCGGAACATTTGTTATTATTTAGGAATACCATATTCCCAATCATACGCTTTAATAGAATGGGTACGAAAAAATATCTGCAAGACATAACAATAATACTATTAATTTATCATAGAAAGCTCAAATATACTAGCGAAAAATTCTAGGAAATCCATAAAACATAGATCTGTCCGAACGATACCTCCGATACTCCCTACGCGGATAAGGTCTGCGTTTACAGCAATCCCGATCATTATCAAACCAGTCATCATAATCGTGACGATGACGATCATAGTAAGAACGACGGCAATCGTCATTAAAGCATCCCATTTACATCAACTCCTTTCATAATTAGAATATGCTGAAGCTGAAAAATGGTGAAAGATTTACAATAATGTTGAAAAGTAAAAATCGAAATTAAGGTTATTAATACTTAGTATAATTTTACTATTATTTGAAATAATGATTACGATAATAGCATAAATGATTGCGTGGAAATTATTCTGTTTCATCACGACAAGGATATGCTTGTATCATAATGGTAAGCAGCTTTAAGAAAGGAATGAGGAACTATGAGAATTGGAAATAGCATTGCACCCCATGAAGCACTGGAATTACATGAGCTTCTAACCTTTAAGAATGTATGTGCAACAAAGTCTGCATCGATGGCAGCCCTGGTAAAGGATGATGAGTTAAAAACAATATTAGAACAGGATTTTAATACATCAAAAGAGCATATTAAGGAATTGCAGGACTTGATGGTAGGTGCAAGTACTGCCTTTGATTCTGCTTCAAAAGCAACTGTAGGGTAAGTAATTTTATAGAATGTATGAGGTGAAAAGAATGGCAACAATAATTCAAAATATGGCAGGAATGTCAGAAATGACGGAACAGATTATCGCTACAGATTTACTTCTTGCATCGAAAAGTGCAATAAAGAATTATGCGGCAGCAATAACGGAAGCAACATCTCCTGAGGTAACCAAAACACTGCGAAAGCAATTGGATGATGCAATTAACGCCCATGGACGAATTTCGACTTATATGATGAACAAGGGATATTATAATGCTTTTGACCCCAAAGACCAATTGAATAAGGTTAAGGAAGCCTCAGAAACTGTTATGAATATTAATTAAATATCGATGTAGCAATATTTGAAGGGTTTGATAGCAACTCACAAGAAGAAAAAAATATGATTATGTGGTATAATACAAATTATATAATCACAGATGACATATTCAATCGGAGGAGAACTATGAAAGAAAAATTGTATTATAACATTAATCTGGAACAGAGTACTACCTTTCATAATAATGCGACCTTTTGTATCGGAACAGGACGCTTAAATCTAGCCTTACGGACAGAGTATCATAATCAGTTAAAGAAGGTTCAGGAAGACATTCATTTCGACCATATCCGCGGGCATGGACTGTTTTGTGATGATATGGCTGTCTATCGGACTTATGAAGAGGATGGAATTGAGAAGGCAGAGTACAATTTTTCTTACATTGATCTTGTGTTCGATGACTATCGGTCCATGGGTCTAAAGCCTTTTGTTGAGTTGGGCTTTATGCCTAAGAACTTAGCAAGTGGTGAGCAGACGATATTCTATTGGAAGGGAAATACTACACCTCCGAAAGATTATCAGAAATGGGCGGATCTGGTAATTGCAACGATTAAGCATTGGATTTCTCGATATGGTATAGACGAGGTTATAACCTGGCCCTTTGAGGTATGGAATGAACCCAATCTTCCGGGTTTCTGGAAGGGTGCGGATATGGAGGAGTATTTCAAGCTTTATGAGGTGACCAGTAAAGCGGTGAAATCCTGTGATCCGCGTATTCGTGTTGGAGGTCCTGCTATCTGTGGTGTGGACGATGAGAGATGGCTGAGATGCTTCCTGGAGTTCTGCAGCAATAACAGAGTACCTATTGATTTTGTAACCAGACATGCATATGCAACCGAGATGCCGGAGAGAGTAGGTCATTATGAATATCAGGAACTGAGAACGCCGAAAGTATTCATGGATGAACTGAGAGAAAGCAGGAAGATTATTGACAGCTTTCCTGAATATAAAGGTATGGAGATGCATATCACCGAATTTAACACTTCCTATACCCCTCTGAATCCCATTCATGATACGAATCTTAATGCGGCTTATGTGGCAAGACTATTAAGTGAGATGGGTGATGTCTGCGCCTCATATTCTTATTGGACCTTTGGGGATGTATTTGAGGAGGCAGGAGTTGCATATACTCCGTTTTCCGGATGTTTTGGCTTAATGACGAATGGTATGATACCAAAGCCCACTTACTGGAGCTTTTCATTCTTTAGCGAGATCGGGTCCGATGCATTGGCACGTGAGGAGCATTTTATTATTACCAAGGATGAGAAGAAGAACATTCATGGTATTGCATGGAATCCGGTAGAGAGGGAGGGCTCTGATATTTCATTAAGTTATTCCTTTGATTTGGAACCCGGAGAATATTTGATCGTAACGAAGCTCGTGGATGAAAGCACTTGTAACCCTTTAAAGACATGGATTGACATGGGTTCACCGGCATATCCTTCGGCAGAGCAAATAAAGCTACTACAGGAATGTTCCCGCCCTCAGGTTAGAACCATGAGAAAGAAAATAACTGAGAACACATTGAGTCTTGATCTCACGTTATCCCCTAATGCATTATGCTACTTCTCTATTCAGCATATTGAACCTGAGACTGACCGGGGATATCAGCCGGAGCGAATTCGTGGAGCCAGATAGCAAGATAGGGAATATCGTAAGTAAAGTAATTGACATTATATTCAATGAAATATATAATGGGAAAAAATAAATATTGTCGGGAGCTTGTGTGCAGGCTGAGAGGAAACAATAGTTTCGACCGTACCTGATTTGGATAATGCCAACGTAGGGAATACATGAATGATCTTAGTTTATGGGATGTACCGGTGTGGTGCATCCCGTTTTATATTGTATAGGATATGTCTTCGAACTTTCTATGCAATATAAATCCTCTTATAAAGCATCAAGGGACCGACTAATAAAAGGAGAGGATAAGTTATGTCAGTAAAAAAGTTATCATTAGCAGGTGTTTTTGTTGCAGTGGGAGTGACCTGCTCCACATTTTCTATTCCGATTGGAGTAGCAAAGGTATTTCCGGTACAGCACTTTATTAACGTATTGGGTGGAATGTTATTAGGGCCGTTCTATGCAGTAGGAATGGCGTTTGTAACATCGCTGCTACGTAATTTCCTGGGAACCGGAAGCTTATTAGCATTCCCAGGAAGTATGTGTGGAGCATTATTATGTGGTCTGTGCTATCGTTATACGAAAAAAATGGGAAGTGCTGTCCTCGGAGAAGTGATCGGAACCGGTATCATTGGAGCCCTTATTGCATATCCGGTGGCTGCTCTCTTCTTGTCCAGCACAGTAGCCTTCTATGGTTTCATTATTCCATTCAGTTTAAGCTCTGTTACAGGAGCGGTCATTGCATATGCTCTATTGTTATCACTGTGTAAATCCGGCTTATTACATAAGATGCAAAAAGATGTTACAGATTAAACCGGAGGAGTATGTTTTACTAAGAATTGATTTATATAAAATGATTCCTACAGTGATAGGGCATATTTGAGAAAGGATGGTAATCATGAATTATAGAACTCAGTTGGAGGCAGCCAGAAAAGGAACGATTACAAAAGAAATGCAGATTGTTGCAAATAAGGAAGGAATCGAAGCTCAGAAGCTCATGGATAAGATTGCAGCTGGTCATATTGTAATTCCGGCAAATCCATTACATACAAGCTTAAGTCCTGAGGGAATTGGAGAAGGGCTTACGACAAAGATTAATGTTAACTTAGGAGTATCAGGGGATTGTGCGGATTATGATAATGAGTTGGAAAAAGTAAAGCTGTCCATTGATTTAGGCGCTCATTCCATTATGGATCTGAGTAATTATGGAAAGACGAATACCTTTCGTCAGCTATTGCTTCAGTCTTCTCCGGCGATGGTGGGGACGGTTCCGATGTATGATGCAATTGGATATTTGGAGAAGGATTTGCTTGATATTACAGCAAAGGATTTCCTCAGAGTAATTGAAGCTCATGCAAGGCAGGGTGTCGATTTTATGACGATTCATGCCGGTATCAATAAAAGGGCCGTGGAATGCTTCACCAATTCAAAACGATTGACCAACATTGTATCCAGAGGCGGTTCGTTGATATTTGCATGGATGAAGATGACGGGAAATGAAAATCCCTTCTATGAATATTATGATGAGGTACTCGATATTTTATATGAATATGATGTAACAATCAGCTTAGGAGATGCATTAAGACCCGGTAGTATTCATGATAGTACGGATCCCGGGCAGATTGCAGAGCTGGTTGAACTGGGGCAACTAACTACACGAGCATGGGATAAGAATGTGCAAGTTATGGTGGAGGGGCCCGGGCATATGGCGATGAATGAAATCGCAGCCAATATGACATTGCAAAAGAGGATTTGCCACGGTGCTCCGTTCTATGTCCTTGGACCGCTGGTTACAGATATCGCACCTGGTTATGACCACATTACCTCTGCTATTGGAGGAGCAATTGCTGCTGCAAACGGAGCTGATTTTCTATGCTATGTCACACCGGCAGAACATCTTCGTCTGCCCGATCTGGCCGATGTTAAGGAAGGAATTATTGCATCAAAAATAGCAGCACATGCAGCGGATATCGCAAATGGAATACCCGGAGCAAGGGAAATCGATAATAAAATGAGCGATGCCAGAAGACGGATTGATTGGGAGGAGATGTTCTCATTAGCTCTGGATGGAAAAAAAGCAAGAGAGTATTTTGAAAGTGCTCCGCCTTCGGATCGTCATAGCTGTTCCATGTGTGGTAAGATGTGTGCCATGAGAACCACCAATCGAATCCTAAACGGAGAAAAAGTAGAGCTGCTGGGGGAAAAATAGAAAGAGGGGAATCGTAATTATGTTACAGGAGATACATCGTAATACTCAAAAGCTAGTTCCACTAGTACATAATATAACAAACTACGTGACAGCCAACGACTGTGCTAATATAACCCTTGCCTGCGGAGGTTCACCCATTATGGCAGATGATATTCTTGAAGTGGAAGAGGTAACCGCCATGAGTAACGCTCTTGTAATTAATACAGGAACATTAAATGAGCGTACGGTTAAAGCAATGTTTGTAGCAGGCAGGAAAGCAAATGAATTGGAGCTTCCGGTTATTCTTGACCCTGTCGGTGTTGGTGCCACCCGGCTTCGATCAGACACAATTATGAATCTGATGAAAGAAGTGTATTTCAGTGTTATTAGAGGCAACAGCTCGGAGATAAGAGCAATTACCGGAAACGGTAATACCAGGGGAGTTGATGCTTCATTAAAAGAGCAAATCACAGATGTTACAGTGGATGAAGCAATTGAGTTAGCAAAATGGACTTCAAAGAGGACAGGAGCCGTGATTGTGATTACCGGTAGAATTGATTTGATTGCGGATCATGATAAGGTATGTCTCATTCGTAATGGGCATCCGATGATGAGCCGTGTGACCGGAACCGGATGTATGCTAACATCCATGATAGGTTCCTTCTGCGGAGCAAATCCTGACAAGCTATATGAAGCTTGTATATCCGCGGTATGTGCAATGGGAATGGCAGGTGAATATGCCTATGAAAAGATCATGGAAAGAAATGAGGGGACTGCCTCCTATCGTCAGTATATCATTGACTTTATCAGTAAAATGGATGACTCATTGATTGAAAAAGGCGCGAAGCTGGAGATGAGATAGTCTTCTGATAGAAGAGTCAGGATACTGGTAACGAGACAGTAGGAAAGGAGTAACATTATGAGGTTGAGGAGAGAGGATTTACTGGTTTATATTGTTACGGACCGAAGCTGGCTAGGGAGCAATCAATTGTCAGACCAGGTGGAGGAAGCCTTAAGATCCGGTGCAACTATGGTGCAGCTCAGGGAAAAGGATATGGCATATGAATCGTTTGTGAAGGAAGCATTGGATATGAAAGAAATAACAAGACGGTATCAGGTTCCACTAATTATCAATGACAATATTGATGTAGCAGTCGCATCAGATGCAGATGGAGTACATCTTGGACAGCAGGATGGGGATATTATTCTGGCAAGAAAAAGACTTGGATATGATAAGATTATCGGGATATCTGCTCATACAGTCATGGAAGCCATGGATGCCGAAGCCGGTGGTGCGGATTATATCGGAGTAGGCGCTGTCTTTGGAACGAATACCAAGAAGGATGCAGAAAATATAGGAATGGAAATATTAACAGAGATATGCCATGCGGTAACAATCCCGGTAGTGGCAATCGGCGGGATTACATTGGAGAATATGGAGAAGCTTCATGGAACCGGGGTTGCCGGGGTAGCAGTGATATCCGCCATTTTCTCAGCACAGAACATTGGTGATGCTACCAAGAGGATGGTCGTAAAAGCGAAGGAACATTTTCATGGATAGGAACTTAGAATTGATATAAATAGATTTTACGTATAGAGAAAATAAGATCTGCATAAGGTGAAAATATAATGAAAGGATAAATAATCTACTCCATGATGGAGTAAGAATATAGGTATCATTATGAAAAAGGTTCTTACAATAGCAGGCTCGGATTGTAGTGGAGGAGCTGGAATACAGGCAGATATTAAAACGATAACCGTACACAATATGTATGCCATGAGTGTAATCACTGCTTTAACTGCTCAGAATACAACTGGTGTCAGTGGCGTAATGGAAGTGACACCGGAATTTATAGAGAAACAGATGGATATGGTATGCTCTGATATCTATCCGGATGCTGTTAAGATTGGTATGCTGGCTAACAAAGATATCATCGATATTGTTGAAGACAAACTGAAGCAATATGAGTTAAAGAATATAGTACTGGATCCGGTCATGATATCAACAAGTGGAAGCAAGCTTCTTCAGGATAATGCCATTGATGCGTTGATTACGAAGTTGATACCTTTGGCTACAGTAATTACACCCAATATACCGGAGGCAGAGTGCCTCTGCGGTTTCCCGATCAGAACAAAGGAAGAGATGCAAAAGGCTGCAGAAGTAATAGCACGACACTATTCAGGAAGTATACTGATAAAAGGAGGACACCTGGAAGAGTGCAGTGATGATTTACTTTATGAAGAGGGAGCTTGTCACTGGTACCAGCAATATAAGGTGAGTAATCCTAATACCCACGGTACTGGGTGTACCCTTTCCACCGCCATAGCATGTAATCTTGCTGCAGGCAGGTGTATTAGAGATGGTGTAGCAGCTGCAAAAAGCTATATTACGGGTGCTCTTGAGGCAAATCTAAACTTGGGTAAGGGTAGTGGCCCTCTCAATCATTGTTATCGTTTAGCTTAAAAAGTTATCTGGCAGGCGGTGAAGTTTCACTTGTAATGTTTAGTAAACTGAATTATGATTGATATGATTGACCCAATTATTATTTATGGAGGTAAGAGCATGCAAATTATTGAGTTGTTGAAGGCGATATTGTTAGGTATTGTGGAAGGAATAACTGAATGGCTTCCGATTAGCAGTACCGGACATATGATTTTGGTGGATGAATTTGTTAAGCTGAATGCTTCTGAGGAATTTAAAGAGATGTTCTTTGTAGTAATTCAATTAGGAGCAATACTGGCAGTATGTTTGCTATACTTTAATAAATTAAACCCATTTTCGCCTAAGAAGACAAAACAAGAAAAGCTGGATACGATGCAGATTTGGTATAAAGTTGTTGTTGGAGCTATTCCACTGGGTGTGATTGGTGTGCTGTTTGATGATAAAATTGATGAGATATTCTATAATTATCAGACGGTTGCCGTTACTTTAATCCTTTATGGTATCCTCTTTATAGTGATGGAGAACAGGAATAAAGGAAAAACAGCAAAGATTAACAGTTTTCAGGATTTAACTTATCAGACTGCATTTATGATTGGTTTATTTCAGGTCTTATCCGTAATTCCGGGAACCTCACGCTCGGGAGCAACCATTCTGGGTGCTATCCTACTTGGGTCGTCTCGGTACATAGCCGCAGAATATTCCTTCTTCTTATCCATTCCGGTTATGTTTGGAGCAAGTGCACTAAAGCTTGTAAAGTTCGGGTTCAACTTTAGCAGTATGGAAATTGCAATCCTTCTTACTGGTATGATAGTTGCTTTTTTACTATCCGTCGTTGCCATTCGTTTCTTAATTGGATATATTAAGAAGAATGACTTTAAAGCATTCGGATGGTATCGTATTGTACTGGGCGTTCTTGTAATCGCATATTTCGCATTAATTGCATAATTAACTGGGAGGTACTTTATTGCGATTGAAGCCATGCCGGGATTACTTAAGATATTAAGCCTTTGCAGCCCAATACGTTGGATCGTAGAGTTGGTCAGGATATTGTAAAATATAGTCTCTCATATTTCCTCTATACAAATCGGAAAAATACCTGTATTATTATAGGGTTGTTGTAAATAACAGTTGCAATTCTTCCGAATTTTTGGGATATACTAATCTGAGAGTAAAGGAATATGGAGAGACTATGAAGAAACATAATAAGATAAGAAAGCAAGATGTGGAATGGAGGAGTGAAAGGGGCCAGAATAATAGAAACGATAGTCATAATTATCAGACGGCTGATGATCAAGAAGGAAAACCATTGCAGCATTACGGATTAATTACGGCTACAACTATGATTATAGGCATTGTAATCGGCTCCGGTATCTTTTTTAAGAGTGATGATATTCTAAGCTATACGGGCGGTAATCTTTGGCTAAGTATCTTAGTATTTTGCATTGGAGCCTTTGGCATCATATTCGGAAGCCTTTCACTGACCGAATTTTCCATTCGAACGAAGAAAAACGGTGGAGTGGTAGGTTATTTTGAAGACTTTATTTCTTTAAAAATGTCTTCCGGCTTTGGATGGTTCCAGAATTTTGTATATTTTCCTACATTAGTATCTGTGATATCCTGGGTGGCGGGCATTTATACCTGCCTGCTGTTTAAGATGGATAATAATCTGGAGACACAGGTAGCTATAGGGTTATTTTATATGATCCTGTTTTATTCTGTTAATATATTCTCCGTGTTCATCGGCGGGTATTTTCAAAATCTATCAACCTTTATTAAGCTAATTCCATTATTGGGGATCGCCATTATCAGTATATTTTGGACTGCCTCTGCTCCGGAGTTAGAAGAAGGAATACAGCTTGTATCACAATTTGATGTTGGCTTTGGATGGCTTGCCGCATTAGCACCGATTGCCTTTTCCTTTGATGGATGGGTGGTTGCTACCAGTATTACGAACGAAGTGAAAAATCCTAATAAGAATATGACGATTGCCTTAGTTGTCGGCCCCATGATTGTACTAGGAGTATATCTTATGTATTTTCTTGGACTTAATCGGATTCTAGGTGCAGAATATATTCTTTCCACCGGTGATGATGCGGTGAAAAAGGTCGGTGAATTACTGTTTGGAAGGTATGGAGAGAGTATTTTGCTGACCTTTGTACTGATATCCGTATTGGGAGTTATAAATGGAGTAATCTTAGGAAGCTTACGTATGCCATATGCCTTAGCAAGTAAAAGAATGCTACCATATGCAGATAAGATAACAAGAGTAAATCCTAGAATACAGCTTTCCGTATGGTCCTGTATTATTTCCTTCGTTAGCTCTTCTGTGTGGATGTTAATTCATTATCTGGTTCAAAAGAATAACCTTCTTAAGGGTGGAGATGTAAGCGAAATCTCCATTATATTTAGTTATTTATGCTATATTATCTTATATGTTAAAGTTATAAAAATGAGAAAAGACATGATTATTCATAGTACGTTTAAAGGTATTATTTGTCCCGTATTTGCTATTATCGGTGCCACAATTATATTTATAGGGGGAACCATGTCGAATACAGTTAATGTACTCCTGTTTCTTACACTTTGTGTCGTTATATTTGCTGCCGGAGTGTTGTACTACAAGGAATAATACTACCAACGGTTTTCAACATGCTCGATAAATCCCGGAAAATCCTTGACATAAATAATGGTGCCATCGTCAAGGGTAGCGTTTCCGCTGTATTTTCCGAATACCTGATGCTGATTTGTCGAGAAAGCAATTGCATTCCAATACACATTTCGGTCGAGGATAGGTGTAAATTCCATTTCAAGGCGTCGATCAAAGGATGTGACTTTCCAAGGCTTTAAATAGTCATACTGATTTTTACCATCCTTAGGAATATGAAACTTGATATCTGCTAGCTTACTGGCAACGCCGTTATAGAAGAGCATATTCTCTGTAGCGGCGTAAGTGTTACCAAAACCATAACCAAGATTAAAGCCGAATACATTACCGCAGACATTACCTTGAGCAGCACCCCAATACCAAGTCGTCTTATAGGGCCATACGCCACGTCCCCAATCCAAGAGACCGAATGAATTAGTGGGATAGAAGGATATGCTTTCTCCACTTAAGGTCACCTTGCCAGATGCATTCATACCAATTATCTTTCGATTATAATAAAAGTCTTTCGAATTGTCCTTAAACGGAGTAGCTATTACCATGGAGTCTTTGGGCTCCTGACAGAGCTTTAAATGTACCTCTAAATCGGAATCATGATGAAACTTTTTCATATTAAGATATAGCTGCCTGCAACCCTCTTGATGGGTAAAAGCCAGCGTCACACCGGAGTTACGATATATGATATTTCCCTCTTCTGAAGATTCCGGCATACTCATATAACGATCTGGAACAATTCGAAGTATACTTTTCGTATGCTGTTGCTTCTTTGAAAAATCAATTAGGGTCGCACTGATTAACAAAAGTGTGTTACTTTTTCCTATGGTGAGACCGATTGCATGTTCCTCATTATATATCAAATAATAATCCCATTCTTTTAATCTTAACTTACGCGCAACATCCCTTCTCCGATATTTTAGCAGAGGAGTAAGGGCATACTCGCGTTGAATTAGTTCTCCCTTCTTATTCAGTAGTCTCGAGGGTACTTTTATTCTGTGCTGCATAAGATACCTCCAACTGATCATACTAATGTCCACAATCTAAGGGCGTGAATCTGGATATTTGCCCATACTTAGCAGAATTATTTATACTATAATTTATTAAGGAACGAGACGAAAGGTTCCGAAATGGAAGGTAAAGTGCAAATAAGCAGAAGGCATAGACAAACAAGCAAATTAACCTTATAATGAGTACTTGGATAGAAAATGAATAAAGGAAATAGGAAGAAGGAGGAAAGGATTATTATAGGCATGAAGTTGGTTCTTTGAGTGCTCGTAACGGATAATCCTGTTAATAGATGAAAAAAGGTCAGATATACGAAGGAATCGTTCAAAGAGTGGACTTTCCCAATAAGGGAGTTGTAGAAATAGAAGGTAATAAGGTAATCGTTAAAAATGTAGTTCCAGGTCAAAAGATCTCCTTTGCGGTGAATAAGAAACGCGCTGAAAAATATGAGGGGAAATTATTAGAGGTTCTTGAAAAATCTCCGTTAGAAACAAGGGAAAAGGTATGTAAGCATTTTGGAAATTGCGGTGGATGCAGTTATCAAACCATGCCCTATGAAGATCAGCTTGAGATGAAGAAAGGTCAGGTAAAACGGCTGATCGATTCGGTTTGTAAGGAATATGAATTTGAAGGTATATTGGCTAGCCCGACTGAATGGGGATATCGTAATAAGATGGAATTCTCCTTTGGAGATGAATACAAGGGAGGACCATTAGCATTAGGTCTTCACAAGAAGGGCAGCTTTCACGATATCCTTACCGTAGATGACTGTGCAATTGTGGATAAAGATTATAATATGATCTTAAACTGTGTATTAAAGTTTGCATCTGATCATGGTCTGGACTACTATCATAAATTGTCCCATACGGGTTATTTAAGACATTTACTAGTACGAAAGGCTGTAAAAACCCAAGAAATTCTCATTAACCTGATCACAACCTCTCAATTAGAGGAAGTGCGGGAGTCTGGAGAGAATTATAATGATAAGGATAGTATATTCCAACCCCTGGTAGAACAGTTACGAAAGCTTCCTTTACAGGGAAATATAGTTGGAATATTGCATACCAACAATGATAGCCAGGCGGATGTAGTAAAGAGCGATTACATGGAAGTACTTTATGGCCGGGATTATATTTATGAAGAATTATTGGGATTAAAATTTAAGATATCCACCTTTTCCTTCTTTCAGACAAATTCTCTGGGAGCAGAGGTGTTGTACTCCAAGGTAAGAGAATATGTTGGCGAAACGAAGGATCGGACGATTTTCGATCTATACAGTGGAACAGGAACAATAGCCCAGCTATTGGCTCCGGTAGCGAAGAAGGTAACCGGTGTGGAGATAGTGGAGGAAGCGGTGGAAGCAGCAAGAGAGAACGCGTCTTTGAACGGATTATCCAACTGTGAGTTTATTGCAGGAGATGTGCTAAAGGTGATTGATTCACTGAAAGATAAGCCGGATATTATTGTCCTTGATCCCCCGAGGGATGGAATACATCCAAAAGCACTGGACAAGATCATTGATTTTTCAGTGAAAAGGATAGTTTATATCTCTTGTAAGCCAACCTCACTAGCCCGGGATTTGGATGTATTCCTGGCGAAGGGATATGAGGTGGAAAAGGTGTGTGCAGTGGATATGTTCCCGGGAACGGTACATGTGGAGACGGTCTGCTTGCTATCGAAGAAAGCTTGATTTTATGCGGGTTTGCTGGCGGTTTTGCTGAATATGTATCTGTGTTATTACTTAAAATTATTTACTTTTTAATCTGGGTTTGAAAAACAGTGTAACGGCATATAACCAGATGGCGTACCTCGGAAGTTGTCCGCTAAATGCTATTAATTTAACAGGTAGAAAAGGTCAGAAGCCGACGTACGCGAAAGGGTGTAAAATCTAATGAAGGATGTATGATATAAATAAAGATAAGGAACCAGATTTTGCTAATACAGATGAAGAATGGCATGATGAAGTAGATGCACTAAGAAAAAAGTGCGAGCAGAATGGTATCAAATCATTGGTTGAAAGGTCTCGTTCTGGAAGAGGTGCTCATGTATGGATATTCTTTAAAAGACCAATAGCGGCATCTATAGCAAGAAGTTTTGGCTTTCTTTTACTGGACAAGGGATCCACTTCTATTAATTTGAAATCTTTTCATTATTATGACCGAATGTATCCTTCTCAGGATGTTGCTAGTCGTATTGGTAATTTAATTGCTCTTCCATTGCAAGGTCAAGCTCTTAATTGGAGATAGCATGGGGAGAAAATACAGGAGAATAGTTCAACAATAAAAGAAAGACATGGGTATAATAATAATGATAATTATGCTTTTTGGTGTATCATATGTAGGAAAGACTGTAATAGGTGAGAAATTTGCTAAAAGGTTAAGATATTCTTTTTGTGATTTGGATGACGAAATAAAGAAAAGATTTCAAATGAGCTTAGAATAATTTATGAGTGACAATCCATTTCCACATGAAAGATATAAGATTAAGGGGAAGAGTTTAAAGGATTTGTGCGAAGAATATGAGGATAATGTGGTTATTGCAGTAAGTCCTATTTATAATGCAAGAAATTTCAACTCGCTTATTGATTTGGAACAGGTAATTGCAATTGAATTACAGGATTCAGAAGAACATATTTTTCAAAGATTGTTTTTTTTTGATGAAAATGATAATATCTATAAGGAAGATGAGTATAAGGAGCAGCATAAAGATTATTATATCCAAGATATACATGAAAATATTGTATATGCAAGGAGGATTTTAAAAAAATCAGAAATAAGTATTTCATAGATAATCGTTCGGTAGAGCAAGTTGCTGACGAATTGATGGTTATGATTCAAAATATTTCGGTGAATAAATAAGGTCAACAACACTGTCGGATCCATTTGGGAGAAGGATAGCAGCATTCTGTAAACAGAATTATAGTCCGGAGATTCGGATTTTTGCATTATTCCAATTAATTCGTATTGACTGGACGGAAGAAACAGAAGAAGATAAAGATAATAAGTTTCGTGTTAAAGAACTTTATCAGACGGCTGAAGGACATGCCTGGAAAGAACTATTGAAGAAGCAGGACAGAGAATTTTGGTACACTCTGAATGTGAGTACGGTGCTTCCGGTCATAAGGAATATCGTAAAAGATAATTCCGTTGACAAGGAAGAGAAGTTGATGAGCTTTTTTGAATTTAGAGAGGAAACAGGGCTTCATACAATTGAATTTAAAATAGAAGTTGGTTCCTGTGTCAGGAAAATAATTATGGGTGATCAGTTTACTCTGGAGGATTTGCATTATCTGATACAAGAGAGTGTTGATTTTGACAATGATCATTTATATTATTTTCAAATTGGTTCTGGAACTCTCCGAAGAAGGTACTTAATACCGGAGTGTGAGGATGAATTATGGCAAGCAGACACGGTTTTAGCTGAACTTATGCTGTATGAAGGAATGCAATTCGAATATTTATTTGATTTTGGGGATGAGTGGCATTTTCAAATTACGGTAGTACATATTGTGACCGAACATACAGAGGAATGCCAGATCTGTATGGTTAAAGGCGAAGCTCCGGAACAGTATAGCTGCGGTTGGTAGTAATGGGGTTAGGAATGAAAAAGGAAGACGAGTATGACAAATTTGAAGAATGGGAAGCTGACAACAATTTTCTTGATAAGAAGGATTGGAAGGGGCTGGTAGTATACAGACGCAGGAAAGCTGAAAATAACCCTGATGATCAGTACGATCAATTCAAATTAGGAGAGGCTTATGTGCTTAATAAGGAATATGAGAAAGCAATCAGTTTTTTGTATGCATTACATCAAAAATATGCTGATGATCAAAATATACAATACAGCTTGTTAGATGCACTATTTGCTATTGGAAAAGATGAAACCGCAATAGATTGGATTATTAGGCCTACAGTTTTGAGACTCAGCGGTGATGTTTTAAATTATTGTTATAATTTTTTGCGAACAAAAAGAAAACCAAGAATGGTTTATGATCTGTATCTGGAATTATATATGGAGGGCTATCTGGCATTCGATGATGACCAGTTAATGGATTTTTTGCATTCGGACAATAGGTTTACACTTACAGGATACGATGCTAAGAGCTATGATTGCTTTGTTACTGTTAATAGGAAAAAAGATGTTCGGTAAGAGATTAGAGGTAAACATTATACAGAATGGGGTAAGTACATATGAATTGGCAGCAATTATTTATGGAGCATATACTTGATCGGGGATATGATTACTTTTGCAATGGGGCGATTGAAGATTTGGGGTATAAGGATGACGTACTAACAGCAACAGTATGTGGAACGGAAGCTTATGATGTGGAAATCACTCTCCAAGACGATGCAATTACAGATATGTATTGCTCCTGCCCATATGCGGAAAATGGATCAAATTGCAAACATATGGCAGCGGTGCTGTTTGAATGGGAAAATGATATAAAGGATAACGAGCGGATAGATAATAACTCGGTAAACGAATCACAAAGCACAGAAAACATTCGGGTCAGTGATAGCAAGGATAAAGAGATAGATATTATTGTTGCGGAGACAGATGAACATACGATAAGAAAATTTTTAACTGCAATTTTACGTGATGATGAAAAGCTATATGCGCGTTTTAAGACGCTTATCAGCCCGGATATTTCTAAGGAGGATATGAAAAGGTACAAAAGGCAAGTAGATTCAATCGTTCAAAAGTATCTGGGGAGAGAACATTTTATCAGATATCATGAGGCTGGCGATTTTATTAGTGAGATAGCGGAATTTCTATGTGAAGATGTTCAGATGATGTTGGATGATGGTTGTTATATGGAGGCATTCGAGCTTACGAGCTACATATTTGTTACTGTGGGTAATGTAGACATGGATGACTCGGATGGCGGAACAGGAATTCTGGCAGACTCTTGTTATGTTATTTGGAATGAGATTCTGGAAAAAGCAGATGAAAAAGCGAAGCAGACAATGTATGATTGGTTCATAACTCATCTGAATGGGTCCATTATTGATTATATGGAGGAATATATTGAGCGGATTCTGATGGATGGCTTCACTGAAAATAAGTATCTGGAAGCTAAGCTTGAGTTTTCAGCTCAGAAAGTGATGGAGAAAAGAGACGATTCTGACTCATGGAGTGGAAGTTACCATGCGTCCCAGTGGGCACTAAAGCATATTTTAATCATGAAGGATATGGGTAAGAGTTGGAGTGATATAGAAAAATATTGTAAAGAAAACTGGAAGTATTCTGCCATCAGAAAATATTATATTAATGAACATATTAATCAAAAAGATTATGAAGAGGCGATTACTGCATTAAAGGAAAGCTTACAAATGGATTCTAATCTTCCAGGTCTTGTGCGGGATTATAGCAGAGAACTAAAGGATGTATATCATATTTGCGGTAAAGAAGAAGATTATAAAAAGCAGTTATGGCAGTTGATGATAAAAGATGATGCTGGAAATGTCGAAATATTTCACGAATTAAAAACACAATACCTGGAAGAAGAATGGATTAATGTACGGGAGAAAATATTTGAAGGTCTTCCTCAATATGCGCATGTGGAACGGTTATATAAAGAAGAGAAATTATATGACAGATTGTTGGAGTATGTGAAAGGATCCTCCGGGCTATATGCTCTTAGAGAATATACAAGTGTATTAAAGGCGGAGTATCCGGCTGAAATTCTACAAAAATATTCTGATGAAGTGAACAAGATGGCAAGCCGCACAGCTGACCGAAAGCATTATAAGGAACTGGTTTCAATATTGCGAACGATGCTGTCAATCAAAAGTGGAGAAGAAATGGTGAATGAAATTGCAAAACACTGGAGGATGGCATATGGAAACAGACCTGCCATGATGGATGAACTCAGCAGATTATATCACAGATAGTAATGCATTGGATGCCTACAAACGAGTGGTTTACCCTTTACGTTGGGTTTGATATAATATAAATCAATGATAGGAAAAGGATATGATGTTAAATGGAATATAGTAAGGAATTATGGATAGAAGCTAAGAAAAGATGTATGCTTAATGATGAAGAAATTCAAATGGCAAAAGAAATGGGACTTAATCCTAAGAGCCTAATAAAAAATATTCCAAATAAAAATGAGCAGTGGAAGCTTCCTGTGAAAATATGGGTTAGAGATATGTATGAAGATAGATTTGGGAGAGCCGGGATTATATCAGATAACAAAAGTATAAAGCCTAAAAAGAAAGTAGAAGAGTTGCCATTTGATTGAGTTTGTGTGATAGAAGAAAGGGTATATCAATGAACTACGAAGAATACGAAATGCAATGCAAGCAGCAACAAGAAAAAAATAGTAACTACCTTGAAATATTTGAAAGAGATTTGATGGAAACTGGTCTTACACACAAAACAATAAGTAATCATGTTGATAATGTAGAGTTTTATATTAATGATTATCTTCTAAGAGAAGATCCTCTCGAGATGCAGGAAGGTTGTGGCAGTAAGATTGATATGTTTTTAGGCTATTTTTTCATACATAAGTGTATGTGGTCAACGCCAGGAACAATAAAAACTACGGCAGCAAGTATTAAGAAATTTTACAAGTGTATGTATGAACATGGATACGTATCGAAAGAAGAATATAATTATCTCTGTACTATAATCAAAGGGAATATGGATGAATGGCAGTATGATTGCGCGGCATTTAATAATTTCTACTAATGAATTTACCGTCAGAGGAGAGGTTTATGATGGAAAAAGTAACTGTTAATATCGAATCTATTGCAGATGCTATGGAAGCGACAATGGATGGTTGGGAACAATATTTAAATATGGAAACTGGAGAAATCGTATCCTTATCAGATGGAACATGGAGCGATAGGGATGAAGAAGATGAAACTTTAGCTGAAGAAATTGATACAACAGACAAATACGTTCGCCTTCCGAATCAGTATGAGATTCATGAATATGAGATTATGGAGGAGTTTGCATATGCTACTCCAAATCCAAGAAATCAGGAAAAGCTTTTACATGTGCTGCGTGGGCGTAAACCATATCGAAATTTTAAGGATGAAATTAATTATTTGGGAATTTCAGAAAGTTATTATGCTTGGAGACTGATTGCACTTTGTAAAAAAGCAAAGAATTGGTGTGAGGAAAATGAAGTTCCATATAAGATAAGAACAGAAGGGCTGAACATATAATTGCTAAAAAACTAACAGAAGCATCTTCAAAAATAGCCATACCCCGGATGAAGTGATGCGTCAGACAACAATTTACCCGGGAACTACTACGATTGTTCCTAAAAGTTCACGTGCAGCGGCAATGCTGGCTGAAGGTCAAGAACAGTTAGGTCAAAAGGGTATAAAAATCGATCTGGATGCAACAGCACAGATATTTCATCCATTTCTTTTGAAAATGGAATTAATGGAACGATGACGAAGACTACGAAAAAAGTCTACCAAATGATCCATGTCCTTGCGGCAGTGGAAAGAAATTAAAAAATGTTGTGGTAAGTTATAAATTATAACAATGGAAGATAACTATGAGATACATGCATCAAAGGTGTTACTGTCTGACTTTAAGCTTTTGTGTTTAGCTTTAGAAGCTACTATTATAATAGTGGGCAGTAACGTGCGCTAAAAGGGTGTTAAAAATTCTATATAGTTTATGAATACAGATTTAGAAAAACACTAAATATATAAAAGGGCGTAAACGTATCTTCTATATATAACAGTCCGCTATGTAAACAGATACCATTTTCTATTATTTTTAAAGTGTGTCTTCAATCCTCCATCTTTCCAGTCATGATTGATAATACGTAAAATGACAGAAAAGATCAATGGAAGAATCAGCCATAACCCCATGCCGAGTGAATTACCCTCCGGTTGTTCCGTTAGAATGTTGTCAACAAAAACTCCCAACCAACCGCTTCCCAATGCAACTATAATAAATATTATCAGGTTTCTCTTACTCTTCATCTATCTTCATACCTCCTGTTAAAATATCCATTATCCAAACTGAATCATTGACAATAGAAATACGAGATGATATATTATAAAATGTAAAAAATAGATAAAAAAATGACATTAATGGTAATATTTACAACTATTAAACAATTTGATAAGGAGAATATCTATGGGCAATGATTTAGTGACGGGGAATTCAACAATTGTAAAACCGGTTAATATTAATGCAGGTATAACATTTACTTTACTTGGAACATCTTTTACAGCGGTGTTTGAAAAGACAGCTAAACAGATACAATTTATATTGTTACCGACACCTGGTCAGGAAGACAAATCCTTCACTATCCAGGAAATATGTGATGGTATCAATGATCAGCTGAAACAGTGGTCCGGTGGTACGGACAATCCGGTTAAGACTAGTGATGTTACTGATCAGATGAAGGACTATATGAGTGCTGACAAGAAGGATCCTACATTTCTTAGCAACTACCGTGTAAAATTGAATGAGATTTTCCTATATATTACGAAGGACTTAGGAGATTCTCCGCTGACAACTGTAGAATATGCCTTTAGTATCTCGATTAATAAAGATGACGCTGATTTGGGCTTCCAATTCATCTCCTTAGACTCTGTATTTGTTAATATATGGAATACTGAGAGGGCTAATATATTATCCAAGATGACGATGGGTGATATCCAGAAATTATTAGCGGCTTAATTATGACTTATGTGTGAGAGGGATTTTGTAAAACCAGAATTCCTCTCATATTTTTAAGGGATTAGGAGAGGTATGGATAAGAATCTACATGTTGGTGCTACAGTTATTTTTCGTCTAGGTTCGCTCCAATTCGAAGCAGCAGGAGTATATTCGCAGGACAAAGGAATTGTTTTTCTGGGAGAATATATAAATAACGGACAAATTCAGGGATTACATGAGCTTATGGCTGAAAGCGGAAAATGCTTTGAAATTGCGGATTTGGATGTCAGCTTTCTGCCTGATATTAATATTATGGATATTGGCTTTGGATATCAAGGGAAAGCTGGAATTTATACAGTCTTTATGGATTTTGATGATGGCAATAAAAATGTATTGGGACGGACTCAACTTCAATATGGAAAAGAAAACGGTTTTGGAGTATTCCTGATTCTTAATCAATTTGCTTTATCGAATCTGCCATTAATAGGAGATTATATTAAGCCTTATGGCGATGTTAAGTTTAAGAAGGTCTCAGTTGGTTATAGTTCAAAAGATGGCTTCTTGCTGAAGATGATAATGGATATTCAATTACTCGATCGTAAACTGGAAGAACCAATTGAATTTAGCATTGTATCACCGCAAAAGGATAATGAGGATAAGCTTAAAACTACTGTCAATCATGAAAAACTTGTGGCATTTGAAGAGGGTCCGGCAGATAGTAAGGTAAAATGGAAGGATGTCAATAAAACTTTTGGTCCAGTTTCTCTTGATGCAATCGGGGGTGCATTGAGTGATGGAGTGCTTCTTCTTATGCTGAATGCAGGCTTTCGCCTTGGACCCTTGAGGTTCTCGTTTGCAGGCTTAGGAGTTAAGATACCTTTCAAGGACTTGATGGATACCAGACCTACAATATCTGGAATTGAGCTAGGAGTTAAGACCTCTGCAGTAGAAATAGCCGGAGCATTTTACTATACCGAAGCGTCGGATGCTTATACAGGAATGGCTTTGGTCAAATTAGGAACGTTCAGTTTCACGCTTATCGGTTCCTATGCCCAGAAACCGGTCACTTCGGTATTTGCTGCAGCAGCTATCCTGGTACCGATTGGTGGGCCACCTTGTTTTTTTGTGACCGGTTTTGCGGCCGGTTTTGGTTACAACAGAAGGCTGTTTATTCCGAGTATTGATCATTTGAAGGATTTTCCGATGTTCAAGCTAATTGACGGTACCTTGACATTGAATGATATTACAAAATTGGATAACTATTTTTATATCTCGGAAGGAAACTATTGGCTGGCGGCAGGAATAACCTTTACCACATTTCAGCTTTTGAAGTCAGATGTAATTCTGACGGTTTCCTTTGGTAATTATGTTGAAATTGATGTCTTAGGGGAATCCGTGCTGGATATTCCCGCAAAATCGGACAACCAGGTAATCGCCCATATCAAGCTGCTGCTCAAGGCATCGTTTCAGCCGGAATGTGGACTGGTTGCCGTAGAAGCCATGTTATCTGATGATTCTTATGTTCTTTCTAAGGATTGTCACCTGACAGGAGGCTTTGCTTTCTATGTTTGGTATGCTGGTGATTATGCCGGAGACTTTGTGATCACCTTGGGAGGTTATCATAAAAACTATGTGAAGCCATCTCACTATCCGACAACTAAAAGAATCGGATTATCCTGGAAAATCTGCTCGAATCTGTATGCAGAAGGCGGCTTGTACTTTGCTTTGACACCCTCTTGTATCATGGCGGGTGGAAATATCAAATGTGTATTTTCCATATCCTGCGTAGAAGCATGGTTTGATGCAGCGCTTGATATCTATATCCAATGGAAACCGTTTTATTACGATTTTTACATAGGAATATTTATAGGTGTTAAAGTCAAGCTGTGGCTATTCACGGTTCGGCTGGAGCTGGGCTGCAGCTTACATATCTGGGGACCAGATTTCTCCGGTATTGCGCATGTATCGCTGTGGTGTATTTCCTTTGATATTAACTTTGTTAATAGTTCGCCGGGGTCACAGAATCCAATTTTGCCGGAAGACTTTAGACGAAGCTTCTTACCAAAGAAGGAAGCGAAACAAAAGCTCTCTTCCGTGCTCGGTGCTGAGCAGGAGGAGTATGAAGGCTGTGCTGTTTTAGCAGGTGCAGGTTTGATTAGAGAATATGAGCTTGATGGCAGCCGAGGTTGGATTATGTGTGCCGATACCATGCAGATTATTACAAAATGTAAGGCGCCCTCGACAAGAATAACATTTAACGGAGCAGAGACATTTTCACAAGGAGATAAAATCAATATCTACCCATGTAAAATGACTGGAGTTGATTCTACCCAGGAGGTAACAATTAGTAATCTTCCGGAAGATACCCGGGTAACATTTCAAAAAATAACGGAGCAGGTTCCTTATGCCTTGTGGGGTGATCATAATAAGAAAGATCATTCGGATACAATCTGTGCACTGACAGGCATGATTATTACTGTACAGCAGTTATCATATTATACATTACAATACCGGCAGGATGTTGATACAACATTGATAGAATGTATACCGGCTCCGTTGCTAGCGATTGAAGCGAAAAGTTACGTTCAGGATAACTCCTACGAGAGTATCAGCAGTACGATAGCAGACCCTTTGGTTGCAGGAATTCGTGGTGACATAATTAAGGATATGGGTTTCTCGGAGGTTGTTGATGATATGACTTATTTGGCAAGGGAACTAAAGGACCAGTTTTGCTACCATCCGATGCTGGCAACTATGGGAGGTGATAAGAATGAAAGCAGTAATAAATAGTCAGGAGGAAAAAGTTCAGATTGACTATATAGAATCCTGTGTTCCTCCGATGCAAAGCGGTGAATATCAGATATCGGTCACACAAAAAATTGATGCAATAGGCTATCAGGCAGTCCAGACTCAGAACATTAGGATTGAAGGCCCCCGTTTTAGTCTGGCGGAAGCGGATGTGGAATCCGTGTATCCTCCGGTGGGAATGAAAGGAAAATTTAGAACAACCTTACCACACATTGTTTTTCAGCGCAGAACTCTGCCCTGGGAGCGGACTCCAATTAAGCAGGTTACGATGCTTGCTAATGAAGCAGGGACGCCACCCCGTTTCAAAACACCCTGGATGGCACTGCTTTTGCTATGTGGAAATGAAATCGAGGAGATTAAGTCCGATCCGGTAAGTAAGGTTTATCCGGAGACTGATGTACTTAATAAGAAGGAAATCTGTCACTACATTGATCTTGATAAAGATCTCTTTCTTAGGATTATGCCTACTCCCAGTGAGCTGACATTTTTATGTCACACCAGAAGGGTAAATATCACAGCGCAAAGTGTGGGAGACGATCCATTGACGGATATGCATTCTGTCCTAATTGGAAACAGACTTCCGGTTAATGATGTCAAGAGCAGAGCCTATGTTGTATCCCTGGAGGGCTACATCAATCACGAGGTACATGAGAACAATGAGAGATGTATTGGGAACGGTAATATCCCTGAAATGGTGAAATGCTTTGGTGAAGATAAATATGTGATTGAAGGTGCAACGGCCCGACTGACTGTATTATATAGCTGGGATTTTTATTCCTCAGACAGTGATGTGCATATAAAGGATTTGTTCGACAAGCTGGATATCAACAGCCTGACCTATTCCAAAACTGTAAAGAATGAGTCTACGAATGCAATTCTTTCTCATGGCTTTGTTCCTGTCCAACATAAGCTACGGGAAGGAAGCCAGACTGTATCCTTCTACCGGGGACCATTTACCCCCAATATCATAGAAAATGCAGGCTATTCCTTTGATAGTGCAGACAGTCTGTATAAATACGATCCCGAGATTGGAATGTTTGATGTATCCTATGCTGCTGCCTGGCAGGAAGGAAGACTGCTTACCATGAACAGCAAAGCCATTGCGGTTAAAATTATGCGCAGTCGTACAAATAATCTTCGTATGCTGGCAGGCATCTGTGCGAACAGGCAATTGGAAAGCAGATTAAAGACAAGAGGCGAAGACATGGATAAGCTCAGTTTCGGTAAAGAAGGAGTACACAACACCGTTGCTAGGAAAGCAGGTCATGCTCTTCTGGATTTTTTTAATCAAAAAGATACAGATCGATTCTTTTGGTAGTTGTATATCATCTTTTTTTATTTGGATTGGAGGTTAATTGAATGGAATCCTGGTTTTCCTCGGGAATCGATTTTCATATTGTAAATAGCAAATTATTAGGAGAGCCTACGCGGTTTCAGCGGGCAGTTAGCAGTTTATCCTTCGCCTATTCTAAAGACGATGAGGTGAACCGATACTTCGCTGAATTGGAACTGCTTAAGGGAGTTCCTTTGTCTTATATGGTTCCGGATACGGCAATGCTTCCACCGGAATCCTTACGCATTTTTTATCTTGATCCTAACTGGGTTACCTGTCTGCTTGATGGAGGACTGAGTATCGGTCGGCATTCGACTCAGGATATCGAGCATGATAACATGGCTTTGCCGGGGATCCGAACTGTGTCATATGCTAATTCAATGAATGTCAGAAATCTACGTTGCAATGCAGCTCTGACAGAAAGCGAACCGCAGCAGGTCAGAACTGGCTTTCTGCTGAATTCGCAGTTGGCATCAGGCTGGCCCGGTCTGGAGGTACGCTGTTATCAGAATGGTACAGAGCTACAATTATTGAGGCTGGAGCATCTGACAGATAGTATACTATTATGTATTGTGGACGGTGAGATGGAGGAGATAGAATTTACCCAGCCAAATCAGAGCCTATATTTTGGCTTTAATGAAGAAGGCGGAGAGATAGAGCAGGATCTGGTTTCTTTAAAGGAAGGCGAAGTAGGACGGAGCTTGGATCAGTCAGTTCCTATACCATTCCGTAATAAGGATAAGGATTTTGGAGTAATTGATATTGGTAATCTTATCTGCAGTATTTTGCAGGAGCTTGGGGATAACCAAGGAAAATATTTCTCGGCGGTAGAATTCGCATCCGAGATGATCTATAAACGCTGCCGCTGCCGAATACAGATCAAGAGAGGAAAGGGGGACGGAATATGAAGTCTGACCCGTTATATGTACCGATAATATTAGAGGCTCTCGTGGTAAGCAGCAAAAGTGATAATTTTGCAGAACTTGTTCCGCAATATAATCATTTAAGATTTATGCCCTTATCCAATATCACAGTAAATCAATTTTTTCAGGAGAAAACAGAACTTCCGGGAATACATCTGCATTGGACCATGCCTGATGCCCTCCTGCGCGGTGTACAGAACGAAACGATTGAATTCCCAAGCCTTCCAAATCGGTGGGTTGTTCAACGACTTCAATATAAAAAGGATCAGATTCTTAGAAAGGCATGGATCATTGAGAGTGATTTTGTAACCAATGATAATGCAGAGACACCCTATGGAATGTCAAAGACCTCCCTGCCGACCCTGAAGCTGGAAGATGGATTATGGGTAGGTGCCGGAAACAATAATCAGCTATATGGATATCAGGGTGATGTTAGAGAGTTAGGAACAGCGAAAACAGCGAGCGGATATTATTTGGATCAGCTGACGGCAGTGGGACCCGGTGATACAACCTTTGCCGCTTTTTATCCAAAATGTCAGAGCGTATTCGGTTTCTACGATTCCATGGAGGATAATGAGGAAGGTGTGTTTACATATCTTGTAGATGGGTATTATGAGGATTGCAACCAAGACCCACTCAATAAAGATGTGGAGAATACCTTGGAAGAGTATTCTTGGGTCTGTAAAGAGATGGAGAATCTACCAGACTGTACTGTTTGTCATGGTTTGGTGAAAGGGGTTACCTGGTATGGCAAGGATTATCAATATCCTAGTTCAATACCGGAGGAAGACATCGATATAGCCATCGGTAATACTTCGGCTGAGGCACTTTCTGCTTTGATCAGGGATAATATTCCGGATGCAGCCGATCTGGAACGAATCCTGAATGCAATGCAATACAATTTGTTATCAATTTTGGATAACCAGAATAACCCGGATGCTTTAATCGATTTTGAGGAACTGATTCATGAGAAGATGTTTTCCTCCGAACTATATGGATATCACTGGACGGTACGTAAGGATAAGGATGCCGAAGAGAGCTGTAAAGATATGGATAACGAGCTACCGCTAAAGATCAATGATATCAACGAGCTTCAATCGGAGGTAGATTCACTTATGGCGAAGAATACTACTCTGGTAAAAGAGCTATATTTTAACTGGTGGAAATATGTTAGCATTAAGAGAGGACCGGGAGTAACGGGTGTTCTCAAGAATGCAGAATATCATTTTTCGGGATTGTTAAGTGATCGTGGATCTGGAACGGTTGACTCAGGTATATTTATTGATCAGCTTCAAATGATATTGGGTCAGATAAAAATGAATCATGAAACAATAAATAAGAATAATACCGCCATAGCTAATTTGGATAGTTACATCAATGAGAGATTAAAGGAAGCGCATCTTTTACTGGTTAAGGAAGAAGCCTACCGTTGTTACATAAGTAATCCTCCGGCTGTCCTTTTAGCAGGAGAGGGCGTAAGAAGAAGCTTTAAACAGGGAACACAGACCAATGCTGCCGAACAGCTGCCCTGTAGAAGGAATACCCTAGATACGATCACCGTTACCATACAGGGAAAGGATGTATCACTTTTTTATTCGGATTTGTCCCAGAAGGATAAGAATCCACAGGAGAGACTGTTAGTAGAAGCCATTCTGCTGGATACGAATGCCAGGCTTCCACTTGCTGCATTGGCACTCAGTAAGCTTGGAATCTCTTACTCGGAGGATGATTTATCTGATGCTGCAAATCAGCTCCAAGCCGCTCAAGCTGAGCTGGCCTTACAGTCGGAAGCCCCTTTTGACATTTCCAATAAGGACTGGAGCCAACCCTGGAATCCGATGCTGATGGAATGGGAGCTAGAGATTCATCCGGCAAGGAAAAATATCTCTGAGGATGATTCTTTCTCACAATTTAAGCTGGGGGAGATGGATTTTGAGAATGAAAGCTATGAAATGACAGCAGAGTCCTGGAAGTTACAGGGGACAACTCTGATTCTCCCACATGCCGTTACTAATATGTATGATATGCTGAATAAGCTGATTGCTGATTATGGCGAGGAAGAGCAGGATTACGATTTACTGCAAAAAGTAATGGAACGTCTTAAGAATTCAGACATTCTGTCACAACAGTTGGATGGCTTTCATGAAGCTTTACTGATGCAGGATATGTATCCTTTTATACCGGCCTGCGCAATAGATAATAATCATAATGATTTGTTAAGAGATATCAATAGCTATCTGAATCAATATGTATCTAGTCCTAGGGTGGGAAGTAACAGCATAAAATTTCTTCCGGTACGGGCAGGTATGGCGAAGCTTAGTCAGATATGGATTGTGGATTCCTTTGGTCAGCGAAAGAGGATATTGTTGAAGGATGATAAACTCCATATCGCTGAAAGTATGCAGCTGGCCAATGAGAAGTCTGGTGCTCTGCTACGACCGCGTTTTATGCAGGCGTGTGGAATGCGGTTTCAATGGCTTTCTTTTCAGGACGAAAGCATAGAAGCGGTGGATTCCCGGACAACACCGGTTTTTGGATACATTGTGCCTAATTTTCTGGATCATAATCTTCAGGTATATAATTCTGAGGGCTGTATGCTGGGCTTCCTTCAGACCACTGAGGAGGGGAGCAGATGGATGAGCAGCCCGGGTACCCGGTTCGATTACACGGATATTGAAGAGGAGCATCTTAAAGAATTTGTAGAGAGTCTTATCACAAAGGATGCTTCGCTTCATGATTTTCTGGTATGCCTGGATCACAGTTTAAATTCTATTCTTCCTTCAAATGAAGATCCTTTTCTGCAGCTATGTTTCGGTAAGGTACTGGCACTTACCAGGGCATCCATTCATATATTTGAGAAGGAAGAAAGAGCCCATGTCCAGCTGTGGGACACGCAGCAACCCTGTAATCAGTATGATCAGGAGATATTCAAAGTAAGACTGGGTGATATCCGTAAGGTAGAAGATGGATTAGTAGGCTTCTATCTAGGAGCTTCCCCAAAAAACTGCTATCAACATATGTACTCCAGTCTTCAGGAGTCCGTAGGCGCCTCCGGCTATATAATTCCGCAGAATGCCTTTGACATGACGCTGGCAGAGGGAGGTAAAGAACTGACGCTTTTATTGAATCCTTCCGGAGATATCACCATTCGGACAGGATTTCTACCGACCAAGAAAGTGACATTACCCAGTGTGTTCTATGATAAGCATATGAGTAACTTTCAGTACCTTCTCCGGACAATGCCTGTGCTGGTTCAGCCGGAATTGTTTTCGATCCCACTGCCAGGTAATCTGGATAAGACTTGGTCCTTCTTCTTGACAGATACAAAAGACAGCTTAATTGAGATAAAGGATATCAAGACTCCGGTGCAAAAGCTGCCTGAAAGTAAACAGAGGATTATGGAGGGATATCTAAAGGCAGATAATAAAGTAAAATGGAATAGTGTGAATTAAAAAGCAATTCACACGGGAAGAACCTGCGAAACTCGCACAATGGTGCTCGTTCCTTGATTCTTCCGGGTTTTGGGCTGCATCGAAGATGCAGCATGTAATGTTAGTGTGAATAAAGAATTCAGCGAGCTGAATTCTTAGATAATATAATAATGAATTCCATTGGAAATTCATTATTATATTATCGGGTATTGATGAAGCATTTGCGGCAAAAGCAGCCATGCTTCGTTAGTGTGAATTAAAAACAAATTCACACAGTAAGAACTGCGAATGTTCGCAATGTGAATTTATATGCATAAATTCACATTATGGTGCTCACTCCTTGTTCTTACAGCTATTTGAGCTGCCTCGAAGAGGCAGCATGTACAGTTAATGTGAAATGAATAAGAACGGTGAGGCAGAGGGAGGATGCTTATGGATAGTATCAGCTATAAATTTAATAATGAAAATGTGACGGTTTCCTATAGAAATCAGAGGGTTCTATATCTGAACAACTATAGCGGCAGGGATATAACAATGCGTAATGATTTGAAACTCACAGCTGAGGATCTACCGCCAGCGAATGCCAAGATGCAGGAGGATCTTTCTGCATTTTACCTACACTTTGATTGTGGGGATGATGCATCAGACCTTGTGGCAGCGAAAGATATTGACCTAATTACGATGAGTCTGGGTGATGACTGTAAGTGGAGTATTACCAAGATTGCAAGTGGGGATAATATTTATTGGTGTCTCTTTCCGCCGGAGACAATGGTGATGAAGAACAATACCGGTATTGCAATTACGATATCACAGATTGATTGCAATCCGTTCAGAGGGATGGCTAACCTTCATATCAGAAGACTGGATGATGATAGCAGATATCAGTGTCCTCTGATTAAAGTAGCTCAGCCAGTTATCAAATATTTTCTGGGACCATCGGTCGAATACAATGTTGATGACGATATAACACTGCGTTGGGAAGTAGATGATTTTGGTGACGGGTGTAAGGTTACCTTGAATGGCAGAGCGGTCAACCCGATAGATTCCATCAAAGCAAAAGCTAAGGTGGGAGGGCAATATCTTCTTGAAGTAGTGAATCCTGCAGATTATACTGTGGATCAGGCCTATGAGATGACATTTCAATACATATTATCATATCAGCTGGAGAAAGCAAGAGCCGGGACAACGGGTCTGATTCTCTCCTGGGATACGAAGAATACAGATGCCCGGTGGATTGATAGGTTTACTAATCTGGATGCAGCGGGAAGCCTGGTATACCCATATCCGAATCAACCTCATACGGATATTACTTTATTTGTAAAGAAGAAGGGTGTCGTCGATACAACATATCAGTGTATAGGTTATGATATGCCTGTGGTTAATTCATTTACTGCAAGGCATTCTTCCAGGCAGGTGATACAAAATTCAAGATGTTATACCCTGATGGCAGGGCTTGAAGAAGATGATTTTATTCCGGTCACGATGGTCAATCGTATGACTAGTACGCCTATTGTAGGAAGTGTATATGGAGGGGATGATCCTCCGGAGCCACATGTGGTAACAATCAATGGAATTGAGATGGAATGGAATGTGACCGGAGCTGCATATATCACAACAAGCCTGCAGGGAGCTGAAGTGCATTATAGCCTGACTGGTAAAGTGTTTGTAGATTATGCAACTCAAAATGAGGTGATCTTATATGCTTTTGATAATTACGGTTATTATGTTCAAAGAACCGTCAGTGTTACATAGCATGCGTCATCCTTGGAACAAACTTTATTAGCGCAAAAATATAAGCGCGGAAATGGAGAATCAAGATGAAGTATACACCAGAGACATGTGTATGGGAGCTTACAATGGAATGCAACCTGCATTGCACGCATTGCGGCTCTTCCTGCAAGGCAGCAAGGCCGGATGAGATTACAACAGCGGAAGCTTTAAGGGTAGCGGAAGAGATTGGTGCTATGAGATTGCGGTGGGTATCCTTGATGGGAGGAGAACTATTTCTCAGAAAAGATTGGGATATCATTCTTCAGAGACTTTCTGATGTAGGAGTGAATATTTGCATTATTACAAATGGAACATTGGTTGACGATAAAATTATAAATAAAATGAAAGGGACTAGAGTTACAAACTTCTCCATCAGTATCGATGGATTACGAGAAACCCATAATCATATCCGTGGGGGAAATACTTATGAAAAATGTGAAGAGGCATTCCGGCTCGCACGCGAGGCGGGCTTTGTCACGAGTGCGATTACAACAGTTATGAGGAACAATATCAATGAGCTTCCTGCATTGAAAGAAGAATTGATCAGACTGGGTGTAGCTTACTGGCAGCTACAGACTGGTCTGCCCGAAGGAAACCTATTAAGGCATAAGGACATGATAGTTCAGCCACAGGATATCAAGAAAATTATCGATTTTGCATATGAAACCAACATAGAAGGAAGGATCTTGATTACTCTGCCAGATACCATAGGGTACTATACACATAAGGAGGCTATTGCGCGCAAGATTGCCGCACACTCCGAAGCAACACCCCTCTGGGAGGGATGCAATGCCGGAATCCGTAGCTTTGGAATTTTGAGCAATGGAGATGTGATAGGCTGCACTTCCATACGCAACGCGAAGTTCATTGAGGGCAATATCCGTGAGCGCTCATTGATGGATATATGGGAGGACGAGAACTCATTTGCCTGGAGAAGAAACATGACGGCCAGGCAGCTTCAGGGTAAATGCGGCAGCTGTGAATATGCAGTAAGATGTCTTGGTGGATGCAGTAATGTGCGGCTACTGGACACGGGTGATATTTATGGAGAAAACAGATTTTGTGCATATCATGCTGCGATGATGTCGGAAATATAATCCTCCAAGGTGGTAATAAGTACAAGCGGCATCTTTTTTAACCGTTCAAGGCAGGCTGAAGCCAGAAGAAGAATTTGCCGAGTGCTGGGAATAGGGGATGCAGACTCACAGATCGGAAAGAAGTTCAATGAAGTATTTCATATGGGAACCAGTCTTGAAGATATTAATGATATTAGAAAGTTTATTTATACATACATTTTGCCCGAGCCGGAGATCAATGTTGAAATACTGCATAAAGATATGCAGGAATTGGAACGATTACAGGAGATTTTAGAAGAAGCGCAGGAAAGGGAAAAACTATTAGCGGATATTAATGAAAAAATGCAAGTAGCTAAAGAGCTTGATTCCAAAGTGAAAGTGAATGAAGCTTTAGTTAGTTATGCAAAATTACAAGATGCAATAGAACAGCAGGAAGAAGAAAATAGTAGAATCCTACAAGCAAAATCCACGATAAAAATCTGCGAGAATAAGTTGCAAGAGCTGAATGAGAAAGAAAAGGAAGCAGATAAGCAGCTTTACAATGCAAGAAAAGATGTTGATGATAATCAGGAGAATAAAGCCCTTTCATATTTAGAGGAAGAAGAGAAGTCAAAGAGTAATGAATATAGTAAGCTAATAAGGAATGCCGCCAAGTTTGATGAAATATTGGAACAAATGCAAAAGCTCAGAAAGCAGTTGGTATTATTAAATATCGATTGCAAATGGAATATTGAAATCATAGAAGATGAAGATGCCTCATTAGAAGAAAAATTAACAGCAATTAAAGTATCTAGGGAAGCACTATCAGATATTGCTGAAGCAATAAAGGACAATGATGCAGCTATTCGTAACCGTTTGAAAGAGTTGCGCGGCGAGCTGGATGAGTTACTCGGAAAAATTAAGAAACTTGAAGCTGGATTTATGTGCTATCCAAAAGAGGCTGAATTGGTAAGAGATTCTATTAATAATAAATTGATAGAACTTGGAAGACAACCTAATGCAAAATTATTCTGTGAATTATTATATATGAATGATTTACAATGGCAGGATGCGGTTGAAAGTTATCTGAATAATCAGCGTTTCAATATTATTATTGCACCGGAGGATTATCTGATAGCAAAAACTGTTTTTGTTTCTCTACAGGATAGTGTTCGGGGAATAGGTTTAGTAGATACAGTACGTTTAATGAAGCGTAATAATATAACTGTATCAAATGAAAAAATGCTGGCATTTACTGTTGAGTCTAAGAATCCATATGCGAGAGCATATGCTGATTATCTTATGGGTGGTGTTGTCTGCTGTGAAACAAAAGAGGATCTGGAACTGTATAAGAAAAGTATTACAAAAGATCGTCTACGTTATCAGAGTTACTGCTTACAAAGAATGCATAGACTGGAACGTTACATAGGTATTGATGCATTACAGCAACAATTGGAAAATTCAAAAACACTGCTAAAGGATAAAAGACAGGAACAGCAGGAGACAGAAAATAGAAAAACACAATATACTGTGTTGGATAATATGCATAGACAGTTTATATCAGGTAATGCACTTCTTGAATTAGAAGAATATTGTGGTGCTAAAAAGGAAGCAGATAAATTGTATGCATCCATATCAGAAATTAAGAAACAGATTGAAGAATTCAAAAAGAATCCGATTCTTATGGCTATGTATAACCGAGTAGAAGAATGCGAAAAAAAGCATTCAGAATTAATAGGGTTGATCACAGATGTTAAGGGTGAGCAGCTAAATGCAGAAAATCTAATTAACAATGCGAAGCTAGTTATTGGTGGATTACAGCAAAATATTGATGAGGCTCAGGAAGAATATAACCTGATCATAAAATCACATGCTGCGTTTATAGATGTTGTGGAGAAAAAGTATAACGAGGAACGAAAGACAAAGAAAGCATCAGCAATTGTAAATAACTTTGGAAATAGGATAAACCAGGATTTGAGCGCATTTAATAAATACATGAATGCAGATTTGATTCCGCTTCAAAGAAAGTATACAGGCACATATGCTTGTGACTATCCTGAAGGACTAGATGGTGATGCTAGGTATCAGCAGGCTTATGCATCACTAATAAACATCGCACTTGAACAGCACAAAGATGCATTAAAAAAAGCTCAAATACGATGTAAAGAACGATTCCGTAAAGAAGTTTTATTCCGCATGAAAGATGATATTCTAAGAGCAAGGCAGCAGTTCCGCGGCTTAAATAAAGTTATGGAACATCTTTCTTATGGAGAGGAAAGTTACAGATTTTCTATTGATGGTAGCAAAGATAAGGAAATGAGTATTTTTTATAATATTATCATGGATAAGGACAATCAGCAGATTGATGAAGAAAACGAAATTATGGCATTTCTTGCAACAAATGAGTCTAAGATATTTGAGAGCCAGATAGAAGAATTTATGCAAAGAATTATGGTCGATGTGGAAAATCATGCTCAAGAGACACTTACAGGACAAAAAAATGGAGCGAAGAGCATCTCTACCTATGTTGATTATCGTACCTATCTGGATTATGACATTATAGTAAAAAATGCTGTAACCGGATTGGAAGTTCAACTATCAAAGGTTAGTGGAGATGGAAGTGGTGGTGAAAACCAGGCACCATTTTATGTTGCAATTTGTGCTTCATTGCTACAGATATATCAGCAAAATGATAATTGTATTAGGTTGGTTTTATTGGATGAAGCATTTAATAACATGACAAGTGACCGCATAGAACCAATGATGAAAATGTTCTGTGATCTAAACTTACAGTTAGTATTGATTGCAACGCCGGAAAAATGTACGTCCATTTTTCCATACTGTGATATAACATATTCTATCGTAAAACACGGCTCAAGAAATGCTATTGCAGCTTTTGAAGGAGTGTGATTGTATGAAAAAATATTATAAATTGCTTCTTGAAAAGCTATTGGATATATATGAGAGAAGAGAGTCATTTGCTAAAGATAATAATGAAATAAGAGCTATTCAAATAGAACCAGCAAAAGAATATAAAGAGTACATTGACCGTTATGATCATGAAGCCTATAGGGATATTAACGTTGCTATAGAAAAATTGGAGCAACAAAAAATTATTTATACGATTCAAGATGTTTCTGGGAAATATACTAAAGTAAAATTAAACCTTGATGCAATAAAAGACGCTTATGCTTTTGCTGGAAGAATGAGTGTTCCAGAATTGTGCGATAAAATGAAGATAGTTTTAGAACGTTATCAGAGTAACAATAATGCGATCATTTGCAAGGTGATTAAAGATTTCACAAAGCAATTGGAAGAATATAAGAAGCTCCCTTATGATATTAAGTTTGACGACCGGAAATTAGACTTAGTATTGCTTACGCTAAGCTCTGTAATAAATTTAGATCAGGAGACTTATATTCGAAATTTTTCAACGGCAGTATTTAGGGATTCAAAGAAATTCCAGAAGTTGCGTCCAATCATAGAGAGTATTCTGTTTGATTACACAGATGTCGTAGTTGAAAAAGAAAGAATATTGGAAGTATATAACCTGTTTGACAATCCAACCTATGTATTGATTAAAGGAAATACCACATTAACATATAAAAATTCAAATATTGATTTGTCTGATATGAATGGTGGAATTGCAATTCCAAATTCAGCACTTGGTGATATTATTAGAATTGAAGTCAATGCTGATAAGATTATAACAGTTGAAAACTTAACAACATACCATGATTCCGAAGATGGTGATAGTATGTTCATATATCTCGGTGGATTTCATAATTTATCAAAACAGCAATTTCTGAAATTGTTATTCTCACAGAACCAAGAAAAGGAATACTATCACAAAGGAGATCTTGATGTCTATGGGTTTTCAATACTTGAGAATTTAAAGAATAAAACAGGAATACCCTTTCAACCATTAGAAATGGATATTGATACATTGGAAAGATATTATAATTGTGGGCTTTATAAAGAATTGACAGTTAACGATAGGAAGGCTATGAAATCAGAAAGGCTTCAAAAATATAGTGAGATTTTTGAATTTATGCTAAAGCATAATTGTAAGGTAGAGCAGGAGTCAATAAAAGCTCTTGAACTGCTGGAAAATATTTGAACTTGGGGTAAAGTAACCAAAATGATAATGAACTCCAATTGTACGAAGAGAAAGCAGATAGCAATCGGATACTGCTGGATGTTTGGAAGGAATGGATTTAATTATGAAGAAATGTAATTGTATTGTAGTGTTTAATGATGATAAATCAAAAATACTGTTTTGCAAAAGAATGAAGGATCCATACATAGGTCTTTACAATTTTGTAGGTGGTAAAGTGGATGTCGGTGAAGAAAGCACAATTGCTGCATATCGGGAATTATATGAAGAGACTGGTATTTCGAGAGAAGATATCCGTTTGTATCGACTGATGGATATTACATATTATCATCAAGAGTTTATCTTGGAGCTATATGTAGGGAAGTTGTCCGGTGAGAAGGAATTAATTGCAGAAGCCAATCCGTTGGTATGGTTACCGTTAACAGATGATTTTGCAAATCCTAGGCGATTTGCTGGTGAGCAGAACATTACTCATATTGTTAATGTAGCATTAAAGCATCCACTGAAAGGTAATGAAAATCATAATACAGGCAAAAGGTTAAAAATGGACTCATTATGTATTGGAGTAGATGGATGCAAAGGTGGATGGATTACGGCTATTATTTCAAGCGGAGAACTTAGGGTTGAGAAGTTTGCGTCTGTCGATGAGATTGTTGGTAGATATGAAAAATTCGATGAGTTCCTGATTGATATGGTAATTGGGTTACCAAGTAATAATGACCACATAAGGCCTGATACAGTTGCACGTAAACTAATTCCGGGTAGGACGCCTACCATTTTCGCAGTACCCTGTAGACAGGCAGTTTATGCTGAGTCTGAACAAGAAATAATTGAGAAAAATAAAATTAATATCGGAAAAGGTCTTGTGTCACAAACAATGGCAATTATGCCAAAAATGAGAGAATTAGACTCCTTTTTAAATGAAAACACTAATCCCCCAGCTAAGCTGGGGAGAATGGAATAAGCAGTAGCGCAGAGGACAATAGAAAAGCCTCCTATGTTATAATGATAATGGTGTCGCAAGCCAAAATCAAAATACATAGGAGACATCCAATGGACAGTAAAAGTTTATCACATTGTAGGTGGAAATGCCAGTACCATATAGTGTTCATACCCAAGTACAGGCAAAAGGTATTATATGGTCAGGTAAAAGCAGATGTAAGAGAGATCTTAAAGAAATTGTGTGATTATAAGAAAGTGGAAATAGTAGAAGGTGCAGTTTGTAAAGACCATGTACATCTATGTATAAGTATTCCACCCAAGTATAGTGTGTCACAAATAGTAGGGTATCTGAAAGGCAAGTCAGCATTAATGGTGTATGATAAGTACCCTGAGAAACTGAACAAATGGAATAAGTCATTTTGGGCAAGAGGGTATTATGTGTCAACCGTCGGAAATATCACCGAAGATGCGATAAAGAAATATATACAAGAGCAACAGGAAGAGTCAAAAGCAGAAGAACTAAGAAGAGAATAAGAGGGGCTGTCGCTTTAACGATTAAATAATCGTGAAGCGACAGCTTCCTTTTTCCTGAAAATAGCCTTTTATTATCTGTTTCATCTTAGTTCCATCTATGTTTCTTAAAAATGATGTAATTTAATAGACCTAATAATAGGCCTTGAAATTTTATTTAGACATTTTAAAATCTATGCACTTTTAATTGGGAATAAATGCATTCCAGTTTTTCCATTTTGAATCTTATTATGTAGTTTGTTTATGTTTCTCGCCATAGCAAGAAGCACACTTTCTGCCAGAACATTTGATGTGCCTTTACTTAGATAACGTCTGAATTGCATGTCTTGCTTTAAATCTCCAAAGGAACCTTCTGCTTGTATACTACGATTCATTCTTAGCAGTATCCCTTCCTCTGAAAGTATTCGCTCAAGACCTTCTTGCCTTTGTTTTATAAACTTTTTTGCTACTTGAAGAACTTTATTTCGTTCTTCAAAAGGTGTTTTGCAATTATTTCCTTTGATACAATCGTTTTTGTAGGAACATCCACTACAATCACTACTTGTATAAATTGTTTTTTCGCTCATATATCCTGTTTTTGATTTGGAGTGTTTGATATATTCAACGTTTAATTTTTTTCCATTACGACAAATATAAGCATCCTCTTCTTTATCATAATCCATATTTTCGATTCTTCCTATATCTTGTTGATACTTTCGTGTTTTGGATATTTCATAATTAGCAGGTTTTATAAATGAAGTTTGTCCATTACTTTCAATAAATAAGTAGTTTTCTTCACTTTCATATCCAGCATCTGCTATGATTTTTTTATATTTAAATTTCAAGTATTCCTCAGCCTCTTTTAAAAATGGAATAAGAGTTGTTGTATCTGTTGGCTGTGGCCCAATGGTAAGCCAAGTGATATATTCAGAATCAACTCCATGCTGCAGATTGTACGCAGGTTTTAATTGTCCATTTCTCATAGCATCTTCTTTCATTCTCATAAAGGTAGCATCATGGTCTGTCTTAGAATAACTATTTCTTTCACCACAAATATATATCTTTTGATTGTATTCTTTTAACTTTGCCAGATACTCCTCCAATGCTTCAATGCTTTTTTGAAGCGGGGACTTTCTCTTGCCGATTCCATGAACAAAGACAAGGTTCTCACGTTCTTTTAATGTGTAAAGATTCTTGCGCAGCTTCTTAACGTGCTTCATTTTTACAGTATTTCCATAAACTATTTTTATATCATACAGTTGCTCGCAATCAGCTATCAAATCCGCCAGTTTTAGAAGTAGCTTTGCCTGATTTTTTGAAACAGCTTTTTTCCATACAAATGTATATTTATTGGAACTTGCTTCTATCTTTGTACCATCGATAAAAATAGTCTCACCTGATATTTCACCTAGATTATAAAGGCGGTTAGACATTTCAGCAAAGATACGCTTTGAACAGGGTGCAAAATGAATACTTCGAAATCTTGCAAAAGTTGCATGGTCAGGAGCATTTGCACCTTCTAATAGAAACATGAAATTAATATCCCTCTTACAATTAAGCTCCATGGAGCGTGAAGAGTAATCACCATTCATGTAAGAATAAAGTACAATCTTTAGAAGTGTTC
This sequence comes from Variimorphobacter saccharofermentans, assembly GCF_014174405.1. Lineage (GTDB taxonomy): Bacteria > Bacillota > Clostridia > Lachnospirales > Lachnospiraceae > Mobilitalea > Mobilitalea saccharofermentans. Next base: position 2,739,145 of record NZ_JACEGA010000001.1, on the reverse strand, counting down.
TAGGCGATACAGAATTTTCTCTTACTCTTTCGTAAGTAGAATATAAGTCAGTCAAATCCATTTCCTCCACAAACTGACTTAGTAATCGAACGGAATCATTTTCTGAGATTATACATTCGAGATTTAGTGGAAGTTTTAATTGATATCCACTCTGAAATGAAGTATAATTTTTATGTAAATTATTTTGTATTAGCATACTAATATTTTACCATAAATCCCTTACTTTTCGAAGTTTGGGATTTATTTTATTTGAAAAAGGAGCTACGCACTAATTACTTAGTGCGACAGCCCCTTTTGCTTTTGTTCCTGAAAACGGCTAAGAAACGGCCGGTATCAGACGAAGCGGCCATATCCATGCAGACCGCACAGCAGTTTATCAATGTGCGGGATGTAAAAGACAAATACCTATATACCAAAGATGGGTTGGTTCTGATTTATCTGCGTATCCACTCAATCAGCATTGATCTATTCAGCAAAGCTGAAAAAAGTGTCTTGATTCGGCAGCTTACCGCAGAGCTGTCCGATATTCAGTACCCCTTTAAGTTCATGGCGGTCAGCAGGCCCGTGGATATTTCTCCCCTGATCGCTGATATGCAGGGAATGCTTAAAACCGCCGATGACCGACGCAAGGAGCTGTTGCGGCAGGAGATTTTGCAGATGAGCAGCTACGCCTTGTCCGGCGAAATCGTGGAGCGTCAGTTTTATATCTCCATGTGGGATCGGTGCGAGGACGGTGTGGAAAAAGACTTATTTAAGCGGGCATCCCTTCTGGCAGAGAAGTTTACCACCAATGGAATTGGCTGCGATGTACTGGCAGAAAAGGAGATTGTACGGCTTTTGAACCTCATAAACAATCCGTCCTACACCCATCTGGAGGATACGGAGTTTGAGGCCAGTATCCCTATGTTAAAGGAGGACTTTTATGCCTAAAAAACAAGCCGTTCAAGAGCGTCATATTACGAATACAGCTTTGCTCAATGTCATTACCCCCATGGGGCTGGAATTTACGAAAAACAGCCTTTCCGTGGGAGAGAACTTCGGTAAGATTTACGGACTGATCCGCTACCCCCAAAAGGTGGAAACAGAATGGCTGTCCAAAATCACAAATATACCGTCCACTATTGTATCCATCGGCTTTAAGCCGGTGGATAATGCCACCTTAATTAACGCCATTTCCCGAAGCGTGGTTCAGCAGCGCGGCTTTGCCGAGGGTGCAAAAGACCCGCTGACCCGTCAACGTGCGGAGAAAGCGGCCGAGGACGGCGAGAAGATCATCATGCAGATTGACCGTGAGGGTGAAACCGTAGGGCTTATGAATGTCTCGGTCATGCCCATTGCCAAGGATGACCGCACCTTCAAAAAGGTCTGCCGACGTGCGGAAAGCATGATAAGTGTCTTGAAGTGCAAAATGCGTGTCATTCCCAATCTGCAAAAGGAGTGCTTTCAACACATCTCACCGTCCTTTCCGTCTGAAGGCAAGATAGAAAGCATCCTGCAAAAAATCGTTCCCCTGTCTACCTTTGTGGGCGGCTTTCCTTTTGCCAGCTCCGGCTTTAATGACGGAGAGGGCTATTATTTTGCACAGGACGCAAGCGGCAGTCTTGTCGTTGTGGACATTTGGAAACGCGGAAGCGACCGCACCAACAGCAATTTTGTCATCATGGGCAATTCCGGCGTAGGAAAATCTACCGCTATCAAGCATATTATCTTATCCGAGTACATGAAAGGCACGAAAATCCTTGTGGTAGACCCCGAATCAGAATATAAAGACCTTTGCTACAACCTTGGCCTTGGCAATGGCTGGATCAATGCCGTGGGAGGTTCCACAGGCAGGATTAACCCCTTGCAGGTCCGTCCATCCCCCCGTGATGATGAGCAGGAAAAGGAAACCGACCGTTTGTACCGTGACGAAGGCTATGGCATGAACGACCTGGCTCTTCATATGAAAAACCTTGAAATCTTTTTCAGCCTGTATATCCCAAGCCTTACGGATATGCAGAAAGCGGTCTTGAAGAAAAGTCTTGTGGAGCTATACAGAAAGTTCCATATCACATGGGATACCGACATTACCTCTTTGAAGCCGGAGGATTTCCCGATTTTCTCCGACCTTTATACGCTTGTTAAGGGGAAAGCGGATACCGAACAGGACAGACAGGCATATGCCGACCTGTCCCTGCTTCTGTATGATATTGCCGAGGGTGCGGATAGCTTCATTTGGAACGGTCACAGCACCATTGTCAGTGACAGCCCCTTTATTTGTCTTGATACCAATGCCTTGCAGGAAACCAGCGACAGTATCAAACGGACACAGTATTTCAATATTCTTACCTATTGCTGGGAGCAGATGAGCCGGAACCGTGATGAGAGAGTGCTGCTCATTTGTGATGAAGCGTATCTGATGATTGACCAAAAGGTGCCGCAATCCCTTGTCTATCTGCGAAATGCCATGAAGCGGGCAAGAAAATATGAGGCTGCGCTGGGGATCATCTCCCACAGCGTGATTGACTTTCTTTCGGAAAGCATCAAGCAGTATGGGCAGGCCCTGCTGGATGTGCCCTGCTACAAGCTACTGATGGGAACGGACGGCCCCAACCTAAAAGAAACCGCCAAGCTCTACGATCTGACGGAAGCAGAGCAGGAGCTTTTGCTGGCAAGAAAGCGTGGTCATGCCCTATTTATGGTGGGGGCAAAGCGGCTGCATATCAACTTTGAAATCCCGGATTACAAGATGATGTATATGGGAAAAGCGGGAGGAAGATAAAGGAAAGCCCGCTTTATCCACAGAACCATAGGAGGTGTTCCATGGCAGTAGACCCGATTACCGCCAAAATACTGGCACAACTGGCGGCACAGGCCGTAACCGATGAGCAGGTGCGAAAGCGCCTGCTCTGTATTATTTTAGCACCAATCATTGCCCTGCTTTTGCTGATTTCGCTGATTCTCTATATCCTGACCAGCCCATTATCCATATTCGCAGAGTGGGCGATGGGTGATGAATTGGACGCCATGAAAGACTTACAGATCAATTACGGATACAATCAGATTCTTGGCATTTATGAGCAGGATTACATTGATGGGAGCGGACAGAGCTATGACGGCGTGGTGTTTACGGACGGGGGCATGGAGGTTATCTACTACAACCAGCTTGATGAACGCTGGGCAAATGTCATGTATGGACAGTCCAGTACCATCGGAGAGGCGGGCTGTGGTCCCACCTCCATGTCCATTGTCATATCCACCCTGACCGGCACGGCACACGACCCCATAGAGCTTTCCAAATGGTCTGTAAAAAACGGACACCGCTGTGAGGGGAACGGTTCTTATCACAGCTTGATACCGGCTGCGGCTGAAAGCTATGGATTATCCTGCAAGGGGGATTTATCCGCACAGGATATTGTGGACGCCTTATCAAACGGCAAGCTGGTGGTTGCCATTATGAGTAAGGGGCATTTTACGACCAGCGGACATTTTATCGTCCTGCGGGGTGTTACCAGCGAGGGGAAAATCCTTGTAGCCGACCCTGCCAGCCATAAACGCAGCCAGCAGGAGTGGGATTTGTCGCTGATTATGAATGAGGCCCGCAAAGGTGCTGCCGCAGGCGGTCCTTTTTGGGCGATAGGAAACTAACAGGAGGGAAACGACATGATTTTATATCTTTCATCTACACAGCACACCAACCTGCTGGATTTCACAGGATTTTATGAAAGTGGCAGTGAACTGCCCATCAAGAAAATGGTGGGCAATTTTGTACTCAAGCAGTTTATCATCTACGATATGCGTAATTTTTCTCACTTTACCGAGGTGGTACTGGATCGCATTGCCTTTGGGGACAGTGACGAGGAATTTGCCGAAGCCATCGAAGAATTTTTGACCATGTACGGTCCCCGAATCACTGTAATTTGTGAAGGGTTAAGACAGGATAGCAGCCTGTTTCAAGCGCTCTTGAACAGCGGCGTGGGCAATATCGTCTGCGATACGGAAATTGCCGCTATCCAGTGTGAGATAGCCGAGTGCCTGAGTGAGCAGGGAATGACACGCTATCAACCCAAGGAACGGGCTAAAAAAGCGGAGGGCTGTAAAAGGTATCGGTTTGACTGTGAAAATATCCATATCGCCGTGATTTCCTCACAGCCGAGAATGGGAGCAACCACCACGGCAATCGGTCTGTCCTCATGGCTTGCCGCTGTGGGGGCTTCTGTTTATTATATAGAAGAAAACGACAGCGGCATTTTGACCGGCATGGCGGCTGATTACGACATGGAGCAGACTGGTGACGGCTGGCGGCTGGATGGTGTGTATTACGGCAATTCCCCCCTCAAAGAGCCTGCAAACTTCATTATTCACGACATTGGCATTATGACAAGCCTGAACGAAACAGTACAGACCGCCGATATGCTGCTGGCGGTCTGCGGAACAAAACCCTATGAGCTTCCCCATTCCATGCTTTTGCTGAAAAGGCTGGAAACCATGGACGCCTATGTACTATGCCCTTTTACCCATGAAAAGGTGAAGGGGGACTACTCGGCCTTTTTGCAAAATGATTTTCACAAAGTATTGTTTTTAGAGTACCAGCCTGAACTTACAGACGGTATGAGCAATGCCAAAACATATAAAACCATGCTGACAAAATATATCGCCGGAGCGTAATGCTCCGGCGTAAGGAGGATATTGATGATGACAAAGCAAGCTGAACTAAAACAACGGGCATATGCCAGCAGTCTGAAAAGCCGTGCGCTTTCCGTGCTGATTTATTTGATTGACCGGTCCAATAAAGACCTAACCTGTTTTCCGGCGATTCCGACTATGGCCGAACAACTCCATATCTCCGTATCCACTGTGAAACGAGCCTTAAAAGAGCTTGTAGACGCAGGCTATCTTGAAAAAGCCGCCCGTTTCCGGGATAAAAACCGTGGGCAAAGCTCGAACCTTTATACCTTGCTCTTTGTGGAGCAGCCCCCGGCATCTGATTATGATAATACCTCTGGTGAAGAACACAGAGATGATATAAATACACCTGACGAAGAAATGCAGTCAAAAGGTCATGCTGTAAAGTACATCACATTCGATACACTCGCTGAAAAGACAAAAACAGAGCAGAAACCAAGCTCATCTGAAAAAGTGCAGGAAGATGAAATAGAGTGCTCCGATTGTTATGATAGGCCAATACGGTCTGTTTTTTGCACCCCCGTTCAAATTGCTGCGCTGTCAAAGTATATGAAACCTCAAAGAATATTTGACAGACTGAGAGTACCCTATCTTGTGCCATTCCCTAACTCTCTTTTTCTACAGTGGACGGGGGCGGAGTCCAGTTTGGTACCCCCTTGAACTATTCATGTGAACTGGCTATAAACAGCGAAAATAAGGTTAGATAAGAACCAATAGCTTATGGTTATAAACAAATTCACCCTGTCCGTGTATAAAGTCTGATTTTACCAAATCCTTATTTCTTTTGCTTGAATATTTCTTCAAAATGAAATATAATAAATCATAAAGAGTACGGATTTGGAGGAAAACCATGGAATGGATTAGTGTAAAGGAGGCGGCGGACAAGTGGGGGCTTACCCCAAGAATGGTGGTTTACCATTGTGTCAACGGCCGTATTAAAGACGCACAGAAAATCGCAGGCGTGTGGCTGGTTCCGAGAGATGCCGCACGGCCGGAGGATAGGCGGAAGGGCAACGGAAGAGAACCCGCATCACAGGATGCGAAGAAGGGATAGCATGGTACGAACCAAACAAACCAAAAGGAGGTGACGCATATCCGAACCCTGATTCATAAGCTTGCCGGGCAGACCGGAAGGCTGGGCACAACCAAGCGGGATACGGAGGTTTGGGAAAACAACATCACCGTCAGTGCCGCCCCCAAGGATGGAAAAATGGATATCATCCTCCACAGCGCGCAGTTCTATTATGCCGGGAAGGGGGCAAGTCTGGCCGAGCTGACGGTAAGCCCGGTGGGGACAGAGTTCAATGGCATTGCCGGGCGTAAGAATATAGGGCTGGCGATGTTCGGCGCACTGCTCAGTGCGGGACTTCTGCTGCTTGGCATTTATCTGCTCTTTGCCCACACGAAAGCAACCCTGTATTTTGCCCTTGCCTGCTTTGACATTGCCCTTCGGGAAATCCTGACCAGTCAGGCATGGACTGACTTCCCCCTGTCCGGGGCGTTGTCCTTCCGGCTGGAATATCTCACTATCGTCCTGCTGGCGGTGTTTCTCTCCCTTTATCTTGGAGAATATGCAAAGGGGAAATTTCTTCATCTTGTTAAGTATGTGATGCTGTCCGGTGCCGGAATATACGGACTGTGCGTGCTGTTTGGAGATTCCCTGCTCTATACCTCCGTGCTAACGTATTATCAGATTCTGCTGATTTTGTGTATTGTTCCGGGCATTACAGGCGTGCTTTACACCATGCGCCGCCCCGACCGGGAGCAGACGGCGGCTGCCTATGGAATCGCCGTTTTCTTTCTGGCGGTATTCCATGATATTCTGATGTACAGCCATGGATTTGGAACGCTCCCCAAAAAGCCGCTGACAGAAATGGCCATGCTGGTCTTTGTTCTGGCACAGGCAATTTCCCTGTTTATCATGAATAACCGGGTGCTGTCTGAGGCAAAGGCGGCGGAACAAAAGCTGGCTGTCGAAAATGCGGCACTGGAGGACTTAAACCGGATGAAAACGGAGTTTTTAGGCAATGTATCCCATGAGTTAAAAACGCCGCTGACCGTGGTATCCGGGCACGCACAATTACTGGGAGCACAGCTTGTCGGGGAGAAAATGGCAGTCGCGCGCGACAAATCACGCATTATTTCTTCAGAAGCAGACCGGCTGGCGCTGATGGTGGGACAGGTGCTGGACGTGACCCGTATCGAGGAAAACAGGCTGACGGTAGATAAACGTCCCTGCCATATTGACGAGTTGATTTACAATGCGGTAGAAATGCACTTTCCCATTCTGAACAAAGCCGGTAACCGGCTGGAAATCCATGCAGAGCTTGATTTGCCGGTGGTGGCCTGTGACCCCGGTCGTATAACGCAGGTATTGGTGAATTTGATTGCCAATGCCCTGCGGCATACCGAGCAGGGCGAAGTCACCATTGCCGCAAAGGAAAGAAATGGGTTTATGGATGTGTCGGTATCCGACACGGGTGCGGGAATCTCACCCGATGAGTTATCACATCTTTTCATCCGATATCGGCCGGGGAGCGGCAAAACGGGCACCGGACTGGGGCTTTATATCTGCAAATATCTTGTGGAGGAGCACGGCGGCAATATCCGGGTAGAGAGTGCGCTTGGAAAAGGCACAGCCTTTACATTTTCTCTGCCGTTATCATAATTAAGTTGAAAAAATGCCGGGAGCAGTTCAAAACTGTTCCCGGCATTTTTTAGGTAAAGCGTATCTTGCGCAGAACATATTCCATTTGCTTTGTATTGCTGATCTCAAAAACGCTGGCATCATCCAAACCAATCCGCTTGCGCAGTCTGGAAATATTGACAGGAACAATGCTTTTCCAGTCGCCCTGCTCGGTGCCCCATGTGCGCCGGTAAAGCTCTTCACCGCTGATGCGCTGTCCAGCTGACAGTGCAAGGCAGCAAAGCAGCTGCAATTCTTTGGGCGGCAGAGAAACCTGCCTTCCCTCCAGCGTGACAATGCCGGACAGCACATCAATCGACATGGGCGGTAATTCAATCCGCCCTGCGAACTCAATTCCCTTGCGGCGAAGCTGCGCAGCAATCCGCGCTCCCAGAATTCTCAAATCATATGGCTTGGCGATGTAATCATCGCCGCCCTGCATAAGCCCTTTTATAACGCTGTCCTGTTCATCCCTGCTTGTCAGGAAGATAATAGGGGCGTTTGTTTTTTGCCGCAGCTCGGCGCAGAAATCAAAGCCCAGGCCATCCGGTAGCATGACATCCAGTAAAACCAAATCCGGCGTATATTCTTCCAACAAAAATCGTGCCTTTGAAATGGTTTCGGCTGTCGAAACAGTATAGCCCTGTCCTTCCAAATATTCACGGTTAAAGCTGCTGACCTTCTGCTCATCCTCAACCATTAAAATATGTGCTTTTCGCATGGATTACCCCTCCTTTTCTGCCTGTCATTCTACCAGCATTATAGCATGAAATGTGTGCGATTACAATTTTGTAATCGCGCGCACAAGGTTAAAATTGCCTGTTACACTATAGAAGGTTTCAAGAAAACCAGAAGAAAAATGAAATAGAAGGTAAATTCCACGCTATTGTGCTTAGGAGGTGGTTAAGAAAATGCGACTGGAACGAATTGCTGAGGAGAAGCACGAAATCATCCGGGTAGAGGCATTTGATGGGGACAGCTTCGGCATTACGCTGGAGAGTGGGCACGCCATCCTGCTGGAGCTTGGGGACAAAATCCACGAGCCGACTTATGCCGCCCTCATCGAAAGCGGGGATTTCTGCAAACCCTACACCGATGGGGAGCGGCTCTGTTGGCCCGGAGGGACGGCCCTTACCCTGAAGGAGATTCTGGATATGCTGCTGTCCCATGGAAATGCCCGGCAAAACAAAGACAGGAGGATTGAGTAGATGAAACAAGCATGGGAACGAATGGTCAGCCTGTTCCTCTCGGCGCAAAGGGGGTGACAGGGTGAAAATACGAATGGTCGGGACACACTGGGAGGGGGATGACTTATCCGGTATTTTTCTGGATATTACATTTTCAAATGAGCAGACCGTTTTACTTCCGCTGACCGAAAAGGCGCACGATTTGGCATTTACAGAGCTGCTTGAGGATGACCGTATTTGCAGGCCGAAAACGGACGGCGACCGGGTTTACTGGGTCGGCGGTCCCAGCCTCTCCTGTGCTGAGATATTGCAGATGGTGAGGGGGAATTCGGGATGAACGGACGGAAAATTATCAGCGCCGAAATCAATGACGGCAATCCCAATGCAATCAACGTGAAGCTGGATAACGGTGTTCTCTTGATGCTGGAGCTGACCCCGAAGCTGCACGACCCGAAGTTTGCCGAAATCCAGACGCTCCACCTGCCCCGCACGGACGGCAGCCGCGTCTACTGGACAAACGGCGCAAGCCTGAGCCTTGATGCGCTTATGGCACTGTTGACGGACGAAACAGGCTCCGAAAACAACACTTAGAATGGAGGTAACGAGAGAAATGAAACAAACATGGAAACAAATCGGCAGTCTGTTCCTGTCGGTGTGCATGGTGGTAACCATGCTGCCGGTAACAGCCTTTGCCGAAACAGGTACAAAGGATTCCGGCGCAATCACCGCCTTTGCGGCGTTAGATGAGGATATTGCCGTACAGACGGTGGTTCTCGGCACTGCGGAGAATAAGCTCAACCTGCCGAAGAAACTGACGGTCATCGTGACAAAAACGGTAACGACCACCACCGGCTCCGCTGTTACAGCGACTGTCAGCGGTGATGACACTGCCACGGGCAGCGAAGCGCAGAAACAGGAACAGCAGGAAGAAACGAAGGAAATCACGGAAGAAACCACCGTGGATGTGACCTGCTGGACTTCCGATCAGCCCTATGACGGCGATGTCGAGGGGGACTATGTGTTTACCCCCACGCTGGCTTTGCCCGAGGACTTGACGCTGTCAGAGGGTGTGCGTGCGCCGACCGTCACCGTGACGGTGGAGACGGAACCCGCCGTACTGCCACCTTCTGCGCCGCAGGCAAGGGGCATGGCTGCGCCATTTGGGGCTGGCGCCTCATCAGTCGGCAACGCAACCGACCTTAAGACCGCTTTGGAAAGCACCACCGCCGACACCATTACCGTGACGGCAAGCTTCACCCTGACCGATGCGGTAGAAGTAAAGGCCGACCATACCCTGATTATTGAAGATGGCTTCATTCTGACCCTGGGCGACTTTTCATCCGGTTCAGCAACACTCACCGTCCCGACTGATAAAACGCTGACGGTAAATGGTGCAGGAACACTTGAAGTGCGCAATACCACCACTTCTTCGGGAGTGGTGGTGCATGGGAGCATGGTTGTCAGCGGTGGAAACCTAACCGTAAAAAACAGCGGTGCCAACACACTCGGCATTTGGGCCATCGGTTCATTGCGTATAGAGAACATCAGCGTGTTATCCGTGGCAAACACCGGAACTAACACCGGTATTCAGGGAGATGTAACCATCAAGGACAGCACTGCGACCATCTCCAATACAAACAGTAGCATGACGGGATGCAAAGGCATCTCCGCTTCTTCACTTACCATTGACAACAGCACCGTGACAATGAGCAACAGCATATATAGTGTGGGCATTCAAAATTCTGGTGGTGCTATTACACTTAAAGACAATGCCCACGTAATTGCTGGCGGGGCAGGAAGCGGTATTCACTTCAGTACAAACTCCGGTTCTTTGACGGTGGACGGCTCCATCCTGGAGCTTCAATCGGGAACCGGACTGAATTTAAGTTTTCCGGACGAGGTTGCCTTTACTGGCTTAAACAGCGGAACTGTTAGGTTGTCGGAGGGGACAAAAATCGGTTCTGCCAATGGCAAAATGGAGGATCAGGGTTTTGTCTTAACGAAAGATTATGTTACCGTTGGCGCCGCGGACGCAACCCCTTCCGCAGACAGTCTGACCGCTGGTGACTATGTGTGGGACGGCACACACTTTGCCAAGGGCGGCGGCACCTTCTTCGACACTGCCACCGCCACCTTTAACCTCGCCAATCTGCCTGCCACGGACGAAAGCGGCGGCAGCGACGCTACGGCGTGGACTTGGAGCAACACCAACAAGCTGCTCAAGCTCACAGGCACAGGCACTTACACCCTCACCGGCACAGCGAACGGCATGGGTGTGGAGGTGACCGCAGACGGCGCCACCGTAATCCTGGACGGCGTGACGCTTACCGGGGCCGACGTATCCGATTACGGTTTGGAAAACAAATTGAACAAGGGTGCCTGCCCTCTCTTTAGCCGCAGCTCGGCGGTTCCACTCAGCCTTGTGGTGAAGAACGGTACGACCAATGTCATCACTGCGATTTCAATCTCCGCTCTCTACGCAGCGGGCAATCTGACCCTAACAGGTACAGGCAGCCTGACCGTTACCGGCGGTGATGGCTACTCCGGCGGAAGCGGCATCGACATAGAGGGTAACAGCTGCATCGTAAATGGCCCCGCTGTCACCGCCGTAGGCGGCAATGAAAGGCTCCCCATGTCCACAGAGGGTGGAACTCTCGCAATTCAAAGCGGCAGCCTGACCCTGAAAAATATCTGGAATAACTATGACGAGGCGCTGGACGGTAATGGAAAAACTCTGTCTGTTACAGTGGCTTCCGCCGCAAGCTTTACCACCGTGAAGGGCGATGGGAACGGACATGGCTATCTGGCGGGAACCGATAACAAGACCACCATCACCAACAATGGCGGCACAGTCTACATCGATGGCTCTGTCCTCGGCAAGGCAATCAACAATGAGGGCGGCAGCTTTACTGTCACCGGAGCTGTGGCAGCCTCCGAGGGCAACATCACAAAACCAAGTCTGCCCGATGTAACAGTGAATTTGGCAAGTGCCAGCACCTCTACGGAGAATTACGAGGTTGTAACCGGCGGTACACATTTTACTGACTTGCAGAATATGTATGGAGCGTTCACCACATTCCTAATGGCAAAAAAGGCGGCTAACTTTACCCTCACCGGCAGCGGTGCAGACATCTGCTGGGTGGATACAAATGAAACCTCCGCCTATCTCTTTAGCAGCATGACTATCGGCAGCTACGCCATCAATTCCGCTTCTGTGCAAGTGAACGGTAATAACGCCTCCGGAGGTACGTATTATGCCGGAAACCAAAGTGGCGCAACTTACACCGGAACAGGAACACTGGCAATTACCAAGCCTTCGGAAGTCAGGGCAAATGTCGGTCTTAGTTTGAATAACGGCGACGATCTGGTCCTTGATGGTCCCAACCTGACCGTTTCAAGCTATGAGACGGCAATCAATAAACTGCATCTCAAAAGCGGCAGCTTTACCGCTGACGGAGTTGCCGACTTTTTTGAAATATCGGGCGGCACGGCGATTTTCAATGATACCGGGAGCGCGACCCTGAAATCTTGGAACGTGAAGCACACCGGCGGTCAGCTCAAAATTACCACCTACGGCACACTGAACAGCGGTGTGGGTCTCACCGCCCCAACAAGCAGCGCTCTGTTCAGAGAAGACGGCGGCTCCCTCGTGGCGGACACATACCTTTGGGGAGAAGCTTCTTACAACGTGGCAAGGCCTGCCGATCCCACAAAGTTCGGTTTTGTCTTTGGTGGCTGGTATGCCGATGCTACGCTGGAAAATGAAGCTGTTTTCGGTAGCGTTGTAACCAACACGGTCTACTATGCCAAGTGGAATATTGCCACAGGAGCTGACCACACCATCACCGTAATAAACGGCACAGCTAGCCCAACTTCGGCAGCGGCAGGAACAACCGTTACCCTCACAGCCGATGCTGCACCCAGCGGACAGCAATTTAAGGAGTGGAGCATCAGCCCCACCGTTACCTTTACAGACGGTACAGACGAATATAGCGAGAGCGCAAAATTTCCCATGCCAAATGAAGCGGTCACGGCTACGGCCACCTATGAGCAGGACACTTCGTCAACACTTTATATCCTTGACACACCCGTCACGGATACCAACAAAGATAACATCACGGGACCGAGTATCAGCGGCAGCGTAAGCTACGACCCGGCCACCAAGACATTGACGCTGAATAATGCGACCATCTCTCCCTACTCCAATCTTTCTACCGCATATTTAGAGACTGGCATATCTGCGATGGACGACTTGACCGTCAAGCTGATAGGGCAAAATAGAATCGGCACAGCGCCGAACAATCCGAAGAATGAGGCCGACTACAATGTGAGTGGGGGTATTGCAAGCCAAAAATCACTTTCTATCACCGGCGAGGGAAGCTTGACGATATACGATTCAGTCACAGGCCTTTATGGAGTGGATACTCTTACCGTAGACATTGGCGGCAGCCTGATTGTGACAGAATATGGAGATTTGGGTAAGGCCTGCTGCTTAAAAACTGATGGGGTACTCACCATCAAAAGAGGCAGCTTGGATCTGACCTCCTACGCATCCAAGGGATTGTATGGCAACAGCATTGTCATTGAGGGCGGCATTATCTCAACCCAAACCCAAGGCGGCGAGCATTTTGCCTTTAGTACCATGCCATCCTTCGGTGGCAGTTATACACCCGACGTATTCGCTGGTGAAAGTGCAGCTTCAGCTGTGAAAGTCACCAGCCCCACCGCAGCAACCTTTACCGCCAGCAAATATGTGCGGATACAGCCGGCAGGTGCAGAGACTTATACCATAGCATTAAACGCAAACGGCGGATCGGTTTCCCCAACCACAATGCAGACAGATACTGACGGAAAGCTGACCAGTCTGCCTGCCCCCATCCGCAGCGGCAGCTATCGCTTTGACGGCTGGTTTACAGCGGCAAGCGGCGGCACAAAAGTGACCGCAAGCACTGTATTTGGTACCAATACCACGATTTATGCCCATTGGACAGATACGAGTGACAGCGGAGGCAATGGCGGCGGTTCCGGTGGTTCAGGTGGCGGTTCCTCCTCCGGCGGAAGTTCCAGCAGCACGACCACACCAACGACCACCACACCCGGCAAGACTCCAAACCAGCCGGTAACAGCGGCGGCTTCTGTCACGGCAACAGCAAGCCAGAACGGCATAGCAAATGCATCTATCCCGGAGAAATCCGTAACAGATGCCATTGCAAAAGCACAGGCTGACGCAAAGGCACAGGGCAAAACCGCAAACGGCATCATTGTTGCGCTGAATGTCACCATGCCAAAGGGCGCAACCTCCCTGACGGCAACCCTGACAAGAACTTCTTTCAACAGCCTTGTCAGTGCAAGAGTCACCAGCCTTGAGCTGAACGGCTCCCCCGTGAACGTTTCCTTTGATACCAAGGCACTGGCGGAAATCCAGAAGCAGAGCAGCGGCAACATCAGCATCACCATTGCACCCAACGCCAAGCTGTCTGCAGCGGCAAAGGGCATGATCGGCACACGCCCGGTCTATGACCTGACAGTCAGCTACACCAAGGACGGCAAAAATGCCACCGTCACCACCTTCGGCGGCGGTACAGCTACGGTTTCCGTGCCTTACACTCCCGCCAAGGGAGAAGCGGTCGGCGGCCTGTATGCGGTCTATGTAGACGCAAAGGGCAATGCAACCCGCATCGCAGGCTCCGCTTACGACGCAAACAGCGGCTGCGTGATGTTTACTACCACACACTTTTCCCTGTACGGCATCGGCTACACCGCGCCGTCCGCGAAATTTACGGATATTAAAACCCATTGGGCAAAGGAATCCATCGATTATGTGGTGGGCAGAGGGCTGCTCTCCGGCACAGCGGAAACCACCTTTGCACCCGACACAGCCATGACGCGGGGAATGCTGGTAACAGCCCTCGGCAGACTGGCGAATGTAGATACCAAAGTGTACACCACCAACAGCTTTACGGATGTGAAAGCGGACAGCGCCTTCCGTCCTTATATTGAGTGGGCGTACAAGAAAGGCATTGTGCAGGGCGTTGGCAACAGCCAGTTTGCACCCGACAGGGCGATCAGCCGTGAGGAAATCGCAGTGATCTTTGCCAACTTTGCCAAGGCAACCGGATACACCCTGCCTGTGACACGCAATGCCACGACCTATGCGGACGCTTCCAGCATTGGAAGCACCTACAAAACAGCGGTAACGGCCATGCAGCAGGCAGGCATCATGATAGGCGGCACAAGCAATAAGTTCAATCCCAAATCCAGTGCTACCCGCGCCGAGGTTTCTTCCATGCTCCACCGCTATATCAAGCTGACCATTGACCCGGATACGGCACAGGGCTGGACACTGAATGACGCTGGACAGTATCTGTACTACAAGAACGGCAAGTCCCTCACCGGTACGCAGACCATTGACAGCGTGAAGTATTTCTTCAACACCGACGGCACCCTGAAAACCGGCTGGGTCAAGGATGACGCCGGAAACTGGCGCTTCTATTCCGGCAATACCATGCTGGTAGGCTTTTGGGATTTAGGCGCCAATGGTAACAACAAAACCTACTACTTCACCAAAGACGGTATCATGGTTGCCGGGAAATGGCTGGAGATCGACGGCAAGTGGTATTACTTCAATGCCGATGGCTCTCTTGCCAAGAGCACCAAGGTCGACGGCTATGAGGTCGATGAAGATGGTGTGAGAAAAACGAAGGGAAACTAAGGAAAACGCATAGGGCTGTGGCTTTTGCTCCAGCCCTATGCGGCATTCCATAGCTAAGGAGGTTCCGCAATTATTTTGAAGAAATATCTGACCATAAAACAGGTGTCTATTTTTACCGCCTTGCTACTGACCCTTTCCCTGCTCCTGACAGGGTGCGGCAAAACGGGCGCTGAAAGCGAAGAGGCAGAAACCAAAACAGCCACCCTTTGGGCTGGAACAACCCAATCCGATTTGATAAGTGAACCCATGGAATACACCGGAGAGCTGACAGCAGAAAAACTGGCAAAAGGGCTTTCTGAATGGACGGGGCTGGATTTCTTTGTGACGGACAGCGACGCGCCTGACGGCATTTCTGTGGATTGGGCGGAAAATTCCACCTTGATTGCGGGGCTTGACGACCGGGCGCAAAAAGACGATTTTCACTTTTACGACGCAGAATCCCTGCGCTGGTTCATGATGGATAGTCTGCTGTACACCCTGAACACCAACCTCAGCCCTGAAAATGTCTACTACACCAGGAACGAAGGGCAGGCGCTGACCTTTGACGAGCTCTCCCCGGTTAGCGAATTCCCGACCGATTTGCCCTATATGGGCAGTGTCTTTTACTTTTCCCATGAGGGTGGCAGAGGCGACCTGATCGACGAAAATGGAGATGTCACAAACAGCGAAAGCGACCCCGACGATACCGGCCAGCCGGAATGGTGGGGAACGTATCAAAACGACGAGCTGGGCTTTTCCGTTATCATCACCGAATACAGCGAAACAGGCTTTTGGGCTGAAATCAGCCTGCTGCGAAACGGCAGCATTGTTTTGGCGGCACAGGTGGATGTGAACCCGGAGCATAACCTGTATGCCACATTCGGTGATTTTAGAATCAACTTTAGTCTCACCGAAGATTTCAGAGCGGTAGAAATTATGGGTTACGAGGATTCCGAGTGGGCGCACCTGTTCGGGACGTATACAAAGCTGGAATAGCACCGGCGAGGCGTGAGACGAAATCAGCAAGAGAGGGACGCCGGATTGCTTTCCCCGTTTATCTCAAACGGAGGAAGAAACTGTATTCTGACGGGGCGTCCCGCAAATTGTGCTCACGGATATTTTTGCATGGCTGTCCTTACAGCCGCACAAACAATGAGGAGGTAATGAGAGAAAATGAATCGAACATGGAAACAAATCGGCAGTCTGTTCCTGTCGGTGTGCATGGTGGTAACCATGCTGCCGGTGACAGCCTTTGCCGAAACAGGTACAAAGGATTCCGGCTCTCCGCTGGGAGCCAGCGGTGAGATCACCGCATTTGCGGCGTTGGATGAGGATATTGCCGTACAGACGGAGGATATCGGCACTGCAAAGGACGATCTGAACCTGCCAAAGACGCTGAAAGTCACCGTTACAAAAACGGTAACGATCACCACCGGCTCCGCTGTTACAGCCACGGTAAGCGAAAATGACACTGCCACAGGCAGCGAGGCTCAGAAACAGGAACAGCAGGAAGAAGCGAAGGAAATTACGGAAGAAACCACCGTGGATGTGTCCGACTGGGTTTGCGGCACCCCCTATGACGGCGATACCGAGGGGGACTATGTGTTTACACCCGCGCTGGATTTGCCGGACGGATTGATACTGGCAGAGGGTGTGAGTGCGCCAGTTATTGCTGTAACGGTGGCGAAAACAGCAGCACCTGCAGAAGAAGCACCTGCGGCTCGCGGTGCAGCTGTGCCACAGAGTACCGGGGAGGATATTGCCATTGACGAAGCCAATTTCCCGGATAAAAACTTCCGTGACTATCTGTTGGCGCAAACCTACGGAACGGATGCTATTCTGAAGGCGGAGGAAATCGCCAGTATAACCGGTATAGGGGTACTGGACAAAGGAATCACCGATCTGACAGGAATAGAGTATTTCACTGCGATAACCTATCTGCGTTGCGGCAAGAACAAGTTGACCGAGCTGGATGTGAGCAAGAATACCGAACTGATAAGTCTGACTTGCTTCTCGAATAAGCTGACCGAGCTGGATGTAAGCAATAATACCAAGCTGCTTGAGCTGAATGTGCAGGAGAATTATCTTCCTAACAAGTCCGCAATCAAGGGACTTGATGAGGCTCGGACGACGACGTTTACGTTTGGTAATCAGAAAGTTGATTCAATTACGATTAACCATTTCAATTTCCCCGATGAACAATTCAGGTCATTTCTGCTGAATAGCTCCTATGTAGCCGATGGTAAGTTGACAGTGGAGGCAATTGCTAACATTACTGTTCTTGATGTATCTAACAAATTTATCACCGATCTGACGGGAATTGAGTATTTTACCGAACTGACCAACTTAAACTGCTCCTCGAATAGCCTGTCCCGGCTGGATGTAAGTAAGAACACAAAGCTTACCACGCTGGATGCGAGGAGGAACTATTTCCCTAACAAGTCTGCAATCACGGGGCTTGACGAAATCCGTACAACAGTTACATTTGCTCCGCAGAATTTAAAAGTCAACGCAGCTAATTTTCCGGATGAAAATTTCCGAAGTTGGCTGCTCTCGCAGTCCTACGGAAATGACAGTACTCTGACACCGGAGGAAATTGCCGAGATTAAAGTTATTGATGTACATTCCTTCGTTGCAGCAGAAAAACAAATCTCCAGCCTGACGGGGATCGAGCATTTTACCGAGCTCACGGAGCTGAACTGCAGAAACAATCAGCTGACCGAGCTGGATGTGAGTAAGAACACCAAGTTGTCCATACTGTACTGCGACGGAAATGAGCTGACCGAACTGAATGTGAGCGGCCACCCTGCGCTGGAAAAGCTTGATTGCGCCTACAACCGGCTCACCGCACTGGATGTGAGCAAGAACACCCAGCTGACCGAGCTGGACTGCCGCTCGAATGAGCTGACCGAGCTGAATGTGAAGCAAAATACCGAACTGACCAAGCTGGACTGCCGCTCGAATGAGCTGACCGAGCTGGATGTGAGCCAGAACACCCTGCTGACCAGGCTGGTCTGCGGCTCTAATCAGCTGACCGGGCTGGACGTGAGCAAAAACGCCCTGCTTACCTGGCTGTACTGCGATGAAAACCTGTTGACCCAGCTGGATGTGAGTAAGAATACTTCGTTAGAAAGGCTGAGCTGCGGACCTAATCAACTGACCGAGCTGGATGTGAGCAAGAACACCCAGCTGGCCGCACTGTTCTGCTCATCAAATAAACTGACCGTGCTGGACGTAAGCAAGAACACCAAGCTGTCCACTCTGTACGTGAATCTGAACTATCTTCCGAATCAGGCCGCAATCAAGGGTCTCAATAGCCAGACGCAACTGACCTTTGACCTGCAGAAGCCAAGCACGCCGGGCAAGGACGTTACATCTGCGTTTACCGACCCAAACTTTCGTGCGGCTGTGCGTGCATTGCTTGGTCGGGGTTCGAACGAACCAATTTACGATAATGAGGCCGCTCGCATAACATATCTGGGCGTAAATAATGAAAGCATTTCAAGCCTTGCAGGAATTGAATACTGTACCGGGCTGACGGAACTGGACGGCTTCTTAAATGCGATAAGCGAGCTTGACTTGAGCAAAAATACCGCACTGGAGAGAATAAATTGTGATGCCCAGGAGGTTCCCATCACGCTTACAAGAAGTGGAAGCAGCTACACAGCGAATATCACACTCAATAATCCCACCCTTGCGGAGGGGCTGACCTACAATAATGGCATCCTCACCAGTAACAGCAATACCATTGCCTCCTCTCCTTTCACGGTAGCTACGGGTCATAGCAATCCCAACTTTAAGCTGTCTGGAACGCTGAACCTGACCTATGTGGAGAGCGGAGATATTACAGCGCCCGTACTCTCGGGCGGCAGTGTGAACCGCGCCAGTGATACACAGGCTGCCATCGTCTTTACCACCGACGAAGCCGGAACCGCCTATTACCTTGTTGTAAACAGTGGTGCCGCCGCTCCGGCAGCTGCTTTGATTGCGGCGGGAACCTCTCTGGGCTCTGTATCTGCCGGTACGGTTACCGATAAGGCCGTAACACTGACCGCAGGTGCAAAGGATATCTACGTTGTCGTAAAAGATGCAGCGGGCAATATCAGTAGTCCGCTGAAAATTGAAGCGGCGGCATATGCTGCGCCTGAGGCAACGGTATCGTCCATAGCGGTTAACAGCACGATCCATAAAACCGCCTACAAGGTGGGCGATATGCTGGATGTGACAAATCTCACCATCGAGGCAAGCAAGTCCGATGGGAGCAAGTCGACCGTGCCGATAACCGCAGATATGGTATCCGGTTTTAACAGCACCACAGCGGCCACAAGCCAGACACTGACCATCACCTATGAAGGAAAGACTACGACCTACACCATCAGCATAGCAAAAGCCGATGGCCCCGCCGCACCCACTGGGCTTACAGGTGTGAAGCCAACCACCGCAGGCGGCAGTGACGGCAAAATAACAGGCACTACGGCTCTGATGGAGTATTCCTCCAACACAAGCTTTACCGGTGCGACAGACTGCACCGGCACCGAGATCACCGGCCTTGCCGCGGGAAACTACTATGTGCGTGTAAAGGCTACTGCTACCCATGAAGCGGGAGCCTATGCCATAGTTGCAGTTCCCGAAGGGGCTGCTTCCCCTGTGACTGTCACCGGCGTGACCGTTTCGCCCTCCACCACCAGCGTGCAAAAAGGCAAAACGCAGACGTTCACCGCCACGGTTACCGGCACCGGCGCTTTTGACACTACTGTAAGCTGGATCGTGAGCGGTGGCGCAGCCGGTACGCAAATTGACACATCCGGCAAGCTCACCGTAGATGCAGGCGAAACGGCAGCATCCCTGACCGTCACCGCCACTTCCAACGGAGACGGCACCAAAGCAGGCACCGCCACCGTAACCGTCACCGAAGAGACGGTCACCAAGCACATCCTGACGGTCACAAATGGCACAGGCGACGGCAGCTTTGCCGAGGGCGCAAAAGTTACCGTCACAGCGGATGCACCGGATACCGGCAAGGAATTTGACAAGTGGACATCTACCGTTTCCGGAGTGCTTGCCAATGAAACCGCCCCCATCACTATTGTCACCATGCCCGGCGGGGA
Organism: Variimorphobacter saccharofermentans; assembly: GCF_014174405.1. Taxonomy (GTDB): domain Bacteria; phylum Bacillota; class Clostridia; order Lachnospirales; family Lachnospiraceae; genus Mobilitalea; species Mobilitalea saccharofermentans. The sequence goes on along the minus strand of NZ_JACEGA010000001.1, from coordinate 2,718,808 downwards.
TGTAACCGTTACGGCGACCTACAAGGATAAGGTTGTCACTCCCGACACCTACTCCGTTGACATCAGCGGCAGCTATGCCGCCACTACAGGTGCGGGCAGCTATGCACAGGGCACCACCGTAACCATTTATGCAGGCAACCGCAGTGGTTACAGCTTTACCGGCTGGACGGCAAGCGGCGTAACCCTCGCAAATTCCAGCAATGCTTCGACGACCTTTACCATGCCTGCCAATGCGGTAACCCTTACGGCAAACTGGAGCTACAACGGCGGTGGCGGCGGAAATGGCGGCGGTTCTTCCTCCGGCGGAAGTTCCAGCAGTACAACCACACCAGCCACAACCACACCCGGAAAGGCTCCGAACCAGCCGATAACGGCGGCGGCTCCTGTTACGGCAACCGCAGGCCAAAACGGCACAGCAAATGCATCAATCCCGGAGAAATCCGTAACAGATGCCATTGCAAAAGCGCAGGCTGATGCAAAGGCGCAGGGCAAGACTACAAACGGCACCACAGTTGCGCTGAATGTCACCATGCCAAAGGGCACAACTGCCCTGACAGCAACCCTGACGAAACAATCCCTTGACAGCCTTGTGAGCGCAGGGGTCACCAGCCTTGAGCTGAATGGTTCCCCTGTGACTGTATCCTTTGATACCAAGGCGCTGGCGGAAATCCAAAAGCAGAGCAGCGGCAACATCAGCATCACCATTGCCCCCAATGCCAAGCTATCCGCTACGGCCAAGACCATGATCGGCACACGCCCGGTCTATGACCTGACAGTAAACTATACTAAGGACGGCAAGAACGGCACGGTTAGCAGCTTCGGCGGCGGTACGGCTACGGTTTCCGTGCCTTACACTCCCGCCAAGGGTGAAGCAATCGACGGTCTGTATGCGGTCTATGTGGACGCAAGCGGCAATGCAACCCGTATCGCAGGCTCCGCGTATGATGCGAATAGCGGCTGCGTGATGTTTACCACCACCCACTTCTCTCTGTACGGCATCGGCTATACCGCGCCGTCCGCAAAGTTTACGGATATTACAACCCATTGGGCAAAAGAATCCATTGATTATGTGGTCGGCAGAGGGCTACTCTCCGGCACAACGGAAACCACCTTTGCACCTGACACCGCCATGACCCGTGGAATGCTGGTAACAGCGCTCGGCAGGCTGGCTGGCGTGGACACCAAGGCGTACGCCACAAACAGCTTCACGGATGTGAAGGCAGACAGCGCTTTCCGCCCCTACATTGAGTGGGCGTATAAAAAAGGCGTTGTGCAGGGCACTGGAAACGGCAAGTTTGAACCCGACCGTGCCATCACCCGTGAGGAAATCGCAGTGGTCTTCGCAAACTTTGCGAAAGCTACCGGCTATACTCTGCCGGTAACCCGTAACGCAACAACTTATGCGGATGCCTCCAGCATTGGCAGCACCTACCAAACAGCGGTCACCGCCATGCAGCAGGCGGGCATCATGATGGGCGGCACAAGCAACAAGTTTAACCTGAAATCCAGTGCTACCCGTGCGGAGGTCAGCTCCTTGCTTCACCGCTATATCAAGCTGACCATTGACCCCGCCACGGCACAGGGATGGGCGAAAAACGATGCCGGACAGTACCTGTACTACAAGGACGGAAAAGCCCTTACCGGCACACAGACCATCAATGGCGTGAAGTATTTCTTCAACACCGACGGAACGCTAAAAACCGGCTGGGTCAAGGACGACACCGGAAACTGGCGCTTCTACTCCGGCAATACCATGCTGGTAGGCTTTTGGGATTTGGGCGCCAATGGCAACAACAAAACCTACTACTTCACCAAGGACGGCATCATGGTTGCCGGGAAATGGCTGGAGGTCGACGGCAAGTGGTATTACCTTAATGCTGATGGTACGCTTGCCAGAAGTACCAAAATCGACGATTATGAGGTCGATGAAAAAGGTGTAAGAAAGACGAAATAGTGACAACAAAATAAATAAAGCCAAGGGCAAACCCGGCTAAAGCCGGGGACGCAAAGCCGAGGGTCTACGGCGTTTTACGTTATGATAGCCTGGCTGCCAAAAACCGAGCAGAGCCTGCCCTCAATTTTGGGGGTAGGCTCTTGCCCTATTTTACGGGCATTTCGGGTGTTTGTAGCATCAGGCAGGGCTTTTGGTCTACGCCGTGGCGGAAGGGGTTTCCTTATGCGTATGCCCTACCTTTTGCTTTTTCAGAGGTGGAAATAGAGAAAACAAAGCTCATACATACCTCCTCGCAATTATACAATTTAATAGTAATATTATAAAAAAGTCAGTATTTTGCCTTGGGCAACGTACTGGCTTTTTTTGTTCGACAAAAAAACTGCTTTATTTCCATTCTATCCCAAGTTCAGACATGAATATCCATCTGATTGTCGAACCATGCTGCCGCTCTCCGCCCTCCAATCTGTTTTGGCATTCCAGCAAAACAGATTGGAGGAAAGGACATGGAAAGCTATAAAAAGAGTGATTATGCCCTAAATAAGTTTAGTGAGGGCATCGTTTACCGTTTTGCAGACCGTATCGTAGAGGTCACACTGGAGAGGTACCTTTCGGAAAACCCCGGCAAAACGGAACAGGATTTTTTAGAACTGAAGGCTCTGTCGGATGAAATTTATCACGATCAAGACCTTGCAGATAACCGTTACAACAAGCGCAAGCGGACACTGAACGGCATGGAGGAAGTGGACAAGCCTTCTGCCTTGTCCATGGACGAGCAGTTCATACGGAAACATGATGAAACCAATGCCAGAAAAGCAGCGGATAGGCTTTTGCATAGTGGAAAGCTGACGGAAACCCAGCAACGGAGGTTTGTCCAGCATTTCTTTCAGGGATTATCCATACGTCAGATAGCTGCCTTGGATAACGTGGATTATCGGGCGGTTTGGGATAGTCTGCATTGGGCTTCAAAAAAATTAAAAAAATTTTTCTCTGAATGACTCATCACCCCCCCTGTTTTCGGACGTTGGGTGAAAGGAATTTTTCAAATCGCCTTTCGCCTGAACATTGAAAACAGAATACGGGTGTGATGGGTACATCACCGGCAGGGGGAGCAACACGCTGGGACACGCCAAGACGAGGGCAATGCCCTCCGAGCGATACTGTCTGCGGCAGTTACGCCCCATGGTGGGACGGATTGCGACGATCCCTGCCGGTCATCATGGTACTTCTATCTTGAACGCTTCACCGCATTGGATAGCCCGGCAGACGGCCGGGAAAACGCATCACCCTCATTTGAGAAAGAATGAGGGGCGGCTTTTATGGAGTCCGGCAGCACCAGCCGGATCGCTTGTCACACCTTTGCTTTGATATAAAAATCTATCGTGTTCTATCGGAGCGATAGAAACCATGCGGCGGAACAGGCTTATTGAGTCAACAAACTTTCAACCCTTTTCCTGATTCCGCCGCATTCTTGTGTCGCTCCTTTAGGCAAGCAAAGGAGGCAAAATATTATGGAACAACCTGTCTACATGGCAGATATTCAAAATAAGATTTATGAAGCAGGCTTAATTCGGCAAGAGGAACGCATTGTGCTGACGGCCGAAAACTGCGTGCTTTTAGAATACTACACCGGAAAAACATACAGCTACCGCATGGTGGAGCTTTCTACCTTAAAGGCAAAACGGCTCTTTTCCAAAGCGGCGCCGCTGAATGAAAGCGGCTATCAAAAAGCGATGGACAAAATGCTTTCGCAGGCAGTATCGGAACCGGAAAGCACCTTTTCCATCAAGCCTGTCGTGAGAGCAAGAAATCTGCTGGAACACATTTTTTCAAACATTCTGCCGGAGCATGGTATGGACTTTCGGGAGAATCAGGCGGCTCTTGCACTGGAAATGCTGGAGTCCTTGCAGGGAAACAGGCTGGCGCTCTGTGAGGCCGAGGTGGGTACAGGCAAAACCCATGCCTACATACTGGCCGTAACGGTCCACAACCTGTTCAGCAACAATAAATTGCCGACGATTATCTCAACTTCCACCATCGCCCTGCAAAAGGCACTGACGGAAGAATATATCCCTCAGATTTCCGATATTTTGATGGAACACCGTATCATTGATAAACCCCTGTCCTTTGTGGTCCGCAAGGGGAAATCCCATTATGCCTGCGACAGCCGGGTAAAGGGGTATCGTTCCTCTATCACACACAATGACCGCCATGAGGATAAGGAACTGCTTTCTGTCCTGACCGGACTTTTTACCGGAGCCTGTCCCCTTGATTTGGATACGCTCCCCTTAACGGACTATGTGAAATCCTGTATCAATGTGGAACGCTGCCATCTGAACTGCCCGCTGTCCTCGGTCTGCCGATACCGTGGCTTTATCCGAAAGGCACAGTCCCTTGGATATGACTTTCAGATCGCCAACCACAACCTTGTGCTGGCGGATGTCCTTGGCAGGAAGAATGGGAGAAGGTCCTTGTTCCCGCCCCGTGGAGTGGTAATTTTTGACGAGGCCCACAAGCTCCTTGATGCCGCAAGGCAGATGTACGGCATGACGCTGGAAAATGTGGAGTTAGAACGGCTGGTGGCAAGTATTTACCATACCATAGGCGCAGGCAATCCTGATAAAGCGGAGATCGTCAGGATATGCGAAACCATGCAGGAACAAAACGCTTTACTCTTTGAAGCCCTGCGGTATGCCGCAGGCATAAGCTATGATAAAAACTGCTATGCCGTACAGATTGACTTAAACTGCATACGAGCTTTGAAAACACTGATGGCTGTACTGCGCAGACTGTCGGTGCTTTTTTATACGACCGCCCGTGAAAAAAGGGATCGGTACGACCGACTAGTGAACCGCATGGAGCAGCAGGAAACCAAGCTATCCATCCTGTTCCATCATGCCAGTTCTATTCTTTGGCTGGAAATGACCGGAGCAACGGCCAGCCGGGTCTGCGTCTTGCCAAAGCAGCTTGATTATCTACTGTCGGAGGACATTTGGCAGGAAGAAATTCCGTATATCCTGACCTCCGGTACGCTTTCTGTGGGGAGTGACTTTTCGCATTTCAAGCGAAATAGCGGAATTATTCTGGCAGAGAAACGCCGTGTCTTTGAAACCAGCAAGGCTTCTCCCTTTGATTATCCGAACCATGCTCTGTTGTATCTTCCGCAGGATATGCCCACTCCTTCAGACAAGGAGAGTGGTTATTTTCAGGCGGTGGTCAATCGGCTGGTGGAGCTGATCGAAGCGACCCATGGGCATACCCTGATTTTGTTTACATCTTACCGCATGATGGAGCAGGCATATGACGAGCTGTGCGGACGAATCACTTCATTTCCCCTGTTCCGCATGGGCAAAGGTCGTCTGGATGCCATCGACGCTTTTCGTAAAAGCGGAAACGGTATCCTCTGTGCCAGTGACAGCGCCGGAGAGGGCATTGACCTTGCCGGGGATATTTTATCTTCCCTCATTGTGGTACGGCTTCCGTTTCCGGCACCCGATCCGGTGCTGGAATATGAAAAGACCCTGTATCCTGACTTTTACGGCTATCTGAATGAGGTCATTGTGCCGGGTATGCTTATCAAGCTGCGCCAATGGTTTGGCCGAGGAATCCGCAGAGAAACGGATACCTGTGTTTTTTCTATCCTTGACAGTCGGGCAAGCAGACGCTACCGGAACGATATACTGGCGGCATTGCCTGATATGCCCGTTACCCATCAGCTTTCCGATGTAAAGCATTTTATCTCGGTTAAAAAACAGGGCGCCTACTTTGATTAAGTGGGCGCCCTGCGCTTTGGTAATAGGACAATCAGAGGTTTTCATATAGATGATAAGAGGAAGCAAGGAGGGTGGCCATGGAGAGATTTGATGTAACACAGATGAATTTGGAAAAATTGCGTCAAGTGGATGTTCGGACGGTCGATCCGGCAACGCTTGTAGATATAAGAGAAATTAAAGTAGACAGGAACCTTCCCAAAGTGGAGCGTCAGAAAGAATTTATGAGGCAAATTGGGAACCCCTATTGTTTTAGAGTGGGCAAAATTGCTGTCAGCGTAGGCTTTGCAACCAATGGCGCATCCTTTGAACAGCGGATGGAACACTATTTACAAACCTTGTGAGGCAATGAGTATGAGTAATCATTATGAGGAGCATGAAAATAGGGAATCAATCTGGACGCGAGGGGAGTTTTGTGGTAAGCTGAGTCACAAATCCGTAGGAGGTTAGGGTAAGCCCCCTGCGGTATAGGACTTGCGGTAAAACTCCCGATTGGTTTTCTGAAATTCAGAAGCGATTAGGAGAATACCGAATGGACACAAAACAAGCAACCTTACACTATATTTGTGATATGTATTTGCGCCTATCCCGTGAGGATGGCGATAAAGAGGATGGAAACAAATCAGAAAGCGATAGCATCGCAAACCAAAGGGATTTAATTTCCGCCTTTTTGGAAAAGCACCCCGAAATCACGCTGCATAAAGTGCGGATTGACGACGGTTATACCGGGGTTAACTTTGACCGCCCAGACTTTATTTCTATGATGGAGTCGGTTAAAAACAAGGAAATTAACTGCATTATCGTCAAGGACTTTTCACGCCTTGGCAGAAACTTTATTGAAACGGGAAAATACATTGAAAAAATCTTCCCTTTCATGGGTGTGCGCTTTATTTCCATCAACGATGATTATGACAGTGCAAAGCCCAAAACAGCATCGGATAATTTGATTGTGCCGGTCAAAAACTTAATGAACGATGCGTACTGCCGGGATATTTCCATTAAAATCCGCAGTCAGCTTGAAATCAAGCGCAGAAAGGGACAGTTCATTGCGCCCTTTGCTGCGTTTGGCTATCTGAAAGACCCGGAGGACAGACATCATCTGATTGTTGATGAATTTGCGGCCGGTGTGGTACAGGATATATTCAAGCTATTTTTGAACGGTTATTCTGCCCAAGCGATTGCAGAATACACAAACAAGCGCGGCATCCCCTCGCCGTTAGAGTACAAACGTTTGATTGGAAGTAACTATCAATCTCCATTCAAAAGAAACCCAAAGGCGCAATGGACGGCTGTTACCGTCTTGCGTATTTTGAAAAACCCCCTGTATATCGGCGTACTGGAGCAGGGAAAGCGCAGCAGTCCGAATTATAAGGTGAAAAAGCAGTTTGCGGTACCGCAGGAGCAATGGGCAGTCCTGGAAAACACCCATGAGCCGATTGTGAGCAGGGATACCTTTGAAAATACCGCAAAAATCTTGCGCACTGATACCCGCACGGCTCCCGGCGAGGAAACGCTGTTTCCCCTTGCCGGGCTGCTTTACTGTGCCGACTGTGGGCGCAGCATGGTTCGGAAAAACAATTCCACCGCCAGCAATCCTTATTATTATTATATTTGTTCTGGCAGCAAAGAGAAAAGCGGCTGTAAAAGCCACAGCATTCGTGATGAACTGCTGATTGAAGCCGTGTTTGCAACGGTTCAGGCACATATCCGTTTTGTTCTTGAAGTGGAACAGACCCTTGCCGACATTGCAAGGCTGCCCTATACCGGCAGGCAGGTCAAAAAGACGGATGAAAGGTTGAACGCCAAGCAATCTGAGGTAGAGAAATACCGCCGCTATCGAATGAAACTCCATGAGGATTATACGGATGGAATCATCACCCGTGAGGACTATATTGCTTTTGGCAGGCGTTATGACCAAAAAGTGAAGGAAGCCGAGGACGCCATCCTTGCTTTGAGTCAGGAGATTGACCGTCTTGTAGAGGGCAAGTCCGAGCAGCAACAATGGATTGCCTACTTCAAGCGGCATCAGGACATTGAGGAATTAAACCGCAAGTTGGCGGTAGAACTCATTGACCGCATCGCTGTGTACGAAGACCGGCGCATACATATTGATTTCAAATTCCAGTATGAATATGAAAACACGATGGCTTTCATTCAGTGTGTGGAACGTATCGTGCCCAAGCCATCTGACCACAGGGAGGTGGTGTAATATGGCGAGGAAAAGCAAGTTCAGGCATATCTCGGCGCAACAGGAAATAAAGTTAAAGATCTATAAAACGGGGGCATATGTGCGGCTTTCCGTGCTGGATGGGCATAAGGAGAGCAGCGACTCCATTGAAAATCAGGAAGCCATGCTCCGTGCATATATTGCAAACGACCCAAGCCTATCCCTTCACTGCGTCTATACGGACAACGGGGAAACCGGGGTCAACTTTGTAAGAGATGATTTTGAACGACTTTTGGATGATATACGCATGGGCAATGTGGATTGTGTCATTGTCAAAGACCTCTCCCGCTTTGGAAGAAATTACATTGAAGCAGGAGAATATCTGGAAAAGGTATTTCCGTTCATGGGCGTGCGCTTCATCTCCATAAATGATGGCTACGACAGCCTTGACCCCTCTACCCTCGACAGCCTTACCATCCATCTAAAAAACCTTGTAAATGATATCTATGCCCGTGACATCTCGCAGAAAATCTGCCCGGTACTCCGTGGGAAGCAGGAGCGTGGTGAGTTTATCGGGGCATGGGCAGCATATGGCTACTTAAAAGACCCCAAGGATAAGCACCGCTTGATTGTAGACGAGGAGACTGCCCCCATTGTGCGGGATATTTTCCGCTGGCGGCTTTCGGGAATGAGTTACCAAAATATCGCACGGGAGCTGAACAGGCGTGATATTCCATCCCCCAGCCGTTACCGCTTTGAAACAGGGATGGTAAAAGACAAACGCTTTGCCAATACGGTATGGAAAATAGCGGTGATTAAATCCATGCTGTCCAATGAGGTTTATTTGGGACACATGGTACAGGGCAGAAAACAGGCGGCACTTTGGAAGGGACAGGAGCAGACCTACATACCCAAAGAGCAGTGGATTGTTGTGAAAGACACCCATGAGGCCATTGTTGCAGACTCCCTGTTTAGTAGCGTGCAGCAGCTCAACGAGCAGATGACAAGTGCGTATTATGAGAAGCAGACCCGATTCACAGAGGTGGTGAACACCGAAAACATCCTGAAAGGACTTGTTTGCTGTGGTGACTGCGGAACCAATCTTGTGCGGTATAAGAACGTGCGGGAAAACAAGCATAAGATACCGAAATTCCATGTTTGGTACAGCTATATTTGCCCCGTTCATGCCACCGACACTGACCGGTGTTCCTTTATAAGCATACCCGAAACTGAACTTTTGGAAACAGTTTTTGGCGTGATACAGTCCCAGCTTATGACGGCTTTGGATATGGAAAAACTCATCCAGAGTACAGCGAATCAAAGCACCGTTCTCTCCCAAAAGCAGAAAATCAAGCAGCGTATAGAACAGACAAGGGGACAGCTTGACCGGGTAGCCCGTCTGAGGGAGAGTCTTTGTGATGACTACTTAGATCGGCTGATGGATGAAAAGGACTATCTTTATGCCCAAAACCGATATAAGGAGCAAGAAACAGAGCTGGCCGCCCTTTTAAGTGAGCTTTCGGCACAGGAGCAGTCTATCATAGAAACACGGACAGAGGAAAACCCGTGGCTTCGGACGTTACTGCCCTTTCGTGAAGATTTGGCGCTGACAAGAAAAATGGCGTTGGAATTGGTGGATCAAATCATCGTCCACAGCAAGACCAACCTTACCGTAAACCTCCGTTTTGAGGATGAATACAGACGCCTGCAAGAAAGTCTGCTGTTCCGGGTGGAGGTGGCGGTCAATGAGTAGGGGCATTGTTATCGTTTTGTATATCCGTCTTTCCGTGGAGGACGAGGACAGCAGAGGCGGCATCAAGGATGAAAGTAACAGCGTGACCAACCAGCGGGATTTACTCCGCAGGTATGTGGAAAGCTGCCCGGAATTTCAGGACAGTACGGTCATAGAGCTATGTGATGATGGATTTTCAGGAACCAATATGCAGCGCCCCAATATACAGAAGCTCTTGCAGAAAGCCAAGGCAAAGGAAATTGACTGTATCATCGTCAAGGATTTTTCGCGGTTCGGCAGGGACTACATCACAGTCAGTGATTATGTGGATCAGATTTTCCCCTTTTTAGGTGTGCGGTTTATCTCGGTCAACGATGGCTATGACAGTGCTACTATGCAGGGAAAGACAAGCGGCGTGGACATTGCCTTTCGCAATGTGATCTACGGGTATTACAGCAAGGATTTATCCCTGAAAGTAAAAAGCGGCAAGATGACCAAAGCACGCAAAGGAGATTTTCTCAGCCCCTTTGCCCCCATCGGCTACAGGAAGGCCGAGGGTAACAAGAATCAGCTTGTCATTGATGAGGACAGCGCAGACATTGTACGGCGCATCTTCCGGTTGGCTGGAATGGGAATGACCACAAAGGAAATCACCCGCTTGTTTAATACGGAAAAGATTCCTACTGCCAGCATGATAAAAAACCGGCAAGGCCATCATCATAAATGGTGGAATGGTGTTGAGGGTGCTGACCTTTGGGATCACGGCATGGTAACGAGGATTTTGCGGGATGAACGCTATTTGGGTTCCGTCATCTATGGAAAACGATACCGTCCTCAAGTTGGAAGCCGACAAACGCTGAAAAGTCAAAAATCGGACTGGATTGTGGTGGAGGAAACCCATGAACCGCTTGTAACAGCAGAGGAGTTTCAGGCTGCACAGGACAATTTAGCGGAGTTTGTGGAAAAGGACAGCTTGCCATTTGCGATTCATCTGTTTACCGGCAGAATACGTTGTGGGCATTGCGGTTATACAATGTCCCGGCGATCGAAACCGACGCCCCAATTTATCTGCAACACAAAAAATAAAACATCCAGCTATGGCTGTATGAAAGGAAATATCAAGGAACATGAGATTGCAGGGGTTGTTTTGTCTGCAATTCATGCTTACATCAGGGTTCTGTTTGATGAAAAGAATCTGCTGCTAAAGGCAGGAAACAGTGACCGAATGGCCAAGCTGCAAAAGCAGATTGCCGTCTATGACTCCTCTTGCAAAGGGATTGCCGAGCAAAAAGCCGAATTATACGACGCCATGGCAGAAGAAAAGATCAGCAGAGAGCAATACCGGCACCAGCGTGAAAAACTGTCACGGGAACAGGCCGATATGGAACGGCTGATAAACCGGTTAGAAATTGAGCTGGTGGAGCTGCAAGGCAAATTGGCTGCTGCCAAGCAAGGAGAACCAAAGCTTCTGCACTATTTGCAGACGGACACCCTTACCCGGCAGATGGTGGTTGATTTTGTGGATTGTATTTATATCTATAATGATAAGTCCATTCACATTGATTGGATGTTCTGTGACAAAGGAGAAGAACGAGGACAGAAATAACCAGTTTTGATTTCTTGTTGGGCATGAAGAAAAGGGCGGCGGTACACAGACTTTGGTCTGCGACAGTCGCCCTTTTATATCGGGAAGGAAATGTTGCCCTCCGCCCCCTCATATCAAGCTACACTTAAATTTGCGATAATCATCATCCAACAGACAGTTTCAGATAAATATTTTATATTTTTTTAAGTCCCTACTTGACACAAGGTGATGAAGGAATATCGGGAACTGCATTACGGAAAAGAGAGGCTTTTCTTCAAATGATGGAAGATTGCAAGAGTAGAAAAATTGATGTGATATATACAAAATCAGTGTCCCGGTTCGGAAGAAATACAGTGGATGCTTTGGAAAGTATAAGAACGCTAATGGAATACAATGTAAATGTCATCTTTGAGAAAGAGCATATCGAATCCATGAAAGTAGAAGGCGAGTTGTTACTTACGGTGTTGATGGCCTTGTCGCAGAATGAGAGCAAGCAACAATCGGATAACGTAAAATGGGGAATTCGACGTAGGTATGAGCGAGGCGAGATACAAAGTATACCGCTTGGAACCTTACAGGGCTACGACAAGAATGAAGATGGAAATCTTGTGATTAATGAAAAAGAAGCTGAAATAATACGTCATATATACGACCTATATTTGAAAGGATATGGGCGCTATCGGATCAGTCAGATTCTTGAAGATGAAGGGATACCTTCAAACCAGGGCCATACGAAATGGTCTTGGAGTACGGTTGAGAAAATATTGCGAAATGAGAAGTACCGAGGGGATATGCTTTGTCAAAAAACATACAGCACGAATTATTTGACAAAGAAGAAAAAGAAGAATATGGGAGAACTACCTCAGTATTATATTGAAAATACACATCCTGAAATTATAGATAAGCGTATTTGGGATGTTGTAAAGTTAATGCATGAAAGAGATAAGAAATATGAAAAAGCACATTATCTCAACAGTTGTCATAGAGATACGGAACAACTTCCTTTGATCGGAAAGATGGTTTGCAAGCAATGCGGATACACATTTGTTAGAAGGAAGTATAAAAAGGCGAAACTGCAGCATCAGTATTATTGGTGTTGCGGTTCTTTTTATAAAAACATAGAGAGGCATCCTGATAAGTATAGCATCACAGACGAAAGACCAACACAGTTATTTGTTGAGGCTTGGAACAAGTTGCTTAGGAAAAAGGTGAGATATTCGAAAGTGCCAGCGAATGTTCTCGAGGAATATCGCAGGGAGGAACTTGAAGAATTATTTAAACAAGGTCCGCTTCAAATGTTTAATTATGAACGAATGCTTCAGACACTAGATCATATGGAAATAGGCGAAGATGGCTATGCTGACATTTACTTTTATGCCGGCACAATGGTTAGAGTAAAGATTTAAAGGAGGAGACACATGGCAAGAAAAATAACAGTAATACCTGCTCAGCAAAAGCAACTGCAGGTGGAAGATAATAAATCACAAAAGATACGAGTGGCTGCATATTGCCGTGTATCAACGGATCAGGAAGAACAGCTTAATAGTTATGAAAATCAGATTCGATATTATAAATCGATGCTGAGTGACCATCCGGAATATGAACTGGTGGATATTTATGCTGATGAAGGTATTTCAGGCACTAATACGAAGAAGCGAGCTGAATTTAATCGGATGATACAGGATTGCAGAAATCATAAGATAGACCGCATTTTTACAAAGTCAATTTCAAGATTTGCCAGAAACACTCTCGATTGCCTGAATTACATTCGAGAATTACAGGGGTTGGGTATTGAAATAATCTTTGAAAATGAGAATATAAAAACCTTGGATGGGCAAGGAGAAGTACTGATTACGATACTTGCAAGCCTTAGTCAGAACACATCAATGCAAATCTCTAGCAATTCCAAATGGGGCATTCACAGGCGCTACGAACAGGGCAAATACGCAATCAGTACTACCAGATTTTTAGGCTATGACATTGATGAAAATGGCAAGCTGGCTGTGAATCCAAAGCAGGCAAAAGTAGTGGAAGGACTGTATCGGGAATTTATGGCGGGAAAGACGGTTGGTTATATTGCCAGGATTTTTACAAAGGAAAAAGTTAAGAACTGGGAAGGTAAGGTAAACTGGCATGCAAGCACCCTGCAGAGTATGCTGGAGAATGAAAAGTATAAGGGGGATGCTATCTTACAGAAGGGCTATACAGCAGACTTCCTGACAAAGCGGCGAGCTAAGAATGAAGGCCAGCTTCAAAGCTTTTATATCGAGGATGATCACGAAGCCATCATAGATCCAGATACATGGAACTGTGTGCAGCAGGAACTGGAACGCAGGAAGAAGTTCATGGAGGAACATGGTTTAAAGGCATACGGGAACAATACAGAGAAGAATCCCTTTGCCTGCAAGATTATTTGCGGAGATTGTGGTAAGGCCTACACGAGAAAGGGATGGCGCCAAGGAAACGGGGAGACAAGGCTAGTCTGGCAGTGCATTGAAAGGTACCGGATTAAGGGAGTACTTGGATGTAGCAACAGGCATATTGATGACAGTACATTGCAGGAACTATTTATTATAGCTTGGAATAAGTTGGTTGCCGAGAAACGTTTCTACACTAGGAAGTGGAAAGAGAATATTAAAGGTGAGGATTTGCTAAATAAATATTATGCCAGAGAGTTCATACATATGGTTGATGATATTGGAATGATTGAAACGATGGAAACTAATCATATGCTTGCGACACTTGATAACATGAAGGTATTCTCGGACGGTCAGATAATCATAACATTCTTGGAAGGAACAGAGATAACAATAAAATGCGAATAAGGAGAAAGAGCCGGTAGGTAAGGTAGTAATCAGAAGTTGATTAGTGGTTTACCTACCGGCTTTTTGGGGATATATGAGATTATGAAAAAATGTAGGAGTAACTATTTGATTCTATTGATAATAGATCTGATGTTGTTGCTACTCTGTTTTGCTGTCAGTGTTTCAGGAAGGAATATGTTTCTATGACAGTGTGAAAGTCTACGGCATAAAGATATGAAATTTATTGCTATTTTTTATTATGGACATAGTATGACCAATATATATGTATAATTTAATAAAAAGAAGAGAAATTTGTAAAAAAAGCTATCTCTCTGACATTGATAATGGTAAAATATAGTATAAAATATTACAATATTACAAGTAGATTAGCGAGCAAATAATAAAGGGGGAGTATATAAATTATGATAAGTATTAGCATTGATGAGAGCGGTAAAATCATATTAAATGAATCAACAGGTCAGAAGCGTATCATTCGAGAGTATAAAGGAAGAAGTTTGGTAGATTTTCCTAATAAGTATGTTGTTGTAGATATCGAGACTACAGGACTAGATCCGAGATTTGATTCAATTATAGAAATTGGAGCTATACGTTATGAAATGGGTAAAGAGATTGATCGCTTCTCGGAATTGGTAAAGCCAAATTCTTATTATTATTTAGATGAAGAAGATACTAGACATACTGATGATTACTGTGTAGTAAATGGAAAACCCATTCAATATATTAATAGTTTTATTACAGATCTGACGGGAATTACTAACAAAATGCTAGAAAATGCAAGGGATACGAAAAAGGTTCTTGCTGATTTCGATACATTTTTATCAAATGATATTGTGATAGGACATAATGTTAATTTTGATATAAATTTTCTGTATGATGCATATCAAGAGATATTATTAAAGCCATTGATGAATGATTTTATTGATACAATGCGACTAGCCAGAAGAATACTTAAAGAGCTCAAACATCATCGTTTAAGAGATGTTGCCGAGTATTATAACCTTAATTATGATGGAGCGCATAGAGCAGTCGGTGATTGTAAGATTACAAATGATTGCTTAGTAAGTTTGAAAGAGGATATTCTATCAAAATTTCATACAATAGAGGAATTTCTCAAAATTTCGGGTAATCATAAGAGTGCATCAGCTAATGTCATAACTAGTCAAAAAACAGAATTCGATGAAGAAAACCCCTTATATGGAAAACTGTGCGTATTTACAGGTACGTTAGAGAGAATGGCTCGCAAAGATGCCATGCAGGTTGTTGTTGATTTAGGTGGTATAAATGGTGACTCTGTTACTGCTAAAACCAATTTTTTAATATTGGGTAATAATGATTACTGCTCACTTATAAAAGATGGAAAAAGTAATAAGCAGAAAAAAGCAGAAGAATTAAGACTTAAAGGGGTCGATATTGAGATAATTACCGAAAATGTATTTTATGACATGATAGAAAATTAGTTATTTTATCAATTAATAACCTGACAGGAGGTATTAAATTGGAATATGCGATTCAATTTCTGAAATGGATCTTAAACAAGTTATTATCATTATATATACGACCTAATATAAAGGTAAAAGAATTTTCTATAAATCAATTTGAAAACAAAGCAGATGTAGTAGATTTTGCATTGTTGATTACAAATTGATCTGAAAAAGCTATGTCTATTTCCAAAAAAAATTTATTTTTATATAATAAGAAAACTCTTATAGGAAAAATTGAGATAGTAAAGTATGAAATCGTTCGAAAGAATGACGGATTTGATACTTTAAATATATTAACTCCAATTGATGAAATAATATATCTACAACCGGGGGAAACAAAAAGAATTTCAATTTTTAAAGAAATAGAGAATTCGCATGAAGCCACAAGGATAATCTTTTCATATTACAACGGAATGAAATCGATTGAATATAAAATACCAATGAAATCAATTACATATAATACAAAATCTAATCATGTATATTTATGATATTCTGATGCAAAAGCAGTGAATATCTGTTGGAATTTTCTAAGAAGAGAACGGTGATTGCACTTACGGAAGGAAATACGCTTTTGTTAATGGTTCCGAGGTTTAAGAATCATTCAGTACATTTCTTCAGGAAAGATATTCGAATATTGTAACGACAAATTTTATGGAAAGGTGTTATAAAGAAGCAAGTGATAGTATCGCCCATGGAGGAGAGACTTGAACAAGCTTTGTCGAAGGAGCATAAGGGCGATAACGTAGTGCCTATATTTACCCCTGTTAGAGTAAAAAAGAACTGCGGTCAATTTGATTAGAAAAGGTGAGCAATTTATCGATTTGATTCCTACAAAACAAAATGCAACAGATAATGTGCAAGGTGAATTGTAGCTTTTTGTCTTTTTGTTTTTCGAGAGATATTTTTAGAAAAATTTTGTACTTTTCAATAATATGCGATATAATAATTATGAGAAAGTATATTTTGAAATAGAAAGCAGGTGAACGGCATGGCAAGTGGCGATCAAATTAAATCATTGCTTAATGCATATTATAATAGGGATGAAAATCGCTTTAAAACGGTAGCCCTACAGATTGCTGCAAGTGAAGCGAGAGCAGGTCATGCAGCATTAGCTAGAGAAATTAAAGAAATCATTGATAAAAATGGTTCTTCAAACAATATAGTCCAAATTAAAAGTGATAATCATCTAGTAGAATTCGTTGTTCCAGATAATAAATCGCAAGAATTGGTTGTATCTGAGGAGATACGAATAAGAATAGAGAGAATTCTGTCAGAATATCGGCAAAGGGAAAGATTGAGAAGTTTTGGTATGAAAAATAGAAGCAAAGTTCTTGTTGAAGGTGCACCAGGAACAGGAAAAACATTGACAGCTTCTGTAATAGCATGTGAGTTGAATTTGCCATTATATATTGTGCAAATGGATAAATTAATCACAAAATTTATGGGAGAAACAAGTGCTAAATTACGGCAAATATTTGATTTAATAGCTGATAATAGAGCGGTATTTTTGTTTGATGAATTTGATGCAATTGGTGCGGATAGAAGTCTTGATAATGAAGTTGGTGAAATGCGGAGGGTTTTAAACTCCTTTCTTCAGTTTTTAGAACGAGATGATTCAGACAGTATTATCTTAGCGGCAACTAATAATCATAAAATGCTGGATCAAGCATTGTTTAGAAGATTTGATGATGTATTACATTATTCGATTCCTGATGAAAAACAGATAAAAAAACTCTTTGAAATAAAACTTGGAGAATTTTATAAAGCAAAATCAATCACAAAAAAAGTAATAGAGTTGGCAAGTGGATTAAGTCATGCTGAAATTTCAAAGGCATGCGAAGATTGTATTAAAGACATTATATTGGAAAATAAGACATTGAGTTCAGAATTAATTGCAAAATCTTTAGTTGAACGGACTGGGGCATATGCAAGTAAGGAGGCATAAGATAATTGGCATTTCATAAGAAGAATATTTTTTTGACAAATACATATGAAGAGCATTCTTATACTTCGGATAGCACTGTAATAACAAAGAACTATAAACCAAGAATTCGCCAAGAACATGGAGAATATTTACTTAAACAATTGAATCAGGTATGGGCTGATGAAGATCAAAGAAAAGCTATGTTTGCTTCTATACGAGAGAGACAAGGAACATATATAGAGGTAAAAGGTGCAGAAAATTGTGATTTATTATTTAAAAGTCTTGAAAGTGCAAAACAAGGAATTGAATTTTTAAATTTACGAAATGAAGAAGTTGGAGAAGGGATTGTTCAGTCTGCAACTGTCTTTATTCCAGAAGGAAAAGAAAATTACTTCAATGACAGAGTTCAAAAGTATTTGCACGAAGAGACCAAAGATGGAAATATAAGGTATAAAGAATTGGTTGAAAGCATAGAAACAATCCAATTAGCTGTATTATCATCATTTTGGATTGGAGAAACTAAAGATATTCCGGACGAGGTTGATACTTGGTGTGAATTTTGGTTAAGAACAGCATCGGGCAGTGAAATAAACGAAGCAAAAGAATTTTATCAATTATGTGATCAATACCAGATATTACATGATGATAATTATATAGTGTTTCCGGAAAAAGTAATTGTTTTACTTAAAGTTAATAGAGAAAAAATTCAACATCTGATAAATATTAGTGGTAAAATTGCAGAAATAAGAAGAGCGCCTGTAGCAGCTGGATTTTACACAAAAATGAATTCTGGTGAGGCAAAAGAATGGATTGATGATTTAAAAGATAGAATTACTCAATCATCTCCAGAAAGTTATATTTGTATACTAGATACAGGAGTTAATAAAGGACACCCATTATTAGAAAATGTAATGGCTGATAATATGATACAAAGTGCGAACTCAGCTTGGAGGACAAACGATCATGAAGGCCATGGAACGGAAATGGCTGGGATCTGTGAATATTTTGAATTAGAACCATTATTAACGAAAAGTGAAAATGTAATACTAAATCATCATCTGGAATCGGTAAAGATTCTACCTGATGATGGAACAAGTACAGATCCTAAACTTTATGGAGCAATTACATCAGATGCTGCTAGTATAGCTGAAATTGCAAATCCTTCTGTAAAAAGAGTATATTGCATGGCTGTAACAGCAGACAAATATGCAACAAAAGATGGTAGCCCATCTTCTTGGTCAGCAGAGTTGGACAAGATTATATCGGGAGTCGAAGATGGTATCAAAAAAATATTTGTGGTTTCAGCTGGAAATGTGCAGACAAATGAAATAGAAGAGGTTGGTTATACTGATGCTAATGTAAATCATCCAATAGAAGATCCAGGACAGTCTTGGAATGCAATAACAGTTGGGGCATATACGGATAAAATAGAACTGAACGACACATGCTTTTCTGGGTGGTCTCCTGTTGCTGATGTTAGTGAACTAAGTCCTTTTAGTTCAACATCTATGACATGGGATTCAAAGTGGCCCATTAAACCGGAAATATTACTTGAGGGTGGAAATGCTATTACAGATGGGAAAAATGTTGATATAAATGATGATCTTTCATTACTAACAACCCATCGCAATCCTCTAATTCGTCCATTTTCAACGATTAATGCAACCAGTGCAGCAACAGCGCAAGCTGCAAATATAGCTGCAAGATTGATGGCAATAAATCCAACGCTTTGGGAAGAAACTGTTAGAGGTCTTATGGTTCATTCAGCAGAATGGACAGATAAGATGAGGCATCAGTTTTGCTCGGATGACAAGAAAACAACTGGGCGAAAAAATCTATTAAGAGCATGTGGGTACGGTGTAGCCAGTTTTGAACGAGCGGTTGAGAGTTTGAATAATTCTGTAAATATGATTATACAGGCAGATATTCAACCATATTGTAAAGAAGGAAGCTCATATAAAACGAAAGACATGCATTTACATAAGATACCGTGGCCAAAAGACTTATTGGTATCTCTTGAAAACACAGAAGTACGCATGAAAGTTACCCTTTCATATTATATTGAACCAGCACCGGAACAAAAAGGTTGGAATAATAAATATAGATATTCTTCTAGTGCACTTCGCTTTGAAGTTATAAATAAAAATCAAACAAAAGAAGATTTTTTAAAGAGAGTTAATGCGGCGGCACGAGGTGATGACAAGAAAGATAAAGGGGATGGTAGCGCTGGCTCGGATAGGTGGTATTTGGGGAAAGATAATCGAGATGTAGGATCTATTCACTCAGATACTTGGACCGGTGCTGCAATAGATTTGGCTGAAAGTGACTTTATTGCTGTCTACCCAGTAATTGGCTGGTGGAGAGAGAGACATAATCTTGGAAAATACAATGAAAAAATGAGATATGCTTTAATAGTTACCCTTTCAACCCCAGACGAAGAAATTGATTTTTATACACCTATTGAGACAATAATCGAAGAACATATTAAAACAGCAATAGCAATAGAAATTTAAGCGTTTTTTGCCTTATATATAGAGATTAAGGTAACTGCTGTATTGTTTTAGGGCATGCGTGTCATCATGGCATGTCCTTTTTCCGATTCCAGATATGTCGATAGAACAATGTAATAATACAGTGAATATCAATACTGATATTAGTAAGACTAGTCCTATCCTTTCATTCAGAAGGAATGAAGATGGTATACGATAGACAGGAAATCAAGATGGAGGTGCAAGAATGAATGTAGAGGCTTATGACCTTGACTCACTTAGAAAAATAGTGCGAACTCTTCAAAAAGAAAATGAAGCCTTGAAAGCTCAGTTGAAAAAGGCTGATATTGCATTCGATGTTCCAAATCCATTTGAGGAGAAAATAGAGAGTATTAATGAGTATGATCCTGATCAGGGAGAGCGTATTCTTGAAAGATATATAACGGAGGATTTAGCAAAACGATATTTTGCTATGTTTTGGGGTAGAGAAGATGTTTATGCCAAAAGAGGAAAGAATGGCGGATATTTTCCACAGTGTGATAATAGATGGAATGATGCTTTGTGTCCAAAACAACGTGGTGAAAAAATGTTTTGTGATGAATGTGAGCATACAAAATGGACTAAGCTTGATTTGAAGAAAATTGTAAGTCATCTTGTTGGTAAAAAAGAGGATGGAACAGATGTGCTTGGAATTTATCCGCTTTTACCAGATGGTACATGCCGATTCATAGTATTCGATTTTGATAACCATGAAAAGGATGCAGAGAAGACGGATTTTGCTAATACAGATGACGAATGGCATGATGAAGTTGACGCACTAAGAAAAATGTGTGAGCAGAATGGCATTAAGTCTTTGGTTGAAAGGTCTCGCTCTGGAAGAGGTGCTCATGTATGGATATTCTTTAAAAGACCAATAGCTGCATCTTTAGCTAGGAATTTTGGTTTTCTTTTGTTGGACAAGGGATCAGCTTCTATTAATATGAAATCTTTTCACTATTATGACCGAATGTATCCTTCTCAGGATGTTGCTAGTCGTATTGGTAATTTAATTGCTCTTCCATTGCAAGGACAAGCTCTTAAAAATGGAAACAGTGCTTTTGTGGATGAAAACTGGAATGCATATCCTGATCAATGGAAGGTATTGCTAGATGAAACAGAAAAACTATCGCTGGAAGATATCGAGAAGTATATGACAAAATGGAAGGTAGAACTTGCCGAAGCCAGGGGGATGCTTGCCAATTCAGTTACTGATAACAGACCTAAGCCGTGGAAAAAGAAGGAAGGATTTAAGAAAGCAGATGTTGTAGGAAAAGTGCATTTGGTTCTAAGTAATGGTGTATATGTTGATACGCTTAATCTAATGCCACGTTTACAGAATCAGATTCGTAGTATGGCGGCTTTTGATAATCCTGAGTTTTATAAAAACAAGCGTCTTGGTTATTCCAATTATTATAATTTTAGCGCTGTATATCTTGGTAAAGATATAGATGGGTATATAAGGATCCCGCGTGGACTGAAGGAGTCTATTATTGAAGAATGCGAAAAAGCTGGTATTGGTATAAATATTACAGATAAGAGAGAAAAGGGGCGTCCCATTAGAGTATCATTTAATGGGGATTTAAGAACACAGCAAGATCTTGCTGCCCAGAAATTACTTACTTATACCGATGGAGTGTTGAGCGCGGCTACTGCTTTTGGTAAGACGGTAGTATGTAGTTACCTGATTTCACAAAGAAAAGTGAATACGCTAATTTTATTACAGAGTAAAGATCTGCTAAATCAGTGGGTGGATGAACTAAATAAATTTCTGGATATCAAAGAAGAATCACCAGAATATGAGACAAAGACTGGACGAAAAAAGAAACGAGAAAGTGTCATTGGAATTTTACATGGAAGTAAAAATACATTAACAGGAATTGTTGATGTTGCTATGGTTGGTTCTATGTATAGTAAGGGTAAATTCAATGAATTAATCAATTCTTATGGAATGGTAATAATGGACGAATGTCATCATGCAGCATCAACTACATCTATGGAGTTATTGCAGAAGGTTGATGCAAAATATGTATATGGTGTATCAGCTACGCCTAAAAGAGGTGATAGTCTGGACAAAATCATATATATGATGCTTGGACCACTGCGTCATAAGTTCACTGCACTTGAAAGAGCTGAAGAACAGGGCATTGGGCATTATTTTGTTCCAAGGTATACCAGAGTGGTGGATACGGAAGACAGTAAAGATGATATAAATCGTGCGTATGGTTTGATTAGTTCAAGCAATGTTAGAAATGAAATGATTACTAGCGATGTAAGGGAATGTATCACAGCGGGACATACTCCAGTTATTCTTACAAAATATAAAGAGCATGCGAAACTTTTATATGACGAACTGCAAGGTAGTGCTAATCACGTATTTATTTTGTATGGAGACAATACGGATAAAGAAAATGCTGAAATCAGAATGTCTTTAAAAGCAGTTCCAAAAGATGAAAGCCTTATTCTGGTTGCAACAGGACAGAAAATTGGAGAAGGTTTTGATTTTCCAAGACTTGACGTACTGATGTTAGCTGCGCCAGTTTCTTTTGAAGGACGTTTAGAACAATATGTGGGACGATTGAATCGAGATTATGAGGGAAAAGAGGCAGTATATGTCTATGATTATATAGATTCTCACATTAGATATTTTGATAATATGTATGCAAAGCGTTTACGAACCTACAAAAAGACTGGATTTACATTATGGACTGGTGAAGAGGCTACAAAGCAAATAGTAAATGCAATATATGACTCCGGTAACTACGTTGAAGTATTTGAACAGGATCTTGTTGAAGCCGAAAAGAAGATTGTAATCTCAAGTCCTGAAATTATGCTTGATAAGATTGATCGGTTAATATTTCTTGTGAAGAGCAGACAGGAAGCTGGTGCCTGCGTTGTTGTAATAACAACGGCCCCTGAAAATGTCTCCTATGGTAGCCCAGATGTTTGCAATGAATTAGTAGAACAACTGAAACTAGCAGGAATTATAGTGAAGTTAAAAGAAGTAGTAGAAGAACATTTTGCGGTAATTGATGATGAACTTGTATGGCATGGTGGTATGAATTTACTTGGAAAAGAAGACGCTTGGGACAATCTTATGCGTATCAAAAGTCATCAGGTTGCGGCAGAATTACTGGAGATAGCATGGAGAGAAACTGTGAATTAGTAAGCTCAAAACAGTGAATACGATAAGAAAGTAAACTATACACACTTGATACAAGTGAATAAGGAGATTATATGGAATTATTTCAAAATGCAGCAGAAAGATTAAGAAGAGAGTATCAATGTTTCTTGGATTACTTGGAGATAAATGACGTACAGCTGTCGAAGCGTACTGGACATATTGGGAAAAAGGACTGTTTTGCATTGAACAGCCAGTTTGATATAGTGAGAGAGAGATATCATTCCTGCGGAAGAACGCAGGAGTATTATACAGTGATTGATTTCTTTTACTACTTTTCGGTGCGTACTGGTATTTTGCAAATTAGGAGTATGAAGGGAAAGGGCATGACTCTTCAAAAAGGTCAAAGATACCAATGGTTTTCTCAAATGGAGGCTATGGAACAATATATTCTTATGATGACGGTATGGCTGGGAGAATATCATGAAGCCTTAGGCAATTCCTATTCGGCGTATGTGGGAGGCAGGATATTTGAGACAATGACAGAGATAAGAGGAGAGGGAGCACTGTCGAATTCATATGGGAGAGGGATAGTGGCATTCTGTAAACTGAATTATTTTCATGAGGTTCGGATTTTTGCATTATTCCAATTGCTTCGCATTGACTGGATGGAAGAAACAGAAGAAGATAAAGATAATAAGTTTCGGGTTAAAGAACTTTATCAGACGGCTGAAGGATATGCATGGAAGGAACTATTGAAGAAGCAGGGCAGAGAATTTTGGTACACTCTGAATGTGAGCACTGTTCTTCCGGTCATAAGGAAAATCGTTAAAAATAAATCCGTTGACATCAAAGAGAAGTTGACGAGTTTTCTTGTATATAGTGAGGAAATAGGGGGTCATACAATTGATTTTAAAATAACAGTTGGTTCCTGTGTCAGGAAAATACTAATGGGGGATCAGTATACTCTGGAGGATTTGCATTTTCTGATACAAAAAAGCGTTAATTTTGACAATGATCATATGTATTATTTTCAAATTGGTTCTGGAACTCTCCGAAGAAGGTACTTTATACCGGAGTGTGAGGATGAAATATGGCAAGCAGATACGGTTTTAGCTGAACTTATGCTGTATGAAGGAATGCAATTCGAATATCTATTTGATTTTGGGGATCAGTGGCATTTTCAAATTACGGTAGAAAAAATAGTGACTGGACATATAGAGGAATGCCAGATTAGTACGATTAAAGGTGAAGCACCGGAACAGTATGATTGTGATTGGGAGTAATGGGGCTAGGGATGAAAAAGGAAGACGAGTATGACAATTTCGAAGAATGGGAAGCGGACAGCCATTTTCTTGATGAGAAAGATTGGAAGGGACTGGTTATATACAGGCGCAGGAAAGCTGAAATTAACCCTAATGATCAGTATGATCAATTTAAATTAGGAGAGGCTTATGTGCTGAATAAGGAATATGAGAAAGCAATCAGTTTTTTATCTGCATTACATCAAAAATATGCGAATGATCAAAATATACAATACAGCTTGTTAGATGCACTATTTGCTATTGGAAAAGATGAAACAGTAATAGATTGGATTATTAGGCCTACAGTTTTGAGACTCAGCGGGGAAATTTTAGATTATTGTTATAATTTTTTGCGAACAAAAAGAAAGCCAAGAACGGTTTATGATCTTTATCTGGAATTATACATGGAGGGCTATCTGGCATTTGATGAAGACCAGTTAATGGATTTTTTACATTCGGATAATAGGTTTATATTTACAGGACACGATGCTAGGAGCTATGATTGCTTTGTTACTGTTAATAGGAAAAAATGTTCGGTAAGAGATTAGACCCGCTATGATGGATGAACTCAGCAGATTATATCTCAGATAGTAATGCATTGAAGATCTCCAAACGAGTGGTTTACCATTTACATTGGTTTTGATATGATATAAATCATTGATATGAAAAGGATATGACATTTATGGCATATAGTACGGAATTATGGTTTGAAGCTAAGAAAAGATGTAAGCTTAATGATGAAGAAATACAAATGGCAAAAGAAATGGGACTTAATCCCAAGAGCCTAATAAAAAATATACCAAATAAAAATGAGCAGTGGAAGCTTCCTGTGAAAATATGGGTTAGAGATATGTATGAAGATAGATTTGGTAAAACAGGGGTCATATTAGACAACAAAAGTTTAAAGCCTAAAAAGAAAGTAGAAGAGTTACCATTTGATTGAGTTTGTGTGATAGAAGAAAGGGTATTTCAATGAACTACGAAGAATACGAAATGCAATGCAAGCAGCAACAAGAAAAAAGTAATAGCTACCTTGAAATATTTGAAAGAGATTTGATGGAAGCTGGTCTTACACACAAAACGATAAGTAATCATGTTGATAATGTAGAGTTTTACATTAATGATTATCTTCTAAGAGAAGCTCCTCTCGAGATGCAGGAAGGTTGTGGTAGTAAGATTGATATATTTTTAGGCTATTTCTTCATACATAAGTGTATGTGGTCAACTCCAGGAACAATAAAAACAACGGCGGCAAGTATCAAGAAATTCTACAAGTGTATGAATGAACATGGATACGTATCAAAAGAAGAATATAATTATCTCTGCACTACAATCAAAGAGAATATGGATGAATGGCAAGATGATTGTGCGGCATTTAATAATTTCTACTAATGAATTTAACGTCAGAGGAGAGGATTATGATGAAAAAAGTAACTATTAGTATCGAATATATTGCTGATGCTATGGAAGCGACAATGGATGGTTGGGAGCAATTTCTGAATTTGGAAACTGGAGAAATCGTATCTTTATCTGACGGAACTTGGAGCGATAGGGATGAAGATGATGAGGTTTTAGCTGAAGAAATTGATACAACAGACAAATATGTAAGACTTCCCAATCAGTATGATATTCATGAATATGAGATAATGGAAGAGTTTGCATATGCTACTCCGAACCAAAGATATCAGGAAAAGCTTTTACATGTGCTGCGTGGACGTAAACCATATCGTAATTTCAAGGATGAAATTAATTGTTTGGGAATTTCAGAAACTTATTACGCTTGGAGACTGATTACACTTTGTAAAAAAGCAAAAAATTGGTGTGAGGAAAATGAAGTTCCATATGAGATAAGAACAGAAGGGCTGAACATATAATGGCTAAAAAACAATCAGAAGCTTCTTTAAGAAAAAAGCTAAAGCAAATGGATGAAGTGAGTTTGATTTAAATGATAATTGACTTATATGAAGCAACGTACGCCAAAAGGGTGTTAAAAATTCTGTGTAGTTATGAGTACGGATTTTGAAAAACACT
Organism: Variimorphobacter saccharofermentans; assembly: GCF_014174405.1. GTDB lineage: Bacteria > Bacillota > Clostridia > Lachnospirales > Lachnospiraceae > Mobilitalea > Mobilitalea saccharofermentans. The sequence continues at coordinate 2,692,392 of NZ_JACEGA010000001.1, read as the reverse complement.
AAATATGCAAAAGGCTGTAACCGTATCTTCTATATATAATTGTTCGCTATGTAGTATAATTTCTAAATCTCGACGCATGTTGAGACGGTAGTATTAATGTCGAGGGTGTAAGTCTAGATTTTACTGAGTTTGTGGAAGCTCAACTAAATCGACCACTCAATCTAAAGGGGCAAAATGTGTACATGGAAACATATCGATGGATAGAAAAAGAACTGAAAAATGATGTGGAGTTGAGTGGATAGATAAGATAACATCAGTAGGGTTGTGGAGATAGAATGGATGTATATATTTTTAATAGAAGGTGAAGCAATGCTCGAAGTTGTATTTAGTGATAGTGAAAAAGGTTCTATGAAAGTAGCAAAAAATTATAATGCAAAAACTATGCTTGGTGGAGCGATCGGTTATATTGGAAAAAAGCCAACCAAAGCTGAATTAGGGAAACATTTTGAAGGCCAAGCAATTGGAGGGAATTCTCAAGATGTTGTTAATATAGGTTTTTCGCTTGACATTGGAGATATTTCGGGTGAAATTGATGGACATGAGCGGCAAAATATTTTCCGAAAATTGTGGGGACGATTTGAGGTTGATAATAAGGAACAAGAACGGTTCTTCCGAAATCAACGCAAGGATATGGAGAAGCTGTTGTCTGCCGCAAAAGATGGTATACCAATACGAATATGGAAAAGCAACACTCCTTATTCTGCTTGCGGATTTCACTTCGTATGCCATTTATTAAAAAATATTGACTGCGATATAAGAGTTGTTTCTTTACCTGAATATAAACCAATATCTGAGAATGAAATAGCCGAGTATAATCACTGGGGGGAAGTCGCTGCAGGTAAGTTTTATCAATTTTTATCTCTTGAAAAACAATTAACTAAGATAGAAAAGAGAATTATTGGTGACCGCTGGCACGACTTAATGGTAGAAAATGCACCATTGCGCGCAATTATAAATGGAAAGTTAACTTCCGTACCGGAAAATTTTTATGATTTCATTATCATGAATAATCTGCCTGATAGTGATTTCATTATGGCTAGACTTATCGGAAAGCTCTTAGGAGAATATAGGCTGGGCATTAGCGATAGTTGGTATGCTTTACGTATTGAAAAAATGATTAAAGAAAACAAACTAATTGTTGTTGAAGAAAAGGATCCTTCACATCCATATGGAAAAGTTGTAAGAAAAGTATAAGTCTGTTTAGAGCCGTAAAGCAAGAAAAGAAAAAGCGAAGTAATATTGTTACGGATGATGAAGGTAAACATCGCAGCAGTAGGAAATATAGTTCGAAGAAGAAATTATAAATTGTAATTTTATTAGAATATGACAGGAGGAATTGTGATTATGGAATTCATAACTGAAAGACTAATATTACGTCCGTGGAAAGAAACGGATGCAGAGAGTTTATTTAAATATGCAAAAGACCCTGCTGTTGGGCCTATTGCTGGCTGGCCTCCTCATAAGAGTATAGATGAAAGCCGTGAGGTTATAAAAAACGTTTTTTGTGGACCAGAGTGCTATGCTGTATGTTTAAGAACTGATAATATAGCGATTGGCTGTATTGAACTGAAACTTAATGGAAGTACAGATATGACCAAAAGAGATGATGAATGTGAATTGGGTTACTGGATAGGAAAGGAGTTTTGGGGACAGGAACTTATTCCTGAAGCAGCAAGAGAGCTCATTCGTCATGGATTTGAAGATTTAAATATGAATGTAATATGGTGCGGATATTATGAAGGCAACACAAAATCAAAAAGAGTACAAGAGAAAGTCGGATTTGTTTACCATCATACATGCAAAGAAGTAGCAGTGCCGCTTATGGGAGAGACCAGAATAGGCCATACAAACTATATGACAAAGGAGCAGTGGCTAGCAAACAAGTAAATTCGACTACTCTTTCCTTTAATGAAAAAGCCTTTGAAATCAAGCTTTCGTTAACTTTGGATATGTTTTCTTAAATAGCCTAAGTATCACATGTGGAGACGGTGGTGTTGATAACGCGCAATATGTAGCTGAAAGAGATTGCGCGAACACAATATGTTGTGATTTCACGCATTTAAAGAGCAATAATTGCCTACTTATCATTGGCGATAAAACGTGATATAATTAGGCTATATTAAAACAGGAGGTGAGCTTGTGGATTCAAAAATCTGGTATATCCCGGTAAAGAATGACCGTTTAGAAAAGAAAGTCGGAATTTACTGCAGGGTCAGTACAAACGAAAGAGAACAGCTTTATAGCCTTGCAGCACAGATTTCCGCTTTGACAAGAGCGGTTGCGAATGTTAGTCAGTGGAGACTGGCAGATGTTTTTATCGATATCGCTTCAGCGAAGGGAGAAATACCTCGTCGGGAATTTGAACGACTGCTTCGAGAATGTGAAGCTCACAATATCTCCGTTGTCCTCACAAAAAGTATTAGCAGATTTGGCAGAGATACGGTTGAAACCTTATCAGCAATCAATCGGTTGAAGGCAGCCGGTGTCAGAATAATATTTGAAGAAGAAAACCTGGATACCGATGAAATTGACAGCAATCTTATGATTTCGGTGATGGAATCCTTTGCCCAGGCTGAAAATGAGAGCCGAAGCGAAAATATCCGCATGGGACTTGCTATGAGAGCAGCAAACGGAACTTCTGGACTCTACAAACGAAAGCTGTACGGCTACTCTAAGAATAAGGATGGGGACCTTGTAATTGACAATGAACAGGCTAAGGTCGTGCGGGACATTTTCAGATGGTATCTGGATGGCGCCAGCGTGCTTGGTATCATAAAGAAACTATCAGACGCAGGTATTCCTTCCCCTACCGGTAAAGAAACGTGGAGCAAGCGTTCTGTAGAGAAGATTCTTGAAAATGAGAAGTACACAGGCACGGTAACTCTTTTGGATTCTGCTACACAGCAATATGAGTTCCAAATGAAAGAATGTCATCCGCCGATCATTACGGAGAGCGAGTTCAGGGCGGTACAGGAAGAAAGACTCAAAAGAAGTAACGTTGTTGAGGATGGTGATGGTACGCATCGTAGTAGTAAGAAATACAGTTCAAAGAAGAAATCATAAGCTGGTGGAAAATTATGAAGTCAAGATTTAAGAGAAAACAAATAATAATAGTGATAATTCTCGCTCTTTTGGCATTAGTCGTCGGTTGGATGGTCTGGGGAAACCTAACGATAGGCACAACACATTACGAGATTGCTTTTAAAAATTTACCGAGCTCGTTTGAAGGATATAAAATCGCACAGATATCTGATTTACATAATGCAAAGTTTGGAGAAAATAATGCGAGAATCATTGAAATCTTGCATGAGGAAAAACCGGACATGATTGCAATCACCGGAGATTTGATTGATTCAAATCGAACCGATATTGATATCGCAGTACAGTTTATGCAGCAGGCTGTCCAAATTGCTCCATGTTATTATGTAACTGGTAATCACGAAGCATGGATTGGTGAAGACTATCAACAATTAGAGAAAAAAATGATAGATGTGGGGGTCAGAATCCTTCATGATGAGGTGATGCCGATATATAAGGATGGAGAGAGCATCCAACTCATAGGACTGGATGACCCGGATTTTGCTGACAGGGATGCCGTGGTGCAAGATAGTATGTTGGATTCCAAACTTAAAAACCTCAAACTACAAGATGGATTTAAACTTCTTTTATCGCATCGACCTGAGACATTTCATTCCTATGTTTCAACGAATGTGGATTTAGTACTCAGCGGGCATGCACATGGAGGACAGTTCAGGATGCCGTTTATTGGAGGTATAGTGGCCCCAAATCAAGGCCTGTTCCCAGAATATGATGCTGGAGTTTTTGGTGAAAGAGGTACGACTATGGTAGTTAGCAGAGGAATTGGAAACAGTATCATTCCGGTTAGGCTGAATAATCGTCCTGAAATTGTGATTGTAAAGTTGCAACCGAAATCCTGATAAATTCTAGTTTGCTACGTGCTAAAATAGCAAATAGCCTACTTATGCGAGACAATAGATTATATGTCATCATTCTTCCAGTAATGAGAAAAAGCCTGAAAAATCAACGAATTTCATCGTTTTTGGATTTGATCCCAAAATAGCCTAAGTATCACACGTTGAGACGGTAGTATTGATGACAAGGGTAAAAGATTGAGAGAGCTGAAAACCCTTATATATCAATGCTTTTAGCACACATGGGTGTAAAAGCCATTGAACGAAAAACATGAAAATATCGCTTCGTGGAAACAAGTCCATAAAGGCAGTATTTGATAGTCAAGTGGTCAAGTTAGATGTCATAGCCCGGCGAGTGGCCGGGTTAGATGTCAGGAGTCGCGAGTGGTCGGGTTAGATGTTTTTTCGGAGTTTTTTGAGGTTGTGTGGTCGGGTTGGATGTTAGTATAACTATGTGTAGTGATTAAAGAAATCGATAAATCGGAATTTACAGGAGTTTGAGCATGAAAAACATTTATTTAATTGGCGGAACAATGGGAGTAGGAAAAACAACTACTTGCCAGATTATAAAAAACAAATTAAACAACAGCGTTTTCCTCGACGGAGATTGGTGTTGGGATATGCACCCTTTTCAAGTGACAGAGGAAACAAAGCAAATGGTATTAGAGAATATCTGCTTCCTTTTAAATAACTTTATTAAGTGCTCTGCTTATGAAAACATCGTGTTTTGCTGGGTTATGCACGAACAGACTATTATTGACCATATTGTTTCACGACTTAACACAGAAAACTGTAAGGTTCATTCCATATCTTTGGTATGCAGTGAACAAACATTGCAAGCGCGCTTGAGAAAGGATGTTGATGCTGGTATTCGTACAGAAGATGTGATTGGTAGAAGTATAGAGCGAATACCTCTTTACGAAGAATTGAATACGTATAAAGTTGATGTATCGAAAATCAGTCCAGAGCAAGTTGCTGATTTTATTATTAGGAACTGTTAAATTTCAATTTGTCTGTATACTAATTAAAGCAAACGAGACCATCTACTAAAATCGAACAAACATTACTACATGGGAACAAGCGTGAAGGCATGATTTAGATCATGCCAGAGCGATTTAGATGTTTTTTCGGATTTTTTTAAGGTTGTGTGAACAGGTTGGATGTAGGAATTAACAAGCTTTTTATAAAGATCGATTTAATGAGGTGAGTATGCATGAATGATATTAAAATAATATTAGACAAAGTTGTATCTGTATTGGCGGATGTTTCAGGTATTCAGGCTGTCGTGCTTGGAGGATCCCGTGCAAGGGGTACTCATTCCTCTGAATCGGATATTGATATTGGTATCTATTACGATAAAGAAACTCTTGATCTTGTGTCCTTGAACAAAGCGGCGAAAATTGTGGATGATGAACACAGAGACAATTTGATAGTTCCTCCCGGGGAATGGGGTCAATGGGTTAATGGCGGTGGCTGGCTTATTATTGATGGATACCATGTTGATTTTATTCTAAGGGATATAGATCGTGTGGAAAATGTAATTTCAGAATGCCGGGAAGGAAAAGTTACCGCACATTATCAAACAGGACATCCCCATGCTTATATAAATGTTATGTATATGGGAGAATTAGCAGTATGCAAGATGTTGTGGGATAAACAGGGTAATATTTCAGCTTTAAAGCAGGTTGCGGAACAATACCCACTGAAATTAAAAACAGCGATTATTAGTTTCTTTATGTTTGAAGCAGAATTTTCTTTAATGTTTGCAGAAAGTAATGCAGAGAAAAATGATGCTTATTATGTTGCTGCTCATATTGTACGGGCGGTCTCAGCGCTGAATCAAGTGCTGTTTGCAGTAAATGAAGAATACTGCCTGAACGAAAAAAAGGCAGTTAGCATGATAGATAGTTTTAGCACACACCCGCCCAGATACAAAGATAAAGTAAATTCAATTTTTGCGGCAGCCGGAACAGAAGCCGCAGAAGCCTGTGTACAGCTAAAGCAGTTGATTGACGAAGTGAAGGGGATTCTTTAGAATGCAAACCCGAATTTTGTTAGATAGATTAAACATATATTTCACAAGGAGAATTAAAGTGGATTTATTAGAATTAATTTTAGAGTACCACAAGGGTAACCAACGTCAGGGGCCGGGCAGTGAAGAAGCGACATTAAAAGCACTAAGCTACATTCCTTGTTTGAATGAAAAATCTAGAATACTCGACATCGGCTGTGGAACCGGCGGTCAGACAATAACACTAGCAAAAAACACAGCTGCACAAATCACAGCGGTCGATATGTTTCCACAGTTTTTAGAAATGCTTATGAAAAATGCTAAAGAGAATAATCTTACAGACCGTATTGTAGCTGAAGAAATGCTCATGGAAAGCTTAACCTTTAAGGAACACTCTTTTGATGTAATATGGTCGGAGGGAGCTGTCTACAACATAGGTTTTGAAAAAGGACTGTCCCTTTGGAGAAAATATTTGAAGGAAGACGGTTATATCGCTGTTTCTGAAATCTCATGGCTGACCGGTACGAGGCCGGAGGAAATCGAACAGTATTGGGTGAATTTATATTCGGAAATCGATACAGTCGAAAACAAACTTGCAGTAATTGAGAAATGCGGATATGAGATTGTTTCCCATTTTGCATTGGATGATAAATGCTGGATAGATAATTATTATCAGCCGCTTATAGATAATTCCGAAGAGTTCCTTAAGAAATATAATTATGCAGATGAGGTAAAAGATTTTCTTGAGCAAGGTAAAATAGAAGCGGATATGTACAACAGATTTAAGGATTATTACAGCTATGTTTTCTATATTGCAAAGAAAAATAGGAGCTTTGTGCATCAATAGTACAGGAAGTTATGGATCGGGTAAGAGTTAAAATTCAGCATCGTACAATATTAGAATCGGTATAATAAAATTTTCGGAGGATAAAATGGAATACACAAAAAAACAATCTGTGGTGGGTATAATCGTTTTGGCTGCCATGGCAATCGTCTCTTTTACAAATCTATTTGGGGCAAACTTATCGTCTGCAGCAATTATTCTTGGTGTTGCTTTTTTCTTTATTTGCCAAGCGGTTGAAAGGCAGCCAATGCAAGGAAGCGGCCTTGATTTTAAAGCAATCGGCGAGGGCTTGAAGGATAAAAAAATATGGATTTGGATTATCCTGCCAATCGTCATGGACGCTGTATGCGTTTTACTGTCGGTATTGTTTTTGCCCGAATATATAGAATATGAAACATTGAGGGCTGGATCGTTTGTGGAGATAGAAATCAGCGCTAAGTCTTTCCTTATGTTTTTGGTTTTTGCCTTGGGTGAGGAAATTGCGTGGAGGGCATTCTTCCAAAACAGGCTCAGCAAGGTACTGCCGATTATCCCAGCGGTACTTGTAACTTCTTTCTTATTTACCCTTGGTCACTATAAGCAAGGGGATATGACTATAGTTTTATTCGGGCTTGTCTTTACTTTCATTAACAGTGTTTTATATGGAGTCATATTCCATAAGGCAAAGAATGCATGGATTAGCACAATATCACATTTTGCTGCTAATATATTTGAAGTCCTTTTATTCATATTAATAGCAAAGGTAAATTAAATGAACTACGAGAGGATCCTATAGATATGGAGGGTATGGGAATGAAGGTAATTACAAGGGTGCTATTTAATATTGGTTGTATTATCAGTAGTATAGTTGGTGTTCTGCATTTTTTTGCGCCGTATTCGTTTGGTTGGTATTCCTATATACCAGATGCACCAATTGAAATTATTCAATCCATCAATTATGTAAATTTCTGCTTTTCACTTTTATTAGCCGGGCTTAGCCTTATATTATTGCTGATGCAAAAGCAACTGTTTTCAGGTATGAAAGAGTTGAATGTGTTCTATGTGTTCTTTGTTTTAGTATGGTTATCAAGGGTTATTGTTCAAATCGTATGGCCATGGCCGTCAAGTTTACAGCTATGGTTAGTTGTTGCCTTTAGCACAGAGTTTATATTTGCTCTGATTCCTATGATATATCTACTCAAAAAAGATAGATGACGAACTGTTCATTTATTATAGAAAACTATTAATTACTAAATCCAGGCACCCTGCGTTTTGATTTCGTAGGGTGCCTGGATTGTTTTGAACCTTATTCCTCCACATCAACGTAAGCGCTCGACAATAGAGTGCCTATTCTATTGTAAGCGGTTAACAACAGGGTGCCTTGTAAATAAGAAAGAGACCGACTATGATAATTAGTCAGTCTCAAATAATCACTTACCACACTCTGCTTGTACTGCCTCTGACCAAGGCATCAAAAATTTCAGATCTTCTGGGTGATTATGATAATCCGTATCAGGCATATACAATAATAAGTATTCTAGATATGTATATACATTAAGTCCGTTTGCTTTTGCTGTTTCGACTATGCTATATACTGCAGCACTTGCTTCAGCTCCTTTCGGTGTATCTGAAAATAGCCAGTTTTTACGGCCAATACAGAATGGACGTATGCTGTTTTCTGCTGTATTGTTTGAAATGGAGCATCTTCCATCAAGAAGATAATTCTCCATATATGGCTTCTGATTCTTTGCATACGTTACAGCTTTACCTAGAGCAGAGCCATTTAATACCGTAAGGTTTTCAAGCCAGCACCAAAAGGCATCAAGGACTGGGCGTTCCAGTTCAAGACGCTTAGTATATCTAACTTCAGGGGACAGTTCCTTAAGACTTTCCTCTATAAGGAAGAGCTTATTGCAGTAGTCCCTTCCGATTTCTGCATTGGTAGGTGGGGCATTCTTTGCCTTCTTTCCAGGAATAGCCTCTATGAACTTCCTTCGAAGGTGAGCCCAACAACCGCACCGGATAACTTCAAGCTTGTTATATCCACCGTATCCATCGGTATGAAGATATCCTCTGAACCCCTTTAGGTATTCGACTGGATTATCACCGTTTCTTGTTGGTCTGTAATCATACAAGATGATGGGAGCTTTCCCGTCATTACCAGAGCGATAAAGCCACATGTAGGACTTCGTCTGAGGTTTTTTACCATCCTCCTTCAGTACTTGGATAGGTGTTTCATCGCAATGAATGATATCCCTTTCTAGTAGCTTCTTCCTTAAGTACTGGATTACAGGATAGAAATAATCTTGGGAGCAACGTATAATCCAGTTAGCCATAGTGCTACGTTTTAAGGCAATACCGAGATTCTCCCAGTCCTTTTCCTGGCGATAAAGTGGCATGCTATTCACGTATTTCTGATACATTACGTTGGCTACAGAACTTGGTGATGCAAGTGAATGGTTCATTAAAGATGTCGGTGTAGGTGCCTTTTCTATATAGGGTTTGTCGGTATGTTTACACTTAGGACATTCATAAGCCATTCGGACATAACGAACAATACGTAGTTTAGCAGGTATGTACTCCAGCTCCTCACGAACCGTTTCCTTACCGATTGGTTTTAGATTATTCCCACACTGAATACAGTACTGATCCTCTATAGGAATCTCACACAGGATTTCACGGACAGGAAGATCTTTTATAATTTCTACTCTCTTTGTCTTTGTATGAGTCCGGGTGTAACCCTTTACTTCTTTGGTTATAGGTTCTGGATCAGGAGAATCAGAATAAGCTTCTGCCTCATTGAACAAATGTAGTTGTCCTTCAATATCATCCTTAGGAGTTTTTTCACTGGATGAACCGAACTTTTCCTTCCGAAGTATTAGTATCATCTCCGTAAGATTATCTACTTGTAGTTGTAACTTTTTTATTGTATTTTCGAGCTGTTCAATGTAAGCATCTTTATTATTCATCAGTGGTTTTTCTCCTACCATATATTCTAAACTTGATAGGTTTATTATACCATAAAAACAGCTAAAAGGCTAGTAAAATCAATACTTTCAGTCACTTTCCACTTAACAAAAAGCACCCTGTTTGACAGTCTTAATAGCCTTTGGTTGGTCGATAGAAAGTCCCTCCATTAACCAGCGAAATTCCTGCCAGGTAAGGAGTTTTACCTCATCTTGACTACGAGGCCATTTGAAATTTCCGCTCTCTAATCTTTTATAAAGAAGAACAAATCCATCTCCTTCCCAAAGGAGTGCCTTGAGCCTATCCCGGCGTTTACCGCAGAAAAGAAAGAGACTCTTTGAAAAAGGATCTAGATGGAACTGTTCTTGTACCACTGCAGCTAGTCCATCAATTGATTTACGCATATCTGTGTAGCCACAGGCAATGTAGATGTTCTTAGCTACAGTAATATCGCCTAGCATATATTTTTCAGTGCTAGAAGCACTGCTTCAATAGTCTGCCCGCTTGCTCCATTATGTACTTCAAGTGTAGCAGATGGAAGATGGATAATGACTGATGCCATAAGATTGGTTTGCTGTGCTTCTATTTCAAACTTGGCAAACTCAACTTGTGAATCTTGCTTAGGTATTGCGGGTAGAATAGCTTCACATGCTTTTTTACGTATCTTACGAAGCCAATAGTAATAAGCGTGACGGCTGATATGATTTTTCTGGCACCAGTCGTCAACCTTAAGCCCACTGTTTTGACAGTCCTCAATTAGTTTTTCCCATTGTTCTTGACGGAACTTTGTTTTTACATAGGTAACTTCATCCATGTTTCACAACTCCTTTCTAAAGTTTTTCAAGTTGAAAAACTTGAAAAACTTTAACTCAATATTTAGAGTTATTATCACATGGATCTCTAAAATAGAATAGGCACTCTATTGTCGAGCGCTTACTTTTTTTTTGTTAGCTGAATTGTTTTCGAAAGGTTAAAACCAATTTTTCGAATAAAAATAAATAAACTTAACTCAAGTCACATTAATGTGACACGACGCCTGCCATAATGTAACTATAATGGAACAGAAAACTACGAGGATTTATAGATACAATTAAATTTTGGGGATTATAAATAATTCAAAATTATTCCGAAATGGAAAATAGAGGAGGCGAGAATTATGTTTGATTTATTTGGAGGATTATTTGATTTTAACAATGATGGGCACATTGACACAATTGAACATGGGGCTGAAATTGCAATAGTTACAAGTGTGCTAGATGATTGACAGGGGAGAACCTCATAATCCTGAAGGAAAGTTAAATAAGGTATTTGAGAATGTATGAAAGAATACGAGAAAGCCAAAACTGATAACCGAATTTTTTTCAGTTTATATTTCAGATATCGGTACACTTGAGCCAAGAAAAGATTTCACTGATAGTGAAGTGGTTGATTATTCTCAGATGAATGGTAAAGGTATTTAATTCCAATATATTTACAAAAATATGGAAAAAAACTTGAAATTGGTATTAATTTGGTGTATTATAAATAAATATTGTATTTTAAAATGTCTTATATCGATAAGTGATGTTATAATAAGGGGATATCCTATGTTACTAAGGGGGTAAATATGATTATTCAAAAGAAGCTCTTGTCTGGGGAATTCGTCATACTGTATTGCTGTGAAAGAAAATCAGATTATGTCACTATTATGTGTCCAGGTTTAGGATTTTCTAAAGTAGGACCATATTTTTTGCTTGCCAATATCGCACGAAATTTATATAAAGAGAAAGTAGATACTATTCTATTTGATTATTTTGGTCAAGGTGATAGTGAAGGTGATTTTTATTCAATGTCCTACGAAACGGTTGTTCAATCTACTAAAAATATTTTAGAGTACGCATATAGTAAAGGATATAGAAATATTATTTTGGTTGGTTTTGGAATTGGAAATCTAGTGTGCAATGAGTTGTGCATAGATCCAAATATAAAAATGCTATGTCTGATTGACTACAATGCAGATACATTTGAGAAATTTGACATACCAGAGCATGTTGAATATATTGAAGGTTCTATCAGTAATACAAAAGAGGGACGACTAATAAGAAATTTTGTGGGATTAACACCTTGTTGCAATGGGGATCCTATTTCAGTAAGGACTTTTAAATATAAGCCTGATATATTATACAATTATAAAATATGTAATAAGCCTGTATGCCTAATGGATAATCAAACACTAGCTGAGTTTGGAGCTTTTTTAAATTCACTTGAATATAAAAAATGGAATGATGAAAGAGCTTTTGCAGATGCGTGGGATAAGATAAATGAATATGTCGTAAAATGGATACTAAAAGAAATAAAATTAGAGAAAGTGACGGATACTCGAAAAAACTTAGAGGATAATAATACTGAATTTTCATATTCATATGAGGAAAAGGAAGTATACTTTGAAGTGGAAGGAATGCAAGGAGTATTAAGTTATCCAGTAAATTATGATAATACGAAAACATATGAATGTATCATATATGAACCAGGACTTGGAGGAGAACGAGTAGACCATATGAGAACTGGTGTATTAGCAGCACGTGAATTTGTAGAAAATGAATATTTTTTCTTTCGATATGATTATGCAGGTTGTGGAGTATCAGAAGGAGATTTTTATAAGTACCGTTGGGGAGATAAGTATGAAAGGCTAGTTAATATATTAGAATTCATAAAAAATAATTTTCCGGTAAAAAGTTTTGGAATATTATCCTATAGTGAAGGAGCAAAAGTAGCAGTATGGGCATGTCGATTTTGTGATGACGTAAAGGCAGTTGTTATGTGGAGTCCAGTTTTAATTAATGGGTTTATTAATTATCAAGGATTAAAAGATGGGGATGCCCAAAATGTTATAATACCAAGATTTATTAAGAATAAGAAAAGGGGAATTGTTCTGCCAACTCAGGCTTATTATCTTGGTTTGGAATACTTTTCAGATCAAAAAAAGAATGAGTTATATGAAAATTTGAATGAAATTAATAAACCAATCAAAATATTTTATGGATTAAAAGACCCTTTATTTCAAGAAGATGTTTACTGTGTTCAATCAGACTCTATTTCATGTGAAATAGTAGGTGAAGGACATCTGTTTAATTACCAAAATACATTATCCGTAATCAAAAAGTCCGTAAATTATTTTGGATTGAAGAAATAATATAAAATACATAGGAAACTTACTTATGTATTATTTTTTAAGGAGATTTAAATGCAGACTATAATGTTCACCATGGTGCCAGGATTTGAGAAAATAGTAGTAGATGAGATTAACAGCACCTTAACAACAGCAAAAGTGGTAGAGGTTCTGAGAGGAAAAGTCTTAATTAATGGATGTTTCAGTTTGAACGAGCTTTGTCAATTGAGATGTGTCGATAATATTTATTATTATATAGCTAAAATTAATGTTGGTCCTCATAAAAAAGATCTAGAGAAATTTGAGCAAGATATTGCAAAGATAAGTTTTCAAAAGGCTATAGAATTTTTAAATTTGAGTAAGAAACCTATCATTATTGTAAGTGCAAGCAAAAAGGGAAAACAGACCTATTCAAGATTTGATTTGTCAGATAAAGCAACAATGGCTATTTCTAAAAATAATGGCTATAAGATTGGAGATAGTCTAGAGCATAATTTAGCTATTCGTTTCGATTTAAATAATACAGAGTGCATGATATCAGTGCAATTAACAAAAGCTGATTTTAAATTTAGAGGAAGCGCTTATGAGTTTCAACCAGGAGGAATTAGGCCTACAATAGCAAATGCTCTAGTGAAGTTAAGTATGCCAACTGCGGAAGATGTATTTTATGATCCTTTTTGTGGTTCTGGTACAATTTCAAGAGAGAGAGCATTTTATGATGCGAAAAGAATCCTTGCAAGTGATATTAATCCAAAGGTAATTGAAAGTGCTAGAATTAATGTTCCGAGTAAAGTAAAGATATTTTGTTGTGATGCACGTCGTTTAAAAGTACAAGATAATAGCATCGATGTTATCGTATCCAATATTCCTTGGGGAAAACAAATAGAGGTAGAAAATGTGTATGAGCTATACATTTCATTTTTAAAAGAGGCAAAAAGAGTACTGTCTTCTAAGGGACGTATGGTTTTATTAACTGACAGAGAGGAGATTGTAGATGCAGCAGAAGAGGTAGGTTTTAAGATAGAAAAATTAATGACCATTAGCTTACATGGTCTGCTGCCAAATGTCTATAGAATTATGGAATAAAAGGAGAGCAAATGAAATTATCATATGTTTGTACTTGGAATAAGATAAAAGAGTTGACGTGGTCGGGGACAACCTTTTATTTAATGAAAGCAATGGAAAAATATTTTGATTTAACAAATTATGATATTCAAATGGATTATCCCAATGGAACTATTGTGAATCACAATAGTTCATTGGGACGTGCAATCCTTTCTAGAAAAGCTAAAAAAATATTAAAAGAAAGTGATGCCAATATAGTATTCCAAATAGATGACTATGTTATTATGGAAGATAAAATTAACTGTATTTATCAAGATTTAAGTATTGATAGCATACTTTACCATTCTAAATATAAAAGGGATATATTTTTACATAGTAATTTTGAAGAAGTTGATGAAGAGTTGCTAGAGAACCGTAATAAATGGCAAAAACAATTTTTGGATAAAGTTGATTTTGTTTTTACAATGAGCGAATGGCTAGCTGAAAACTTAATTCATTATACAAAACTACCACCAAAGAAAATACATGTGGTAGGAGCAGGAGTTAATATTGACGTTAGTAAGGTGAATTATAGTCATAAAGTAGGCAATAAAATTTTATTTATTGGCAGAGATTTTGAAAGAAAAGGGGGAGTTCTAACAATCGAAGCATTCATGTTGCTAAAGGAACGAATGCCAGAGGCTGAATTATTTATAGTTGGCCCAGTAAATAAACCATTTATTGGAGAAGTTAATGGAATACATTTTATAGGTGAATTGCCATATGATAAACTACCTGATTATTACAATTTATGTGATGTGTTCTGTATGCCTTCAATATTTGAAGCTTATGGAATAGTATTTGCAGAAGCATTAATTTATGGATTGCCTTGTATTGGACGAAATGATTTTGCAATGAGTGAATTGATCAAGGATTCCTATTCAGGATATTTGCTAAATCAGGATTCTCCAGATATATTAGCAGAAAAAATGTACGATTTACTAAAAAATAAAGAAATACATGAAAATGTAAAGAAGGAGCACAAGAATTATGTTGAAACATATTCTTGGGATGCGGTAGCACAACGTATATATAATATACTAGATGATAACAAGTTTAAGAATATTTGATAGAAAAAAGAGGGATATAAATAAAATATGAATACAGAATTATTTGTAAAAGGAATAACATATGGCTGGAATTCTTCCAGAGGAGATTATAAAAGTGAGTATGGAATTGACTCAATGAAAACATTAAAAGAAACAAACAGTGATTGGATTGCAATATCCTTTTCGCTTATTCAAGACAAGTTTTTATCAACAAAAATTTATTTCGATTACGAAAAGTCTTTAACAGATTCTGAAATTATTTATGCAATAGAGAACGCTCACAAAATGGGATTAAAGATATGCCTAAAGCCAGTTGTAAATCCGCTTGATGGTGTTTGGAGAGGTTTTATTTCTTTTTCAGAGGTCTATGAATATTGGTGTGAATGGTATCAATCATACAATAGCGCAATGCTACATTATGCAGAAATTGCAGAACAATATCATTGCGAGATGTTTTGTATTGGTTGTGAAATGGCAATGACAGAAAGAAGAACAGAAGAGTGGGTGCATTTAATTGAACAAGTAAGAAAAGTATACAAGGGAAGGCTTACTTACAATGTGAATCATGACTCTTATAAATCCGTTAAATGGTGGGAGTATCTTGATATCATAAGTGTAAGCGCTTATATAGAAATGAAATCAACCACAGATTTAGATATTATGCGTGATAGCTGGATTTCATATAAAGAAGAAATGAAAAAGTTATATGATACATATCATAAGCCAATTATATTTATGGAAATTGGTTGTATTAGCGGTACTGGATGTTCAAAAGAGCCTTGGAAGTATGATTTAATCAATACGGCTCCAATCAATGAGGATGAACAAGCTTTGTATTATAGTGCAGCATTTGAGTCTTTATGGAATGAAGATTGGTTTGGTGGATTTTTCTGGTGGGATTGGCCAATTAAATTATATCCATTAGAGGAAGCAAAAAATGATATTAGTTATTCTCCTTATGGAAAAAAAGCAGAGAAAATAATTAGAGAATGGTATTCAAAATAAAAATGTATAACGGGGGAAGCACTATATATTATGAAAAGTATGAATAATAGATTTTTCAATAATGTCCATGGAGCATCTTATATTATGATGCTCTGTTGGACATTGAATAAAAAACGAGTTGTGTTAGAATTCCTAAGGAGTTTATTGGATTATGGAGAAAGAATAGTATACGGTATTTACTTTTTTAAAATTATATTTTTCTTAATAGAAAAAAAAGCAGGTTTCTCTGAAATAATAGGTATTGATCTTATAGCAATGGGGATATTAGCAGTAGTTACATTATTTAATAAGTGGTTTGATATCTGGTATACTCCAATTTCAAATAACGAAATTAGTGGAAAATTAAATCTTAAAATTTTTAAAAAATCAGCAGAAGTTGATTTAGAGTGTTATGAGGATACTAATTTTTACAATACAATTATGTTATCAAGTGAACAGGCAAACGAAAAAGTAACTTCAGCCATGCAAAATATTATTAAACTCTACACCTCTATGCTTGCATCAATATTTGTAATAATTTATATTTTTACAATTAATAGAACGAATGTATTATTTCTGTTGTGTCCCGTTGTAGGACTCGTTTTTGTTGCAAAGAAAGTCAATAAAATGTATTACCTTAGATATGTAAATAGTCTACCTTTTTATCGTGTCATTGATTATGTGAACCGAATTATGTCACTTGAAAATTATTCGAAAGAAGTAAAACTTACAAATATTTTTGAAGTAATGCAAGCAAAATATACAGAAGCATATAAAGGAATAAAAAAAGTTGCAAAAGATTGTGCATTGAAGGTTATATCGTTAAATGTAACACAGTGCATGTTAGTGTTTGTTTTTTTTAGCAATGGAATACTGTTATATAATGCTTATTGTACATCTATAACAAAAACAATATCTTTTTATAATTTTATTGTTTTGGCAAACGCGATTGGAAGTTTAGCTTGGATAATAGTTGATACGTTAAATTTTATTGGTAAGATGAGCGATAATGCTTTATGTGGAAATAACTTAAAGCATTTCTTTGAATATGAAAATAAAGTTGTTAATAACGAATACAGTGTATCACCTGAAAAAGAATCAGATACGATTAGAATAAAAAATCTGTTTTTTACATATAAGAATGCAGATGAACCCGTTCTTAAAAATATTAATATGGAAATCAATAAAAATGAAAAAATTGCAATTGTTGGAGAAAACGGTTCCGGGAAAAGTACTTTGATTAAGTTAATATTAAGATTATATGATGCACAAGAGGGAGAAATTTTGTATAACAATAAAAATATTAAATCCTATAAAATTAATGAATATAGGAAGCTCTTTACGACTGCATTTCAAGATTTTCAAGTATTTTCTTTAACAATAGCTGAAAATATTCTTAACCGAGAAATAAAAAATCAAGATGATTATACTAAAGTTGAAAAAGCACTTTGTAAGAGTGGAATGAATGAGTATACCCAAACATTGAAAAAGAAATATGATAGTGTGCTCACCAGAGAGTTTGCTGAAGATGGTGAAGTTTTATCAGGAGGGCAGAATCAAAAGCTAGCAATAGCAAGAGCATATGCGAATGATTTTTCTATTGGTATATTTGATGAGCCTAGTAGCGCCTTAGATCCGATTGCTGAAAGTCAAGTTTATAAAAGTATTATGGATACCTGTAGCGATAAAATGCTTATCTTAGTTTCTCATAGACTATCGAGTGTTATTGATGTTGATAAAATCTATATGATGGAAAATGGCGAGATTATTGAATCAGGATGTCACGACGAACTTATAAAGTTAGATGGCAAATACGCTAAAATGTATATGAACCAGGCGAAAAGCTATCAGGAGTAATGGAGGAACTACTATGAATAAAACTAGTATCAGGAAATGGAATCTAAAATCCAGTGACTATACATTTTTTTTACGTTACATGGTTAAATATACACCTATGTTTGTTGTATATATTTGTATGATAGGTATTGTTTCAGCATTAGCAACATTTATTGAAACCGTATATTCACTGAAATATATTACAGATTGTATTCAATATGATAAACCTTTTCGTAACATAATTATCTTTATTATATGTATTCTACTATTCATCTTTTTAAAAGTAATTTTAGAAGATTTATTTGGTCAATATTTTTTCCTAACTCAAAGTGAAAAACTTAAATTACATATAAGGATGGATTTATACAAAAAAGTAATTGAGTAAACGGTAAATCTCTTGTACATTAAAAAATAAAATCACATATGGGATAATACTCTAAGTTGAATAAGTTGAAAAAGTTGACAACATTTTAAACTTTTCAAACAATCTTAGGAGGTTATCTTCATGAATGCAAAAAATATGAAAAAGGAATATAACTTAAAGCAATGGCATCTTATAATTCAAGACTGCCGTAACAGTGGCATGAAAGTAGACGACTGGTGTAAACAAAACGATGTTAATCGTAATTCATACTATTATTGGTATAAAAAGATTCGTGAAGCTGCATGTGAAGTTTTAACCGAAAGCAATGTAGCCGTATCACCTTCCTTTGCATCTGTTCCTATGAATGTAATTGAACCTATCAATAATGGAAATCAAGGGTCACTAAACATATCTATTGGTAAAGTTAAAATAGAAGTTACAGAGAACACTTCACCTGATATACTACGTATGGTGCTGGAGGTACTTTCTAATGCTTAATGATGCTACAGGTTTTAAGGCTGTATATATCGCCTGTGGTTATACCGACCTGCGGCGTGGTATAGATGGTTTATCTGTTATTATTGATAAAACCTTTCATCTAAATCCTTTTGAGTCTGGTACCTTATTTCTCTTTTGCGGAAGGAGAACTGATCGTATCAAGGGACTTTTATGGGAGGGAGATGGTTTTCTATTGCTCTACAAACGCCTTGAAAATGGCAAGTTCCAATGGCCAAGAAATGAAGATGAAGTGCGTCAAATGACATCACAACAATTTCGTTGGTTGATGGAAGGACTATCAGTAGAGCCAAAAAAAGTTGTCCACACAGTCAAACCAAAACGGACTGCATAGGGCTATAATTAGTGGATAAAGTTTCTCCATAAAGCCCTGATTTTACTCGGTTTCGCTATGTTTTCCACAACTTTTAAAAGTTGTTTCAAATCTCTTTACATGCAGTTTTTATTATGCTATGTTTGACACATGATGATAGAAAACTATAGTGTAAACCAATTAACTAAATATACTAAGAAAGAGATCATAGATCTTTTTCTAAATCAGCAAGAGAGCCTAAAACTCCTTCGTGGGGAAATGGAGCTGCTAAACAAAAACATGAATCTATTATTAGAGCAGCTAAAGGTCTCCAATCAAGCAAGGTTTGGAAGTTCCTCTGAAAAGATTGATATAGAGATTTCAGAACAACTTCAATTATGTTTTAACGAAGCAGAGGTTACCATTGCTACTGCAGGAGAGATTGCAGAGCCAACAATAGAGCAAGTAGTGTCTGGGCATACACGTCGTGTAAAACCCCAAGGGAAACGAGATGCGGATTTGGAGGGGTTACCTATTCGTGTGGAGGAACACTTTCTTTCAGAGGAGAAGCTACAGGAACTTTTCGGTGGTAGCTATCGTAGGCTACCTGATGAAGTTTATAAAAAACTTGATTTTCATCCTGCAACCTTTGAAGTTGTAGAACATCACGTAGCCGTGTATTGCGGTAATAAAAATCAGACAATCGTACGGGCAGATCGTCCTTCAGAGCTATTGAAAAATAGCATTGTTACACCTTCGCTTCTTGCTGCAGTATTAAATGCTAAATATATAAACTCCCTACCTTTGTATCGTCTTGAGCAGGAATTTAAAAGGTATGATGTAAATATCTCAAGACAGGTAATGTCTAACTGGGTCATTACTGGAAGTGAACGATATTTATCGCTTCTTTATGACCGGATGCATGATGAGCTTTATAAAAGTCATGTGCTTCATGCAGATGAAACCCCATTTAAGGTAACAAAGGATGGACGTGATACCATGACCAATAGTTACATGTGGGTATATCGCTCTGGTAAGGATGGTGGAGGGCCCCCAGCAATCCTATATGAGTATCAGAAAACTCGTAAATCAGATCATCCTGCACAGTTCTTAAAGGAGTTCCAGGGCGTAGTGGTTTGTGATGGTTATCAAAGCTATCATAAGATAGCCAATGAGCGGCCTGATGAACTGAAAGTGGCAGGATGCTGGACTCATGCGAGAAGACGCTTCGCCCAGCTATGCAAAGCCCTTGGCAAAGAGAAAGCCAAAGGAACTCTAGCAGAAGCTGCAGTTGGTCAGATAGCAGCTATCTACCATGTGGATAATAGCCTATCAGATCTTAAACAAGATGAAAAACTACGTGAACGACAACTTCATGTCAAGCCTTTAGTAGAGGCCTTCTTTACGTGGGTAAAAGCCAATAGGCATACAGTTCCTGAAAAATCTGAAACAGGAAAAGCTTTTACTTATTGCATAAATCAAGAACAGTACCTACGTACTTTTCTAGAGGATCCAACAGTGCCCCTGGATAATAATTCTGCTGAAATAGCAATTCGCAGTTTTTGCGTTGGTAAACATAATTGGCACCTGATAGATACTATAAATGGAGCAAAGGCAAGCGCAATTGTGTACAGTATTGCAGAAACCGCAAAGGCAAACAACTTAAAACCTTATAATTATTTTAAATTTATCTTAGAAGAGATTCCTAAGTATGTAGATGGAAAGGATACAAAGTTCCTAGAAGACCTACTTCCATGGTCTCCAAATCTTCCAGATGAATGCAAAAAACAAAGTAATTAATAACTAGCCACCACAAGGTGGCTAGAATTTCATGATAGACAAGTGGTTTACCGTTTACTTTTAAGTTGTTTGCCTTTGCGGTTTCTGCAATACTGTACACAATTGCGCTTGCCTTTGCTCCATTTATAGTATCTATCAGGTGCCAATTATGTTTACCAACGCAAATGAATAATCCGGGCTAAAATACATCACCTGTCCGGTCGTTGGAAATCAACATTCCGTTTAAAAGAAATCATGTTTCCGTTAGGTGGAAATCATTTCCCTATATATAAATATAACTTATAATGGTCTAATGCATCGATAGATGCAAATCCATTATAAGGAGGTCATAATTATGACCAAGTATCGTGAAATCATAAGGCTTACAGGTCTTGGATTCACTCAACGTAACATCATGCAAAGCTGTGATGTTGCCCAGAAAACCGTCGTCAAGGTTCAACACCGTGCCAAGGAGCTTAATCTCTCATGGCCATTAGATGAATCACTGACAGATGCAGCTCTAGAGAAACTGATGTTTCCTAAAAACAACAAGGAAGTTAGCAATAAGCGAATGCCCGATTTTGCTCACATCCGCAAGGAATTACTCCGCAACGGAGTCAGTAAAAAGCTCCTGTGGACAGAATATATGGAGGAGTGTCGCCTTAATAACGAAGAACCGCTCATGTATTCTCAATTCTGCTATTACATCCAGCAGGATGAACAGAAACGTCGCGCTACCATGCATATCAATCGGAAGCCTGGCGAACAGGTTGAAGTTGATTGGGCTGGTGATCCGGCACATATCATTGATCCTGATACTGGTGAAATTATCAATGCCTACGTATTCATTGGTGTCATGACTTATAGTCAGTTTACATATGCCGAAGCATTCATTAATGAGAAACAACGGGCTTGGATTGCTGCGCATGTTCATATGTATGAATACTTCGGTGGCGTTGCAAAGATACTTGTACCAGATAACTGTAAAACCGCCGTTATTCATAACGGTGGATGGTATAATCAGCAATTAAACACTGTCTATCATGAAATGGCAGAACACTATGGAACCGCTATAATTCCGGCAAGGGTTCGTAAACCAAAAGACAAGCCTAATGCGGAGGGAAGCGTAGGAAACATATCTACATGGATAATAGCTGCACTAAGGAATGAACAGTTCTTTTCTCTTCCCGAGCTAAATCGGGCTATAAAGGAAAAGCTGGACGAGTTCAACAAAAGGCTCTTTCAAAAGAAAGAAGGTAGCCGATTGGATCTCTTCCGCGACGAAGAACTGCCATTACTGGCCCCCCTACCTGCTACCTCTTACGAACTGGCGGAATGGAAACAAGCCACCGTTCAGTTCAATTATCACATATCTATCGACGGAATGCTATACTCAGTTCCCTATGAATATATAAAACGCAAAGTCGATGTTAGGGTAACAGATAAAACTATTGAAATCTTCTACAATCATAATCGCATCGCGTCCCATCGAAAGCTAAATGGCCGAAAGGGGCAGTATGACACCATCGTGGAACATATGCCGGAAGACCACCAGAAATATCTAGAATGGAATGGCGATCGTTTCCGCGAATGGGCGAAGCGGATTGGTAACAATACATACAAGGTAGTGGATGCAATCCTTACCTCCAAACGTGTGGAACAACAGACTTATAAAGGCTGTATGGGGCTTCTAAAACTGGCTGATAAATATTCAGTCAAACGATTAGAAGCTGCCTGCGAAAAGGCACTGAGCTACACAGCGACACCAAGTTATAAGAGTATAAAAAATATACTCACGGCTGGTCAAGAAAAGTCTTTATCAGAAGAACAACCCATAGAATCCACACAGAATAAATACGGCATCACCAGAGGTGCCGGCTATTACGGGAGGTAATTACATATGACAAACCAAAGTACGATTGATAAATTAATCGAAATGCGCCTGACAACAATGGCTGATGCATTCCGTTCCCAGATGAACGATTCAAAGATGAAGGATGTTTCCTTTGAGGATCGCTTCGGAATGATGGTAGATATTGAATTTAGCAGCCGCAAAAGTAATCGTCTTAAAAGGCTTATTCGGAATGCAGAATTCGATCAACCGGATGCACACATCTATGATATCAATTACACTTCAGGACGTAAGTTAAACAAAGCCCTTATACAAAGATTGGCAACCTGTGAATATATATCTGAACACCGAAACCTATTTATTACCGGTGCAACAGGTAGTGGAAAGACTTACATGGCTTGTGCCTTTGGTATGGAAGCCTGTAAGCAGCATTTCAATACAAAATATGTTCGCCTTCCTGACCTTCTCATCGATCTTGAAATGTCGCGGAACGAGGGTACATATAAGAAAGTCATGGCTAAGTATGCAAATCCAGTCCTTCTCATCATTGATGAATGGCTTGGTACTATGTCAAGAAAAAGTACAAGTTAAACGTGAACTTTTCTATTAACATGCTTCATATCTTGCTTCCTTTCGTTCCATTTTATTCAGTTTATCCCAGTAACTGGATTCGTATTCATTAGGTGAAAGATATCCACAATGGCTGTGTATTCTAATTGTATTGTAAAAGGTATCAATATACTGGAATACCAGACGATATGCTTGGTTATAATCGTATATCTTAAATCGATTCAACCATTCTCTTTTTATTAATGCATGAAAGGCTTCTATGCACGCATTATCCCACGGATATGCCTTTTTAGAGTAACTTCGGCATATGCCTATTGTTGCTTTTATATATTCGGTGCTTACATACTGTATACCTCGATCACTATGTAAGATTAACGGGGCACTTACATTTCTCGCTTTTTTAGCCTTATTTACTGTCTCAATTACCCATCTGGCTTCCAGTGTATTGCTCAAGGTCCAAGCAATTATTTTTCGAGAATATAGATCCATGATACTAGTAAGGTAAACGGTAGATAGTGAGTACCCCTATAAAAATTCGCCACTCTGATGAGTGACGAAGATATTTACCTATTTTCTGCATTCCGCAGGCAGCTTTGGCGACCACGGAAGCAGGTCTTCACAGAAACTCCGGTCTGTTTCATCCAGATGCTTCGGGATTTCTGTCAGAAGATATTCGAAGTAATTATAAGGTTTCAAATTGTTTACTTTCGCCGTTTCGGCAATACTGTAAATAATGGCACTGGATTTAGCCCCATTGATGGTATCGATCATTACCCAGTTTTTCTTACCGATACAAAAACCACGGATTGATTGTTCAGCAGCATTATTGTCCATTGGCACTTCACCATCATCCAGGAATGCTTTTAGATATTTTTCCTGATTGATGGAATAGTTAAATCCACTCCATGTTTTGCTTTTTGAAAGAACTTTGCCGATGTGTTCTTTTACCCATACAAAGTAAGCCTCTACCAATGGTTTCACACTGACCTGGCGAAGTTTCAGTCTTTCTTCCGGTGAGAGCTCGCTTAATCGCTTTTCTTCCCGGTAGATTGCCTGTATCTGCTTTAATGCCAGATATGCAAGGCTGCTCTTTTGATCTTTCTCAGGAAGAGCCTTGACCGCTTCATCATATCTACGTCGGGCATGCGCCCAACAACCGGCGATGGTCAGATCGTCACGTTCTTTATCTAAGGTGTGATATACCTGATAACCATCGGTAACACAGACTCCCTTGAAATTCTTAAGGAATTCTCTTGGGTGGCTTGTGTTTCTGGTCTGTTGGTAATCGTATAGGACGATTTGCTTGTCCTGATACATCCTACCCGTACGGTAGACCCACATATAACTCTTAGATCCGGCAGTACGCCCGTCCTTATTAACAAGGACTGGTGTCTCATCTGCCTGAAGTACATGATAATCATAAATCCGTTCATGTAGATAATCATATAGGATTGCCAGATATCGGTCTGCACATTGGATGGTCCAGTTTGCCATATCCTGACGGGAGATGTTAAGATTATATCGTTCAAACTCTTTTTCCAAACGGTAAAGAGGAACAGCATTGACATATTTTCCGTTTATGATAGCAGCTTCCAACGATGGAGATACCAGGCTATTTCTAAGAAGATAGCCCGGATGCTTTGCTTTTATTATGTGATCATCCTTTTTACTGGCATAAACAGCTACGTGATGTTCTTCCACCTCTACTTTAGACGGGGTGAATTTATATCGTTTGTACACTTCATCCGGAAGCTGTTTCCATGCTGATCCGCCAAATTCCTTTCTGAGTTCTTCTTCAGACATGGTATGCTCAATCTTAACGATAGGAAGTCCCTTTAAATCTTCTTCTCGTTTGCCTTTGCGTTTCGTTGGTTTTGATTTTACGGTATCTTCATCTTCGACATCGATCTCGCCTAGGTTGGCAACTGCCTCTGCCTCATTGAAAAACACAATCTGATCGTCTACTTCTTTAAAGGCGATCTGCTGATCGATATCTAGCTTTTCAGAAGACCTGCCATAGCGTTTATGGTTTGCTGTGGCAAGCTGTTCAAGCACCAATTGAAGTTTTTGGTCAATGGACGCAAGCTGTTCCTGATTGGCTAGAAGCAACTGAACCAATACGACCTTATCGAAGCTATTCAGTTGTTCTTCGGTATATTTTATTGCCATAACAGACCATCCTTTCATTAAGTCTATTATAGCGTATTATGCTTTATTTGGCGAATTTCATTTTCTGACAGCTTCGTCATAATGCCTATGGTTGTAAGGCTTTGTGAATCCCGTAATGGAGTGGTAATTAAATGCCTTTCGAAATGTCAAATTTTATTTTTTGATAAATATCGCTTATATATCGCTGCCTGAAGGTATGTAGAAGGCAATCATTTATAGATGATTCTACGTTTTTTAAACGTGTAAAAACAAGATATATTTTCTCTGTTTTGCACAAAGCTTATGTAACATACTCCGGTGATACCGGCTTTACAGACTTCTTCGGGGTTATGGTAAGCCCTTCCATTAGCCAACGGAATTGCTGTGGGGTTAGAACTCTAACTTCTGCAGCATTACGAGGCCATTGATATTGACCAGCTGCGAGGCGCTTATATAGCAGGAGATAGCCATCCTTTTCCCAGACTAACCCCTTTATACGATCCGCTTTTCTTCCACAAAAAAGATAAAGTGTATCAGGCGAAAAAGGATCTATACCGGTTTGCGTTTCTATGATACCAGCCAGACGGTCAATACCGGAACGAAGATCTGTATATCCAGTCACTAGGTAGATTTGCTTAAAACATGTGGCATCATTGAGCATGAGAGATCACCTGTAGTATTGTAGACAGTAGATCTAATGATGTAGCTTCTGTCACATGAATAGAAAAGCCGTTCACAGAGATATCCAGACCTGTACTTGTGCTCGGAGCAGATTTAGGATTCATGACTTCAGCCGGTACCGGCACAATTGATGTTGAAACCATGTCCTTTGGCATGCTTTCGAGACAGGCTTCCCGAACCTTGCGAAGTCTATAGTAATAATCCGCTTTGGTTATGTTGTTTTGTGCACACCAATCGATGACTTTCATTCCATCAGGTCGATTCTGACAGGCACGAACCTGCTCAGCCCATTCCTGCAATCGATAGCGTGTGGCAATCATACTTGTTGTTGAGCTCATAGACTTACCTCCTTGTAAGGAGTCAAAAAAGTTGAGCACTGAACTTTTTTGACCCGGTTAAATAATAAGTCTATTTTCTCAAAAATCTATACAGCGGTCTAGAGTACCCATTATCTACCGCTTACCTAGTAAGATATACAAAGCCTTCATATGTCCAAATATATGTAATATCTGAACACCAAACAGCATCCGGTTTTTGGGGATTAAATTGCTCCTCTAGTATATTTTTTAACTCATTGCTGAAATCTGAATTTATTGTTGTCACTGTATAAGGTTTTACGTACTGCGCTTTTATTCCAAGCTCACGCATGTAATTACCTACGGTTTTTTCAGCAATGATTTCTCCTTCTTTCCTTAAACATTCGGTTATCTTTGGCGCACCATAATTTTGATGGGAGTCCTTATAGATATCGATAATCCGCTCTTTAATGATACGTTTTCTTTTCTCTCTTTTAGATGGAAGCCGTTTTTTCCAGCTCAGATATCCGCTTCTTGAAACGCCTAATATTTTCAGCACACCAGAGACATTCAGCCGGCGTTTTCCCTGCTCTAGAAGCTGCTCTTCTTTTATAGCAGCTTCCAGAAACAGAGCTTCGGTCATTTTCCCAGTATGCCGATTGCTTTTTTTAATATATCAAGTGCATCTTGAGTATCACGTAACTCTTTACGTAGTCTAGCTATTTCCTTAGCATCGTCGCTTTCGAAATTACCACGCCCTCTTGTAGGGATCGTGCCGTCATTAATTGTATAGGCTTTCCCCCAATTAGAAAGAGCACTTTTACTGATTCCTAAGTTCTTTGCGCACTTTCCGATGCCTAAATCCTGATGATCATTCCAGTATTTTACTGCATTGATTTTGAATTCCTCTGTGTACTGTATAGCCATGTTCATTCCTCCATTTATTCTATTATACTTCTATGTTAAGGAATTTCCATGTCTAACTTGTACCATTTATATTCTAGCACCAGCTCCTACTTAAGCCAAATGATAAGGAGCAGAAAGATATATTTGAACTGCTTCACAGGAGACGCAAGAAATCATCTACAGTATTCTGCTCTCAGTACCAGAGCGATGGCTGGTATGAGCAGTTGGGAGGAGAAGCAAGTCCACTGTCTGATGCTATTCTTGACCGTATCGTTCATGATGCATACAGAATTAATATTGAAAGTATTGATCCAACTAAAGATATCTCAATGCGAGAGGTATATGGTTTAGATAAGTCGTTAAGCGAGTAAACTCGCATATGTTATAGGATGATTTCCAGTTCCGGTCTTGTGATTTCCACTTCGCCGGAACTGCGATTTCATCGCACAAGAATATTCAGCAAAAACTGCGAATTGCTATTTCAGCAGAATTATTATCCAGGGGCACTGTTGGATCCTCTAGAAAAGTACGTAGGTACTGTTCTTGATTTAGTAAACGGTAAACCATGAGTACCGATAGGTATAAGGAAAGCCGCCATCATCTGGCGGCATGGAATCTATTGTTTTTGCTTTTTACAGGATTCTGGTAGTGCTTCTGACCATGGAAGTAGATTGTTAAGAAAGTCCAAACTTTTGTCATCCATATGTTTCGGAATCTCGGTCAAGAGATGCTCGAAATAATTATAAGGTTTCAGGTGATTTGCCTTTGCAGTTTCCGCAATACTATAGATGATTGCACTGGCTTTCGCTCCGTCAATGGTATCTATCAGATGCCAGTTCGCTTTACCTATACAGAAACCTCGGATAGCACCTTCGGCTGCGTTATTATCAGCAGGAACGTTACCATCATCAAGGAATACTCTTAGGTATTTCTCCTGATTAAGGCAGTAGGTGAATCCTTTTCCGGTCTCTGATTTCGGAAGTACTGTAGACTGATGTTCTTCAATCCATGCGAAGAAAGCATCGACAAGTGGTTTAACCATCAGTTGTCGCTGTTGTTTCCTTTCTTCTGCTGTCAGGTTTTTCAGCATACCTTCGATTTTATAGATGGCGGCGATCTGCTTCAAGGCATCATTTGCCAGCGTCCCTTTCGACTTTTCCTTGCCAAGTGTCTTGGTTACATTTGAAAAGTGTCGGCGAGCGTGGCTCCAACAACCTGCAATCTTAAGGTCCTCCCGCTCTTTTTCAAGTGTGTGGTACACCTGATATCCATCCGTTACTACCGTGCCGCTGTAATCCTTAAGGAATTCCCTCGGATGGCTTGTATTCCGAGTCCGTTGATATTCATACAGTACAATGGGTTCAGAATGATACATCTTCCCGGTACGGTAGACCCACATATAACTCTTAGAACCGGCTGCCCTACCGTCCTTACTTACTAATACAGGTGTTTCATCAGCCTGGAGTACCTTGCATTTATATATTTCCTGATGGAGACGATCGTACAAAAGTGACAAATAACGTTCACCACACTGGATTGTCCAGTTTGCCATGACCTGTCTGGAAAGGTTTACATCATTTCGTGCGAATTCCTGCTCTAGACGGTACAGCGGAATGGCATTGACATACTTGCTGTTCATGATAGCAGCTTCTAGGGATGGCGTGGCAATGCTATTGCGAAGTAGATCCACTGGACGGTTGCCTCGTATGATGGTCTGACCATCCATGCCCGCATAAACAGCTACATGGTGTTCCTCTACTTCAAAAGTAGCAGGGTGGAATGCCAATCTTTTGTATACTTCATCTGGGAGACGCTTCCACTTGGTCCCTAAACGGGAAAGCAGTTCCTCTTCAGATAGTTCATGTGAGATCACTTTAACCGGAAGATCCTTCAGATCCTGTTCACGTTTTCCCTTTGCTTTTTTGCGTGTATAGGGACTGGGACATATCTGCTCCAGTTCTGGTTCCAGGACATACTTGTTAGTCATAATGCCCTCGGCTTCATTAAAGCATTCGTCAAGACTGAGCTGGCCTGCGATATCCATCTTTTCGGAGGAACGGCCGAACTGGTGCTGCTTCGAGATATTAAGCTGCTCCAACAGAAGATCAAGCTTCTGGTTCATCTGGTTCAGCTGTTCTTTCTGGGCAGTAACGGTGTTAGAAAGTTCACCTGCCATGGTTTGCACGGACAAGAACAGACTAATCAGCGCTGCTTTATTAAAACTATTCAGTTCAGCTTCAGAGTATTTTTTGTCCATTCCCAGATACATCCTTTGTTATTTTGATGCTTCTAGTATAACCGATTTTGGTTAAAAAAGCGAATGGATGCATGGAACGGTTTCGTCATTATGACGGTGGATAAGTGCCTGAAAAACTAGGAAAAAGAAGGACTTAGAAGAGTTTTTCAGACAGTTATCCACCGACAGAAAAACATGGTGAAACGATATCACGTATAACGTCTCACCACGATATAGGAAGTGTGGATAACTGTCTTTAAACCAGAGATTGGTGCTCTATGAGAAAAATAAATTTCTCTGTTTTGCACAATGAATTACAGGATTGCTACAGATGAGATTTTTTGTATAGCTTTTTTCTGTTCAATCGCAAGACCCTCCATCAGCCATTTATACTGCTGTGGTGTCAGAGTTTTCATTTCTGTTTCGCTTCTGGGCCACTGAAACCGGCCTTTTTCAAGACGTTTATAAAGGAGCAGAAAGCCATCACCTTCGAACACAAGTCCCTTAATCCGGTCTGTTCTCCTGCCACAGAAGAGAAACAGTATTCCTGTATGAAAGGGATCCAGCTGGAAGCTGCTTTGAACCATTGATGCCAGACCATCAATGCCAAGCCGCATATCCGTATATCCACAGGCAATAAACACTTGTGAAAAGCCGGATGCATCATTCAGCATTTGTCACCGCCCGGATGGTCGATTCTATGAGACACTGTGGCGTCGAGGAGTTAACGTTGATTGTTATAGAACCCATTGTTATCGTAAGCTCTGTCGAAAATGAAGAATGAAAAGATGAGGGTATGCATTGATCCGGAACACGGACAAAGTTCGTATCAACAGAATCACATGCGGCCTCGCGTAATTTCCGAAGCCAGTAGTAATAAGCATCTTTACTTATGTTGTTCTGTTGGCACCAGTCTTTGACTTTCAAGCCGCTTGCCATACATTCCTGCACCAAAGCGTTCCATTGGGCGAACTTAACTTCTTTTGCTACTAATTGTGTATTCATGAGATCCTCCTTCGTGAGTTGCGTGTTAAGTGTAAAAACTTGTACAACTTTTTACACTTTTTACGATATTATCTCATGAAAAGGACTTATCAGTAATATACGTATGGTTTACCGTTTACTTGATTTATGCAATAAGTAAAAGCTTTTCCTGTTTCAGATTTTTCAGGAACTGTATGCCTATTGGCTTTTACCCACGTAAAGAAGGCCTCTACTAAAGGCTTGACATGAAGTTGTCGTTCACGTAGTTTTTCATCTTGTTTAAGATCTGATAGGCTATTATCCACATGGTAGATAGCTGCTATCTGACCAACTGCAGCTTCTGCTAGAGTTCCTTTGGCTTTCTCTTTGCCAAGGGCTTTGCATAGCTGGGCGAAGCGTCTTCTCGCATGAGTCCAGCATCCTGCCACTTTCAGTTCATCAGGCCGCTCATTGGCTATCTTATGATAGCTTTGATAACCATCACAAACCACTACGCCCTGGAACTCCTTTAAGAACTGTGCAGGATGATCTGATTTACGAGTTTTCTGATACTCATATAGGATTGCTGGGGGCCCTCCACCATCCTTACCAGAGCGATATACCCACATGTAACTATTGGTCATGGTATC
This sequence comes from Variimorphobacter saccharofermentans, assembly GCF_014174405.1. Lineage (GTDB taxonomy): Bacteria > Bacillota > Clostridia > Lachnospirales > Lachnospiraceae > Mobilitalea > Mobilitalea saccharofermentans. The sequence continues at coordinate 2,661,285 of NZ_JACEGA010000001.1, read as the reverse complement.
ACGTCCATCCTTTGTTACCTTAAATGGGGTTTCATCTGCATGAAGCACATGACTTTTATAAAGCTCATCATGCATCCGGTCATAAAGAAGCGATAAATATCGTTCACTTCCAGTAATGACCCAGTTAGACATTACCTGTCTTGAGATATTTACATCATACCTTTTAAATTCCTGCTCAAGACGATACAAAGGTAGGGAGTTTATATATTTAGCATTTAATACTGCAGCAAGAAGCGAAGGTGTAACAATGCTATTTTTCAATAGCTCTGAAGGACGATCTGCCCGTACGATTGTCTGATTTTTATTACCGCAATACACGGCTACGTGATGTTCTACAACTTCAAAGGTTGCAGGATGAAAATCAAGTTTTTTATAAACTTCATCAGGTAGCCTACGATAGCTACCACCGAAAAGTTCCTGTAGCTTCTCCTCTGAAAGAAAGTGTTCCTCCACACGAATAGGTAACCCCTCCAAATCCGCATCTCGTTTCCCTTGGGGTTTTACACGACGTGTATGCCCAGACACTACTTGCTCTATTGTTGGCTCTGCAATCTCTCCTGCAGTAGCAATGGTAACCTCTGCTTCGTTAAAACATAATTGAAGTTGTTCTGAAATCTCTATATCAATCTTTTCAGAGGAACTTCCAAACCTTGCTTGATTGGAGACCTTTAGCTGCTCTAATAATAGATTCATGTTTTTGTTTAGCAGCTCCATTTCCCCACGAAGGAGTTTTAGGCTCTCTTGCTGATTTAGAAAAAGATCTATGATCTCTTTCTTAGTATATTTAGTTAATTGGTTTACACTATAGTTTTCTATCATCATGTGTCAAACATAGCATAATAAAAACTGCATGTAAAGAGATTTGAAACAACTTTTAAAAGTTGTGGAAAACATAGCGAAACCGAGTAAAATCAGGGCTTTATGGAGAAACTTTATCCACTAATTATAGCCCTATGCAGTCCGTTTTGGTTTGACTGTGTGGACAACTTTTTTTGGCTCTACTGATAGTCCTTCCATCAACCAACGAAATTGTTGTGATGTCATTTGACGCACTTCATCTTCATTTCTTGGCCATTGGAACTTGCCATTTTCAAGGCGTTTGTAGAGCAATAGAAAACCATCTCCCTCCCATAAAAGTCCCTTGATACGATCAGTTCTCCTTCCGCAAAAGAGAAATAAGGTACCAGACTCAAAAGGATTTAGATGAAAGGTTTTATCAATAATAACAGATAAACCATCTATACCACGCCGCAGGTCGGTATAACCACAGGCGATATATACAGCCTTAAAACCTGTAGCATCATTAAGCATTAGAAAGTACCTCCAGCACCATACGTAGTATATCAGGTGAAGTGTTCTCTGTAACTTCTATTTTAACTTTACCAATAGATATGTTTAGTGACCCTTGATTTCCATTATTGATAGGTTCAATTACATTCATAGGAACAGATGCAAAGGAAGGTGATACGGCTACATTGCTTTCGGTTAAAACTTCACATGCAGCTTCACGAATCTTTTTATACCAATAATAGTATGAATTACGATTAACATCGTTTTGTTTACACCAGTCGTCTACTTTCATGCCACTGTTACGGCAGTCTTGAATTATAAGATGCCATTGCTTTAAGTTATATTCCTTTTTCATATTTTTTGCATTCATGAAGATAACCTCCTAAGATTGTTTGAAAAGTTTAAAATGTTGTCAACTTTTTCAACTTATTCAACTTAGAGTATTATCCCATATGTGATTTTATTTTTTAATGTACAAGAGATTTACCGTTTACGAGGTGTCACATGCTTGAAGATGCGGCCAGGATTCGGCGTGTAGTGCTGGCCTGTGGTGCTGTCGACCTGAGAAAAGGAATCGACGGTCTGGCGATGATTATCGGAGATAAATATAATCAGAACCCGTTTGAAAAGGGAACCCTGTTCCTGTTTTGCGGAAGGAAGTCAGACCGTATAAAGGGGCTTCTATGGATGGGAAACGGATTCCTGCTCCTATATAAAAGGTTTGAGGATGGGGCACTTTCCTGGCCTCGAACCATTCATGAGGCTGCAGTGCTTACTGAGGATCAGTTCAATTATCTGATGCTCGGTCTTAACCCCTTGGACCCCAAAATTAAGGAGGTTACACCCAGGAAGGTTTGCTGATATTTGTGCAAAACAGAGATTTTTTCAGCGGTCTTCCGGCCTCCTAAGGTTCTATTATAACCCTGTTTTATATCCATATATATAGCGATCACAGTCGCTTATGATGGTTATATAAATATATTTCTGAACCTTGAAAACTCTATATTTCCTTATGCGTATGAGCCTTATACAATCTCACACCAATAGGCATAATGACGAATCAAGGCTGCACATAAATTCGCTATTTCAGCCATCTTCTGCTATAATAGATGAAGATGGAGGAACGAATAAATGGCAAACAAGCATACCCTTGAGGAACTAAATAACTGTAGCCGTGAAGAACTGATTACCCTTGTACTGATGATGCAGGGTCAGCTCGACGCTTTAAATTCAAACATCGAAAAGCTTATTGAGCAGGTGCGTATCGCTAACAGCTACAGATTCGGCAGGCATACCGAAACCTTAAGCTCCATAGAAGGTCAGTACTCATTCTTTGATGAGGCTGAAATGGCCTGTGACGAATCAGCTCCGGAACCGGATCCTGAGGAGGTCCTTCCTTCAAGGAGAGGTAAAAAGAAGAAGGGTCAGCGTAATCTTGATCTTAAGGACTTTGCGGAGGAGATTATCCCTCCTTACAGTGTACCCAAGGAACAGCTTGATGCCTTTTATGGCGAAGGCAACTGGAGACGCATGCCGGATGAGAGCTATAAAAGGCTTCGTCATGAGCCTGAATCATGGACGGTTGAGATACATACTATCGAGGTATATGTAGGTACCGACGGTGATCATCAGGATGAGTTTATTCGTGGTGACAGACCCAAGGACCTTTTAAGAAACAGTATAGTTACACCGTCACTGCTGGCATCTATCCTGAATGTAAAGTATGTCAACTCCTCAGCCCTTCACCGTATAGAGCAGGAGTTTGAACGTAATGGCGTAAACATATCCAGGCAGACCATGTCTAACTGGATAATAAAGAGTTCCAATAAGTATTTCGCTCCTTTTGTGGAACGCATGAAACAGGAATTGTTAAAGCTTCATGTAACCCAGTCAGATGAGACACCGACTCAGGTAATAAAGGACAGCGACCACCCTAACAGCCGGTGCTACATGTGGGTCCACCGCTCCGGAGAACTGTATAGGGACAAGCCCATCGTGATATATGAGTATCAGAAAGGGCGTGACCACCAGATACCTCTGGAGTTCTACAAGGATTACAAAGGAGTCCTTGTAACAGACAGCCTTCAGCAGTACCATTTGGTAGATAAAAAGCTACCAAATGTAACAAATGCAAACTGCTGGGCACATGCGAGGCGTGATTTCGCCGATGCGTTAAAGGCTGCGGACAAAGATAATCCAAAGGTGCTAAAACAATCCGTTGCATATCAGGCGTTGCAGAGGATTGCTGAATTCTATAGTGCTGACACAGAGCTGAAAGGACTCTCATCAGAGGAACGACTTCAAAAACGGCTGGAAGTAATCAAGCCGTTAGTTGAGGAATTCTTTACGTGGGTAAAACAGCAGGTGGCTGATTGTGCTGTTCCGCCCCAGAGCAAGACCGGCCGGGGCTTGCAGTTCTGCCTTAATCAGGAAAAATATCTAAAAGTATTCCTGACAGATGGTGATGTACCGATAGATAACTCGGCCTCAGAGAGAGCTATTCGGACCTTCTGTCTAGGTAAGAAAAACTGGATGTTTCACAACACAGCCAGAGGAGCCGGTGCCAGTGCAATGGTTTACAGTATATCAGAGACAGCAAAGCTTAATAACCTGCGTCCTTATTACTACTTTAAATATATACTCACTGAGCTGCCAAAGCTCTGTGATGAACAAGGAAATATAGATCCTACAGATCTGGATTACTTGATGCCATGGTCAGAGAGTCTTCCGGACGAATGCAGGAAACCACGCCACTGATAAAAGGTGGCGTTAAATTTATCGTCAGGCGTATGATTTGACGCTTACGAGGCAAGTGCTGGTATTTATACCTTAATTGAAACAGCAAAAGCAAATAGACATAACCCAAACAAATACATTTAATATATTTTGAGTGACATCCCAGACAGCGCATTTCTAGAGCATCCAGAATTCTTGGAAGACTATATGCCATGGGATCCAACCATTCAAAAGATTTGTCGTTAATAGTATCTCCAACTGTCTAGAATATCAGAAGGTTGGCGATTTTTATATACACGGAGTTGTTTGACGGTTACCGTTTAAGCCCAGGTATTGAACAAGAAAGGTCTTCAAGCGCTTCGTCAATTTCTTCTTTTGTAAGAATTTTAAGCTGACATTCCCCAGTTAATATGCTGGATTCCATGCTCGCGTAATCTTTGATAATAGTACTGTTCTGTTTCATAATCTTCAAATTTAGGCATTTTCGTAAACTCCTTTCTTTCCTACGACTTTCCCAAATACATGTAATACTCCATTCTTCTGAACCTCAATCGGAGAATATTCTGAATTTAATGAAATTAATTTGGTGCCTGCTGTAGTAAGCGAAAGCTTCTTACAGTAGGCATTATTATCATATCCAAAGATTCCAATCTCACCATCATTTAGTACATCCTGCTGATGAACCCATACAATCTGACCATCTATATATTCAGGCTCCATACTATTACCAGAGATACGAAGTCCAAAATCAGCAGAATCAGGGACTTCACTTCCAATATCAATAAGTTCATACGCATCGGAGTCAAGGAACTGACCAGTTCCGGCAGATACTGGAATATCAAAGAGTTTTATCTGTCGTGTGAATGGAATCACAGTGGCAGATTTTTTGTTATATTTTCCGCTCAGAATAAGCAGGTCAACATATTCTTCTACCTTTTGCTTTCCGGCTTTATCAAGCTGTGAGAGTGGGTTATCTTTTATTTCAAACGTTTCAAGTACGTCTCTAATATCCAATACATTGCAAAGTCCTAAAAACTGATAGGCATTGGGTACAGAATAGTCAGTTTCCCATTTGCTTATTTTTTGTCCAGTTGTAGTTATACCAATTGATGTTAGACAATCTGCAAGTTCAGGTTGTGAAAGTCCTTTTTCTATTCTAATTTCTGATAATTTCTTACCTATTTGCTTCATGATGCTCCTTTCAGTTTGGCACTTATTTTGTTGGGTAAAAAATGCCACGGGTTAGTTGTACACTACCACCTTTGGTCTATATTGTACATCAGTCTGATACAATTATCAAGAATAAAATATCATAAAATGATAAATTATTCACTTTACATATCATAATATGAGTATTATAATAATAGATAAATCAGATGATGAGAAAGGAGGAAGTCTGCTAGTAACATATTTAGGGAATTTATATGTTACTGCCATAAATAATTATATGAAAGATAGAATTATACTACATTCAGATGCGAATGCATTTTATGCCAGTGTAGAATTGCTGCATCGCCCCGAACTTCGGGGAAAACCAGTAGCGGTTGGTGGTGATCCAGAAAATAGGCATTGGTACTATGTCAAGAAAAAGTACAAGTTAAATCGGGAAAATTTATTATTATTTAGCTTACCTTCCTGTATAATTTTACCAGTTGCTTTGCGTAATTTACCTCATATTGATTTGGTGATAAATATCCACAATGACTATGAATCCTGACAGTGTTATAAAATGCCTCTATGTATTCAAATACAAGGCGATATGCGTGATTATAATCTAATATTTTAAATCTGTTTATCCACTCCCTCTTAATTAATGCATGGAATGATTCTATACATGCATTGTCCCATGGAAAAGCTTTCTTTGAATAACTGTTTATAAGTCCTTCTGTTGCCTCCTTATATGCACTACAGGTATATTGTATGCCCCTGTCACTGTGCATGACCAATGGCTTATCTATTCTTCTTGCTTTCTTCGCTCTATTAATCGTTTCTACAACCCATTTAGCTTCTAGGGTTGTACTAAGCTCCCATGCTATGATTTTACGGGAAAACAAGTCCATAATACTTGTTAAATATACAAATCCTTCATAGGTCCAAATGTAAGTTATATCTGAACACCAAACAGCATTTGGCTCACTTGGGTTAAATTCCTCATCCAATATATTTTTTAGTTCTAAGCTAAAGTCTGAATCTATCGTTGTAACAGTATACGGTTTAACATATTGAGCTCTAATTCCTAGCTCATGCATATAGTTTCCGACTGTCTTCTCACTGATTTTTTCTCCCTCACTTTGCAGTACCTTTGTGATTTTTGGAGCTCCATAATTCTGATGAGATTCGTTGTATATTGCCATTATTTTTTCCATAATCGCTTCCTTGCGTTTTTGTCTATCAGAAGGAAGTCTTTTTCTATATGAATAGTAGCCATTTCTTGAAACGCCTAATACTCTAAGCACCCCGCTGACATTCAGCCGGCGTTCGCCTTCATCGTTCAATTTATCTTCCATTTCGGATGTTGCAATGAAGAGAGCTTCTGTCAGTTTCCCAGGATGCCGATCGCTTTTTTTAATATTTCTAATGCATCCTGTGTATCTCTTAACTCTCTGCGTAGCCTCGCGTTTTCCTTGGCTTCATCGCTTTCATAATTGCCTGAACCCCTAGTTGGTACTTCACCATTGTTTTCTTTTGCTTCTTTAACCCATACGCTAAGTGCTGTACGGCTAACCCCCAACTTATCTGAACATCCTTTGAGACCTAAATCTTTATGATCAAAGTAATATCGGACGGCATCCTCTTTAAATTTTTTGTCAAACTGTTTACTCATGATAACTCCTCCATCTCTTATAGTATTTATTATAACTACTATTTAGGATCTAGTCCACTTTCAACTTGTACCATTTTTAGTCTACCACCAAAGATCAATTCTATATTAAAAGTCACCATGAGCCAATCATATCACCTGAAATGTGGGACAAGGCACAGGAAATACGAAAGGGTAGATATAAAAAGAATTCGCTTATCATAGAAGGGACTCGCGAAAAGTATTCAAGAAAATTTGCATTTAGCAGTATGTGTGAGTGTGGTTTTTGCGGAACATTTTTTTCGAGACGTTCTCATCATCAGGATACACAACATAAGAAACCAGTATGGAAGTGTACTAATGCAACAAAGAATGGAATTGCAAACTGTCCTAATAGTAAGGCGATAGATGAAGTAATCATTGAGAACGCATTTTTGGAAGCATTCAGGCTTCTAGCAGACAATTTTGATGATGTTCTGGATTCTGTTCTTGAAACAGTAGAATCCACTATTTCAAATAATGAAGATGCGATAAAAGTTAAGCGCATTGAAACAAGCATTAGTAACCTGGAGTATAAGAGAAAGAAATTGACCGATATGTTATTGGATGATAAAATTTCTAAAGACGCGTATGATGAAAAATACGATGAATTCACTACTAAAATTTCTAGAGCAAAGGAAGAAAGAGATTATTTCCTTGTAAATGCGAATACCCAGCACAATGTTGGGAAACGTATGAAAGAATTGCGACAGAGACTGACGGAAGTAGATGTACTTGATACTTTTGACCGAGTAGTATTTGAAAGTATTGTTGAAAAAGTAATTGTAGGCGATGTTAATGAGGATGGCTCAGTAGATCCATATAAATTAACCTTTGTACTAAAAGGTAATGGTAAAAAAGCGATTTCTGATGCAAAAGACAGATATATGAATTTGCTGAAGAATAGCAATTAACAATTATATACAACAAGTTGGAAAGGAATGTGAAAAATGAGCGTTCAGGATAACTTGTTGAATGAAAAAAATATTGTTTTAGAGCAACCTGAGACAGAGACAGAAAAGAATAATCAGATGTGTTCTTTTAACTCTGACGAGATGGAAGATATGTGTTATTTCCGGCAGGACGAGGCATGTGGAGACGGTAGTATTGATGTGTGCGTCCAGCTAAGCTGGCAAATGCTAGCAGGTGAAAGTCCTGCAGTGGTAAAGGTAGGGCAGCCACTTAGTCAGTAACCAGCGTATGGAGTAATCTATGCGTTGAAGCGTTACGGAATGTTCCGAAAGGAGCAGGCAAACTGGCGGGTTGTAACATAAAGTGAATACTGCCGCACCGTTATTGACATTCCCGAAAGGGAACAACAGGGAGTCGAGCTGGGACATCAACAGCGAAGACAGCAGATGGTATGAAGAACCCTAAATGCAATACCTAAGAACCCTGCGGTGTAGAGGTAGCGACACGTCAGGAAAGTATTTGCCGGAACTGGAGAGTGCCTACTTTGCACAGGAAACTGTAATGAGGATGCATATAAGCAAAAGCGAAGTTGCTTTCTGCAAAGAGGCAGTCAGAAGTGCTCATAGTACCAAGGATTGTACAGACAACAAAACTGTGCATAGGGAAGGGGCACAACTTTATTCAAGTCTGTAAAGGAGGTAGGTGCCGGTGATTGCCGAAAAAGCTATAAACACCCATGAAAAAGTACGAGACTTCCAAAACAGACTATACCTTACAGCCAAAGCTGACCGAAAGAGAAAGTTCTATGCGTTGTATGACAAGATATACCGTAAGGACATCTTGGAAGAAGCATGGAAACGGGTAAAACAGAATGGTGGAGCAGGCGGTATTGACAAAGTCAGCATTGATGATGTGAAAGCGTACGGCGAAGAAAAACTGCTGGACGAAATAGCAGAAGATTTGCGGGCAGAGAAATATCGGTGCAAGCCTGTCAGACGAACCTATATTCCAAAACAAGATGGTAGAAAAAGAGCATTAGGAATACCTACGATTAAGGACAGAATAGTGCAGATGGCGGCAAAGATAGTAATAGAGCCGGTATTTGAAGCAGATTTTCAGCCTTGCTCGTATGGGTTCCGACCGAAAAGAAATGCAAAACAGGCAATGGACAGGATATATGAAATGGCAGACAAAGGCGGAGCATTATGGGTAATAGATGCTGACATAAGAGATTATTTTGGGAGCATCAACCATGATAAGCTGCTTTTGCTGGTCAAACAGAGAATAACTGACCGAAGGGTGCTGAAGCTGATAAAAGGCTGGCTGAAGGCAGGAGTGCTGGAAGACGGGCAATACAGTGAAAGTACTGTTGGTGCACCCCAGGGCGGAGTTATTTCACCACTGTTATCCAATATATATTTGAATTATTTTGATGTATGTTGGAGTAAGAGGTTCGGACACTTGGGAGAATTAGTACGATATGCAGATGATTTTGTGATATTATGCAAGAAGTTATCTCAAGCAGAAGAAGCGTTGCGTGCTGTAAAATGGATTATGAAAAAGCTGGAACTAACATTGCATAGTGAGAAAACAAGGCTTGTTGACATGTATTTCGGAAAAGACAGCTTTGACTTTCTAGGTTTCAACAACAGATTTCAGCGATTCAGAAACAAAAGCTGGCAGTGGTATTGGACACTACAGCAGATACCGTCCAAGAAGGCTATGAAGAAAATGAGGGCTAACATCAAAGAGGTGTTTGCAAGTCCGAGCAAATTGCTGTTGAGCATGGAAGAGATGGTTAAGTTGCTCAATCCTAAAATCATTGGCATGAGAAACTATTATGCCAGACGATTTGCAAGACCATGGTTATGGAAGATAGATAAGTATATCAATTTTAAGTTTACCTGTTGGTACAATCGGAAGAAACAACGTAACTACAGGCTAGGGAATGCTGCTAAAGTCAGAGAATTGACTAAGCAAGCGGGACTGGCAAGTATGTGCGGCTGAATGCTGAAGGAAGAAGAATATCGGAAAGCCGTATGCGGGAAAACTGCACGTACGGTTTGATGAGGGGGCGGTGGTAACCCCACTGCTCTACTCTATCACGCAAAGACAAATAAAAATGCCTTAGATGGCTTGAAATCAAAGGTTTCTAGACTTTCGGTATTTAATACTGATTGGCTTGAAGCCTTGTTTTTTATTCTGGGAGTATAGCTAATGAAGTGAAAAGAGGGTTAGGGTTGAGACTACAGAACTGCTTTTAGTCTTGCGAGACTATGAAACTACTTTTTTGGGGATAGGTTGAGACTATAGAACTGTTGTTAATGTTGGACTGTTTCATTTAGTATTTTTCTATCAATTTGATCCTATTTAATAGAAATGTATCATGAATATTAATTTGACCGATGGCTGCTGTAATGAATCTAAGCAGATGATAGAGTAATCGCTACCCTGTTATTATAGACAAGTAGATAAAATTCAATCTCAGGTTTTTTGCGATTTTTAGTATATAATGATATTTAACAAAGAATATGGTACTATTTGGAATAATATTATGATATAATAGATTTATTAACTACTTAAGAGGAGGAACTGTCTTTGCAATTATTTGATTGATTGAAATGAGTCAAGGGCGGTCACAACTTAATTCGGTTGATAAGCAAGCATAAGGCATTAATTGTTAATCAGTGATTTTTATGGAGAAGATAATTGGGGATGACAAAATCGTAATATGGTGTATACTTTAAATAAGATAGAGCATATTATTTTGTGATCATACTCCGGTTACCTAAGGGTCCGGTTTTTTGCGTATAGGAGAATATAGTATGGGGAAGGAATTTAGTACTGCCAATGAGCAAATTGGCTTAACTAGCTGACTTGAAAAAGTAAATTCCAGTGCAGTACTAAATGGGGGGTGGAATTTAACTTTTCAATTTTCAATTATAGAATTTGTATAATGAACAGGTGGCTTCAAGAGCGAGAACATGATATAATTATTACATATTTCTATTCAGAGACAAAGGATAACACATATGAGGAACAAATGACAGCATGAGGATGGAACACCCATCTCATATCGGAAGAAGGCGAGTTGGACAAAAAGATTTCGGAGGGTTTACAAAGAAAGGTCAGCCAGCCATGACCGACCATGTTAAGAGGCGGCTACCAGAAATTGATTGGAACAAGCAATAGGAGGTTATCATGGGATTGTTTTCAAAGAAGCCTGGGCTTGAAAAAATTGATATTGAGCGACTTCTAAAACACGGCTTTATCGCTACGGGAAACAAAAGAGCGCCGGTACGTTATGCTGACGAAGAATATCGCGGACTTACTTTGAATTACATGCCGCATTTCCTCAAGGGCTGCTTCACCGGCTGCCAAAGGCTTGAGAATTTGTTGTACGGCTGTGAAGATCGTGAAACGGTGACGATTCACGCCGGAGCTTTTGATAACTGTGCAAATCTGAAGACAATCGAGATTCGTTCCTTCTCCGGCGGCATCGTTGTTGAGGACGGCGCATTTTGCAACTGCCCGCTTTTGGAGAAGGTATACATCAGCTATCAATTTATGCGCCCAATCATCGGAAACGAGCCGTTTTCTAACTGCCCAAATGCAAAGATTGTATTCGGCTCGGCAAGTACATATACACACGGATGGTAATTTAGGAGGAAAGGCAAATGACAGCTAAAACAACGGAACCGCGCAAGACGTATAGTATCACGATAGGAAGCGCGTGCGATGCGCCCGACTATGTCTCGGATGACTCGGACTATTACAGCTATCTGCAAATAAAACAGCTTTTTTCAGGCACCTATACCGAGGCGGAAGAAAAAGCAAAAGAGATGCTGCAAGATGAACGAATGAAAATGAGCAATACCGAGCTTAATACAATATCCATCACATACTGGATTGAGGAAGTGTAGAATGCTACCAATTACGAGAGGAAAACAAAAATGTGTTATTTGAGGAAGATTATCGGGTGGGTTGCCTTACTGCTCATCAGCGCCGCACTCGGCTTTGTACTTTTCCGATATGCGCCGCCGTTATCATTCAGAATCGAGAAATGGACACAAAATGCGGGTCCGTTGATTTTGCTTTTCTACGCCGCTTTTATCGCCGCCTATATCGCTGTGACGTGGGTTGAGAACAAGATAGCGCAATGGAGCGACGTGAATGGTAACACAGTGCTTGCTGTCCTCTGTGCGATACTCACAGGTGGTGCGGTGTCTGTAGTGTTTGCAATTAACATCTGGAACGACGCTTACGGCGACGGTTGGGTTGCTCTCGGGTATCTCATCTTTATCGGCATCGCATCCGGCGTGTTTGCTTTTATAGGGGTTAAAGATTGATAGAATTTCGGAAGGGGGAAAAGAAGTGTTTTTCAGCAAACCAGTCTGGTTAAGAAACGAGTTAAGTAAAAGCGCTGAAAAAAAGTTGCGGTATATGCTTTCGGAAGGGCAATTGCAGCAAGATGAAAAATTTCATATTCTTGATGTTACTCCCTGCCAATACACAAAGCACATTATCATGAAATATATGCAAGCTGAAACTCTTCTCCAGTATCTTCTGATAGGGAACATCACGGAGAATGATCTCTGGCTTTTGGCAGATGCAAAAAAAGTATTTATGATGTGCGGCATACCATATCGCGATCTACTGCCGACAAAAGCGGTATCTCAAACCGTGCGGGACTATTTCAGTCCTCAATTGCCTGCCGCCTCTGATGATGACTCCGCAGACGTTGATATGAAGCAAATCTGGCATGATTACGACATGAAGCAAGGATACTGACAATCAAATCGTATGGAGCCAAGCATATTTGAGGGTTTAGAAAGCGTGTCGTGCATTTTGCGAGACGCATAGGCAGAAACTAAGAATCGTTGGAGGTAACAATATGGGATTTCTCTGTAAAGTTTTCGGGCATAAATGGGAGCGTCTGCCTAATGAATGCGCCCGGCGCTGTCGCGTTTGCGGAGCTACGGTAACAATCGAGCATCAATGGCGGCAAATAGAGGGTCAGTGCCGGGAGAAATGCCTGAACTGCGGAAAGACGCGGGATATTCAACACAACTTTATAGGATGTGAATGCTCCCGATGCGGCAAAGTCGAGCATCAATATGAATATGTTGATGGAGAAGTTACCGATCTCCAGCGATGCAATTCATGCGGAAAATACTATTTAAGCCCCTATGGACGCGCCCGTACTGATGAAATGGCGATTGAAGCGTATGCAAGCCTCATTACACTGCATGGCGAACTGCTGCCACAAGTGTTTAACGACGCTTACCTAATTCGCAAGATAGCCGGGTACGCGAATAGATTTCCAGACATAGTTATAAAGATTTTTGATGCTCTTGATGCACAAAACATCCAACGGAATGTGATTGCGGAGGAACGTACAAGGGTTAACGAATTGAAAGAAACAGCTTCACTTACTCAAGAAGAAATACGGCGGCAGGAATACGACGCTAATGCCGACGAAGGCATTTTCCACGGAGGTGTCCGTGGCGACAAATAAGAAGTTTGGAGGGCGCTATGAATTTATTCGGAAAGCTCAAATGCAAAAAGCAAGGCCATAACTGGAATGGCTGTAAATGCGTCCGTTGCGGCGAGGTGCGCGACGAAGGGCATCACTGGCGTGCTGGTGACGATAAACTCCATTACTGTACCAACTGTCGTAAATCAGAACCCCATGTTTGGGATGGCTGTAAATGCAAGGTCTGTGGAGCTACAAAACACACATTCGGCGATGACGGCTTCTGCATCTACTGTGGGCAGGGAAAGGTTGTAGGATATTCTTTAGGAAAGCGCACGGAGCTTCGCTTGGAGCATTGCAGTCGCTGCGGTAAAAAAACACCCCATCTGGCGGTGATATGCAACTACCCCAATGACCCGAATTATGGAACGGCATATCGAAGCGATTGTATTCCCTGCGGCAGCGCACCGTTTTGCCCAAAATGCAACAGCTATGTCTCGGCAACCACAACCAGAAACGAATTTGACGGTGCGGCAAGTGCCGTATGCGACTGTTGCGGCACAGTACTTTGGCACGAATAATATAATATGATGGGATGCCGGATCGAGGAGTCTATGTATAAAGGCAAAACCGCACGTCGAAGAAAGATTAATATATTGCTCGTTAACGATACCCTGCTCGTTAACGAAAGCCCGCCGACAACAGAAAATGGTGCATTGGTATCAAAGTATCGTAGGAAACACACCTGAGATGACAGGAATCAAGACCCATATATCGACTTATTCCCACGAACACACGAAAACAGTTGACCTGTTCCCCGAACAGATAATACCCATAATAACCATGCTCGACCTATTCCCGCGAACGAATAAAACGAAAAATACAGACCAGACATCGAGGTGAGCCTATCGTTCCATGTTGAGACGGTTGTATTGATAACAAGGGTGAAAGAGTGAGAGCGTAAAAAACCCTTATATATCAGGGCTTTCAGCACATATGGGTGTAAAACCCATTGAGTAAAATCATGAAAATATCGCTTCGAGGGAATAAGTCCATAAGAGCGGTTTTTGATAGTTAAGTGGTCAGGTTAGATGTCATAGCTCGGTGAGTGGTCGGGTTAGATGTCAGCGTTCGCGAGTGGTCAGGTTAGATGTTTTTTCAGAAGTTTTTGAGGTTGTGTGGTCAGATTGGATGTGGGCATTAACAAGCTATTTTAAAAAGATCGCTTTAATGAGGTGAGCATACATGAATGAAATTAAAACAGTATTAGATGAAGTTGTATCAGCATTGGCAGATGTGTCAGGCATCCAAGCAGTTGTGCTTGGCGGCTCTCGCGCAAGGGGCACGCATTCCCCTGACTCAGATATTGATATCGGTATTTATTACAATACGGAGACACTTGACCTTGTGTCCTTGAACAAGGCAGCCAAACTTGTGGATGATGAACACAGGGATAATTTGGTCGTTCCTCCTGGTGCATGGGGAGAATGGGTTAATGGCGGTGGCTGGCTTATGATGGATGGATACCATGTTGACTTTATACTACGGGATATAGAACGTGTGGAAAATGTAATTTCAGAATGTCAGGAAGGGATTATTTCCGCACATTATCAAACTGGACATCCCCATGCCTACATGAATGTGATGTATATGGGAGAATTAGCAGTATGCAAGGTATTGTGGGATAAACAGGGTAATATTTCAGCTTTGAAGCAAGTCGCGAAAAAATACCCGCCGAAATTGAAAAGAGCTATTATTGGTTTCTTTACGTTTGAAGCAGAGTTTTCTTTAATGTTCGCGGAAAACAATGCCAGGAAAAACGATGTTTATTATGTTACTGCTCATATTGTACGGGCGATTTCAGCGCTGAACCAGGTGTTATTTGCAGTAAATGAAGAGTACTGCCTGAACGAAAAAAAGGCAGTCGGCATGATAGAGCATTTTAACATTCACCCGCTTGGATACAAAGATAAAATAAATTCAATTTTTGCGGCAGCCGGAACAGATGGAGCAAATGCCTGTGTGCAGCTAAAGCAATTGATTAACGAAGCGAAAGGTATTTTTCTGAATGACTGATGAACATATCCGGTGAAAGATTCTAACTACACAAAGAAGGTGAGAATATGAACAACATTTATGATAATAGACAATTTTTTGACCAGTATTCGAAGATGTCACGCAGTCAACAAGGCTTATCCGGAGCAGGTGAATGGCATCAGTTCAAGGCCTTGTTTCCTGAATTAAGCTACAAAAGCGTACTCGATCTTGGATGCGGTTATGGCTGGCATTGCAAATATGCGGTTGAGTGCGGTGCAAAGCAGGTATTGGGTATTGACCTGAGTGAAAAAATGATACATGAAGCAAAAGCAAAAAACGCAGACTCGAAAATTACCTATCGGGTTTGCGGGCTGGAGGAATATGATTATCCCGCCAATTCATATGATTGCGTGGTTTCTAATCTGGTGCTTCATTATATTGCAGATATTGATACGATTTTCAGGAAAATATACTTGACGCTAAAGGCTGATGGCGTTTTCCTTCTTAACATTGAACATCCTGTTTTTACAGCGGGTGTAAACCAGGACTGGATTTATGATTCGAATGGCAGATCACAGCACTGGCCTGTTGATGATTATTTTTATCCCGGAGAGCGAGTTGCCCATTTCCTAGGACTGGATGTCACGAAACAACATCATACATTAACGCAAATTCTAATGGGGCTTATAAAAGCCGGATTTCGGCTGGACGTTGTTGAGGAAGCAATGCCAAGCGCCGATATGATGGACATTCCGGGCATGTCAGATGAAATGCGCCGCCCAATGATGCTGCTAATTAAGTCTGTGAAACAAGCTTGATAGCATCTGAGTTGGGAAAGCGTTGATAGCGGAAAGCCAACGCGCGAGGAGGTTTAATATGCAATATGGACCAGATCCAAGTTCCATTTATCCAAATGAAAACATCAAAAGCATATGCTACATTAAAAATTTAATCACACGTCCAAACATTATAGTAGGCGATTACACCTACTATGATGATATCAATGGTGCGGAACGATTTGAAGAGCACGTTACACATCACTATGAATTTATAGGTGATAAGCTCATCATCGGGAAATTCTGCGCTATAGCAAAAGGTATCGAATTTGTAATGAACGGTGCGAATCATAGAATGTGCAGCGTCACTACTTATCCTTTTAACATCATGGGGCATGGTTGGGAAAAGGCAACTCCGACACTTGGGGATTTACCTTTCAAAGGAGATACTGTTGTAGGAAATGATGTGTGGATAGGTCAAAATGTCACTGTAATGCCTGGCGTGCATATTGGTGATGGAGCAATTGTAGCTGCCAATTCAGTAGTTACAAAGGACATACCGGCTTATCATATTGCAGGCGGAAACCCCGTCAGAATTACTAAAAAAAGATTCGACGATGACCTTATAGACTATCTGCTGAAATTAAAATGGTGGGATTGGCCAGCACGTAAAATATTTGATAACCTTGAGGTACTGTGCAGCGGTAACCTTTCAAGAATTAAGGAGACCAACTATGAAAAGTCAATAGTAAAAGAGAAATTTTCTTAAGCTTATTTATTATAATAAAGTGCATAACAAATAAAGCATCATAAAGGTGCTTTCTGAAAATTAAATATAGTTGATAGGTAAGGCTAAGCTAAATTGAATTCAACGTTAGAGCTCATCATCTTATGTATAACACGGACTAATTTATGAGCTACATGGCCAAGAGCATTGTAGTGACGACGACCTTGAGAGACTTTTAAATCATAATATTCCTTGAAAGTTTTATTTACCAAGGTGGTTTGCCATGCTGCATTTATTAGTGCATATCGAAGTAGTTTGGAACCTCGTTTGGACATTCGTGTTCTAGCGGCAGTGAAATTTCCTGATTGATATACCGATGGATCTAGCCCTGCATAGGCGAGCAGTTGGCATGGTTTATCAAAACGTGATATATCACCGATTTCTCCAATAATCATGGCACCGTTTATTGCTCCAACACCAGGGATAGTCTTAATAACAGAATCCATCTTATCCATGATTTCATGAATGGATTGATCTACTTCGGCAAGCTGTTCTGTGTACATTTCAATCTGTTTTATCGATTGCAAAATCTGCAAAGATAGGGTATCATTTTTAATACCGACAGATTGCGATGCAAGCTCTTTTAAATGTACAGCTTTAGACTGTTTAAAGTGTCCGCGAGAGGACTTTGATAAAAGGTTAGTTAACCTTGTGAGATGCATTTTCGCAATTCTGTCGGGATTTGGTTGCTCTTTTAATAGAGTATAACAAGCTTTTCCGTGAATACCAGATTTAAAGAAATACTGGAGTTCCGGGAATAACAAATCCACATAAGTCACAAGTTGAATTTTAACCTTTGTCCTAGCCTTCATAAGTTTTTGACGGAAGCGACATAGGTTTTTTAATTGCAAGGAATTGTAATCGCGTTCCGAATATAAATGATAGTGGTTTAAAGTTAAAGCTTTGATAATGAGATAAGTATCCACCGAGTCCGTCTTGGTTTTACGGATATTTGATTTCCTAAGAGAGGAAGTTTGAATAGGATTGATTATACAAACCTGAAATCCCCTTGTGAAAAGGAAGCTGGTAAGATTTTCTGCATAATGGGCAGTAGATTCCATACCAATATAAAGCTCTTCTTTAGAATAGGAATCTAAATGTTTCAGTAGTTTTTGAAATCCACTATGGTCATTTGAAAAGGCAAATGGTACTATGTCAAGAAAAAGTACAAGTTAAACGTGAACTTTTCTATTAACATGCTTCATATCTTGCTTCCTTTCGTTCCATTTTATTCAGTTTATCCCAGTAACTGGATTCGTATTCATTAGGTGAAAGATATCCACAATGGCTGTGTATTCTAATTGTATTGTAAAAGGTATCAATATACTGGAATACCAGACGATATGCTTGGTTATAATCGTATATCTTAAATCGATTCAACCATTCTCTTTTTATTAATGCATGAAAGGCTTCTATGCACGCATTATCCCACGGATATGCCTTTTTAGAGTAACTTCGGCATATGCCTATTGTTGCTTTTATATATTCGGTGCTTACATACTGTATACCTCGATCACTATGTAAGATTAACGGGGCACTTACATTTCTCGCTTTTTTAGCCTTATTTACTGTCTCAATTACCCATCTGGCTTCCAGTGTATTGCTCAAGGTCCAAGCAATTATTTTTCGAGAATATAGATCCATGATACTAGTAAGATATACAAAGCCTTCATATGTCCAAATATATGTAATATCTGAACACCAAACAGCATCCGGTTTTTGGGGATTAAATTGCTCCTCTAGTATATTTTTTAACTCATTGCTGAAATCTGAATTTATTGTTGTCACTGTATAAGGTTTTACGTACTGCGCTTTTATTCCAAGCTCACGCATGTAATTACCTACGGTTTTTTCAGCAATGATTTCTCCTTCTTTCCTTAAACATTCGGTTATCTTTGGCGCACCATAATTTTGATGGGAGTCCTTATAGATATCGATAATCCGCTCTTTAATGATACGTTTTCTTTTCTCTCTTTTAGATGGAAGCCGTTTTTTCCAGCTCAGATATCCGCTTCTTGAAACGCCTAATATTTTCAGCACACCAGAGACATTCAGCCGGCGTTTTCCCTGCTCTAGAAGCTGCTCTTCTTTTATAGCAGCTTCCAGAAACAGAGCTTCGGTCATTTTCCCAGTATTCCGATTGCTTTTTTTAATATATCAAGTGCATCTTGAGTATCACGTAACTCTTTACGTAGTCTAGCTATTTCCTTAGCATCGTCGCTTTCGAAATTACCACGCCCTCTTGTAGGGATCGTGCCGTCATTAATTGTATAGGCTTTCCCCCAATTAGAAAGAGCACTTTTACTGATTCCTAAGTTCTTTGCGCACTTTCCGATGCCTAAATCCTGATGATCATTCCAGTATTTTACTGCATTGATTTTGAATTCCTCTGTGTACTGTATAGCCATGTTCATTCCTCCATTTATTCTATTATACTTCTATGTTAAGGAATTTCCATGTCTAACTTGTACCATTTATATTCTAGCACCACCGTTATGTAAGTGATGCAAAACATGGCGTATGTAAAAAAGAATTCCGGTATGCTACAATTAGCACTAGCGGAATTCTTTATGTATTCTCTTATTCAACCTGCACTCTTGGGGCAAATCTTTTGACCATGGTAGGTATGCATCAATCATTTCTGGATGATTATTAAAATCTATGTCCGGCATTATACGGAGCAGATGATGAATGTATTCATATACATCCAGATCATTTGCCTTAGCGGATTCAACGATAGTATATAAAACTGCATTTGCAGTTGCACCCTTTGGAGTGTCAGCAAACAGCCAGGCTCTTCGAGCCGTCGCATAAGGTTTGATATTAGCCTCGCAGAGATTATTCGAAATCGGTAGCCGTCCATCCTCTAAGAACGTTTCAAGGTAATTTTTGTGGTTGGCTGCATAGGCAAGTGCCTTAGTCAGCTTCTCATTCGTTGTAGTAAGAGCTGATGTATTTTCAACCCATGACCAAAAGGCATCAAGAATGGCACGCGATGCCACTTGACGCTTCTCTTTTCTAATTTCAGGCGAAAGATCCTTCATTTCATCTTCTAGTTTGAATAGAAGATCGATGAGATCTCGACCTTCAGCACCCTTCGATCCGGGGATCTCCTTTCCACGGCTATCCAAAGGAATGCTCTCTATCATATACCTACGAACATGAGCCCAACAAAGGTTTCTTTTGATATTATCTACCTTTTCATAAGCTATATATGCATCGGTGGTCAGATAGCCTTTAAATTCTGTCAGTAAGTTCTGAGCAACCTTACCGCTTCGGGATGGCGAATAATGAAAGTAGGAAGCCGTGATACCCTCCGATGCACCACTCCGGATAACCCACATGAAGGAATCTGTGCTGGCTTTTCTTCCTTCCTCCTTGTTGCACTGGATTCTGGTTTCATCCATATGCAGGCAGTCACATTTCATTAATTCAGAATGTATCCTATTATAGATAGGAGTTAACCATTCCTCGCTGCATCGGATTACCCAGTGCGCCATGTTATTTCGCGGGAGTACCAATCCAAGTCGGTACCATTCCTTTTCTTGGCGACTCAATGGTATCCCCATCATGAATTTCTGATACATGACCTGAGCTACAAGAGAAGCGGTTGCAATGGAATGAGGTAATACAGAGCTAGGAATTGCTGCTTTTTGAAAATGATCCTTGGGATTATCATTTTTCCCGGTACCGCATTCGGTACACTTGGCGATTTGTTGTACGATCTGTACCACCTTAAGTCTTGCAGGGATAAACTCTACCTCTGTGCGGATCAGCCTTTTTCCGATTACTTTCAACTTACCGCCACAAGTGGAACATACCTCTTCTGGATTGATGATATATTCATCGATATCCTTGGGAAGCGAGGCAAGCATCTCAGCGCGGACTCCAGGTTGTCTTGTCTTCCGTTGATGTGCCGGTACCGTTATCTTTTTCTGCTCATGAAAAAGTTCTTTTGCCAAATCCTGCGTGGTAGAGAATAAATTCATCTGTCCGGGGATATGCTCGGTAACTTCGGTTGATTTTCCGAACAGCTTTTGTCTTGCATGAAGCAGCGCTTGGATCATGTTTTCAATACGGATATTCTGTTTTTCAATCGTTTTGTCCTTCTGTTCCAATTCTTCTTTTTGCTTTGCAACCAAGGCTCTCAGCATAAGCAGTTCTTCCTGTTTCGTCATTCCCTCACCGACTTTCTTATCAGGTTTATCTCTAACTATTATACCATTTTTCGAGTTATTTTTCCAGTTTATAAAAGCCCGTAAAATGCTGAATTCATCGGCATTTGCGGGCTTTTTTTCGTGGTTTTGACGGTGTCAGTAGCAGGTGTTTTTCAGTTCTAACATAATATCTCGGTGAGCTTTTTGCTGCTCAATCGAAAGCCCTTCCAACAGCCATTCAACCTGACGGAATGAAATATCCTTTACCTCTTCTTCGGTTTTTGGCCATTGAAATTTCATCCCTTCCAGAAGTTTTTTGCTAGCTAGAATAAATCCGTTCTTATCGTAGCGGAGTACTTTAATCGCAGTTTTATTTTTATTGCAGAAAAGGAATACACATACAGGGGAATACGGATCGAGCTTGAATTTCATGGTAACCATTGCTACCAGTGATTCAGCCTGTTTTCGAAAATCAGTCGCCCCACATGCAAGATAAATATGTTCCGCCCCTGAAATGAAAGAGCTCAACATGAGGATTGCAGCGCTCGAATTACCTCTGCTGCTAAGAGGGCTTCTTGCTTCGATGAAATCTGGATACTGACGTCTTTCCAGGTTAGCGACACTCCACACGATGAAACGGAGATCTTCTCAGTTTGATTAATTTCAGCAAATGATGTCGATTGAGAAACGGTCGGGTCTTCCTTATGTGTACGAATGATCTTTCTCCAGTAATAGTATGCATGAGGAGATAACTGATTTTTCTCGCACCATTCCGGTATTGTCACCCCGCTGATTTTTTGTTCCTGTATTCTCTGTTTCCATAGTCTATAACTTTCCTGATTGAACATAACCAACCTCCTGAATTTGTTTTTCAGAAAGTTTATCATAATCAGCTTAATAATTCACGACGCCATGTTTTGAATCACTTACCACCGTTATCATGAAAAATGTATGTACCATATCTTCTATGCAGGATATGACTGATAAGTTTAATACCGAGGAATGTGCGCATAATCTTTGTCTGATCCTTGGAAAAGAGGAAAAAGAATATCTTCCTCATTATGTGACTATCAATGAATGTCTGGAGAAGCTTGATCCAGAAGAACTACAGAAATTCAGAAAGCACATAATTAAAAAGTTACTTAGAAAGAGGAGTTTTGAGCACGCAAGATTTCTGGGTGAATATTGGATGGTAATAGTCGATGCAACACAGTTGTTCTGTTTTAATGAAAAAATAGATGAACACTGTTTAAGAAAAACTATTAATAAAGGAACCAAAGATGAAAAAACCTACTATTATCATAATGTATTAGAAGCTAAGATTGTATTAGGAGACAACCTGATTATCAGCATTGCTACAGAGTTTATTGAAAATGAAAATGAAGATGTTGAAAAACAGGATTGTGAAAGAAAAGCCTTTAAAAGACTGGCAAAAAGGCTGAAGAAAGACTACCCAAGATTACCGATTTGCATACTTGGTGACAGTCTGTATGCTTGTGAACCGGTATTTCAAATCTGTAAAGATAATAGATGGGGATATCTTCTCCGATTTAAAGATGGAAGCATCCCTTCTCTTGCAAAAGAGTATCAAACCATCGTTGGAATGGGTGAAAATGAAGAAAAGATTATAAAAGAAGAGAAAACACATAAAAGGAAAGCTCGCGAGAGTGTTAAGCATGAGATGAAATGGGTATCAGAGCTTTACTATGAGGGTCATAATCTCACAGTAATGGAACTAAAGATAGAGAAAGATGGTGAACCGGAAGGAAGCTTTCAATGGATCACCGGGTTGCCAATCAGAGGAAAGACAGCCTGGGAGTTTGCACAGACCGGAAGGAAACGCTGGAAGATTGAAAATGAGGGATTTAACATCCAGAAAAACCATCGTTATGATATAGAGCATGCAAACAGCCTTAATTATAATGCTATGAAGAACCATTATTTGCTGACACAGATAGCAGATGTACTGTTACAGCTTTATGAAAATGGAATAAAAGGATTAAGAGAAATAAAAAGAACAATAAAAAATATATCTTCCGATTTGCTAGCAAGCTTTGGTCGGCAACTAACAAGAGAAGATATATCCTATACAGAGAAACGCACATCACTAAGCATTTCTTGATAGGAACAGTATACCAAAGGAAGTGATATCTGAAAAGAGTAAATTTAAAAGAAAATAAATCCTGAAAAATGAAAAGTTTAATTCTACTCCTCTTATGAACGATGGAGTTTACTTTCGCATAAGTAGCGTTTACTCTTTCATACCTAGGTGATATGATTGTCATACCTTCTGACGGCAGTAGAAGGAGATTTTATGAGTAATCTAATACCTGGTAACCAAAAACACTTGAGACTTAATGACCGCTTGTTCATTGAAAAGTCATTAAATGAAGGACGAAGCTTTAAGGATATCGCCCGTTATCTGTGCAAGGATCCGACAACCATTTCAAAGGAAGTTAAGTTACATCGATTGAGTGACTGGTATCATAAGGGAACGTTCTATAATGCCCATAACTTTTGCATTCATCGCTATCACTGTCGTAAAACCAATGTCTGTAACAAAATCCTTCTCTGTGGTATTAAATGTACCTCTTGCCCGACCTGTAATCAGACCTGCAAGGATTTTGTAAAGGAACGCTGCAACCGGCTGGACAAAGCTCCCTATGTCTGCAATGGCTGTGAAAAAAGAATTAATCACTGTACGATTGCCCATAAGTATCGTTATGACGCTCGTTTCGCTGACAGAAAATATCGTGAATCTCTTAGTTCTTCCCGGGCTGGTATCAACATGACGAAACAGGAACTACATAGGAAGGATAAAATCGTCACTCCTCTGATTACTCAGGGGCAGTCACCCTATCAGATCGTTACGAACCATCCGGAGCTGAATCTGTCTGTCCGTACAGTATACACCTATCTGGACCAAGGACTATTCACGGCAAGAAATATCGACCTCAAGCGCAAACCTAAGTTCAAGCTCCGTAAATGTCATAAAACCCAGATCACGGATCGCACGGTTTTCATCGGCAGAACCTATGCTGATTTTAAGGCTCTGGGTTTAGAAAGCTGGACGGAAATGGACACAGTGCATTCTTCAAGGGAATCCAAGAAGGTCATTCTTACCTTCTTTTTGAAGCGTGAGAAGCTGTTCCTTGCATTTCTCATGAACCGGTGCACCAAGGGAACTGTCCGCATGGTATTTGACCGTTTGGAGAAGAAACTCGGTACATATGAGTTCCTATCCCTGTTTCATACTCTTGTCACAGACAGAGGGTCAGAGTTTGGCGATCCACAATCTCTTGAGACCGGGATCGATGATATCGAGCGCACAAGTATCTATTATTGCGATCCTATGAGAAGTGGCCAAAAAGGCGGGGTGGAAAATGTACATACCATGCTACGTATGATACTTCCCAAGGGAACAAGCTTTGAATTTCTTACCCAGTGGGATATGAATCTGATTGTCGATCATATCAACTCCACCCCAAGGGAAAGCCTAGGTGGCAGGACACCTTACGAAGTGGCTCTGGAAACCTTTGGTGAAAGTGTTCTAAAAGCACTTCAGCTTAGGCCGATTGCTCCTGACGAAGTCAATCTGACACCTAAGCTGATTAAGTTTAACCGTTAACCATTACACACGAATCTGCTGTCAGACTGGAAATAAACTTTTCACATTTTTACAATGTGACTAGTGGAATTCAGTCTCGCACACCGAATTTTCACTGGTCTGTTTGCCATGCCGTAAATTCAGATTTTTTGCAAGTGGTTGTATACATTATAACAGAAATCAGCTATATATACCCGAATAAATATGAAGTTTTCAACGTTTTTAGAGGTGCAGTGGAATTTAGTACTGCACTGGAATTTACTTTTTCAAGTCAGCAGAAAATAAATCCACAGATATATGAGATTAGAAAATAAGTCTAAGTATACGATGTGGATAACTTACCTGAGAGTTCATAAAACAGAGGATAGATATCCACAATTACTGTTTTAGGTGAATTTAGACATACTTAAAGAAGTTTACCTTTCAGAGCTGCTCTAGAATAATACAAGTTGAATATTAACTATATATAGTATATAATATCTATAAATAAATATTGGGCAAACTTACTGAAAAGTAAGGACGCAAAACTATAGGGTCTGTAAAATGATAGCCAGTTGCACTATATAAATGGTACTAAATCGCTGTCAAATGGCGATTTTTTTTGCTATAAAGCATATTTTTATATCATGAACAGCACCTAGGTTCGTTTATAACGTATTCAAATTATGTTTATCGATGTTTAAAATTCCTATCGTTTGAGGTGATAAATGACCGAGTATCTTATTTTACGAAGAAACGTTTAAAGCTTAAGTTATATATCAAAAAACACGTGAATAAATGTAAAGAAAGGTGCTATGGCATGTTGAATAGAGAGAAAAAAATGCTGATAACAGAAAAGGAAGTTAAGGGGCTGTCGCTTTAACGATTAAATAATCGTGAAGCGACAGCTTCCTTTTTCCTGAAAATAGCCTTTTATTATCTGTTTCATCTTAGTTCCATCTATGTTTCTTAAAAATGATGTAATTTAATAGACCTAATAATAGGCCTTGAAATTTTATTTAGACATTTTAAAATCTATGCACTTTTAATTGGGAATAAATGCATTCCAGTTTTTCCATTTTGAATCTTATTATGTAGTTTGTTTATGTTTCTCGCCATAGCAAGAAGCACACTTTCTGCCAGAACATTTGATGTGCCTTTACTTAGATAACGTCTGAATTGCATGTCTTGCTTTAAATCTCCAAAGGAACCTTCTGCTTGTATACTACGATTCATTCTTAGCAGTATCCCTTCCTCTGAAAGTATTCGCTCAAGACCTTCTTGCCTTTGTTTTATAAACTTTTTTGCTACTTGAAGAACTTTATTTCGTTCTTCAAAAGGTGTTTTGCAATTATTTCCTTTGATACAATCGTTTTTGTAGGAACATCCACTACAATCACTACTTTTATAAATTGTTTTTTCGCTCATATATCCTGTTTTTGATTTGGAGTGTTTGATATATTCAACGTTTAATTTTTTTCCATTACGACAAATATAAGCATCCTCTTCTTTATCATAATCCATATTTTCGATTCTTCCTATATCTTGTTGATACTTTCGTGTTTTGGATATTTCATAATTAGCAGGTTTTATAAATGAAGTTTGTCCATTACTTTCAATAAATAAGTAGTTTTCTTCACTTTCATATCCAGCATCTGCTATGATTTTTTTATATTTAAATTTCAAGTATTCCTCAGCCTCTTTTAAAAATGGAATAAGAGTTGTTGTATCTGTTGGCTGTGGCCCAATGGTAAGCCAAGTGATATATTCAGAATCAACTCCATGCTGCAGATTGTACGCAGGTTTTAATTGTCCATTTCTCATAGCATCTTCTTTCATTCTCATAAAGGTAGCATCATGGTCTGTCTTAGAATAACTATTTCTTTCACCACAAATATATATCTTTTGATTGTATTCTTTTAACTTTGCCAGATACTCCTCCAATGCTTCAATGCTTTTTTGAAGCGGGGACTTTCTCTTGCCGATTCCATGAACAAAGACAAGGTTCTCACGTTCTTTTAATGTGTAAAGATTCTTGCGCAGCTTCTTAACGTGCTTCATTTTTACAGTATTTCCATAAACTATTTTTATATCATACAGTTGCTCGCAATCAGCTATCAAATCCGCCAGTTTTAGAAGTAGCTTTGCCTGATTTTTTGAAACAGCTTTTTTCCATACAAATGTATATTTATTGGAACTTGCTTCTATCTTTGTACCATCGATAAAAATAGTCTCACCTGATATTTCACCTAGATTATAAAGGCGGTTAGACATTTCAGCAAAGATACGCTTTGAACAGGGTGCAAAATGAATACTTCGAAATCTTGCAAAAGTTGCATGGTCAGGAGCATTTGCACCTTCTAATAGAAACATGAAATTAATATCCCTCTTACAATTAAGCTCCATGGAGCGTGAAGAGTAATCACCATTCATGTAAGAATAAAGTACAATCTTTAGAAGTGTTCTAGGCGATACAGAATTTTCTCTTACTCTTTCGTAAGTAGAATATAAGTCAGTCAAATCCATTTCCTCCACAAACTGACTTAGTAATCGAACGGAATCATTTTCTGAGATTATACATTCGAGATTTAGTGGAAGTTTTAATTGATATCCACTCTGAAATGAAGTATAATTTTTATGTAAATTATTTTGTATTAGCATACTAATATTTTACCATAAATCCCTTACTTTTCGAAGTTTGGGATTTATTTTATTTGAAAAAGGAGCTACGCACTAATTACTTAGTGCGACAGCCCCATCAGCGATGCTAGTTATGGGTGCAGCCCTTATACTAGCTTATATTCTCAATGAAATGAATATTTTTGAAGTGGATAAGACCACGATGAGGATCTGTTTTCTGATTTCAATTCTTCTTATTAGTATTCCACAGGTTATTATTCGTAAGGAAAAAATGTTGTCGCATCCTGCAAGCAAGTTTGTAATCATGGTACTGATCATGCTCTTGACCTTGATTACTACAGTTGTATTAAATACCCATGCCACACTTCTATATATCCTTCCGATGTTGCTTGCTTCCCAATATCGATCGTATCGAATTTATTGGATGGCTTTCTGTAGCTCTGTTTTTTGTTGCATCATCTCTCCGATATTGGCTTATTTTTTAGGGGCTTGGAACTTAAAGTTTTTAACCGGATATATTGAAATCTTATGTTCTGTATTGATTAGAGTCACTCCTATAGAGTCGCCCGATCTCGGACATGATTTAGGTGAGATGGTTCTTTATATGATTTTGCCTCAGCTATTAATTCTATCCGCATATGGGGCTATTATGTATACAGTTACGAAAAACAGTATAGAAAACCTCAGAAATCAAATTCAAATCATACATATGAGTGTATACGATAGTCTTACAGGGTTGCTTAATAGGAATAGTTATGAAACAAATCTTCCTGCATACATGAATGCCTGCAAGAAGTCAATTTCTTGTATCTATATTGATGCGAACGGATTGCACGAACTGAATGATTATCTTGGACATGCTGCCGGGGACAAAATGCTACGATCAATTGCCGAGGTAATAAAGGATAACTTTGGATCTGAGGATACCTTCAGAATTGGCGGAGATGAATTTGTAGCTTTTGCAAAAGATGTTGATGAAAAGGAAGTGGAGAAAAGGGTGAATCGAATAAAAGAGGATATCCATCAGCAAGGCTACCAGATTTCGATTGGCGTTGCTTTTGCGACAGATTTTGATGATATGGATTGATTGGTAAGAACAGCGGAACAGAGAATGTATGAGGAGAAGGTTCGCTTTTATTCAGAAGAGGGGATTAACAGAGTTAAACGGAACAGGTATTACATAA
Source organism: Variimorphobacter saccharofermentans (assembly GCF_014174405.1). Classification (GTDB taxonomy): domain Bacteria; phylum Bacillota; class Clostridia; order Lachnospirales; family Lachnospiraceae; genus Mobilitalea; species Mobilitalea saccharofermentans. Next base: position 2,632,865 of record NZ_JACEGA010000001.1, on the reverse strand, counting down.
AACAACGGTATTAATGTCGAAATACCATGCGCCGTTGCGGCAAGTCACTATTTTGGAGAAAATCCCGAAGATAATGCAGGAAAACCGCTTGAGAAGTTTGCTAGTACCAATAAAGGCAAAATAGTCAAATGCTGCTGGGTCTACCCTCTACTCATTCGCTTGAGTTACAGCCTTTTTAATCTATCGATGTGATAGATATAATCCCTAATATATTGAGAATGTTCGGTGACATTGATATATAAGTAAATAATGCGGACTCAGCATCAATTAACCAGCTTAATTTCACATTAATTTATATATGATTATCCATAAAACTAACTATAAGAAAGATGAACTGCACCTTATATGCTTGACAAATATGATATAATATCAAGTAGTTCAAGCAATAGTTTGGAGGAAGAATGAAGAAAATAAGTGTGATTATTCCATGTTATAATGCAGTTAATTATTTGGATAGCAGTGTGAGTTGTTTGGTTAATCAGTCTATTGGTATTGAAAATTTAGAATTAATATTTGTCAATGATGCATCTACAGACAAAACATATGAAAATCTTTGTTTATGGGAAAAAAAGTATCCCCAGTCAATTATGGTAATTAATTGTACAGAAAATAAGAAGCAAGGTGCGGCAAGAAACATAGGATTGAGTTATTCAACAGGTGAATATATAGGTTTTATGGATGATGATGATATTATTGAACTAGATATGTTTGCCAAATTATATGATAAGGCAATTAATTATGGATGTGATATGGTAGTGTGTGGCTCAAAGAGGTATGAAAAAAGAGTGAAAAAAAATATATCAATGGGCCGTTTTGAGAATGAGGATACACTTTTTGATTTATCCAATCCAGATTGCAAGAAAAAATTTCTGGATTATGATATAAACCGTGCAATATGGAACAAAATTTATAGCAGAAAATTGATTCAAGAGAATAATATATTTTTCCCTGAGGGATATATTTACGATGATATATTCTTTAGTGAATTAGTAAAGCATTATGTGTCAAAAGTATATTATTTGAAAGAATATTTATATCACCATCTAGTCCATCCTAATGCTGCTTCATTATCAACAAAAAATTGGATTGATCGTTTAGGCTATTTTGATGTGAATGTTATTTTAATGGAGGAGTTAAAGAATAGAGGTATTTTTCATGATTATAAGGAAAGATACGAAAATAATTTTATTCTTGAATATATTACAACAATTAAAGGGTTTATTAAAACATACAGTATAATACCAACTGACATTTTAAATGAAATGAATCGAATATTAAAATTAATATTACCAGAATATCAATCTAATACCTTATTTAAGAATATGTTAAGTGGCAGAGCAGGTGAATTTTATAAGATGGTATGTGCTGGAATTAATTGTGAAATAGATGAGAAGTATGTGATTAAATTGGTACAAGCCATAAACAATAATGATTAATATTAAAATTTAATATGGTGGGTTTGAAATTAAAGGTTTCCAGACTTTCGGTAAATATAACCGATAGATGGAAACCTTATTTTTACCCCTATTCACAGCATCTCTTGAAGAGTTTACAACCGATGCCGAGACTGCAGGGGTGGGCTATGCCGTCTCTGTTGTAAACGCAAAGAAATATAACGGAAAAGAAGTTATGTCATATCAAGTATTGATGGAAATTGGTTTGATAAACGGTGACAAGGTAAATTCATATAGCACACGGACTCAGTTCTTTTACAGAATTACTGCCTCTTATATTTTGCTTGTAAGGTTGACATTACAAAGGATGCCATGTATACTTATAGTAAAGTTAACTTTACAAAAGGAGTTGTCAATGAAAAATCGAGTTAGAGAATTAAGAGAGCAAAAAGGATTGACCCAAGAGCAGTTAGGAGAAATGGTAGGTACTTCGAGACAGGCAATTAATGCCATTGAGACAGAAAAATTTGAACCCTCTATTTGGCTTGCTTACGATATTTCACAAGTGTTTGGTTGCCCTATTGAAGAAGTGTTTTTGTTTAAAAAGAGTCCTAGAAAAACGCGTGCAGATAGTAGCAGGAGGAATACTAATGGCAATAAGGAACATTCGATATAACAATGACAGTATTTTACGTAGGAAATGTAAAGAAGTAACCCAGATTGATCATAAAACAAGACAAATTCTTGATGATATGATGGATACACTTCATCATACAGTAAATGGTGCCGCATTGGCAGCAAATCAAATAGGTATTTTGAAACGATTAGTCGTAATAGATTATTGTGGATATACTCTTAAATTGGTCAACCCGCAAATAATCGGATATAGCGGAGCTCAAGAATGTATTGAGGGATGTATTAGTTTTCCTAACCGTTTTGCAAAAACGATACGTCCTCAAAAAGTAACAGTTCAAGCCTTAAATGAATATGGGGATGAAATTATTGTGACAGGTGAAGATGAAATGGCTAAGTGTTTTTGCCACGAATTAGAACACTTAGACGGAGAAATTTTTCTGGATAGAGCGATTGAGGAAATTAAACCAGAGATATAATGATGGTTTGCGAGATTGAGGTATTAAGTAATTAACTCGGAGGTAAGATTCAATGAATATAAAATTTGATCCAAACAACGCTATTATTAAACTCTGTATGAGTGGGTTGGGACTAGAGGACAGTGGAAACAGTGAGGATGCAATCACTATGTTTCATAAAGCATGGCGTGAAGCAACGGATGATTATGAGAGATTTATCGCAGCTTATCATATCGCTCGACAACAAAAAAATACGAGAGACAAACTAAAATGGATGGAGACATCTCTACAGTGTGCTGTAAAGATAAATGATGATAATGTTAGAAGTGCATATTCAACCTTATACTTAAATATAGCCAAATGGTACTATGTCAAGAAAAAGTACAAGTTAAATCGGGAAAATTTATTATTATTTAGCTTACCTTCCTGTATAATTTTACCAGTTGCTTTGCGTAATTTACCTCATATTGATTTGGTGATAAATATCCACAATGACTATGAATCCTGACAGTGTTATAAAATGCCTCTATGTATTCAAATACAAGGCGATATGCGTGATTATAATCTAATATTTTAAATCTGTTTATCCACTCCCTCTTAATTAATGCATGGAATGATTCTATACATGCATTGTCCCATGGAAAAGCTTTCTTTGAATAACTGTTTATAAGTCCTTCTGTTGCCTCCTTATATGCACTACAGGTATATTGTATGCCCCTGTCACTGTGCATGACCAATGGCTTATCTATTCTTCTTGCTTTCTTCGCTCTATTAATCGTTTCTACAACCCATTTAGCTTCTAGGGTTGTACTAAGCTCCCATGCTATGATTTTACGGGAAAACAAGTCCATAATACTTGTTAAATATACAAATCCTTCATAGGTCCAAATGTAAGTTATATCTGAACACCAAACAGCATTTGGCTCACTTGGGTTAAATTCCTCATCCAATATATTTTTTAGTTCTAAGCTAAAGTCTGAATCTATCGTTGTAACAGTATACGGTTTAACATATTGAGCTCTAATTCCTAGCTCATGCATATAGTTTCCGACTGTCTTCTCACTGATTTTTTCTCCCTCACTTTGCAGTACCTTTGTGATTTTTGGAGCTCCATAATTCTGATGAGATTCGTTGTATATTGCCATTATTTTTTCCATAATCGCTTCCTTGCGTTTTTGTCTATCAGAAGGAAGTCTTTTTCTATATGAATAGTAGCCATTTCTTGAAACGCCTAATACTCTAAGCACCCCGCTGACATTCAGCCGGCGTTCGCCTTCATCGTTCAATTTATCTTCCATTTCGGATGTTGCAATGAAGAGAGCTTCTGTCAGTTTCCCAGGATGCCGATCGCTTTTTTTAATATTTCTAATGCATCCTGTGTATCTCTTAACTCTCTGCGTAGCCTCGCGTTTTCCTTGGCTTCATCGCTTTCATAATTGCCTGAACCCCTAGTTGGTACTTCACCATTGTTTTCTTTTGCTTCTTTAACCCATACGCTAAGTGCTGTACGGCTAACCCCCAACTTATCTGAACATCCTTTGAGACCTAAATCTTTATGATCAAAGTAATATCGGACGGCATCCTCTTTAAATTTTTTGTCAAACTGTTTACTCATGATAACTCCTCCATCTCTTATAGTATTTATTATAACTACTATTTAGGATCTAGTCCACTTTCAACTTGTACCATTTTTAGTCTACCACCAAAATGCTATGAGGAGTTAGGTGATTCTGAGAATGCAAAAAGAAATTATGAGTTATCAAGTTCAGCTAAGGGTGCACCTTCTGATATTGGGCCATTTTATCATGGGACAAAGGCAGACTTAAGAGTAGGTGATTTGCTGACAGCAGGTGGTACATCTAACTTCAAATCTGAACTTAAAATGAACCACATTTATTTCACAGCCAATATAAATGTTGCATGTCTTGCAGCATCATTAGCAAAAGGAGAAGGAAGAGAACGTATTTATAAAGTAGAACCAACAGGTGATTTTGAAGACGACCCTAATGTAACGGATAAAAAGTTTCCTGGCAACTTAACACGTTCATATCGCTCGAAGGAACCTTTAAGAATTATTGGAGAAGTAACAGAGTGGGCAAAATTGACAACTGATAAGCAAGGAGAATGGCGTGAAAAGTTAGCGAAAAACAAAGGCGAAATTATTAACTAAAGTTATTTAATGGCATGATAGTAAAGGAAGGGCAACCGTAAAATATGATAGATAAAATTATTCAATTAGTAACAAAGTAATTATCCTCTATGCCTTGTATAGAGGGCATTGTATTAGGAGGTTCACGAGCAAGGGGTACTCACATGGAGTCTTCGGATATCGATATCGGCATCTATTACAGATCAGAATTGTTATGTATCCTATGTTTGTGGACATTGTTTTCGAAGCATATATTCCCTTAATCAAGTCTTGTTTGCAATAAATAAAGAATACTGTATAAATGAAAAAAAGGCTGTTAAGATGATTGAAGACTTTATGATCAAGCCAAACAATTATAAAGAAAGAATCGATAAGGTTATTTCCTTAATATCAACTGATGTAGATTGCACAAGTAAAGGGATAGAGCTTCTTCAAAGATTAGTAAATGATGTTGAAGCCTGCAAAGAAGGGAGTAGTCATAACTGAACGAAAGAGAAACATCTATAATAATATATGACAAGATAAATTGTTAGAACATCTTGGAAGTGCATGGAATCATATGTTGATATAATTCCAAAGGGGAAAGATTGGAGCAATATATGAAAAATAAAAATATAAACTGGGAGAAGATAGTTGAAAAAACAAGGAAAGAGGTGGTAAGTAAATTTCCACAGTTATATTCATCTTTAGATTTTGGAGCTTATATTGAAGCGGATAATTACTTCGTTTCATATATTTTTCATAAAAATGATGATTTAAAAGAAGCAGAAAATAGTGGTCTGACCAAAACAATTAATCAATATCATATGCAACGAATGGAAGTAAATGGATATCCTATAGACGCAATAAATGATTGCTATTTTGCATCGCAGGAAGAATGTGAAAAAATGTATAATGGAAATTGGTATTATTACTATAAGTAAAGTAAATTTGAATGCAGTAATTCTAAGGCCTTATAAGTGAATCATATGGTTTATCTGCAATACCGATATTTTTATAGTAATTAATGAACCACCGTTCGAAAATTGGGGTATGGCTGGAAATCAAAAAGGTTAAATTGCTATCATGTTAATATTTACAGTGACCTGTCCTCTTTATGACAGGTCACTTATTATGGCTTTCATTTTTATAATTCCCTGTTCAAGCATTGAGGGACTTAGATGTGCATAGCCTAATATAATCTGATTAGTATGCTTCCCTTTTTCAATAGCATGCTTTTCTACCGGTATCACGTTGATACCATCTTCTTTCATACGATGGATCAATTCCTTTGAAAATAGAACAGAATCAAATTCCGCGACGATATGCATACCGACAGGCGCTCCATGGATTTTAACCTTTCCAGGGAAGTGCTTGTTAAGTAATGAAATCAAGAGATTTCTACGCTTGATATACAGCTTTTTTGCCTTCATTATGTAACGTTCCAAATCACCATTTTCAATGAACCGTGTCAATGCCAGCTGATTTATGGAATTAGAATGATGATCTGCAAGTCGTTTCCATTCTTTGCACTGTTCCACTAGAGAAAATGGCATGACCAGGTACCCCAGACGCAGAGAGGGAAAAAGAATTTTACTGAAGGTACCTACATAGATTACCTGCTCACTGTTCAGTTCGTGTAACGAATTGATCGGTGGACCATTAAATCGAAATTCACTGTCATAGTCGTCCTCTATAATATAGCATCCTGTTCTTCGTGCAAATTCAGCCAGCTTAAGTCTTCTTTGTATTGACAGGATCCCTCCCATAGGGAACTGATGGGAGGGTGTAACAAAAATGACGGTCGGAACACTATTTACTGGAAATAAATCTGTCTGAATCCCTTCTTCGTCTACAGCGATTGGCGTAATGTGCTTGGTATGATAGGAAAATATCTGTTCCACATTATGATTCGAAGGATCTTCAATCCATACGGTACTATTCTGGTCAAGTAAGCACTTTGCAAGAAGTGAGATTCCCTGTTTGGCTCCCGTTGTTACTATAATCTGTTCCGGCTTGCATTGAATCCCTCTGGCTTTCTTCAGATAATCAACAAGCGTATTCCGAAGCTCTAATCTGCCTTCCGGATAATCATATCCCAGAGCAGATATGGGAGCTTCATTAAATGCCTGCGTGACAACTCTATTCCATTTTCCTCTAGGGAACAGATCAATTGCCGGTATTCCACTGTCAAAATCAATAATGTCCTGTGTTATTACATCGTTGGAGAGCGAGGAAACACGGCTGTCTATCATTTGATCCGTATGTTTCATTGCATGAACTCCATTACTTACATAAACACCGGAGCCTGCAAACTTTATTGGGCGATTATTTACAGAAAAAACATCCTGAGGAAGTGTATCGCAAACCTACTATGGAGGAAGCGCATCAGGTTCTGGAATATCAAAGAATCAATTTCACTTTCGATAAAAAGAATTATGATGCATTCAAAAAAGCTCTTCCAGACAAAAAACTCAAAATTGAATCTACTTCAAAAGATGTGTTTGAGCAGTTAAATGGTAGCGTTGTACCGAAAGCTTTTTGGAATAATTACTCTGATTTTAATAAGAATGGAATAGGCTTTACTTTATTTCAGGATAATCTTCCGGCTTCTACCGCCTTTGCATCATTTGTCATCGATCAGAAGCTTGAAATAGGAATCGAGACAGCCGAAGCTTACCGTGGTTTTGGTTTCGCAGAAAGGGTATGCTCTAGATTAATTGATTATTGCCTGGAGAAAGGGTATGAACCCATCTGGTCCTGTAATTCTGGGAATATCGGATCTAGAAGGCTTGCACAAAAACTGGGGTTTATAGAGTGTAAAAGAATCCCTTACTATATCCTTCCTTTTTAAGTGATAACTTCGTATCAGGAAACTAATGATGAACAGAAAAAGGAATATAGATTATATAGGTTAAAATCTATAAAAAGGGGTAAGTGATATGTCTGAAGCTGAAAAACCAATTAAGCGTTCCCATTTAAGATTAAGGCTTGGCAGAATATATTATGGAACGTTACGCAGAATTTTATGGATCAGAATGAAAAAGCGATTTGCATCGACCTATAAACAAGAGAAATTGCCCTTTTCATACTTTTCACATAAATCAATTCTGCTTCGTAAATTGAAGAATGTTGATATGTGGTTGCAGTATAACAAAATAATTAATTTGAAATTAGCGGTGAAGAAACTTAATGGCATTATAATACGCCCAGGAGAGGTTTTTAGCTATTGGAAATTGATTGGAAAGCCATCGAAGAGAAAAGGATATGTAAAAGGAATGATATTAGAAAACGGAGCTATATGTACAGGGACAGGTGGCGGTTTGTGTCAGTTATCCAATTTGATTTTTTGGATGACACTGCATACGCCACTAACTGTTATTGAACGCCATAGACATACATATGATGTATTTCCTGATTCGAACAGAACTCAACCTTTCGGGAGCGGAGCCACTTGCTTTTATCCATATGGCGATCTGATGATTCAAAACAATACACAGGACACATACCAACTTCTTGTATCCGTAGGTGAAGAGTATCTGGAGGGAGAATGGCTGGTGACATCCAGACCGGAGTACTCATATAAAGTTGTTGAAAAAAATCATATAATCAAAGGTGAGTATTGGGGTGGATTTAGCAGGAATAATGAATTATATCAGCAGAAATATGACATCAATGGAAATATGATTGATGAACGATTAATTGTCAAAAACTCTGCAATCATGATGTACTCTCCATTTTTAGAAGATAAAGGTTAAGAAATAGATTAAAAGAATACGTGATACATTAGCAATAACTTGTTGATCAGTAAGCATATGATATAATTGATTTAACGTTAATTATATAAACTAAGACTATGAGGATGAATCAATGCAGAAGATGACATCAGATGAAAATCGGATAATTGCTATTTTATGGGATTATGATGGAACACTTGTAGACAGTGCGAGGAAAAATATGAATGTTACCATCGAAGTATTACGACATTTTGATCCAGATATCGAGGCTCATATTCCTCCGGTACTACAAAGCTATGATGCATATCAGGAGGCAAATCATCGGTATCGAAATTGGCGGGAACTTTATACGAATTGTTATGGTATACCATCCGATAAACTCGACGAGGCGGGGCAACTCTGGACACCGGAACAGCAAAGGAATAAAACAATTCCAGATATGTTCCCCGGTCTAATAGAGTTATTTCCCATGCTGAAAGGAATCCCAATGGGTATCTGCTCTCAAAATGCATCGGAAAGTATTTGGGATACGCTGTCTTATTATGGCGTGGCAGATTATTTCAGCCATGTTATTGGATATGCGGATGTACCAGGGAATATGCAAAAACCTCACCCCTATGGATTTATCAAGTGTGCTGAAGCGTTGAATCCAGATAATAAAGCAGGTACCTACATTTATATAGGTGATCACAGTGATGATGTGACCTTTGGAAAAAATGGTGAGGCTGCAACCGGGAATAAGGTAATCTGCATTACGACAGATTATTTAGGAATTCATGGCGAACTTTATGCTTCTTGGAAAACAGCACCTGATTATTTCACTCGGAATACGAATGAATTGAAAAAAATACTGGAATCACTTCTATGGTAAGCTGATATTAATCAACATTTAAGATTTCACCTATGCTTTTGGTGGTTTTCTGCCAAGTGTCAAGAGAGAATGATGTAATAATCTATTATTTTTAGTTGCTTTATATAAAGATATTTATGTATAATGAGTAAGCGGGCTTATTTATGAGACAATCTAAGCAAAATATATCTATCTTAGTGACACATTAGGAGAGGACTGGTTGAAGCATATGAGAAATGGATCAATTGAAAAGAACCTTACCGAGGGGAATGTTGTTAAACTTCTATTACAGTTCGCATTGCCGTTTATGCTATCTAATCTGATACAAAGTCTTTACAATGTAGCAGACATGTTGATAGTTGGTTATTATTCGGGAACGGCTGCTATTTCAGGGGTGAATATAGGCGGACAGGTTACATTTATCTTAACAAATTTGATTGTAGGACTGACGGTTGGCGGTACTGTTATTATTGGACAGTATCTCGGATCTGGAGATAGAAAAAGCGTGAAAGAAACAATTGGTACACTACTCACATTTCTTCTTGTTGTCGGTATTGCAATTACCATTATAATGTTAATGGTTTCAGATAACGTACTTTGGCTTTTGCAAACACCGGAAGAATCCTATCAACAGGCGAGAGATTATCTAGATATTACAATGCTGGGTACGGTTTTTATATTTGGATATAATGCATTTTCTGCTATTCTGAGGGGATTTGGTGATAGTAAGAGACCATTTATTTTTGTATCCATAGCATGTACTACGAATGTCGTATTGGATCTGTTACTTGTTGGAGTATATGGCATGGCAGCAAAGGGAGCAGCGATTGCAACTGTTATTTCGCAGGCGATAAGCATGATCCTTTGTATTATTACTTTAATTAGAAGTGATTTTGTATTTGACTTTAAACTTAGATCATTTAGATTTGTAAAAAAATATTTTATTACGATTATGCAGGTGGGGATACCGATCTCAATCCAGAATGTGATCGTAAACTTTTCATTTCTCGTACTTACCACCATCGCAAATAGTATGGGTGTAAATGCATCTGCAGCTGTTGGTATTGTTGGTAAATATAACGGGTTTGCAATATTACCGGCTATTGCAGTTGGTTCTTCAGTATCTGCAATGGTTGCACAGAATATGGGTGCAGGAGCAATTGATCGTGCTAAAAAGACATTCCATACCGGTTTTGCACTTGCTTTTTCAATTACTTTTGTAGTATTTATTATTACACAGATTTTCCCTGAGCAAATATTATCTGTTTTTGATGATGACCCCAATACAATCTTGGCCGGGGTAGAGTATATCAGGACTTTTTCTATCGATTACCTGATTGTACCTGCGACATTTTGCTTGAATGGCCTTGTAACTGGTTCAGGACATACCATTATATCATCAATATGCGGAGTACTGTCATCTATTGGTTTCCGTGTCCCGATAGCGATCATTTTTGGATTAGTTATGCAAAAAGGATTGTGGGGATTGGGGCTTGCAGCACCTATCGCCAGCTTAGCATCAGGTTTGATTCTACTGATTTATTATATTTCAGGAAAATGGAAAGAGAATATGGTTATCAAAACTAACATTTGATGAGGAATAGAGTTGTACACATACCGGACGGATCGATGGCTGTCTACATCACATACTGATGAAAGTCATAATCTAATTATACATACTACCCTAGAAAATGGAGAATGTTATAAAACATTCCATCATTTTGAACAGGATAATACATAATTTATTCTTGACAAATCTGACCGAATGGATATAATTATAATCGATATGAGGCGAAATGCCTGATCCACGCTTGTTAGGGAAAATATCCCTGACAAGCTTTTTTTATCGTATAGGAAATTTCTCAGAATTTTCTATACGATAAAAAATCCCTCAGGGCAGGATGCGTACTCGCGCGCATGGTATTTTGCCAACAAGCTGGCCGCGCTCGGCGCGAGAGTCCGGCTTGCCAGTCTCATTGTTCTTAATCAGAAAGGAGAGATAAAATAGTGGTTACTATTAGTAAGTTTAGCTATGAAAATCCAAGATTCATTAATCTACTTAGAAGAAGTAGTAGTATTCCGGAAGAAGTTGAAATTACTGTTAAGGAAGTACTGAAAAATGTTAAAAACAACGGAGATGAAGCCTTATATGCTTATATGAAGAAATTTGATCATGTTGACATGAATGAAATAGGCTTATTTGTATCAGAGGAAGAATTTGCGAATGCAAGAGATAAGGTATCTGATAAGTTTAAAGAAGCTGTAAGGGCAGCATGTGATAACATATTTAAATATCATAAAAGACAATTACCAAAGGGCTATTGTGAAACATATGAGGATGGTGTAATCCTTGAAAGAAAATATACACCTCTTAATAGTGTGGCAGTTACAGTACCTGGAGATAAGGCACCTCTTATTTCTTCCATGTGTATGAATTTGATTCCAGCCATAGTAGCCGGAGTACCTAATATTTATATACTTACGAAACCTAGATTGGATGGTACGATTGATGAACATTTACTATATGTAGCAGATTATCTAAATGTGAAGAACTATTACAAGATCTCAGGTTCTCAAGGGATTGCTGCTGTTGCATATGGAACAAATACGATAAAAAAAGTTGATGCAATTACAGGTCCCGGTAATAATTACACACAAATGGCTAAAAAAATGCTATTTGGAGAGGTGAAAATTGATTCCATTGCCGGTCCTTCTGAAATTGCAATTATCGCTGATGAAAAAGCAAATCCTACTTTTATCGCTGCTGACATGATGTCTCAGGCGGAACACGGAACAGGTTTCGAAGCCAGCACCACTTTTTGTCTATCAAATGAAAAAGCATTACGTATTAAAGAAGAGATTATCCGTTTAGCTGAGGAAAATAATCTTGTTACAGCAACACAAAAATCATTTACCAATTATGGTGATATATTTGTTGTTGACAGAATTCAAGATGCGGTAGATGCTGTTAATAAAATTGCACCTGAACATGTTGAATTACTTTTAGAAAATAATGATGAAGTTGTAAGCTTAATAACGAATGCTGGTGCTGTATTTGTTGGCGAATACAGTACGGAACCAGTCGGAGACTACTTCTGCGGAACAAATCATATACTCCCAACTTGTGGTACGGCAAGATTTTCATCTGGTATGTCAGTACAAGAATTTATGAGAGGTTATAGCGTCATTCGTTATACAGAAAAGGCCTTAAAATCCAATACCAATCTTATTATTGAATTAGCGGAATCAGAAAGTTTAATGGCACATGCTCTGGCTGTAAAGGTTAGAAAGTAGAAAGATGGCCTCTGACGATATCCGCCAGGATCTTCGCGCTTTTGTCAATGCCAAACTGGCTACTGTCAATCATTAAATCATAGCCATCGTATGCATTTTTCACATTAGGACAATAACGGTGGCGGTAGTTTTCTCTGGCTTTGTCAACCTCCTTGATCATTTTTCTTGCTACCTTTATATCCATTTGCAAGGCTTCAATACAATTCTTAAGCCTGTACTCATAGGGTGAATATATAAATACATTTAAGATTCGGGGATGCTCTCTTAATACATAGCCGGCACACCTTCCTACGATAATGCAGGACTCTCTATGGGCTATATCCCGGATGATATTTGACTGAACACTAAATATTTCATCCTGAATATTGGCTACACCCATGCCCAAAGGATATTTTCGCCTAAAGAAAGCAGGATGTATGTTTTCTTCCTCATTGCTGATGACTGGTATTGGCTGACCCATCCTTTTTGCTGTGGCTTCTACGATATCTCTGTCATAGAACTCCACAGAAAGCTCCTGAGACAACTTCTGTGCGATTGATCGTCCAAAGCTAGCGAATTGTCTTGATATTGTAACAACATAGTTATCCATAGGGTAAACCTCCTTTGCGCAGTTTATCTGCTTATAGTTAAGGCATTGACGGTCTTATATTAATAAAGCGAACATTCCTAGGACGTACGGGTTGTAGTCTTTGGAATTCGAGGATGCTTTTGTATATATCTGACCAGAGAGGACAATAGAAAGTTAATGATGAAATAAATGATCGCAGCAAAGCCAAATAGAACAAAGACATCTGAAACATTGATGGAACCGGTGCCGTTGTATCTGTTAGCGGAACTCAGCAATGTTTTAACCCTGCTCATTAATTCGATTACTGCGATATTGGCCAGATAGGAAGAGTCTTTAATCGTTGTGATAATCTGACTGAGTAAGGTGGGAACGATATTTCTGTAAGCCTGTGGTAGTACTATGTAAATCATTATCTGTACTGTACTAAAGCCCTGAGAGTGTCCGGCTTCAAATTGTCCATGGGCCACGGAGTTCAAACCACCTCGTACAATCTCGGCAATAACGGAAGATGTGAATAATATAAGAGTCATGGAGCCTTTAAATAGCAATTTTACCTCTACCGAAGTCAGTCCGAACATTTTCCTAGATAAAAATTCCGGCACCGGTAAGAATACCAGGCAGATAAATATCCACAACAAAAGGGGTGTATTTCTGAAAATCTCAATATAAGCTGTTGCTAACCATTTGAATATTTTGCTGCGCTTACTGGTACAGTAATTCCTGACAAGTGCAAGAATGGAGCCTAAAAGCAGACCAATACCGACAGCGACAACGGAAATAATCAAGGTATAGGCAATTCCTGATAATAAATAGGTAAGAACCGTCGGATTTTTTAGCATGGACAAACTATTACCCAATGTATTCATTACTTAGCCACCATCCTTTCCGACAAAGTGCTTTGTGTTTCAACCGTCCTTGACTCTCGCTTCTTCAGAGAATTCTCCCATGTACTTGCAAGGGTTGATAGCGGAAAACAAACAATAAAGAACAGAAGTCCACTTATCAGATATGCAGGTGCATATGCTCCACCGGTTGAGGCGCCTGTTACAAAGCTGTAGGTTACAGAGATAAGATCGGCTCCTCCGATGATGTAAAGACAGGATGTATTCTTTATCAAATTGACCACCTGATTAGCCATGGGAGGAAGGATGATCTTAATACTTTGTGGCAAAATGATGTAAAACATCTTTCCAATGTAGTTGAACCCTTGCGAATCAGCAGCCTCGAACTGTCCCTTAGGGATAGAGCTAATTCCAGCCCGTACTACCTCAGACAAATAAGCACCGTGATAGATACCGAGAGAAATGGTTCCGGTAGTGATAATTCCCAAGCTATTTCCTGAAAAAGCAAGGGCGTAATATAAGAAACATAACTGAAGAACTAGCGGTGTATTCTGTATTAATTCCACATAAATACGGCTTATTCCCCTTAAGTATTTTTTGCTACTGGTAGCCATTAACCCGAAGATGATCCCTAGCACTAGTGATAACAGTAAAGCGAACAATGCCATTCTACCACTATTAAGCAATCCTAGCAGAAAGGTGGAACGGAATGTCCATACTTTTTCCCATCCAGATATAGAAAATAAACCCTCCAAACCATTTCCTCCTTTCAATTTAATATGCCAATGCTTCCTGATCTAGAGGCTTCGCAAGATACGAAGCCTCGAAGATCTATTTAATAATTAAAGTGCTTATTGTAAATTATTCTCTTTAATCAAGTTGTCGATAGTTCCATCAGATAACCATCCGGTAATCAGCTCTTCAACATACGGTGAGAACCCAGATCCTTTCTTGGTTGCAACACCATAGTTCTGAGGCGCGAACTTCTCCTCAATATAGGATCTGCCCTCAGTATGATATACTGCAAGAATGGATTTATCCACGCAGAAGGCATCTACTTCCTTAGCACTTAAAGCCGTAGAGATTGTTGGATAGTCGTCGAACTGCTGGAAGGAAACACCGGTGGTCCAGATTGCAGGATCAAAGGTTTCTTCGTCAAAGCCATCTTTGCTGATGAGCCCACCCTCAGTCATAGCGATAACCAGCGCTTTTGCAGAAGTTGAACCGGAGGACACACCAACCTTCTTATTCTCTAAATCTGCAAGAGACTTAATTCCGGAGGAATCTTCAACCAGAACAGTAACATAATCTGTATAGTAAGGTGTTGAAAAGTCCCAGTTCATCTTTCTTTCCTCAGTGATAGTAAAGGTTGCAAGCACGCAATCGATATCACCGGAGTCTAAAAGCTCGGTACGAGTAGCGGCTGTTACAGCAGTATACTCGACATCAACACCCAGTTTCTCAGCAATTTTCTCAGCCAAAGATATTTCAAGGCCGGAGTATTCCTTTGTCAACGGATCCTGATAACCAAAACCGATAACGGCATTCTTAACTCCTACTCTTAATACACCGCGGTCAATAATCGCCTGTACATCAGGTGAGTAATTCGATTCGGTACCTGTTGGAGTTGAACTTGCAGGGGTTGGTGTTGTATCGTTTTTACTGGATGAACTACCACAGGCTACCAGAGATACTAGAATGAGTGCCATAAGCAATAAACCTACATAATTTTTGAAACTTTTCATATCACATGACCTCCTTTGATTATATAAAGATATTTAAATGATTACGGGATTACTTGGTGAATAAAAAAAGGAACGTTAACTTTTTCAGTCTCATTAACGGATAATCTTACTGAGAAATTGCTTCACTCTGTCATTTTCAGGGTTTGTAAAGAAGTGTTCCGGCACACCTTCTTCAATAATCAGGCCATCCTCCATAAAAACAATTCTGTCTGCAACCTGTCGTGCAAAGCCCATTTCGTGGGTAACCACTACCATGGTTATATTTTCCTTGGCAAGCTTAATCATGACATCCAGAACTTCCTGAATGGTCTCAGGGTCCAGTGCAGATGTGGGCTCATCAAATAAAATGATTTTTGTCTGGGCGCAAAGTGCACGGGCAATTGCGATACGTTGCTGCTGTCCCCCCGACAGGGTAGTCGGATATACATGAGCCTTTTCCCTTAATCCAACAATATCAAGGTAATGATATGCCAGATCCTCAGCTTCCTTTTTGCTTTTCTTATGTAGTTTCAGGGGAGCAAGTGTCAGGTTCTTTAATACAGTCATATGGGGATAGAGATTAAATTGCTGAAAAACCATGGATATCGATTCCCTGACCAACCTAGTCTTATTTTTTAAGGTGATTTGCTCTCCATTAATATAGACACTTCCGCTTGTGGGGGTCTCCAGAAAGTTCAGACAGCGGATAGCTGTGGATTTCCCCGATCCTGATGGCCCAATAATTACTAATTTTTCACCCTCTGCAACTTCCAGGTTTATATTTTTAAGTACATGAAGATCCCCAAAAAACTTATTTACATTTTCCATCTTGATCATGAAACCACCTCTTTTCTAATTCTGTATGGGAATCTAAAATAAAATAAAAAAAGACGTCTGAAATTCAGACGCCTTTATCTTTAATGCAATTGATTATATATGGAGATTCTGTATTTGTCAAGAATGTTTCAATTAACATTATTTTACTTTATTCAACTCTTATGCATGGTTTAACGCCCATATATGGGGCTTGTAAAAGAATATATAAAAAGGTATAGTATAGGTGTGAATACTTAAACACATCTTTGGTGAACTCCGCCTCTCTATTTCCTACAGTATAGTTACGCAATCACCATAGCTACTCTTTCTTGAAGACTTATTAAAAATGTCATATATTAACAATATGAAATATATACATATCAGATGATATACGTAAACTTACTCCCGATGAAAGGAGAAAGTCCAATGAAAAAGCTTACGGCCCTCAAACGAGATCGTGTCAATAGATCTTTGGAAGATATCTTCAATTACCCAATAACTATTGTAGAAGCCCCTATGGGCTACGGTAAAACAACGGCAGTGCGTGAATTCCTTGCTTTAAAAGGTGTGCCTGTCATATGGACCTCCTTTTTACCAGAAGATGACACGGCATCGTGGTTTTGGGAAAGACTTGCGAACGAAATTGGCAAATTTGACAAAGTGACAGAGGACAGGCTCAAGAGTCTCGGTATTCCCTCCGATACACCGCAGACAATCATGGCCATTAACATCATAAATGAGATGGTTTACAGGCCGGGTACTACACTCGTCATAGATGATTATCATCTTGCAAAGAGTATGAAGATGACCGCGCTTTTCAGACATTTTGTCATGGAGATGCCGGACGATTTTCACATAGTCATCCTGACTCGTGATACAACAAATCTAGACATTTCTGAACTCTATGTAAAAGGGCTGTGCAATGTCGTATCTCAAAATACGCTTAGATTTACCCAAAATGAGATTAGGGACTACTGTACTTTGATGGGATTTACTGTCAGTGAGAGTGTGATAAAGAAAATAATCAATTATACAGGCGGTTGGATTTCTTTAATTTATCTCATCATACTCGGAATGGAACGGGGAATCTCTATTAATCGAAACAGTGCAATTAATGAACTGGTGGAGAAGGTGCTTTATAACCCCTATGATGAGCACATTAAAAGGTTTTTGCTCCGCCTATCTGTGATGGACAGCTTCACAGCTGAAAAGGCTGTGTTCATAACGCAAGAAGAGGAAGCAGAGAAAATCCTTATTAAGCTGCGTCGTGAAAACGCATTTATTACCTTCGACGAGGCAGCGGGGGTCTATATCATTCACAATGTACTGCTGGACTTCCTTCGGAATAAACAAAAGGATGAAGAAGAATGTGCCGTGCTAAATCAACGGCTTGGCGAATGGCATCTTGCACGAGGAGAATACAGAACCGCATACTGCTATCTCTTCCGTGCGGGTGAGAAAGTGCGTGTTCTCGAATTGATGGACAAGGAGGATACCATAACAGGCGATTCCGCCACTTTTGACGGTGTTTTAAATCTGTTCGCCACATTACCCCGCGAGATACTGTTTAAATATCCGCTTGCATATTTGCAGTACATAGCCATCATTTTGACAAACGGAGATTCAAATTCTTATCATGATGGAGTGATGCGATTAAATGAACTGAAAGAAGCTTTAGAAAATGCGGAAGATCCCATCCCTCATGGCAGAAACCGTGTGTTGGCTGAGTTTTTCCTCACCCGGATATTTGCTGTGTTCAATGATGCAAAAGAAATAGCTATATGTATGAAGGTGGCACAGCATTTACTTGGCGGGGATGTTTCCTGCCTGCAAAAGCGTGAGGCGGAATTCACATTAGGTTCTCCCCATTTACTTTATACCTGTTACAGGGAGCCTGGCAGCCTGAATGAGCTTACCGGATGCATCGTGTCGGATTTTCCGATATTTGCTAAGTTGGCTGACGGCTGCGGTATCGGTTGTGACTATGTGGCTCTGGCAGAATATTCATTGGAAACCGGTGACTGGCATACGGTGGAGCTAAATGCCTTCAAAGCCATTTATAAAGCTCAGACAAAAGAACAGACCAGTATAATGATTTGTGCTTATTTTACCTTAATCAGACTATATCTTTATCAGGGAAAGATTGACGAAGCATTGGAACTGCTGCGGCAACTAAAACAAGATGTGACGAAGGCAAATAACCCATATTACAACACCGGGTTAGAGATGGTGGAAGGATACGTTAACGGTTGCCTCATGCGTATCGACAGCATCCCCAGGTGGCTGCAAACCGGGGATATGTCCGCCGCACATTTATTTTATGGAGGTCTTGGTTTTAATTATATTATATTTGGCAAGGCACTTCTGCTATCAAAGAATTACATCAAGCTTGAAATGCTCACTGAAGAATTTGAATGCAAGTTCGCAATTTTCCACAATCAGTTTGGCTTTTTGCATAATCAGATTTTCAAAGCTGTTACGAATTATTCTCTTTACGGTATGAATGCGGGATGCGCTGCGCTCCGGAAATACAGGCAACTATGAAGGTTGGGGTGGACTTGGTGGACTGGTCGGTGTTAAATCAGACGATTGTACGGTAACGACATCCTACTACAATAGCCAAACCAGCGGACAGTCAGACTATGATGACAGAGGGGAACCAAAGACCTCGATGCAAATGATACAGGAGGTAACCTTCAGCGGATGGGATTTCACTCATGGAACAGGAGTTTGGGACATTAGCGAGGGAGTATCATATCCCTACCTGCAGGCTTTGGTTCCCAACCCTCTGCCCGCGCCGCCTGCGGCAACCTCGGCAGGTATTGTCAATATCGGCGGGGATGATCGGTATGATACCTCCACAAAAACACTGACGCTGACCTATGGCGACGACTTAGGAGCGGATTTTTCTACCGAGTATGTAACCCCGGCGGACGGACTGGTCACATGGAGCAACAGTGATTCGGACGTCATAATCATGAATTTAAATGATGACGGAACTATTAAAATAGAAGCAAATAACACCGGAACAGCGACGGTCAGCCTGAAAGCTACAGATGGTACTACACTAGACAGCATTCAGGTCATTGTTAAACCTATTCCTCTTAGAGTCACCGGTTACTTCGAGGTCGAGGACAAGGAGTATGACGGAGACACAGATGCGGATATCAGCGCTACTTTCACGCTGTCGATTAACACGTCAGACTGCATAGGCGGTGACGCAGACAACCTGACTGCAAACTTCGTCGCCACATTCCTGGATCCGGATGTGGGTCAGGACAAGGCCGTCAGCCTCAGCAATTCGTATCTGACGGGATCTGCCGCAGGAAATTACATCCTTGACTTCTCCGATGTACCCACAGCCACGGGGAACATCATACCGAAGGAGCTGACAGTAGGCGGGTATTTTACCGCGCAGGTCAAAGAATATAACGGAACGATGGATGCGACCATTGCCACAAATGAAATGAATCTTATTGGCAGAGTTGGTAGTGACGATGTGACTCTTGTCCCCGTTCTTGCCTTTGACACACCTGAAATTGGTACAGGTAAGACGGTATCCCTAACGATAGGAAGCTCCCTCACGGGGATGAAATCCGGAAACTATACCCTTTCCATTACAGGTGCGCCCACTTATACGTCAGGCGTGATCACGGGAAAACAGTTGACACTCGGTGGCAGCTTTACTGTAAACGATAAGGAATACTCCGGTGACAGAGATGCAACCATCGCCACAAACAATCTGACGCTTGTCGGTGTAAATCCGGGCGATAAGGTTTCAATCGCGTCTGTTACAGTCGAATTTGACAGCGCCGCTGCGGGCAGCCAAAAGACGGTAAGAATTACTGGTTATACTTTATCAGGTGCAGATGTCGAAAATTACTCCGCTTCACTCACCGGTGCACCGACGGCGACAGCGAGTATCACTAGAGCAACGGGGCTGCAGGCTCCCGCAGCGCCGACGCTTCAAAGCAAGACGAACACCAGTGTGACCCTGACACCCAAAGCGGGGCAGGAGTTCTCGAAAGACAACGGAACCACCTGGCAGACAAGTAATATCTTTACAGGACTTACGCCTTCCACAGAGTACAGCTTTATCACCCGTATTAGGGAAGATGTAAACCATGAAGCCTCGCCAGTCAGCGCAGCACTGACAGTGAAGACAGACGCCTCGTCATCCACAGGTGGCGGCGGTGGCGGTGGTGGCGGTGGTGGCACGCCTACTCCGTCGACACCGGCAGCGACATTAAATATCTATCAGGCTACAGTGTATGGAGTTAGTGAAAACTCAGTAAACGTGGTGTCTGCTGTTGGTATCATGCGTGGAGAAACGGATGGTTATATAATAGATTCAGTTGATATAGACCAATCGAAGGCAGAGGAAGTAATTCAAAAGGTTCTAAAACAGAAGCAAAATAAGATTCTGATTGAAGTGGACGGAACTGAGGATAATAAAGCTGATGAAGTAAACTTTATTATTAAAAAAGCGGCAGTCAAGAAACTTTCAGTCAACGAAATTGCTCTTGAAGTAACGACAGAAAATGTTCGTATTGATATACCGAAGGAGACCGTTCAAGCGGTTGCAGAAGATGGAAAAGATTTAATTTTCCGGGTAACTCCTTTGGATAAAAAGGATGAGAAGGCAGCTGTAGTCGAAAATGCTATTACAGCCAAAGTGGTGCAGACTGCTACCGGAGGCGACGAGGCTGTTGCGCTTGGAAATCCCTTGAGGATAGAGACGACTTATCAGGGATATCCGACAAAGCTGGTTTTCTCCCTGAAGGACATCGAAATCCCGGAGGATGAGACGCAGCGTGATTTGTTCTTAAGCGGCTTAGGCGTTTATGTCAATCATAGTGACGGAGAACAGGAGTTTAACCGTGGTACAATTATATACGATTCTGACGGTAACCCGGTCGGAATTGAAATTGATGTAAGTAAGTTCAGTACCTTCACCATGATAAGCATTATAAACGAAGCACCGGTCGCTTCTGGTCTAAAAATAACAGGAAAAGTTGAATATGGCAAAAAATTAACTGCCGCTTATAACTACAAAGATAAAGAAAAGGACAAGGAAGACAAGAGCCTGATCTCCTGGTACCGGGCAGACAACAAGAAGGGGAAGAACAAGAAGCTGGTAGCCGAAGGCACATTGAGTTATAAGGTGAAAAAAGCAGACCAGGGTAAGTATCTCATCGTTGAGATAACCCCGGTTGCAGTATCAGGTGAGATTACGGGTTCAACCGTATCAGCCTGTGTCAAGGTGGCAGCGAACAAAGCCCCAAAGGCAGTAGGGGGAAAGATAACCGGTAAAACAGTAGTAGGCAGTAAGTTAACCTTAAAATATACCTATCAGGATGCCGAATCAGATAAAGAGGGTAAGACAACAATCCAGTGGTATCGTGCAGACAGTCCGAAAGGAGAGAACAAGAAGAAGATCAAGAATGCGAACAAGAAGACGTATACACCGACAAAAGCTGATGTGGGTAAATACTTGATAGTAGAGATCACTCCGGTTGCGAAGACGGGTACGAAAACCGGCAAAAAGACAACCGTTGCAACGAAGACTGCTGTTACCAAAGCCTTGAAATAGAAGACTGCATATATCTCCTATCATACAAAAAGTACATTCTCCCAGGTTAAAGATATGCGATTTCATATATTAAAGGGCATCTTCATAGAAAGAGAAAACCGCTACAATTTTCATTCTCGTACAGGAGGAAAGTTGCAGCGGTTTTATTTATTATAATTTCATACTATCAGAGGGTGATGCAAACGGACCCGGTACGACATGAATACCACGATGATTTCCAAAGTAATCCGCATCAAAGCGAATTGGTGTACCATCTGCATTCTCAAAATATTCTTCTGGTTCGAAAGCTTTACCGAGGAGTTCGGTATGGATCATCCGGTTACTGAAATCCTTGAGATAGTCGAATACATTTGTACTTAGATAATATTGACCGTCTTTTTCCACCAGTTCAACCTTAAGCTCTTGACCAACATTTTCACTCGTCAGACCATTTACTTCTTTTTTCCATGGTTTCGCACCGTTTAGATATACATTCCCTTCACTCCAGATAGGTAAATGACCAAAATGAACAGGCTCCAATTCTCTCATATTAGGATACCTTGTAAAATCAAACTGAGCAATCCATTCATCGTAGGTTAGATACTCATCGAAAACGTGGGTACCGACAGCTCTGTTTTCATGATAGGCATGACTAGCATCTTGATCATCATAGGTCACATAGTCATCCGATGGCCACTTCTGGAAGAATATATTGTTGTAGAAACGGTTGTCACCATGAAGAATGGTCATAAATCCCATAACTTCAGTACGATGTGGTATGTGATATGGTGTATATCGCCAAGTGGTACCATCGCTTACGCTGGTAAATGATCCACAGATAAGGTTGTGAACCATAGCGACACCTTGTGTTGCAAATCGCAGGCTGACGTCTGAGAGCAGGATGTTATTATCGATCAGTGTTGGTCCATGGCTGACTTCTACAAATAAATCCTGAGACATCATACCTCCTGGAAGGTTCTTGGCATAGGCTGGCCGCTGGTTATCATGAAGCAGGTTCTGAGAAATACGTGTGCCCTGAGCTTCCCAGTCACACCAGATACCCATAGTACAGTGATGGATATGGTTACGGCGTATGAGTACATCAATAGCTGCATGCATTTTAATACCGGATATTTCTGCTCCGCCAAGTTCCATCATATTATTAATATGATGGATATGGTTGTCCTCAATGACGCTAAACACACCACCCATTCGACCAATAATACCACCTTGCTCACAATGGTGGATATTACAGCGACGAATAATATGACCACCAATTTTTTCTTTTAGCCAGCCATGATACTGTCCACGGCAAGCGGCATCCCGTTCCATCTGGGTAGCGCTCTTTACATGTTTATATGTGAAGTAATGATCGTTGTCCGGATCAAGATATTTGCCCAAAGAAATACCAGCGCACTTGCTGTTTGAAATATCGCAGTCTTCGATAATCCAGCCCTTACTCCAGTGTGGGCCAATCATACCGTCCTGAAATGCTGCAGGTGGTGCCCATGTGGTGGCAGCCTTTTCGATTTTAAATCCACTTACTGTATGATATCCGATGCCGGTCTTTGATGGCATAAAGCATCTGCGGCGGACATTGATTTCAACATTTTCCTGATTAGGATCAAGGCCCTGGAAATTAGCATAAATAATGGTTTCATCGGCTTCTGTATCCTGTTCGGTATACCACTTATAGATAGATTCTTCAGGCACCCAGCTACATTCATAAACTTCGCCCTTGATACATTCTTCTATCGATGTAGCTTCATACATAGCCTTATCATTGAGATAGACACAGCCAGTATGTTTATTGGGTGTTGCGAAATACCAATCTCCAAATACTAAAGTTGTATAGGGATTATAATTACCGAAAACACTATTTGCAACTCGACATACCCAGACATTATCTTTGTAATGTTTCCAGTTTTTGATTTGCTCTGCACCAGTTATTACTGCACCTAGAGGTGTTGTACTGGAATAAGTGATGCGAGCATCTTCAGTACCAGCATTTACGGGATCTACATATTCGCGGTAAACTCCTGGTGCTACCAATACTTCATCACCAGGAAGAGCCAGTTTCGCAGCATCGCCAATTCGTCGAAATGGCCTCTGGCTGGAACCATTGCCGTCTTTCAAAGCATTTGCATCTACATAATATTTCATGGGAAGCCTCCTATAATTGAATTAGTTATTTCATGATACTACTTCCAACTCTAATTATAGCTCCTATTATTGTGTAGTTCAATATTTTCTGACAAATTAACTAAAGGTTGACAGTGACCTGTCGTTAGGCGCAAAATATAATAAAACACAGGTTAAACATTGATACTATCGAATGAGGATGTACTTATCCGATTATGAAAGTGAATTTTAAGCAATATATTAAAAAACAGGAACAAAATATGAGGGTAGTGTAAAGTTTGGTATGAAAAACTGATGTAAAGAAATATGATCCTTTGAACATTGAAAAAGCAAATATTTTAACTAGAAATTTATGCAGTGGCAGACTACGCCAACCTTGATTGCAACAAAAAGTAATGCTCTGAAGGTTTCACCGACGGCGAAGTAACTCAGGAACAGGAAGTTCTTACCGTCGTATTCACAGCATTGTAGCATTACTTTTTATTGCATTCAAGGTCAAGCCGGAAGTAAACTTCCGGTGGCTGGGTACCACCTCTGGCTCCTTAATCTAGGAACAGGTATTACCTGACACAGCGGAGGATTTCTGCATTTCCAAGATTTTTTGCTGCCCCAAACGGATGAGGATAATCCACTTGGCGGGCATGTTCCCTACTTTCTCGAATTCATCTATCTCATTTAAAGGTTTCCAGTAATTATGGGGATGCGGTCTTAGGAAGTTGTAATAAGCAACCCACAGGGAAACTCCGTACAAGGCACCCTCATCACTGTTATAACCATTGGTGATGCGGTAGGACATCTTGAAGGTACGATTTAAACGTTCCACAACCTGTTTGACCCAACGGAATTCGGTTGAAACAGCATCATCATTTGTAAGTCCGATTACCTGTGTTACGTCAAAGTCCCATCCTTTCTGAGCTTTTATATACTGGGCTGCCAGAGGATAGGCACTATAACCGTCAGCAATGAATTTCAGAAGCTTTGAGGGAAACACTTTGAACTTCTCGAAGGCCATGCGCATGGCAAGAATACAGGGACCGACACTCCGGTTATCGGAGACCTGATAGCCAAGGATGCTCTTTTTACATGCATCCATGATAATCCAGACATAATGCTTTTTACCGAGCTTTTTGATGTAGGTTTCATCGGCAGAGAGGATGTTGGATGGTTTATAATCGTAGGTGTCTACGAAAGGCTTAATGACACAAGCCGCGGTCATAGCATAACTGGCAACAGTAGTGTGGGAAATGTCGATACCGTGAACCTCTTTCAATGCATGAGAAGTCTGTCTGGTGGAGAGCTTTAGGTTTACATGATAGGTTAGAACCAATCCCAGTATATGAGGAGAAAACTTCTTGAAACTGAAGCCCGTGGCATTTGACGGAAGGGAGTGTAAGTCCATGCGAAAGAAATCCATCGTGAACTCACGATAGATATAGTGGAGCTTATATTTGTGTTTTTCTTCCGGTTTCAGATCTGGTGGAAGCTTACGTTTATTGGCTAGGTAATAGCTACATTTACGATTGGTACACTTGTGGATACGGAAGAACTTACGCTCCTTCTTGGGAACCAAGATGTTACCACAGTAAGGGCAGCGAAGCTCGATGGTATGATTATAAATGTTATCGGAGTTAAAGAGTTCCTCACAGACCTTGCACATGAATTGACCTTTGGCGCCATTGTTTTTGTATAAGTAATCGTGAGGAGCACCGCAGCGGGGACAGACCAAATCCTTTGGGATATCAGATTCGGAACGGCGTTTGATTGGTTTAATCAGGTAACCATAGCGGTGTTTGATATAAGCTATGTAAAGCTGATAATCGAAGGTTGCAGGAGTGTACACAGTAGGAAGTTTATCAACCTTGAATTTTTGGTACTCAGGGGAATGGGAATCATCGAAAGCCCACTGCTTGAGAGGAATATATTTGCAGATAAAGAGAAGTAAATAGCAGATTTGTTTGTACTGCTCTTGAATAATGTTAATTAAATAGAGTATAATTGAGTCCATAACAATGACCTTTCTTCAGTATTTTGTTGTGTGGTAACTTCAATTATAACTGAAAATAGGGGGTCATTGTTTTTTTATTTTAAAAAGCTCTGTAACCCTTGAAAAATAAAGGGTTCTTATAAAAAATCAGTGTAAAATACTTTACACTAACAATATGAGGGAGGGGGATATTTTATGCTAAATTCGAATTGTCCTTGTAAGAAGAAAAAATGCGAACGTCATGGAAAATGTGACGAATGTAGAAAACATCATGAGCAGTCCAAACGTCAGAGACCAGTTGCTTGCGAAAGAGGGAAAAAGTAGCTTAGAAAGATATGGATATGCAAGATGGACTTACGATGCTTATATAATAGGGGGAGAACTAAGGTGAAAATCGCATGTATTTCAGCATCAAATACTAATTTGGCTGAGGAAAAGAGTACTTCTGTTAGAGTCTGTAATATGATTAAGGATATTATTCTTAAGGAAGCAAAAGAGGATATTGAGGTAGAAATAATTGCTTTGAAGGATTATAACATTAAACCATGTATACTATGTGGGGCATGTTATTCCAATGGATTATGCATTTATGATGAGGAATTCAACACACTACTGAAAGCATTAATGACTGTACAGGGTATGTATCTAGTTGTACCTCATTATTCGCCGATTCCATCAAAACTACTGATGATATTTGAAAAAGTGAATGAAATTACATATGCAGGTTGGATAAATGATCCAGGTTATCAATCCCCATTTAATAATATGAGAGTTGGTATTATTGGCCACGGTGGAATGGTTGACAATGAAGCTAATATAAAGTATTATCATGATAATCTTGTTACTCCGATAGCAAATACTTTGAAAGCACTTTCTTTTCATATAGTACAACCTAATAGTGAATATCAGAACGGGGTAGCCTTTGGCTTAAAGGATGACACCTGCATAAAGAAGTCGGAGAACTCTATTTTCCCTGAGATTATACAAGATTGGGCGATGATTGAAGAAAGAATAAAGCCTTTGATTATTGAGGGGATTAGGGAAATGTCAGATATAGTATAGAGTATGCTTATTGTTTATATACGTCAGTAGAAAAGAGGCAGTAATGTGAATGGCTTAGCAAAGAACAGGGACATGAAAAGTATTCGTCCTTCTATGAAGAAGAACAGGGACTTAATATTACATAGCATAATGTGTAGCATAGGTGGTTTTATGGGTGGTTATGCTGTACTTTTCAGAGGAAATTTAGGTTCTGCACAGACGATTAACATGATCGATATTGTCCTAGATATTGTGGGTAACAACAAGACGGAGCTTCTAATTAGGAGTATAGGATTTTTCTTATATATTTTAGGAATGGAGCTTGTAGTCCTTCTTTCGAAAAAAACCAAAATAAATCTGCAGCGCTACAGCATATTTATTAATATGGCAGGCTTTCTGGTTCTGACTATAATACCACAACAGGTAAATAAGGTGGTAGGTATACTTCCTATTTTCTTCATGCTTTCTACCCAATGGAGTGTATTTCACGGGGTAAGGGGGTATAACAGTTCCACTGTATTCTCCACAAACAATCTCCGACAGATGTTGCTTGCCTTAAACGAATATATCATTAGTAAGGACAAAAAACAACGGAACACAGCACTGTATTACATCAATACATTATTCTGGTTTCACATAAATATAGTTGTTAGTTACTATGCTGTAAAGTTCTTTGGCATATATGCCTCTCTTTTTGGTTTTATTTATGCAGTGCCAGCTTTGGTAATTACATTTATCAAGGATGAAACAGTGCCAGTGACTTCCTCTTTTGATTATGTAAAGAGAAAATACTATGTTAAGCATTCCAATGTATAGAAAATCGACAGAAAGTATCCCTCGATGTGTGTTTATGAATACATATCGAGGGTATATTTATATGAAAGGCACCTGGAAGTTGCATAAAAGCACTTAGAAATTGGTGGAAATAATCAGATGGATTGTCTATGATTAAAATAAAAAGAGGTGATACATAATGAAGCTGTCTGAGAATATTGTGGAGTTACGGAAAGAGAATGGAATGACTCAGGAAGAACTAATGGGGTAGAGATTATCGTTAAGCGCTCGGTAATTATGTGATTATATTGGTAAGATTAGAAAGGTGTGACTATAGTTATGACTTATACACATGAAATTATACAGAAAATAGTGGCAACCCAGAGAAGCTTTTTTCGTTCCGGGGTCACCCTTGATGTGAAATGGAGGTTACAGCAGCTGAAAAAATTGAAGGCGGCTGTCATTGCACGTGAGGAAGAACTTGAAAAAGCCTTGTATGAAGATCTCGGGCGTAGTAAAACAGAAGCGTATATATGTGATATTGGTCCTGTAATCGTTGAGATTAATGAATCAATACACGGATTGAAAAAATGGGCAAGACCCGAAAAGCATTATAGCGGACTTTTATGTTTTCCGAGTATGTGTACCACGGTATACAAAATGCCATATGGTGTTTCTCTGATTATCAGCCCATTTAATTTTCCGGTTCTTCTGACACTGGGAGTACTTGCGGCAAGTATTGCAGGAGGGAATACGGCTGTGATTAAGACGAGCTCTAAATCAGCGGCAAGTACCAAAGCCTTGCAGAAACTGATTGCAGACACATTCCCCGAGAGTTATATAACTGTAATAGACGGTGGTCACGATGTGGCTGATATGTGCCTGGCTCAACGATATGATAAAATATTCTATACAGGCTCCCCTGCAATTGGAAAGCATGTACTTGCAGAAGCGGCTAAGAATCTAACATCAGTAGCACTGGAGCTTGGTGGCGAAAATGGTAACTGGTGTATTGTCAGAAAAGATGCTGACATAACGGATGCCGCACGTAAAATTGCTTTTTTCAAGCTTTGTAATGCAGGTCAAATATGTATCAATATCAATCAGATTGCAGTAGCCGACGAGATAGCGGATTCCTTTAACGAGGCATTAAAGAAGGAATTTATCAGGCAAATCGGTGAGAAGCCCGAAGAAAATGAAGAATATCCTAAGCTTATTAACGATTTTGCATATGACAAATGCCAGAAACTTGCGGATGAATATAAAGACAGGATCATCTTCGGAGGAACCGGTAACAGAGAAACAAGACGCTTCGCTCCGACAATGATATATCCTGTTACAAACGACGAGGATATTGTTAATCATGAGCTGTTCTGTCCGCTACTGCCGATTGTACCCTTCAAGGATGATGAAATTGACAGCTTGATGGAGATCATTGCCGACAGAGAACATCCTCTTGCTATGTATGTTTTCACCAGTGATATGAGATGGGCAAAGAAGATTATGTCGTCGATGCAATATGGCGGTGGATGTATCAATGAGGTTTGCATTCACATGATGGTAAAAGGTGTACCGTTTAATGGAGTTGGACACTCCGGAATGGGTGCATACCATGGCGTGTGGGGCTTCAGGGAGTTTACACACCCGACCACGGTCCTAAAAGGGAAAAAGCATTTTAATTTACCATTGCGAGAGCACCCGTATTCCGGTAAATACGAGAAAATAAAAATGTCTCTACTGAAAAAGTTTGAAAGATGATGTAAGGAATCATATGATTGGTATGTAGCTAATACAGAGCAAGTAAATATAAAGCCATATATTAAAGTATATTGATGAGATATTAAGTATAAAAATATAGCTTAAAACGGTTTCATAGTATATGTATATTCCAGGGAGGGAGAATTAAATGAATGAAGTAGTTAAGAAAGCAGAGTCTGAATTAATAAGGATAAGCAGTACTCCTAATGGAGGCCATCTCAAAACGGGAGAAATTACTATTATTATGAAAACAAAGAAAAGCTATTCGATGAGGTAGTACGTGTGGCTTTTGAAGATTTGGTCGCACGGTTATGGACACAGCTTCCTAAGGACGTTTCATATATAGAATACAATATTCATAAGGTCATTCAAAAAAAGCATTTAACAGAAGACGAAAGGATTATTTATCGTCTTGCCATGAAAACATGGCTGAGATGTGAAGGTTGTGAAGAGTGCAGAAAAAAGCTTATGGAATGGGAACAGAGAGCCTACCATAAAGCTTGGGAGGAGTATGCTTCTATTGTTGGTTCCGTACAGTGGGCAAAGTTTATTGCACGTTCTATTACGGAGATGATACAACGTATTGTGTTATTAGAGGAAGATATTCCAGACAACGAAATTAGAGAAGAAATTAATATGATATTTGATGTGGCAACATATTCAAATAAAAACAAATGAAAGGATTGATATTATGGATTCTTTAACTGTAAAACTACAAACAATTGATGAAAAGACAATGTTTAGTGCCACGGCTCGTGATAACCCGGAGATAATAGTTGACTATTTTCCGCCTATCGGATCTGGTCATGGCTATACTTCACTGGAACTCTTTATGGCAAGCTTCGGCTCTTGCGTAAGTTCAACACTTTTATCCCTACTACGATATAGGTTAAAGAAAAAGGTAGATGGTGTTGCTGTGGAAGTAGAAGGTACTGTGCGTGATGAACATCCCAAGGCTCTTCAACACATTTTATTAAACCTGAATTTCAAGTCGAAAGAGTTGTCAAAAGCAGAGGCTCTTGAAGTACTAAAAGTTGCGGAAGAAAAGATGTGCCCAGTATGGTCTATGATTAAAGGGAACGTAGATGTTGACGTTAATATTGAAATAAGTGAATAATTTTTATTTTTTTCTATATTATATATCTAGCGATATATAATATTTCCTTCCATTAGCCATCAACCTTCAATAATAATTGAAAGTTGATGGTTTTTCTACGCACGTTCTTTTGGATTGCTTATGATTCACAAGGCACGAGATTTGAAGGATGATAAGATTTACTTTATATTTTGCTTCCTGATAGTAAATAATTCTACTCACTAGAAATATTAGATCCATATTTCAGAAGTATAATAACTGGAGATAATATAAGCCTGACAATTGCTATAGCTGTTGATATTGAGGTTATAAATTTATACTTTATGTAAATGCTGTTTGCATCAATAGTAAATAATAGTATAATAGGAAAGTAAAAACAGTAAATACATGGTAGGAAAGAGAATTGTATGAAACTATTGCTTTTAGCGTAAAATCAGAAGTTTTCGGGCGAAGAGTAGGTGAAATGTATGATGATTATTGATAGCATTTTTGAAGAAGTTAAGATATTGGAACTATCACGTAGAGAGGATAGAAGAGGAATTATGTCTGTAACGTATCATGAGAAGGATTTGTCCGAAATAGGCATTGATTTTAAAGTGAAGGAATATCGTGTATATACAATGCCGACAAAGGGGATTTTTTTTGGTATACATTATCAAACCTCTGATTACCCTCAAGCAAAGCTGGTGAGTGTTATCCAGGGAAAAGGGCTGGACTACATTGTGGATTTACGTCCTGAATCAAAAACCTATAAACAATGGAAGGTTATTGAATTGTGTGCTGATAATGCGAAAGCAGTGTATATACCTGACGGATTTGGGCATGCATTTTTATCTATGGAGGACAATACCATTCAACAGTTTGCAATTGATGAATATTTTATAGAAGATTGTGCAAAGCAGATTAACTATAAAGATCCTGGGATTGGGTTAAGATTGCCTTTGAAGAATATAATTCTATCTGATTATGATAGAAATGCACCGTATATATAAGAGAGTCGTGCTATGCATCACTAGCATACAGAAGCTCTTAGTTATTGAAGGAAGATGATAAATGTGAAGGAATATGATAACGAGAAGGCTTTTTGGAACCAGCAATATAATGAGTGTATACCGGTAGACTTAAGAAGGCTTACACTAACGGTGGAACCGACCTTTGATGCCTGTTTAGGCATTTTTGGAGAAAAAACCAAGCGGGTATGTGATTTTGGATGCGGAACAGGAGATATTCTATTCCAGTATGCTCAGTATTACCCTGATCATTGTGGCGTAGGAATTGATGAATCCGAGACCGGTATTTCCTTTGCTAATCAGACAGCAAAATTAAGTAATTATCATAACTATAGATTTATGGTAGGTAACATTGATACCTTATCAGAATTTCAAGATGGAGAATTTGATGGGATTATTCTCTCTAATGTTCTGGATGTGATGCCGGAAAAAATATCGAACGAAACTGTAAAAGAACTAAATAGGATTCTGAAAGATCATGGCTACTGGTTTATTAAGGTAAACCCGTTTTATTCCAGCGAAGAGATTAATGAATTAAATTACAAGGAAATCGGAATGCATATGTATGTGGAAAATGGAGTGTTGCGTCTGAGACAGGAGTCGCTACTTTATTGGATTGATTATGTTCATCATCTCGGAAGGGTCGAACGGATACTGGAATTCGAGTATCCGTGGCAGGAAGGTTTGAACCGATTGTTTTTAGTAAGAAAAGAGAGAAGACAAATTGGTGCTGATGCATTCCCTGAGTATCATTAGGGTAATCATAGGTTGAAATATGCTGATTGTGTGGTTGAAGAATATTTGTAGATATAATCGTTATAATGCATATGATTAAACCTTAAGCAAAAACGGAGAATAAATGATGATGAAGTGGATTAAGAGAGTAGGAATTGGTATTAGCATATGCATTGGAATTCTATTAATAACCATAGTGACATTAATGGTTATGGCAACTCGATTTAATGGTATATGGAAGCTGGAGGCATATGGCATATGCATAGATGCTCGGCAGGGGATAGTGAAAACCTACATTGTAACAGAGAATTCCTATACCAGAATGAGTAATTACGATGGAGTGATTATAAATGGAACGTTATATAGTGGTCTCGGTAAGTATACGTTGAATACAAGTAATAACTCGTTAAAGCTAAATGATAATGGAGCCAGATATGTATACTCCGCTGATAAACAGGCAAAGGATTATTTTCAAAAGCTACATAAGGTTATAAAAGGGGACCAGGCCGGTAAATTTCGTATGTATTATGAATTGTATAAAGAAAATTATGCATTTGCTGATTTATATGGAGTGGATTTCGACGAAGAATATAATAAATATGCTCCTCAGGTAAATGAGAAAACGACGGATGAGACGTTATATGAATACATGTGTAAGATGGTAGAAAAGTTAGATGACGGTCATGTGTACCTGTCATGGAAGGACAACGAATATACGCCTTCTGATTATAAACCACTATGGTTTAAAGACCACGCACAGGAATTAGTGAATGTAATAAAAGAAAACTATATTAAAGATCTTTATCGTTTCGAAGATTGCTATATTCTGTATGGAACATTGCAAGAGGATACCGGTTATATAGTGATGCCGGCAATCGGTATGGCTGAACTTAACAAATCAGGCACCACAAAGAAAGCTATGGAATGGAACAATATATACAAAATTGGAGGTTCCCGGAAACTGAGTTCGATTGGCATAAAGTAACAATTCGAACTTTGCTTGCTCACACCGCAGGGGTAACTGACAGCTCGGAATATGGTTATTCCGAACCGCTTCCATCTGTTGCTGAGGCCATGGTGCAAAAGAATATTACTTTAAAAAGAGAACCGGGTACCGCATTTGAATACTCAAGTTTCAGCGGTTATGGTATATTGCAGCTGGTTATTGAGAATGTGACGGGTGAAAAGTATGAGGATTATATGTGCCGACATATTTTCCCGGCTTTGAACATGAAAAGTGCCGGTTATTATAATAAGAGTGAAGGAGATGTCTTCCTAGCCACACCATATGCCGGTGTAGGGACACCGGTTGATATTGTACCGGTGGTGATGACGGGAGCAGGAGGAGTATCGGCAACATCATCAGATATGGCCGGCTTTGTTATTGGACTTATTGACTATTATAGAGCCGGTAATTATGAAATGTTCACGGAACAGCAAAACACAGAATCAACTTATGGCACTTATGCTCTTGGAATTATTCCTCATAAGCTAGATAATGGCAAAGTTGTTTATGAGCATAATGGTACACTTACCGGCTGGAATGCTCAGATTGCATTGGAACCCGTAAGTGGTAATGGTTTCGTGTTCCTATGCAATTCTGATAAAGGTTTTTATCTTACCAATGAAGCAATGCGATTGTGGAGTAAAGAAGCAACAGGATATGAAGTAGAAGAAAAATCGGTTATGAATACTATGAATATAGTGATTAATGCTATATGGATGATTATTATAGTAATTGCAGCATTCCTGTTATATACATTCGTTCCAGATGTCATAAACAGGAGAAGGAGCCTTGTGAAAGGCAAAAAGCAAACGATAAAGCTTATTGTGGCAAGCCTGCTTGTTTTTTTTCTTTCTGATGAGTTGGTATGGAGTTATGTATACCGACTATCTCTTCAGATGGCTATATAACATACCAGATTACTGTCTATTTACATTTTTTACAAGAAATGTGGATTGGATTAGTTATGCCCTGATTGCTTTAGTGATAGCAATCATTGTTCGAAGAATTTTTCCTAAACGGAGGAGCAGCATATAGAGAGTATGACAAATCTATTGACTTCAGGAAGAATAAGAAGTGCTGTTCATAATTCTAATATGGTTTGAAGTTTTAATTGACATAATCATATTCTAATATTATTGTATATTATGATGATATATCATATTGATATATAAATAAATTAGAAATGAGGTTGGTATATGAAAAGACAACATATTAGGAAGTTAATATTATTTGTATCCTTCTTATTATTTCCGGTAACAATGTGGTACTTCTCGCCAGCAATAATCATTATGGGAATGGCACAGCATATATTAAATGGTAGTTTTTTTGTATTCCTGCTAATGTTGCTTCTATCAACGTTTATGGGAAGAAGCTTTTGTAGTTATCTTTGTCCAGCCGGAGGATTACAGGATATTTCAACTAACATCAATGACAAACCTGCGAAACAGGGTAAAAGAAGGGTTATAAAGTACGTAATTTGGGTTATATGGATAGCGGCCATAATAATCTCGTTTGCATTAGGTAATGGAGCAGTAAGGGCAGATGTGTTTTTTATGACCGATCATGGAGTATCGGTAGTCGAATTACATAACTATGTTGTATATTATGCTGTTATTCTTCTTCTGTTTCTTCCCTCTTTACTTCATGGCAAACGAGCAGCATGTCATTATATTTGCTGGATGGCTCCATTTATGATCCTTGGAGAAAAAATTGGGCAGAAGCTACATATTCCACAAATTCATGTGACAGCTGAGAATGTAAAATGTATTTCATGTAAAAAGTGTGAATCGGTATGTCCGATGGGGCTTAATGTGATGCAGATGGTGAAAGAGAATAATCATTGTCAGTGTACGGATTGTATTCAATGTGGAGCATGTGTTGACAGCTGCCCGAATAATGTTCTGTCATATTCATGGAAGACAGAAAAGGATAATTAATTAGTAGGCAGTAACGGTGAGTTTAAGGCATCATCTTATGGATGGAATGCAGGCATATTGTATGGAGGAATTATCAGTGGCGATTGAAAAGAAAATAAACTTTGTAATACTTGGACTCCTTAACCATGAAGCACTTACAGGGTATGAGATCAAAAAGAGAATTGATAATTCTCTTAGGTTCTTCTGGAGTGGAAGCTTTGGAAGTATCTATCCTACCTTAGATGTATTAGTACAAGATGGATGTGTTGAAAAGGAAGAGGAGACTTCAGGAAGAGGAAAAATAATATATTCCATTACGGAAAAAGGACGAGTACTTCTCAGAGAATGGCTCATGAAACCTGTTAAAAAGGACGAGTTAAGGTATGAGACATTACTCAAACTCTTTTTTGGAGGAGAGCTTGGAAGAGAAGGGATCTTGGTTCATATTCAGAACTTCGAGGAGAAAATCAAGAAAGAGCTTCTACTTCTTGAAATGTATGTTCAGAATCTGGAAAGGGTTCAGAACGAGGAGGATCATAAATATTATCTAATAACGGTCAAGTTTGGAGTTGAGACGTATCGGGCATATCTCAGATGGTGTGAGGAAGCAAGAAATATTTTACTTCACGATTAGGCCTACATACGGCTTTATACGTTTTACTGTATTTGGCGATTTTCTTTGTAAATGCTGGGCTGGACTATGTTTCTCCTATATGGTACAATGATTTTTATCGACAAATTCCGTATTGGAGGATCAAATATGAAGCAATCCGCATCAACAAGCGTTTTTCAGAAATTCCGGAATACATTTATAGGGGATCGCAGATTTTACTCCACCGTGTTTATGCTGGTGCTGCCACTTATTGTGCAGAACACCATTTCCAATGTTGTTAATCTTTTAGACAACATCATGATAGGACAGGTAGGAACACCTCAGATGTCAGGCGTAGCCATTGCTAATCAGCTTATATTTGTATTTAATCTGACTATTTTTGGTGGCCTTTCTGGTGCAGGTATATTCGGGGCCCAATATTTTGGTGCAGGAGATCACGAAGGCATACGCCATACTGTAAGATTCAAGCTTTGGACTGTAGTCATCACTTTAGTAGTTGCTACCATTATATTTCTCACTTGTGGGGATCAGTTGATATCCTTGTATCTGACTGGTGATGGGGATCCTGCTGAGAGAACTGCCATGCTTGAATATAGTAGGAGTTACCTTCGTATTATGCTATGGGGGTTATTACCATTCTCCTTGTCACAGGTATATGGCGGAACACTCCGTGAGACGGGAGAAACCATGCTTCCGATGAAGGCCAGCTTAGCGGGTGTAGTAACAAATCTATGTCTTAACTATATTCTGATCTACGGAAAGCTTGGCTTCCCGGTTCTGGGTGTTGAAGGAGCAGCTATAGCAACTGTTATATCACGCTTTGTGGAGCTTGCTATTATTGTAGTATACACCCATAGACATTCAGGAAAATTCAGGTTTGTTGAAGGACTCTATCAAACGATAAGAATTCCGAAAGGACTTACTTTTAACATAATGAAAAAGGGAGTTCCGCTTCTAGTGAATGAGTTGTTATGGTCATTGGGTATGACCACCTTGACGCAGATATTCTCAACCCGTGGTCTGAATGTCGTAGCGGCTCTCAACATAACAAGCACCATAACGAATTTGTTCAATGTAGTATTTATTTCCATGGGTTCCGCAGTAGCTGTTATGGTTGGTCAGGCTCTCGGTGCCAATGATATTCCACGAGCAAAGCAAACAGCATGGAGACTTATCTTTTTCAATGCCTGTATCTGTATTGTAGTTGGGGGAATACTTATTGCCTTGTCGCCAATCCTTCCGCATATATACAATACGACCGATGAGGTACGTATGCTGGCTACACGTTTCATGCAGACTAGTGCAGTATATATGGCAGTAAATGCGATGACTCATTGCACCTACTTTACAATACGATCAGGAGGAAAAACCTTCATAACATTTTTATTTGATAGCGCTTATACATGGGTCATATTTGTTCCATTTACATATGTACTCACACATTTTACTAATCTGGAAATTCTGGTTCTTTATCCGGTTTGTTATTTTGCTGATATTATTAAGTGCATCATTGGAATAACCGTTGTGAAGACTGGACATTGGGCGCAGAATATGGTATCAGACACAGCATCCAATGGATGAACTGAAATAAGAATGAAGGAATAAAGGGACTGTTACATGATATGTATATATTGAGTGTAACTTACCTCACACACTGTCTGAAGTACACATTACTGGTTTTGTAAGTCTCAGGTAAATCTAAATATTCGTATACGAACATGATTATTCGCCTGATTCTTACAGAACACAGCAATATATACTTCAGTCAGTGTATTATGGTAAGTCACACTCAATGCTCATATATCATGTAACAGTCCTCTTATTTATACTATAATCATGTTTATCGTCCCGAGGAATCCCTTTGAGGGATGAGATAATAATCATATGCATTATTAAAGTTATCACTTCTAAATTTCGATGGTGTACATCCCATCATC
The DNA here is from genome assembly GCF_014174405.1 of Variimorphobacter saccharofermentans. Lineage (GTDB taxonomy): Bacteria > Bacillota > Clostridia > Lachnospirales > Lachnospiraceae > Mobilitalea > Mobilitalea saccharofermentans. The sequence continues at coordinate 2,594,837 of NZ_JACEGA010000001.1, read as the reverse complement.
TCATGGAACGTCTTGGTATAGTGGCTGGCGCTTGAAAAACCAGTGGCATAACTAATCTCTGTTGTACTTAAGTCTGTCTTGGTTAATAATTCAATACTCTTTTGAATACGATAATAGATTAAATATTCTCCAGGGGTCTTTGAAGCATATTTTTTGAAAAGTTTTGCACAGAGGGTCTTTCCTACATTTCCGGCAGAGGCAATCTCCTCAAGTGAGATCTTTTCCATATAATGCTCTTGGATGAACATGATCATGGATTTAAAGGAACCTATTTTGAGGGAAGAAGATTCAACTATATTAGGTGGGATTTCTACATGCTTATAAATGGCTTTCCATATTCTGAATGATGCCTCTAAAATCTCTAGTTCTATGGTCTTCGGATTAGAGTCCTCAAATAGTCGTTCCATTTCATCAATAATAATGTATGTCCAGTCATTTCGACTTAAAGGTAAATAATCAAAGGAATTAGGTCCCAGTAATGGTGCCAAGTAAGTCTGTTCTATGTATTTTGTGCTACATAAAAGGGATGGGTGGATGATGCTGCAATAGTATGCACAAGGTTTCCCTGGGATGGAATGATTGGAATGAATCCGCTTTGAATTAACACAGACACCCTCCCCTGCATGAAGTATCATAGATTTTTCGTTGACGTTGTAATTCAATTCTCCGTCAATGATATATAAAAATTCTAAATCTTCATGCCAGTGCTCTGTTACATGATAGGTTTTATTAGCAGAGTAATAGGATTTTACTGCGAAGCACTCAAATGTTGGATTATTATATTCTACAATCTGGGAACCGTCACTACGGGTTGTAATAATATCACTCGAATTTGTCATAATATCTCTCCTATGTGATATATTTTGATATTTTTCGACTATAAATAGATATATTATTCGTTGCTTGAACGATATTATTATATTAGAAACAAGAGTGATTTTCAAGTGATAAAGGAGAGAACAATGAGAATACTGAAAGATAAACGTTATTTTGGAGATATGCAATTTTATAAAAATGCATTGATAATTGGAATCCCTGTTATACTTCAGTCGCTTATACAAAGTCTTGTTTCATTGATAGACAGCTTTATGGTATCAGGACTTGGGGACATTAAGATGTCTGGTGTTAATATTTCAGGGCAGATTTTATTTATTTTCATGATATTACTAGGTGCCGTTTGTGCATCAGGAGGTATTTTTCTTACACAGTTTTCTGGAGCAAAGGATAAGGAAGGCATGCAGCAGGCTTTTGCATTTAAACTGGTAACCTCCTTTTTATTAGCAATCTTTTATTTTATTGTAACCATGGCCTTTACAAGAAAAGTGCTTAGTCTTATGGTTATAGGAAATACTCAGTCGGATTTGATCTTAGATCAAGGAGAAGAGTATATGTTCTTAATGGGCTTTGTTGGTGTGCAGTCAATTATATCTTATGTTATCGCCTCATCCTACAGAGAGATTGGAAAGGTAAAGATGCCACTGATAATCTCAGTGACAGCTACATTGATCAATACAATATTAAATTGGGGATTGATTTATGGAAACTTAGGTATGCCAAGACTTGAAATAAAGGGAGCAGCATATGCTACCATAATCGCTAGAACGATTGAAATGATCCTGTTTATCATATATGTCATAATAGACAAGCCCGATTTTATTGACCTGTCAGTTCTTAAACGCGTTGATTTTAAGATGTTCGGTCAGATTCTCAGCAAAGGCTCCATGATTATCCTTTCACAAATGATGTGGGTTATTTCAGAAAGTATTACGTCAGCTATCTATAATGGAAGGGGAGGAGCTGATATAGTATCCGGTATGGCAGCAAGCTTTTCTATAGCAAACCTGCTCTTCGTATCCTTTACTGGAATAACGACTACAACGGGAGTCATAATCGGAAAATCCCTTGGCAGTAACCAATTGAATCGGGCAAAACAAGAAAAGGTATGGATGTTATCGGCAGCATTGGTGTTTGGATGCTTTATGTGTTTGCTTGGGTTTAGTACAACAGCACTCGTACCGATTGTATTTGGTAGTTTAAGTCAGAGTGCACAAAAGATATGCAAAGGTATGTTAATGCTGATAGCATCGCTCATGCCAATATGGACTTATGTAAATACCCAATTGGCTGTTTCACGGGCAGGTGGTGATACAAAGGTCTGTATGTGGGTAGATGGTGGTGCTACTCTGATTATGCTACCTATGTTGTTCCTTATGGCGGCTTTTACAAATTGGAGTCCGATTATCATGTATCTGGCAGTAAAGGTTTTAGATGTGGGCAAAATCATTATTGCGCATTTAGAATTAAAAAAAGAAAGATGGGTGGTTAATCTATCTGACAAATAATCTGGTTCAAAAGCTTAAAATTTTATGTTGTAGTAAAATCTAATAAGAGGGTTGACAGCTTGTAGAAAAAGGATTAAGGTAAAACACAATTATATCTAAAGTAAGGAATTGAAAGAATATTATGATTTATGTCTTATTTGGTCATTGAATCAGTACGTGAATACAAGTCATTATGTTTGATGATTGTTTTCTATGAGGGGGAGATACTATTATGGGAAATGTTGAATATATCAGATGTGACGGTACCAATGAGGATTTTATAGAGAACTGCTGATTATTAGATATGGATTTAGATAGACGAGTTGGTAGAATAGTTCAGAGAGAAAAATCCTTATTACATTCGAGGGAATACTTCGACAGAGTGATTTTAATAATCAGGGTATTGTTGATGCGTATATGTACAGCTTGTTACGAGATGAGTACTATTCTGAGAAGTAAAGAGAAATCTATTATATAGTATATCGAAAGATAGAAAGGGGATATTGCATTATGTACCGTCAGTGGTTATGACTTACCATAATGCACTGTCGGAAGAATATATTGCTGATTTTATATGGATAAGGCGAACTTATAGTCCGCCGTAGACATATAAAATCAGCAATTTGTAATTCCGTCTGTGTGTTAGGTATTCATAACCACTGACGGTACATAATGCAATATCCCCTTTGTCATAGAAAGAACATAATTATTGTAAAGTGTAGTTAAGTAGTTTACAATATTAATTAGTAACATAAATTTATTGGAGAGATTATAAAGAGATTATTTTTTTGAAATTTATTGAGAATAGTAAACGAAATATCTTGAAAAATAATACCAAATAAGTTAAAAATATAAATGTTGGGCTATAAAATCTGAAATATAGGAGGAGTAAGTATTATAGATTGTAATTAATGTGAAAAAATATGAAAACAAGTTAACAATGAATATAGATATGTTCCCTAAAAACGAGGTGTAAAATGGATTCAACGATAAGAGAAAGGGTGCATGAATTATACTGGCAGCATGATGTTAATAGTGCGATATTAAAAAGCAAATACAATAAGAAATGTAAATGTAATATCAACCGAGAAATTGATATATGACTACTCAGGGGTGATGATTTTGGCGATTGATCGGTAAATCGGAATTCAGTTAGTGCCTTGTTTGCCAACATAATAAGGTACAGTAAGAAAATAAAATATAGGGAGAATTATAATGGAAATTATAATGAATTTACTGCTTATGTTAGGTGGAGTCGCTGTATTTATGTTTGGCATGAAGCAGATGAGCTCTGGTTTGGAACGAAGCGCAGGATCAGGAATACGAAATTTATTTAAAAAGTTCAATAAGAACAGAGTACTAAACTATGGAATCGGAATCGGGGCTACCGCACTAGTTCAATCTTCTTCAGCCACTTCGATCATGACAGTCGGGCTTGCTCATGCTAATATTGTAACGGTTAAACAAGGTGCTGGCTTTATCTTAGGAGCGAAAGTAGGTACCACCCTTACAGCATTTGTATTTGCTCTTTCAGGTATAAGCAAAGGCGGCTTTAACATGAGTTATGTGTTTGCAGCAGTTGCGTTTGTTGGTGTCTTCATCGTTTTTTCCACTAGTAATGAAACTCTTAATAAAATTGCACCATTTTTAATCGGATTTGGAATGTTGTTTATCGGTATGGAAGTAATGGAAACCGCCATCGGTGGAGCTGATTCTACACTGAGTATAGAACTCTCTAAAGTATTTAAGTATGATATCATGCAAAACCCTTTTTTACTTATTATTTTAGGTATTTTATTTACAGGTATTATTCAGTCTTCCACGGCAGCAACTGGTGTATTTATCGCTTTTTTAACAACTGGCGTAATTAATAGTGTGGATCAATCATTTTTCTTGATAATGGGAGCAAATATAGGAACCTGTAGTGATGGTATTATGGCTTCCCTAACCACCAATGCCAACGGTAAACGTATCGCATTGTTCCATCTGCTCACTAGTGTAATAGGTGCACTCTCATTTGCGATCATTTTAATTATTTTCAGAACACCGGTTACCAGTCTTTTTAATGGCCTATTTCCAGGAAAGCCCCAATTTAGCCTGGCAACATACAACCTGATTTATAATAGTATATATACCTTAGCGTTACTTATATTTATAGATCCTATAGTCGATTTTATAACAAAAGTGGTGAAAGATAAGCAAGAGAAGCTGGAAGAGGTGTCATATATTGATGAACGCTTCTTAAAAACTCCTGCTGTTGCTATTGAACAAGCATTAAGAGAATTATTCGATATGGCGACTCTTGCAAAGGAGAATCTGGATCGATCTTTTGCTTCCTTGATCAACGAGGATATGAGTGAAAGCAAAAAAATTGCTGAGGTGGAATATCGCATTGATTTCTTAACAAATAAGCTTACCAGCTTCTTTATCAAAATCTCGTCAGTTACGAAATTTGCTGGTGATGAAAAATTGATTGGTGGATTGCATCATGTAACAAATGATATTGAGCGATTGGGTGATTACGCAGTTCTATTAGTAAAAGAAACCAGTTACATGAAAGAAAATAATGTAAAATTCTTAGAACAGACGAAAGAGGAACTTAATCAAATCTATGGATATATATCCGAAATGTTCGATTTGGGATTTGATGCATTTACTACACGCAGAACCGAGAATTTTAAAACAATATCCAACATTCACAAGGAAATCAAGAAGCTTATATCCTCTACACGAAATGAACATGTACTTCGCTTAAGCTCTGGCATGTATCCTGTCGAGGTATCAAAAAGTATATACTCTGTTCTGTTTTCATTACAAAGAGTTTCGGATCATATTGTAAATATAGCCTTCTCAGTTCGATCTACCACGGGTAGCAGGACAGAAGCATTCCAGGCCATTGAAAAGGAAAAGAAAAAAGCTGACAGTGCAGAACAATCAAGTTCTATGTGATGGACAACCCTCCTTATCGGTGCAGAATACAATCACCAATAGGGAGGTTTTACATTCAATCAGAATTCACCAAGTAAAGGGTATATTAATTCTTGAAAATATTGATCCATTTGTTGAGGTGTATAGGGTGTGTTATGATTTAACCACCACTTAAACAGTTCAATCATTGTACTTGTAATATGATTTGTCAGGATAGCTAACGGAACTCTAGGCTCTTTGTTCTTCGGTAATCTTCCTTCCAGATATTTTTCAACTTTTATGTTCCAATAGGATCGAAATTTATCAAAAACCAAGTCTGCACTTTCTGTGCTCATTATTCCTCGTATCTTCCGACTGTTGGCCATTATATGCTCAAGAAGTTCCGCGATCGGTACAAATCGTGTCTGATTTCCGGTTTCTTCAATATACTTGATAAAATGGTCGTTGAGTAACTCAAATACATTTTCAATACAGCTTTTAAGTAACTCATCTTTCGTATCAAAGTGGGAATAAAAGGTTGATCTACCCACATTTGCCCTATCAATAATCTCTTGTATGGTTATATTACTATACTTTTTTTCCTGCATTAAATCAATAAGGGCATTATAAATCGATTGGCGTGTTATCTCAGTACGTCGATCAGGTTTATTCATTTTCATATTCCCTTTTCCCGAACTTTTTTACAAAAATGTTCAATATGGAACAATTAAGTGAAACTGATTATTGAACTAAGAGCTGAACCTTCCTATAATTAAAACCGAACAAAATGTTCTGAAACATACATATTATACAATTTTTACTTTGCTTTTGCAAGACTATCAAATAATGATGTTGAGGTGAAATTATATGGCGACTGTCAAAAACAATACGGTAATTCAACTTGAAAAAGTGAAAAAGATGTATGCCATTGGTGAGAATGGCTTTTGGGCCCTAAAAGGGGTAAATATGCAAATTGATAAGGGTGAGTTCGTTGCAATTGTAGGTAAATCCGGCAGCGGAAAGTCAACCTTGTTAAATCTTTTGGGTGGAATAGATACGCCAACAGAAGGACGGATCATAGTCAAAGGAACAGTAATAAACGGTCTAAGAGAAAATCAACTCAGCCGCTTCCGAGGAGATACGATTGGTTTTGTGTTTCAATTCTTTCAATTGATGCCTACGCTAACTGCATTGGAAAATGTACTTATGCCTATGGATTTTTTGAAAAGAATCCCAAGTTCAGAAAGAAGAGAAAGAGCAAATGCACTTCTGGCTAAGGTGGGAATGGAGTCACATGCCGGAAAATTCCCGTCAGCACTATCCGGTGGAGAACAACAGCGTATAGCGATTGCAAGAGCACTGGCCAATAATCCGGATATTATTTTTGCGGATGAACCTACGGGGAATTTGGATAGTAATACGTCAGAAGAAGTATTTCGTTTACTGAAATCCCTTACGGATGAGGGGAAAACCGTCATAATGGTAACACACAATAATGAGTTGGCAGAACGCTGTGGAAGGACCATAAGAATTAGTGACGGACAAATAACGGAAGATATTATTTCGAATTATGAAAGGTGATCTGTGGATGAAAATCAATTATATAAAAGTCCTAAGGGAACTGAAAATGTACAAGACTAGGACATTATTGGCACTTTTGGGAATTTTAATAGGTATTGCAAGCATTGGAGCGGTACTTATATCCTACTCCATATTGACCAGAGAAATGGATGTCAATTATATGAATACAAATCCAGCATCTATCATATTAAAGGTCAGTAATCTGGATCCTAAGGGAATCGATTTGATTAAAGATATGAAGGAAAATATTGATGTTGAAGCCAGGAAGACCTTGATTGCACGAATTGATAGGGAAAATGGCACTTATGGTACGTTATATCTGTATGCTGTGGAGGACTTTCGCAGCCTAAGGGTAGATACGTTTACACTAGAAAAAGGCGAATTCCCGAATGACTCTGGTCAGATGGTACTTGAAAGAGACTCTTTAAAGAACCTATTGAACTTAGAAAAAGATTATGATGAAAATGTACTTATAAGGCTTCCGGGAGGAAAAGAAGCAAAAATGTATATAAGTGGGATCGTTCATGCACCAGGCCTGTCACCTGCATCAATGGAAAAGTACTCCTATGCATTTTTGACTCTTGATGGTTTACAATCATTGGGCTATTCTGGCTGGTATGATGAGATTCATCTTGTCTCTTATGATAACAGATTTGACCGTGAAGAGTTGAGAATAGTGGCAGCAGAGATGAAAGATCGACTTATGAAAAATGGCTATCATGTTGTAAGAGTAGATGTACCGGTACCTGGAAAGCATCCACATGGTGATCAGCTGAAATCGCTCTTGTTTTTACTACAAGCTTTCACTGTTATTTCATTATTTGTAGCATGTATTATAATTATCAATCTTTTAAACTTCATTATGTCCACACAGACAAAGCAAATTGCAATAATGAAGTCCACCGGAGCGAATACCTGGGATATCGCTCTTCCGTATTACTTATATGTTTTGGTAATAAGCATAGGAGCTATTATTTTAAGTATGCCGATAGCGATTTCAGGTGGAGCAGGTTATTCGGATATAGCAGCAGGTATCTTGAATTTTAAGATTACAAGCTACAGGATCCCAATTTGGGTATATATAATCCAAATATGCTCAGGAATACTGATACCACTTATTGCTTCATTTTATCCGATATATAGAAGCTGTAAAATAACTGTAAAGGAAGGGTTAGCTGAACATATTGACGACAGTAAGAAATCAAAAGGTAGAAAGTCTTTCATTCAGAGGCGAATAAATATTACAGACACAAAATTATCTATACCACTGAATAATGTTTTTAGAAAAAAAGGTAGGACATTATTGGCAATTTTAGCTCTATCATCAGGCGGAGTGCTGTTTATGACAGCACAGAATATCGTTGCATCCATTGACAGGACAGTGGATAAAAGTGAGAATACGTTCAATTATGACTTAGATGTCAGATTATATGGGAAATATCAGGATGATATTATCATGAAAACATTAGGAAATATCAAAGGCATCGATGAGGCTGAGATATGCAGGGCAAATACGGCTGTATTTGAAAAGAACGATGAAACCGATTCGGCTTTTTATACAATAAAAGCATTACCAAGAGACAGTACAATGGTTGATTTTCAAATCATAGATGGGGGAAATATTAACACTTTAGAGAATGCAATAATTATTAATAAGGCTCTCTGGGAAGAAGAGAAATGGTTACAGCCGGGCATGACCGTTACAATGCGAATTGGGAAAGAACATACACAGGTCACCGTAGCAGGTATTGTTAATGAAATACCTCCATTACCGAGTATATATATGAATCTGGATATATATGAAAGATATTTTGGTGATAACTCCACGCAAAACATTTTGATATCTGCAAATGGCATTAACGCGGAGGAGCAATTACAGATATCGAAAGAAATTGAGAAAAGGTTCCAAGCAGATGGAATAGAAATATCAGAAAATTGGAATATAGATCTTTTACGTAAAGCGTTTGTTGAACATTTGAAGGTAATCGTAGATTTCCTTTCCATCATTGCATTACTGGCTGTAGTAGTAGGAGGACTTAGTATTGCCTCCACCATTGGGATTAATATCTCGGAACGCAGACGGGAATTAGGCGTTTTTAGAGCAATCGGAGTGAGCAGTCATCAGTTAGTCTCCATGATATCATTGGAGGTAATTCTAATGGGTATCGCAGGATGGTTGTCAGGGTTTCTTCTGGCTCTTCCAGTTTCTGCATGGGCAGGTAATTATTTTGGGAACATATTTCTTCATACAAATTTAAACAATGCGATATCATTATCAGGAGCATTCTTATGGCTGGCAATTTCTATCATAGTATCCTATGTATCTGGTATAATTCCGGCCTCTAAAGCTGCGAACTCATCATTAAGAGAAATGCTGGCATATGAGTAAGAACTTAATATAACCAATTAATGGAATGATTATCAAATAAATACCGGGGAGGTGAAAATCATGAGTAAAAAGCATAGAATGGCTTTGATCATTATTGTTTGTATTTTTGCTGGTTTAATTCTAACACACTTAACATTTAATTATTTTATACCTTTATTCGAAAAAATGCATAGCGGTATGTACTAAATAGGATATGGTTCCTTTCCTGCCAACGTTTTAAGCACTGATAAGTGAAACCAAGATGCTGAGTAAGAAATGACATTGACAATTTTGTTGAAGTTTGATATCATATTTAAATCGTTTTAGCACCAATTTAAAGGATACAGAGAAGCTGTTTGCTATACTTTCAACAAGTTTATTTAGATGCTAATGAAAGCAGAGAACGAGTAATGTTTATCTTGATAACATTACTCGTTTTTATGGAAAGGACTGATTATTATAATTAGAGAATTGACGCGAAGTGTACGTGAGTACAAGAAACTGGCAATGATAACCCCAATACTCATTAGTCTTGAAGTAGTTATTGAATGCATCATTCCATTCATTACCGCGACCCTGGTCAATGAGATTAAAGGTGGCTGTGATTTAAACACAATCATTAAATATGGGATTATTCTGATTGTCATGGCATTTTTGTCACTGGCTTTTGGTGGGATTGCAGGAACCACCAGTGCCACAGCAGCTTGCGGGTATGCTAAGAATTTACGGAAGGATATTTTCTATAGTATTCAGGATTATTCCTTTGAGAATATCGATAAGTTCTCCACATCATCGTTGATTACTCGTATGACTACTGATGTAACCAATGTACAGAATGCATTTATGATGATAATCAGAATGGCTATTCGCTCACCATTAATGTTGATATTTGCATTTGTAATGGCATTTGTAATGGGTGGACGCATGGCATGGATTTTCCTTGTAGTGGTCCCAATTCTCGCAATTGGCCTGGGTCTCGTTATTTATAAGACCTTTCCATTATTCAGGAAGGTATTCAAGAAATATGATGCCTTGAATAAATCAATTCAAGAAAATATCAAGGGAATGCGCGTGGTAAAATCCTTTGTACGAGAAGAATATGAGCAAAATAAATTTGAGGTAGCAGCTCAGGATGTATGTGCTGACTTTACAAAAGCAGAACGTATTTTAGCGATTAATGGGCCACTAATGCAATTTTGCATGTATGTAGTTATGGTATTTGTTCTGTCCTTTGGTTCCTATACAATTATTAGTAGTAGAGGATCGGATTTTGATATCGGGCAGTTTTCTGCTATATTAACCTATAGTTTTATGATTTTAAGCAGTTTGATGATGCTTTCCATGGTATTTGTCATGATTACTTTGGCTGGAGAATCTGCTAAGCGTATCGTTGAAGTATTAAATGAGAAAAGTACTTTAACCAATATAGAAAAACCCATATATTCCGTTAAGGATGGTTCGATTTCCTTTGAAAATGTAAGCTTTAAGTATTCGGTAAAGGCAGAGAGAATGGTTTTATCAAATATAAATCTGCAGATTAGATCCGGTGAAACCATTGGAATTGTGGGAGGAACAGGTGCTTCAAAATCTTCCTTGATTCAGTTGATTCCACGTCTGTATGATGCAACAGAAGGAATTGTTAAAGTAGGGGGCATGGATGTAAGAAATTACGATTTGGATACCCTCAGAAATCAGGTAGCTGTTGTATTACAGAAAAATATTCTATTCTCCGGAACCATAAAGGAAAATCTCCGTTGGGGAAATAAAGAGGCAACGGACGAAGAATTAGTAGAGGCTTGTAAGCTTGCTTGTGCCGATGAATTCATCAATCAATTTCCGATGAGTTATGACACCTATGTAGAGCAAGGAGGAGCCAATTTGTCAGGCGGGCAGAAGCAAAGACTTTGTATTGCCAGAGCGTTGCTTAAGAAGCCAAAGATATTAATTCTCGACGATTCCACCAGTGCGGTGGATACTAAGACGGATGCCAAGATTCGTAAGGCATTTCGAGAATATATACCGGATACAACCAAGCTGATTATCGCCCAAAGAACAGCATCGGTTGAGGATGCGGACAGAATAATCGTCATGGATGGTGGTATCATCAATGGTATTGGAACTCATAAGCAATTATTAGAGGAAAATGCTATTTACCGGGAAATATACTATTCTCAGAATAAGGCAGGTGATCAAGATGAAAACTAATCATATAAAAAATAAAAAAATGATCATCATTCGCCTGTTCAAGACCATATTAGAGTTTTATCCAGTAATGTTCCCAGTTGTTATTATATGTATCATTTTTAATGCGGCTATTAGCTCCATTCCTGCAATATTTATGCAGAATATTATTGCTATTGTGGAAAAGAACTGGCAAGCTGGTGACTGGAGTTCAGTTGGAGAAAATATACTATACTTTGTTGCCATACTAGCGGTATTCTATATATTATCTCTATCAAGCGGTATCGCATATAATCAAATGATGGCATTTATTACTCAGGGAACCTTGAAGAAATTCCGTGTAAAAATGTTCAATCGAATGCAAACACTGCCAATAAAATATGTAGATACGAATAATCATGGCGATATCATGAGTTATTATACCAATGATATTGATACATTACGACAGATGATATCTCAGAGCTTTCCACAGTTACTGGTATCATGCATCACAGTAATCACTGTGTTTGGAATTATGATGTACTATTGCATATGGCTAACGTTTGTTGTAATCATTGGTGTAATTGTGATGCTCATAATTACCAAAAAGATTGGTGGCGGTTCTGCCAAATACTTTATAAAACAGCAGAAGGGTCTTGGTCATCTGGAAGGCTTTGTAGAAGAAATGATGAACGGTCAGAAAGTAATTAAAGTATTCTGCCATGAAGAGGAAAGTAAAGCGGATTTTGATAAGATTAATGAAGAATTATATAACGTTTCAAGGGCGGCAAATCAATATACCAATATTCTAGGCCCAATTTTGAATAACATTGGCAATGTATTATATGTTATCGTTGCCATTACCGGGGGTACTTTATTGATTACTAATGTTCCTAATTTAAGTATCTCTGGACTGGCTATGGGAATAAGTATTGTTGTCCCATTCCTGAACATGACAAAACAGTTTGTCGGAAATATTAATCAGGTATCTCATCAAATCAATGCTGTCGTTATGGGTATTGCCGGTGCACAGAGAATATATGGTTTGATTGATGAAGAACCGGAACAGGACAACGGATATGTTACCTTAGTAAATGTTCGTGAAGAGAATGGCCAGTTGATTGAATGTAAAGAAAGAACCGGAATTTGGGCCTGGAAGCATCCACATAGTAGTGATGGCTCGGTAACATATACGAAATTAACCGGCGACGTGAGATTATTCGACGTTGATTTCGAATATGAGCCGGGGAAGACGATATTACATGATGTCAGTCTATATGCAAAGCCGGGACAAAAGGTTGCCTTCGTGGGTGCAACCGGTGCAGGAAAAACAACGATTACAAATCTGCTGAATCGTTTCTATGATATTGCAGACGGTAAAATCCGTTATGACGATATTAATATCAATAAGATTAACAAAAAGGATCTTCGTCGAGCCATTGGTATGGTTTTACAGGATACCAATCTATTTACCGGTACGGTAATGGATAATATTCGTTATGGTAAACTGGATGCCACTGATGAAGAATGTGTTGCTGCTGCAAGCCTTGTAGGTGCAGATGATTTCATTAGTCGTTTACCCGATGGCTATCATACGATGATTACTGAAAATGGAGCAAATCTATCTCAAGGACAACGTCAGTTAATTTCTATTGCCAGAGCAGCAGTTGCAGATCCTCCGGTTATGATATTGGATGAAGCAACCTCCTCCATTGATACAAGAACAGAAGCGATTGTTCAACGTGGAATGGATGCTCTCATGAAAGACAGGACAGTGTTCGTAATAGCACACCGCCTGTCCACAGTTAAGAACTCTGATGTTATTATAGTACTGGATCATGGACGTATCATTGAACGTGGTAATCATGAGGAGCTGATCGCTCAAAAGGGTCAGTATTATCAATTGTATACCGGAGCATTCGAGCTAGAGTAAGCTATACGGACACATCTGAATAGAAATATAATAATATATATAAAAAGTGTGTAGCAATTAAGGTGAATCTTTTTGTTACACACTTTTCATTTTAGGAAAGACTATTTGGATAATTCAAAGGCTATAGAAAGACCGGGTAAGGCATTTTCACAATCAATAACTGAACCGGAATTATCAGAATTGGTTATCACATCGTAAGTAAGAACCTTAAGATCTTTACCCAACCAGGTTACAAAATCCAAGTCATGAATCATTAATGATGTAGCTATAGTCTCTTTTCCGAGACTCCCCCATATGGGAGGTGTTCTTCGAAAGATGGTAAGGTGTTTTAGAGTACCATATTTCTGATTTTGACAATAATCAAAAATCATACGATAATAAGGATCATATCTAAGAAACATATCTACCAGCACCTTTTTTTCGTTTTTCTTTGCAGTATCCATAATCTCGATACCTTCCTCCATTGAGGTCACAGCAGGTGTTTCTATGAATATGGAATGGTTACTCTGTAAAGCCATTAGTGCATATTTTGCATGTAATTGTGAAGGTAAACAGATGTCAATAAAATCAAATGGTTTACTATAAAATTCGTTAAGATCTGTAGTACAATCACAATTAAGCTCTGATTGTATTCTTTTTAGCTTCTCAACATCTCGTCCCCAAAAGGTTAATTGAATGGATGGGTCTATCTTCTTATATAACTCTCCATGATATTTGCCAAATCCGATTCCTAATATTCCAATATGCATTTGTATTGCCTCCTCTTAATTAATGAATTAATTATATAAAAGCATTTATGACATCAGTATGTCATAAAAGGAGTGAAGATTTTTCATTCTTAGATATGACTAAAGTCATATACAATATATTTCTTTTTTCACTAACGAAACCTGTAGACTGATGTTATTCTGATATCAAGATTAATTCAGGGAATTTCAATAAAGTCCTAAAATACAACAATGAATGGAATGGAGAGGATAAGAGTATGAGAGAAGCTGTATTAAAGACAACGGAGTTGACAAAGAAATATGACCATAAGGTTGTTGTAGATAACTTGTCATTGGAAATCTATCAGGGAGAGATATTTGGTTTACTCGGACCCAATGGAGCAGGGAAGAGTACAACGATGAATATGATTTGTTCTATTGTAAAGCCTAATTCTGGAACAATTGAATTATTGGGTAAAGATCCTCTAAAGCATAAATATGAAGTGAATTCTAAAGTTGGATATATACCACAGGAGCTGGCGATTCATGGGAATTTAAAAGCGTGGGAGAATGTAGAATTATTTACTTCATTATATGGATTGAAGGGAAAGGCTTTAAGGGAAGCGGTAGATACCTCTTTAGAATTTGTAGGACTTACGGAGAAAAGAAACCTATATGTAAAAACTTTTTCCGGTGGTATGAAACGACGGCTAAATATCGCCTGTGCAATTGGCCACAATCCTGAACTTCTAATATTTGATGAACCTACAGTTGGCATTGATCCTCAATCTAGAAATTTTATATTGGAAAAAATAAGAGAAATCAACAAGAAGGGCACTACCATTATCTATACAAGTCATTACATGGAAGAGATTGAAGCAATCTGCTCGCGTATTGCGATTATGGATAATGGTAAGGTCATTGCCATCGGAACGAGTGAAGAGTTAAAGAGAATGGTATCAGAAGATGGAAATGATATCACCTTAGAGGAAGTATTCTTGACTCTAACAGGGAAAAAACTACGAGACTATGGTGAACAAGCTTAAGGAGGAGCCAGATGATATTATATTTAATAAAGAATAACTTTAAGCTTATGCTTCGAAACAAATGGATTATAGGAATGATGATAATAGGCCCGATTATAGTGATTGCGGTATTAAGTGCGGTATTTCAAGATGTACTAAGATCTTATGAGGGTACTGAGAAATTTACGATTGGATATCGTTTGGCAGAAGATAGCACATTTCGTCCTTACATAGATACTTTGATTGATATTGGGAATGAGGCTGGTATTACATTATCTGAGTGTACTTCTGGAAGTGTAAAGGAATTGCTAGATAAGAATGACTACCGTAGTTTTGTAGAATTCTCTAATAATTCCATAAAGATCTATATAATCGAGGGCTATGAAATGGAAGGTATGAAGACAGAATATTTTTTTAACAAAATAATAAAGGGCCTTTCAGTCAATGTTAAAGAGAATGATGCCATTGTTTTTCCGGTGAAACAGCTTTCATACATACCAAAAGTGGAAGCCAATGACTATTATGGAATTGTTTTTATTGTTTATTATATATGGTGCTGTTATGTTTCTATATCCTCAGTTATTATATCGGAGAAAAAGAATAGAATTGAGAAAAAATTCAGGGTTGCTCCAGTTTCCGAAGTAAAACTTTATCTGGCAAAAGCGATACCTTGCGTGTTAATAACCTTATGTGAAATGGCGGTAACAATTACAGCTACTGTACTATTATTTGATGTACAATGGGGAAATCCTCTAATTACCTTACTCATAATATTTCTTATGGTAATAGCAGCTACTATGTTTGGCCTGTTTTTAATATATCTTTTTAATAATTTAGCAGTTGCTATTGGGTCAGCTTTTGCATTTGTATGGATTGCAGGCTATTTAGGAGGAAGCTTTGAAACCTATTATTACTCATCGGTATCGGACAAAATCAAAGTGCTTTCACCGCTATATCATATTAATAGAGCATTAGTGGAATACTCTGCGATTGGAAAAAGTGACTATACTGGGAGCAGTATTGTTTATCTGCTGATTATCTCAGGGATCTGCTTTTTCGCAGGTCTGATTATTGCGAAAATAAGAAAGGTGGACATTGCATGAATCAAATAGCAACTCTTCTCAAGATGAACATAAAATTATTACTTAGAAACAAAGGTTTTCTCTTCTTCTTATTCATACTACCAATCCTTTCTATTCTGTTATTAAGTATACGGGAAAAAGATACAAAAACAGATAGTAATGCCTTTAAGCAAAGTATATATGAACTTACAGATGCTGATACTAGCCTTATTAATTACTCAGATACGTCGTACTATACGGTCAAGGTATTCGATAGCTCGGAATCAGATTTAACCAACTATGTTCTCAATGATTTAATTAGTACTGGATTAGTATCAGTATATCGTTATTCATCCAAGGATATGTCAGAAGAGGAAATCGAGCAAAAAGCTCAGTACAATGCCAATCATGACCGGATAGGAACCATCCTGTACTTTTCTCCTGAGTTTGAAGAAGACATTCTGACTGGTCAACCAATCAATTCCCTACAGATTTATCGAATAGAAGAGGATGAACGGCAAGCCATCATAGAAGAAGCACTTCAAGAAGCTATACAGAGAATGATAAATGCATCCCAGTATGAGGACAAAGACATAGAGGGGATATTGGATGCACTGCAATTGGAGGATAGTATGCTTCCTCAAAAAGAAATCATAGAGATCAGTAAATCTGAGCTAGGATCACTTGACCATGTACAGCAAGCAAATCAAAGTAAAATTGGTTATTCATTCGCTGTCCTGTCGTTATGCTTTGTATTCTGTGGCGTATTCATCGCCTATACCGTAATGGAAGAAAGAGAAAATCGAGTTTTTACGAGGATTACATTGACAAAAGTAAATACAAGAAGCTATATTATTTCAAAATTGTTAATTTCTGTGCTGATTTCTTGTATACATACTGTTATAATTGGGGTAGGAGTCTTTTTCTTTGTTCAACAGGAATTTGGAATTAGCATTTTCAGTTATTTACTTCTTACCTTCCTTTTGGGACTGATCTTTAACACCTTAAGTCTTTGTGTTGGTGTATTGATTGGAAATGCAATGGCTACCAATTATGCAGTGTTCAGTATTTGGTCAATATCGTGTATGATATCAGGTTTATATTTTAGTACCAGTGATTTTTCTGATGTCATGAATCAGATTTCAATGCTGGCACCGCAAAGATGGTTTATGAAGGCTACTGAAATGTTAATGCTGGGAGACACAGCGGCAAATCGTATGATTATACTCGCAACAGTAGCATTTCTTACGATTATAGTATGCATAGGAATCTCTGGTTTAAAATTAAAGCATGAGGAGTAAAGAGTGATAATATCTCTATATGAATGTAAGTACTCCTTTTCTGAGCATGGAGGCAAACTATGAAGGAGCACGTTCGAGAGAATTACTTTCTAGTACTAAAGCTGATATTAGCTCTCTTATTAGAAGTATTTATTATGATTGATAACAATGTATTATCAGGAGCATCGAGTCAGGCGCTCCTGTTTTCTGCGTTCTTTGTTGCTTCCATTACCTTTAATGAAGTAACTGACAAAGGTAAGAAAATAGTCGGATTAATTCTTGAAGGCTGCTTCGCTTTATTATTAGTTCTATTCGTTGAACAGGAGTTTGCAATTCTATTGACTATATGGATATTAGATATCGTATCAGTAAAAAAAGCTACTATTTCTTGGTATCTGACAGCTTTACTTCCCCTCTTATTCATGGATTATAGTAAGTATCAATTTCTGATAGTCATTTTATTAATTCTGATTTACTTTCAGAATGCAGTGGTGATATATTCCTACAAAGAACAGCAAAGAGAGGATGAGCTATCAGAGCTGAAATTAAAGCAAAACATAAATCAAAAGGAAACTATGTATAAAGAGGAGATTAGTAGAAGCTTATTAATGGTAGAAAATCAAGTATTAGAGGAAAAATCCAGACTTTCTCAGGCACTACATGATAAATTAGGGCATAGCATTAATGGTTCTATTTATCAGCTGGAGGCTTGTAAGGTAATTATGAATCAGGATCAGAAAGTCTGTGAAGGGATGATTCAGGCAGTGATTGACAATCTACGTAATAGTATGGATGAGATAAGGGCAATTCTTAGAAAGGAACGTCCGGACAAATATAAACTGGCCACGTTACAATTGCATGGTTTATGTGATGATTGCAGGAAACTAGGAATCGATGCTAATTGTAATATAAGCGGGAAGCTGTCCGATATCCCTTCAAAGTACTTAGAGATTATTCTGGACAATGCATTTGAAGCCGTATCCAATGCTTTAAAGTATGCTCATTGCACTCGGCTTGAAATTAATATTGCTGTTCTAAATCAGATGGTTCGGTGTACGATTTCTGATAATGGTGTCGGTTGTGAAGAGATTATTGATGGTATGGGGCTATCCGGTATGCGTAACCGAATGAGAAGTGTAAATGGAATCCTGGATTTTTCGTCAGAATTAGGTTTTACGATTAATATGCTGTTTCCATTGGAACAGGTGAATGGTTAATTGTCGGTATGTTTAGTAGAAGGTGAGGTTAGGGTATGGATAAAATAAAGGTGATTATAGCAGAGGATAGTGACTTTGTACGTGATGGTATGAGAATTATCTTAGGTATGGATGAAGAATTTGAAGTGATAGGCTGTGCTGCTAATGGATTGGAGGCAGTTAGTATAGCAAAAGAAAATAAAGCAGATGTGATTCTTATGGATATTCAAATGCCTGAAATGGACGGAATAGAGGCGACCAAAGAAATTGTGTCTCAAAACTTAGGAAAAGTATTGATTCTTACAACCTTTGATGACTACGATTTAGTAAAAAGGGCAATACATAATGGAGCAAAAGGATACCTAATCAAAAACCACAAACCAGAGCAGCTAAAACAAATGATAAAATCCATACATAGTGGTGCGACTGTTATGGAGGAAAGTATTCTGGAAAAACTAACGGCTAATGAAACTACTGCATCGGAAGGGTTTCAGGCTGATAACCTAACGTCGCGAGAGCTCGATATCATAAAGGCTGTTGCAGAAGGGCTTTCCAATAAACAGATTGCTGAAAGACTCTTTATAAGCGAGGGAACGGTTAAAAACTATATTAGTACTATTTTAGAGAAAGAAAATTTGTCACATCGAACGGCTTTAGCAGTGTACTATCTGACCGGAAAGAAATAAACGAGGAGAAACATTTATGAGAGTACATCGTTTAATTCGGATATTGATGAAATTAGATCAAGAAGGAAAAGTAAAAGCCCATGATATGGCCGAAGCTCTGGAGGTATCATGTAGAACAATTTATCGGGATATAGATATTTTATGTGAAGCAGGGTATCCAATCATCACCACAACAGGCCAAAAGGGAGGAATTACCTTTGTTGAGGGTTATAAATTGAATTTGGATCAATCCAATGCTGCACTGAAGACATTAATTACTCATTTATATGCCATGCCGGATCAAGAAAAGCTTGTTAATGCAATAGAAAGCGGTTTGAATTTAAAATATATGAGTAAGGACAAAGCAAGTGATGAGAATAAGCAGAAAATATTAATTGACCAAAAAAGCTGGTGGGAAGAAGATACAACTGAAATTGATCTGCAACCGATCATGAAGGCTTTATTCTTACAGCATAAGCTTAACATCCAGTATATCCAGAGTGATGGATCTCAGTCGAATCGGGTGATAGCTCCTTATGGTCTGGTACTAAAATACACGTCATGGTATGTAGTTGCTTATTGCTATATGAGAAATGAGATAAGGACCTTTAATTGTGGCAGAGTGAAGCATATCGATTTACTTCAGGAGTCTTATACAATTCCGGATGACTTTGTATTGAAGAATTATTGGACTCTATCGGTTAAGTCCTTTAAAAAAAGTAGAAATGAAGAGGAGTATTATCCGGTTGAGATTATGGTCCCTAAAAGATTTGGATCAATATTTGCAAATTATGATATAATTGGGATAAAAAAGGAGGGAGACTCCATTATAGGAATGATTGATTTACATAAAAAAGAATGTGCACAAGAGGATATAAGAGCTTTATTATGCTACGGGCAAATATTATAACCTGATGAAATGAGATTAAGAGCAAATGAAATCTTAGAAAGCCGTATTCAGGCGTACCATAAGCTATAAATATGATATTTTATCAATGATATGAATTTATGAAATGTACGAAATGATTTAAATATAAATAAAGCTAATTCGGTAAGAGATTGTATCGAAGACAGTATGTTGACATGAGAAAGAGGGTTGTGAAAGTAGTGAGAATGATAAAGACATCAGAAGAAAAGCATGAAAATAACTGGGAAGGAATTCGATATATGTCAGCCGAAGAAATTCCTGAATGTGTAAATGTAATCATTGAAAGCTTCAAGACTGTTGCTGATGAATTTGGAGTTACGCCGGAGAATGCGCCTAGATATGTAGGATTTGCAACAGATGAGAAAAGGCTTCACTGGCATTTTGAGAATGAACAACGACCAATGATTGTGTACATAAAAGACAATCATATTGTTGGCTATTATTCACTGGCATTACAAAATGATAGTGAATGCGAGCTTAATAATCTGTGTGTTCTTCCTGAATATAGGCATGAGGGAATTGGTGAAAAATTATTAGCAGACTGCTTTGAGAAAGTCAAAGAGCTTGGTTGTTCAAAGGTAAAGATCGGTATTCTTGAAGAAAATGTAGTGATTCGAAAATGGTATGAGAAGTATGGCTTCGTTCATACTGGTACGCAGAAATTTGATTTCTTTCCGTTTACCTGTGGATATATGGAAAGGATAATATAACTGGATGCAACTAGAGATAACATAAAGCTGAATAATATGACAATTCTGATTGATTGAGTATTGGACTTATATGGTTTATCAAAAGGCTGATTAATCCATATTATTATCTTGAATTTGGAGAGTACTGAAAATGAAAGAAAAATTGAGTCTGTATGATTATTTACACAAAGAGGGTATTGATTATAACTTAATTCAGATATTGAAACCCTTATTTACCCATAGGGAATATCGAAAAGGCGAAATGATTTTACATATGGGAGAAAACACAAAGGTAGTTTGTTTGATTCTTCAAGGTATCGCGAGAGGTGTCTATATTGATACAGAGGGGAAGGAAATTACCAAATGCTTTTCGAAAGAGGGGGATTGGTGTTGTGTCTATAATATGCTTACGAATCGTCCATCAGAATTCTGGATTGAGGCTCTGGAAGACTGTCAGGTTGAGGAGATTGCAGTAGAACAGCTTCGTGGCTTGTTAAACATGTCTCAGCAACTTCGAATGCTTTATGAAAAATTATATAATAATGCGTTTGTTCAGATTGATGAAAAAGGAGCATTATTCCAGAAAATGCAGGGGAGAGAAAGATACCTTTATTTTATTAATAAATATCCTGATATTGCGAAACGCGTAAAGCAGGAATATATAGCCTCTTATATTGGTATTACACCAAGTTCTTTAAGCAGAATAAAAAGGGAGCTGTAGTTGCCATATGACAATTACAGCTCCCTTCATTTCTGATATGATATGAAAAGAATTAATTGAGAGTAACATAAGGGGTGAAAGTTATGAATAATAAAGTGGTTTTAATCACAGGCTGTTCCTCCGGAGTTGGAAGACAGCTTAGTATGCTATTGGCAGAAAAAGGGTATCGAGTAATTGCAACGGCAAGAGATATTACGAATTTGGATGGACTACAGGTAGACATGAAATTAATATTGGATGTAACGGATCAGGAATCAATCAATAAAGCAATGAGAGAAATCATTACGAGATATGGTAGGATAGATATTTTGATTAATAATGCAGGATATTCGATAAGATCAGCAATTGAAGAGATTGATTTGGAGGATTTGTCGGATATGTTTGATGTTAATGTCTTTGGGCTTATCCGTATGATACAGGTGGTATCACCCTATATGAGAAGGCAGAATTCCGGAAGGATTATTAACATTGGATCAGTTTCAGGTAAGCTGACCGGATATGTAAATGGCGGTTATAGCGCATCAAAGCATGCGGTAGAAGCAATCAGTGACGCTGCAAGACTTGAATTACAGAGCTTCGGAATCCAAGTTACCGTGCTTGAACCAGGAGCAATGGATACGGATTTCTTCAAAACATTATCAAAAAACTCAGATCAGAAAATGAAAAATGAAATGTCACCTTACAGCAGTTTTTATCAAAGTGATTTAAATTTTAGAAAAAATCAAGGACGTGCGGATGTAAGGAAGGCTTCAAAAGACATATGTAAAATACTTGAGAAGAAAAGGCTGAAAGCACGGTATAAGATTGCATTACCATTAATATACACCGTACTGATTATGTTACCAGATCGTGTAAGAGAGAATATATTAGTTTCAATTCATCGTAAAAACCAATCAATAAAATAATCAAACCGGAAATAGAAAATAAGGGTGGGAACCGATGCTGGCCCCACCCTTGCTTTATTTTTGTGTATGTTTCTCAAGAAGATAATACTATAATTAGTAACTAAGTATGAGCTTCTATAGTACACCGAGCACTGCAGCCAGAAACATAATCAATCCCATACCATTCACGATATAATGAGCAATAAATCCAGGCCAAATGCTTTGACGCTTTTGTGCAATATATGAAATGAGCAGGCATACAGGTAATAGACTAATCATGTCCCACCATTTAAAACTGTGAAACAGTGTCCACAATAATCCATGAATGAGCCATGCCTTCTTGCCATATGCCAGTTCCTGTCTTGGTAAAATGTAGCCTCTCCATAAAAGCTCCTCTGCTGTAATATTAAAAAACAGCATGATAAAATAAATAACGATAACCCTCCAATTACCCAGGATTTGACCACCCACCATATGGCTAAGAGTAGCATGATTAAACTCAGCATTTGGGTTAAGAATCAATGGAAGATTATTGGGGACAGGGATAATTCCCAATGAGATAAGATAATTACTCAATGCAGAAAAAGCGCCCATGCATGCCATAGCGATAACAGATATAATGATACCCCATACTATGTCCATTAATCTTATATGATGAATACGATAAGAAGTCTTAAATCCTTGCAGGCTCCTGCCATATTGTATTCTATAGATTACTATTGCTGTAATAAACATAAGTACCAGTGGAAGAGTCATAGCAACTGAAAACCTCTCGAACTCAGATAGAGAGTCTGATAATCGAGGCATTAAGACATATACACTTAAGATGAAAGTGGCTGCCCATCCTCCAAACCAAAGCAAAGAATTACTAAGATACATAGGCTTTCTTAATTCCACATCTGATGAAATACTTGATCTCATAATATCCTCCTTCGTGAACTACTACCATAGAATTAGGTCGATGCATTTATTCAATAATATTACATCCCATTTATGAAGATGTCTGCCAATGCGGATGCCGATTCTTTGATAGAAAAACGTGTTGGATCCTGAAGCCAGTTCACTGCTACACCCTGTTGATAAGCAAGATAAGCGTTTGCTAATTCAATAGGCGTTTTATCATTTCTTAGTTCTCCTGCTTCTATCCCTACCTTCATATAAGCTGAAACAGTTTCGATAAGCTGTTTCGCATTATCAAGCAGTTTCTGTCTGCTTTTCTCTAATTCGGGTGCGACACCTGTATTAAACATAGCAAGAATAAAGGTGTCTCTATATATTTCGTCTTCTTCCAGAAGAAGCCACTGTGCAACCATAATTCTCTTGCATATTTCCCTAAAGGAACCACCAGCTTTCATAGCCTGCTCAATTACATAATCTCCACGATTATTAGCCTCATCGATTAAGGTACAATACAGATTGGCTTTACTTTCAAAATGCCAGTAAATTGCACCCCTGGTGACTCCTGCACAGACAGCGATCTCTTGAAGATTGGTATTGGTATATCCATTCTTACTGAATAAATTCAGGGCAGCTTTCAGAATGGCACGTCTCGTCATTTCGGCATCGTCTTTCGTTCTTCTCATCACTGTACCTCCTTTATATTATACATACTAACATGTATGTATATATATTTCAACTAATTGTTTTGATATATTAATCAGTAAAAGTCAACTAATAGAAACTCAATAAATATGATTGCTTATATATGCAGAGTCCGGTTAAAGTGGTTTAACGAAATAATTTTATTCATAGCACTTAATTCTTTTATCGACATATTATAACTGTAAGAAACGTAATAAGGCATGTGCAATATTGGATGGAGGATTTGAGGAATGGAGTTTACCGTAAAAGAAATGATAAACTTAGTACTAAAAAGAATCATCTGGATTACTATTAGTCTATTTGCTGGATTATTACTATCGTTTATATTTAGTAAATTTATAATAAATCCTTCCTATACAACTTCTGTGAAGCTATATGTAATACCCAATGATTCGGAAGCCAGTCTCAATTTGAATGAATTGAATTATGCACAGAAGGTGGTAACAACCTATATCAATTTTCTAAATACGAATGTTTTCTATGAGAAGATACAGGATGATACTATGCTGGGTTACTCCATAGGTCAATTAAAAAATATGACAACAGTAAAAAGTATTAATAATACAGAAATATTTCAAATTAGCGTAACTTCATTTAGTGCAGATGATTCCTATACTTTAGCAGAAAGTATGGAGAGAATTGCACCTGAATTAATACAAACAATCAAGCCATCTGCAAAGATCAGTGTGGTTGATCCGGTGATTTTCCCAAAGGTACCGTCCGGACCCAATATATTAAGGAATACGCTGATTGGAGGACTACTCGGTCTCGCAGCTTCGGTTATCATAATTTTTTTAGTTGAAATACTGGACGTTAATATCAAGAGCAAGGAGGATTTAGCTACACATCACCCATTCCCGATACTGGGAGAAATACCGAGTTATGATCTGTCAAAGGAAAGAGGGATACATAAGAGAATTTTATTTAAGTCGAAAAATAAAAAGCATTACAATAATAATGGTTTTGATGATAATTCAAAAGTCATTTTTAGTGAATCGTTCAAATCTCTTCGGACAAATCTACGTTTTACATTAGTTAAAGAGGGATGTAAAAAAATCATTATCAGCAGTCCATTACCCTCAGACGGAAAAAGCACCACGAGTGTTAATCTGGGTATCACGTTATCTCAGGCAGGCTTCAGGGTTCTGATTATAGATTGTGATTTACGAAAGGGTAAGATACACAATTACTTTAATTTAAAATATAAGCCGGGACTTAGTGATGCCCTGTCAGGAATGGCAGAACTAAAAGATGTCATTATAAAAACCTCTTATGATAACCTGGACATAATTCCATTGGGCTCCATATCTCCAAACCCGTCTGAACTATTGGCAAGTAGTCAGATGGAGAAGCTCTTATTGAATCTTGAAAAGGAGTATAACTACATTATTTTTGATACACCGCCTGTGAATGTACTATCCGATTCCCTTAGCCTGGTAAAGTATTCTGATGGGTTACTCATCGTTGTCAGAGAGGGCATGACTTCACATCCTAATTTAACCAATGCATTAGAGAAACTAATGCTATCCCATGGAAACATACTGGGATTTGTACTAAATGATGTATCAATAAATCGTGGAAAGAAATTAAATTACTATTATTCTCATTATGGAGCATCGCATGATTGATATTCATACTCATATCTTACCTTATATTGATGATGGTGCAAAGAATATAGAGGAAGCCCTAATAATGACGGAGTGCTTAGAATCACAACAGATACACGCAGCGGTATGTACTCCTCATTTTGATTCTGCAAAGATTTCTTTAGAGGATTTTACTGCAAAAAGAGAAAAAGCAATTCTGACAATGAATTCATCCAGAATTACCCTGATTTCTGGAAGTGAGACACTATATCGTGATATGCTGTATCAATATTCTGATCTTGATCAGCTATGTATTCATAATACGAGGTATCTTTTACTGGAACTGCCTTATAAAGATCATTGGGGTGATTTGGATGTCGAAAGTATCGAAAAGCTGATGAATTTATTTCAGGTGATACCGGTTCTTGCTCATATTGAAAGGTACCATTTCCTTTGGAAAAGTAAACAGCATATAAAGCAATTAATAAATATGGGGTGTGTTATGCAAATAAATGCAAACACCATTATTGATAAAAAGCAGAGAAAAACAGCACTTCATTATATCAAAAAGGGATATATCGATGTAGTTGGAAGTGACTGTCACAACATGTTCCAAAGGCCTCCAAATCTAAGGGATGCCTTTGTTATTATTGAGAAGGAGATTGGAAGAGATTATTGTGACCGATTACAGCAAAATGCAAAATTAATAATAAAGGGGAAAATGATTAGAAATGATACCGGTCAATTCATGTTAAGGGAAGTGAACTAAAATGAAATTAAGCAAACTGAAATCCATAATATTATTTATCATAGATTGCTTTATTATTTATATTACTTGTTATATTATCTACTATCGGATACCTCATAGCATCCAATATCAACTTAG
Source organism: Variimorphobacter saccharofermentans (assembly GCF_014174405.1). Classification (GTDB taxonomy): domain Bacteria; phylum Bacillota; class Clostridia; order Lachnospirales; family Lachnospiraceae; genus Mobilitalea; species Mobilitalea saccharofermentans. The sequence continues at coordinate 2,568,337 of NZ_JACEGA010000001.1, read as the reverse complement.
TGGATCTGACTTTAAGGTTTTTCTAAGCCATATATTTTCTATCTTATTATGTATTACCATCATTCAAATAAAAATAAAAAGCTATAAAATTATTTGGAAATATGCTGAGTATAATGAATATATAAAATTAATGTTTGGTATAACCTTCGGTTTTTTGATTTATTTCCTGATAAACAGCTTTCTATTCAAAAAGAAAACATCCCTTATTTTTTCTGTATCCTCATGTGCTGTATCCATCCTGCTTATGCTATTGATACGTTTCCTATATAGAAAATATCGCAATTTTCTTACTCGTATGTCAAGGTACAGATTGCCCATAGCAATCATTGGCGCGGGTAGTGCAGGGGTACTTATATATGATGAAATTCTATATAATCATAAATCAAATTATTCTGTTCGCTATTTTATTGATGATGATATTGAAAAAATAGGTAAGAAAATACGAAATGTCATGGTATATGGTCCAATCAATCGTTTTCATGACATTATACAAGAAATGCCAGTTAGTGAGATAATTATAGCGATACCCTCACTAAGTGAGATAAGAAAGAGAGAAATATTAGAGCTTGTTACGAAGTCAGAAGTCAAAGTGAAGTTCCTGCCGGATCTGATCTCTATCCTGCAAAATGGATCTAATTTATTATCTTGCGTGCGGGAGTTTAAGGTAGAAGAACTTATAGGAAGGAGGTCCGTTTCATTTGATGAGACGGAGATCCAATGCTATTTTAAGAAGAGAATCATTATGGTGACTGGCGGAGGTGGTTCCATTGGTTCCGAATTATGCCGTCAACTAGCCAGGTCAGGTCCGAAGCATTTAATAATAATTGATAATTATGAAAATAATGCCTTTGACATACAGCAGGAATTAATCGCACAGTACAATGATTCTCTAAGATTATCCGTTGAGATTGCATCGGTGCAGGATAAAGATAAGATTAATGCATTATTTGAGAAGTACAGACCGGAGATTGTATTCCATGCAGCTGCCCATAAGCATGTTCCGTTTATGGAGGATTGCACCGATGAAGCAATTAAGAATAATATCTTTGGAACCTATTATACGGTCCATGCAGCACATCGTTATCATGCTAAGAAATTCGTACTTATTTCCACGGATAAAGCAGTTAACCCAACCAGTATGATGGGGGCAAGTAAAAGAGTATGTGAAATGATCGTTCAAAGTATGAAGGAAGAAAGCGACACAGATTATATTACAGTCCGTTTTGGGAATGTATTGGGATCGAACGGTTCAGTGATCCCGCTTTTCCGACGACAGATTGAACAGGGCGGCCCGGTGACAATCACGGATAAGAGAGCAAACCGTTACTTTATGACGATATCTGAGGCAGCACAATTGGTTCTGAGAGCCTGTTCTATGAATACCCAATCGGAAACCTATGTATTAGACATGGGGCAGCCGGTCAATATATTAACATTAGCCGAGAACTTAATACGGTTAATGGGATATGTTCCATATAAAGAAATTCCAATTGAAGAAATTGGAATACGACAGGGAGAAAAATTAAATGAAGAGCTGTTAATGCATAACGATGACCTGTCAGAAACTGAGGATGCTAAGATTTTCATTGAGAAGCATTACACAATTTCACAGGAAGAAATTGAAGAGAAGATAAAAAGTCTTAAAAAAGCACTTGATACAAAGGATATGATGCAGATTAAAAATGCCTTAATTATGGCTGTACCAACATTTCAAAAATCAACGGAACTATAACTTTGCCAGAAGAGACGATATTAGTATAAAGCAACAGGGATCATGAGTGAGGAAGGCCATGATCCTTTTTTTATTCATAATAATAGAATGTTCGCAAAGTAGCTTTCATCGTTACAACAGTAGTCGCAATATATGTTACATCGGCTTATAAGCGGCACAAAAATGGATCCCTTTCATATATTAAATCTATGACGATATGTGAGGGGTTCATGATTTTATGGGATATAGAAGTGTAAAGAGAACATTAGATATGATGGGCTCTATCTTTGGTCTAATTATTCTACTACCACTTTTTGTTATTGTCGCAATATCCATTAAGCTAGAATCAAAAGGCCCAATCATCTATAAGCAGTCACGTTTGGGATTACACGGGAGAGAATTCAGCATGTATAAATTTCGTACGATGTATCTAGGCGCAGAAAAAGAAGGGGTCTATGAACGAAAAGGAGATAAACGAGTAACCAAAGTAGGAAGAATATTAAGAAGAACCAGCATTGATGAATTTCCTCAATTAATTAATATTTTAAAAAGAGATATGTCCTTTATCGGACCCAGACCTCCCCTTACCTATCATCCATGGAAGTTTTACGAATACACAGCCTTACAGAAGAAGCGATTTATGGTGCTCCCGGGAATTACAGGATTAGCGCAAATACATGGAAGAAAGGGTTTGGATTGGGACAGACGTATCGAGTATGATATCGAATATGTGGAGCGTTTCAGCTTTCTTCTGGATATGAAAATTGTGTTTATCACAATCTTTAAGGTTCTCACTATGAATAGTAATTTAAACATAGCTGAAACGGTAAAAAAGAGTAAGGATTACCCTTATATCAGGCTTATGTATGGAACAAACGACACAAAAATAGCCAAGATTGCAGAGGACAGCGGTGTTGACTGGATATGGATTGATCTGGAGATTATAGGAAAAAAAGAGAGGCAAGGGCATCTGGATACCCGAATTTCCAATCATAGAATAGTAGATATCGGAAAAATAAAAGAAAATATAAAGAAAGCGAAAATTATAGTACGTGTTAACCCCATATATGACGGTTCAAAGGATGAGATTAATGAAGCGATTGAAAATGGGGCTGACATTATCATGCTTCCGTTCTTTAAAACAAAAAAAGAAGTGGAAGAGTTTATGGCTTATATTAATAGAAGGGTAAAAACCTGCTTGCTTTTTGAAACTCCGGAGGCTGTAAAGAATATTGATGCAATTTTAAGTGTTCCCGGAATTGATTATGCACATATTGGAATCAATGATCTTCACCTTGGTTATAAACGCATCTTTATGTTTTCCTTGTTAGCGGATGGCACAGTGGAAGCAATCTGTAATAAATTCAGAGCGAAGGGAATTCCTTACGGCTTTGGAGGAATTACAAGACCGGGAGAGGGCTTGATACCAGCAGAATACTTAGTCGGTGAGATATATCGCCTTGGATGTAGTATGGCCATCTTATCCAGAAGCTTTTGTGATCAGGAGGAGGGTTACGAAACGATAGAAAAGGTCTTTCAGGAGGGATTGAAGGAGATTCGATGCCTTGAAGACAGGATACGCAGGAAGGATTATCGATATTTTTTGAGAAATCAGAGAGTATTAAAAAAGAAGGTGGCTGAAATAGAAGAGAAGCTGAAAAAAGGCAGGGAAGTTCAATGAAGCTGTTATTGACTGGTGTTTTTTCATATACAGCAGAGCAAATAAGGGAACTAGAAGAAATAGCAGGAGAAGTTATCTACATAAAGGATGAGAGAACTGAAATTACTACAGAGGTATCGGACATCGAGCTGGTAGTCTGTAATGGCTTATTCTTATACAACTCTATCGATAGATTCAAGAATTTGAAATTTATTCAACTTACAAGTGCGGGTTTTGACAGGATTCCTATAGAATATATCAAATCCACCAGTATTCGGGTGGAAAATGCTAAGGGAGTATATAGCATTCCAATGGCTGAATGGGTTATATTAATGATTTTACATTTCTATAAAAAAAGTAAAGTGTTTTATCGGTTGCAGACAAATCATGAATGGATGAAGCAAAGAGACATACTTGAATTAAATGGTAAAACTGCAATTATTGTTGGTTTTGGCAGCGTAGGCAGAGAGGTTGCAAAACGATTGAGAGCCTTTGATTTATATATTATTGGAATTGATTTAGTCTTTCAGAAATCCAACCTAACCGATGAGTTTTATACATATGATCAATTGGATCATGTGTTAGATAGGGCGGATATTCTTATTCTTTCGTTACCGGTTACAGAGAAAACCCATCATTTCATGAATAACGAGAGGATATCGATGCTAAAGAAAAGCAGTATCCTAATTAATGTATCAAGAGGAGCACTTGTTGATGAGAAGGCTTTAATAAATGCATTACAAAGGAAAAGAATTCATGGTGCTGCTCTGGATGCATTTGAAGAAGAACCATTAAGTAGTGAGAGCCCATTATGGGATTTTGAGAATGTCATAATAACACCGCATAATTCTTATACCTCGGATAAGACAGCAGATCGGCTCTATAGTCTTATTAAGAGTAATATAAAGAATTTTATAGAGCAATATAATCGATCTAAGCGAAAAGCAGGTTATCGATATCGATACTGCATCATAACCACCATATCCAGCTCCATTGATTATTGGATAAAACCATTTTTGCCATTATATAACGAGTATGGCTTTGACGTAACAGTGATATGCAATATGACAGAGGAATATAAACAGGAGCTACTATATAGCTACCCCTATATAAAAGCCATTTCAATCCCTATGCCAAGGGGAATTGATCTTCTGGGATCCTTAAAGGCAGTCTATTATTTATATAGGGCACTTAAACAAGGTAACTTTCATATGGCTCAATATTCCACGCCAAATGCAAGCTTTTATGCGGCTATTGCATCCTGTCTGGCCAGAATACCTATACGCTTATACTGTCAGTGGGGTATGGTTCATGTGACTATGAAAGGCTTAAAGCGAATCCTGTTCCAAACGATAGAACGAATCGTGTGCTTATTATCTACCCGGGTACAACCGGACAGCTATGGGAATTTACATTATTGTAGAAAAAGAAGGTTTTATTCGAAAAAGAAAAGCAGTGTGATATGGAACGGTAGTGCAAAGGGAGTTGATTTTGATAAATTCGATATTGGACAGAAAGAGATTTATCGCAGGGAGATTCGCAATAAATATGGTATCGAGGAGAATAGTATTGTCCTAGGATTTGTTGGTCGATTAGGTAAAGAAAAGGGATGTGTTGAACTATTCGAGGCGTTCAAATTATTAGAAGAAAAGTGTCCGAAATTGAAGCTACTTTTTGTCGGTCCCATTGAAAAGGAGGACACGATTGATCCTGTATTATTGGAGTGGTTTTATCAAAATGATCGTATTATAAAAACAAACCGGGTTACTGATGTGGAAAGACATATTGCTGCAATGGATATCTTTATCCTTCCCAGCTACAGAGAGGGATTTGGTATGTCAGTAGTGGAAGCCCAAGCTATGGAGGTACCTGTCATTGTAACCGATATACCGGGGCCTGCGAATGCAATGATTAAGAATGTTACCGGGATTACTATACCTGTAAAGAATACGAATGCCATTGTAGCTGCAGTGGAAGAGCTGGTGAATGATGACGAGAAACGATACCGATATGGTAAAGCAGCACATGAATATGTAAAAAGTCGTTTTGATGCAAAAATATTTGCACAAAAGCTATTACAGAATCGAATCCATTTGGTAAAGCAATTATCAAAAAGGAAACCGTTTGGTGAAAATAATGCGCAGTACTTCAATAACTAAGAAAGTATGATGGAGATTAGAGTATGAGAATATTGGTTGTATCTTGTAATCCATGGAGAAAGGATAATAGTATCGGGAATACCTATACCAATCTATTTAATGGTATGGAAGATATAGAAATTGCTCATATTTGCTGCGGCGGGGGAACTCCGGATGTCGATTTTGTGAAATACCATCTGCATATCAGTGAACGAAATATTCTTAAGAATTTGATTAATCCTAAACACAAATGCTGCCGTATCATTACTTCTAGTAATCAGGATATGAGAGCCCTTGATAAAAGGAAGAAAGCAGTTGATTTCATGCGTTCCCATCGATTACAGCTATTCTTTTTATTGAGAGATTTAATTTGGAGCTTTAAGAACTGGATTTGTGATGATTTAAAAGATTTTGTAGATCAATTTAATCCAGACATTATTTTTGCACACTTTCTGGATCGAGGGTATTTAAATGAAATGTTATTTTTTCTAAAGGAATATACCAAGGTCCCCGTAGTAGTTTACGCTTGGGATGATGTATATACATTAAAGCAGTTTTCCTTGTCACCCATTTTCTGGATCAATCGCTTCCTTCAGAGAAAGAAATTAAGGAAATTATCTGAATTAAGCTCTCTTATGTATGTCATATCCGAAAAGCAAAGGATGGAGTATTCCAGATTATTCGGACGTAGTTGTAGAATCTTATATAAAGGTTATGATTTCGAGGAGCAGCCCACCTATGAAATCAAGAACCAGCCTGTAAAGCTGGTGTATTCCGGAAATATCGGTACGGGACGTTATAAAACACTAGCACTGATAGGCTCTGCTTTACATGAAATAAATAGGGATGGGATAAAGGCAGTATTATATATTTACACCTCCACTCCGCTTAATCTTAAAATGAGACGCTTATTAGATTATCCGGAAAGCATTCATAGAATGAAATCCGTTCCGTCAGAAGAAATAGCAGCCATTCAACAGGAGGCTGATATATTAATTCATGTAGAAGGCTTTGATCTTAAGCAGCGTTTCAAGGTTCGATTATCATTTTCCACTAAGCTTGTAGATTATTTTTATAGTGGCAGGTGCATTTTCGCTGTCGGAAACAAAGACATAGCCTCAATAGAGTATTTATCGAAAAACCATGGGGCAGTCATTGCCTATAAGAAAAGTGAGATAATACGGAAATTAAGCCGACTGATTAATTCACCAAGCCTCAGAAAAAAATATGCGAAACAATCTTGGGAATGTGGATGGAGAAATCATCAGAGAAAGCATATACAGAGTACCTTAGAAAATGATTTGAAGACTCTATTACATGGGAAATGATATATGAGGTGAGTTTATTTGATAATTTATTTAATCAATATCGTGCTATTGATTTTATATAAAGTGATTTTTTTACATGAATCATCGCAGAGAAATAACAAGATATTCTGCATACTGGCATCAATAAACTGGATTTTACTATCCGGTCTTCGTCACTTAACGATTGGTGCAGATACGATAAAATACGGTTATATATTTGAGCAGGCCCAAAATATATCGTGGAGTACCCTATGGAATGAGCGAGTAAATATTTTTATTCACGGATCCATGGGTAAGGATCCGGGATATATCGTGTTTCAGAAGCTCTTTCAATTATTATCCACGGATTATCGCATTTATTTAATACTTATCGCAGTTATATTTACAGTGCCGCTTGGAATATGGATATATAGATACTCGCATGACCCATTTATGAGCTTTCTGATATATTCATCGTTGTTTTATTCCTTTTTCTCGATAACAGGGATCAGACAGACCATAGCAACTGCCATAGTGGTATTCGTGGGGTATGAGTTTATTAAAGAACGAAATATATGGAAATTCATATTACTGGTTCTGATAGCTAGTACGATTCATTTATCAGCAATGTGTTTTTTACCCTTTTATTTTATTACGAATAAGAAGCTTACTAATAAGTATCTGGTCCTTTATGGATGTACCTTTGCTGGAACTTTAGTATTGAAAGATAGTTTGTTTCGATTGGGTAGCAGAATAATCGGATATGATCAGTATCAACCATATGAAGGGGCAGCTACCTGGACATTTTCGATTTTCCTAATCGCATTAGCCATTGTTACTTTAATGAAACGAAAAGAGATTTTGACCAATAATACGCAGGCGATACAGTATATGAATGCACTGTTAATAGCAGTATTGCTTGTACCTTTTACGTTTATTAATCCTTCCGCAATGCGAATTATTCAATATTTTTCACTATTCATTATCCTGTTAGTTCCGGAGCTTATCAATTCCTTTCCGAAAAAAGAAAGATTCTTTGTTTTTTTCGTTGCTAGTGCTACATTAATTTTTTTGCTGATTAGGAACAACCCTGCGTATATGTTTTTTTGGCAATAAAACAGAAAGGTAGGTTTAATCTTGAGGATTGCTTTTGTTTCGAACTATTTAAATCATCATCAATTACATTTATGTAACCAGTTGTATATGCATTGTGAGGAATTTTATTTTGTTTGCACTGGGCAAATTCCGAGAGAAAGATTGAAGATTGGCTACGAAGATATGAACTCAAAGTATTCCTATGCAATCAATATGTATGAGAATAACCAACAAAGGAGACTAGTCTATAGAATCATTATGACATTCGATGTAGTAATATTTGGTGCCTGTCCTTCCAAACTAATTGAATTAAGAATGAGTAGGGATAAGCTTAGCTTTCTTTACACGGAACGCTTCTTGAAAAATGGATTATGGTGCAGATTCATACCTTCAACACGTAAAAAAATACAAAACAGAGTAGTGAGATATCAGGATAAGAAGCTGTATGTTCTATGTGCCAGCGCTTATGCATCCTATGATTTATACCTGTGTGGATATCGGAAGCCATGCTATCAATGGGGCTATTTCACAGAGGTACCGAACGCGGATATCTCTGAATTAATGAAAAAGAAGGAGAACCCCCATTGCAGCATTTTATGGGTTGGACGATTGATCAGATGGAAACGTACCAAAGATGTAATATTACTGGCAAGAAAATTAATGAGTCAGAATATAGACTTTACCATTAATATCATAGGGACCGGTAATTATGAGAATAGATTACGTATGTTAGTGAAAGCTTTAGGATTATCGGAAAGGGTTCATTTATTAGGTTCAATGCCCCCTGACAGAGTGAAAAAGTATATGGAAGAAGCCAATATATTTATCTCTACCAGTAATTTTATGGAGGGATGGGGTGCGGTTATCAATGAAGCGATGAGCTGTGGCTGTGCAGTGGTGGCAAGTCATGCTGTGGGAAGCGTGCCATATCTCATAGAACACAAAAAGAATGGTCTTATCTATCAATCAGGAAATAATGGTGATCTATATCATAAAGTAAGAAGGCTAATAAATCATCCGAAGCTACAAACCATCTATGGAACGAAGGCATATGACACTATGGTTCACACGTGGAATCCGGAGGTTGCAGCTTCTCGTTTGATTGAAATATCAATAAATCTTTTACATGGAAAACGCATATGGTATCACAATGGGCCATGCAGCAGAGCATATATTGTAAAGGAAGATTGGTTTCCGAATAATATGAAATAAGTAAGAGCGAGGTGCCTATGTGTCAATATAAGATATGCCAATATGATATCAAAGAGGTACAGGATAAGTTATTCACGATATTAATTGAGGTGGATCGAATCTGTAGAAAGCATCATATTAGGTATTCCTTAGAAGGGGGTACTTTACTTGGAGCCATTAAGTATAAGGGCTTTGTTCCATGGGATGATGATATTGATATTGTAATGGAGCGAAAGGAATATGAAAAGTTTTTAAAAATATGCAGATCGGAGTTAAAGGAAGATTTTTTCCTTCAAAATAACCGGACGGTAAGAGATTTCCCGCTTAGTTACTCCAAGATACATAGGAAGGGTACCTTATATGTTCAGGATAATACAGAGCATTTAAAGATACATCATGGCTTGTTTATCGATATTTTTCCTGTTGATCATATTTTTCTGCCGGTATTAAGGCTGCAGATTGCTCTTATCGGATCGCTCACCGGTGCCAGAGGTATGAAATTAAATCGTTTATATAAGAAAAAAGAAGAGATCACTAAAAATCGATTGAAGTTATGGATCTATCAGATATTAGCGCTTCTTCCGTTGAGGTGGATTAACGTCTCTATCGATTTGATATGCAATATATTAAACCCCTTCCCTTGTAAGTACTACTATGAGTTATGCAATCCAAATCGTAAATTCAGACCGCTGAATCGAAAGGTTTATCAGGAATTAATTGAGATGGAATTCATGGGCTTACGTTTTCTCGTCTCAAAGCACTATAGAGCATTTCTTAAGTCCAGGTTTGGTGATATCCGCAAGCTTCCGCCGGAAGAAGAGAGGCGGCCAAGCCATAATATTATCAGGTGTAAGTTATAGATATGTAGAACGGAGGGACTATGAAAATTCTTCATATTAATGCCGTAAGTGGTATTCGTAGTACTGGTAGGATATGCTCAGAAATCATAGAATTTCTTAATGACAATGGTCATAAAGGATACATCGCATATTCGGATGGAATCAAAGCACGAGGCTATAAAATAGGCAATAAATTCGACCGTAAGTGTCATGCTCTATTATCCAGAATCACTGGAAAACAGGGATATTTCTCGGTGTTGGAAACTTACCGGCTACTAAAATATATTGAGCTCTTAGAACCGGATATCATTCACCTTCATAATCTTCATGGGAACTATATTAATATCATAATGCTACTAAGATATATTACCAGAAAGAATATTCCTACTGTTTTGACGTTGCATGATTGCTGGTTCTTCACAGGGAAATGCTTTCATTTTACGGTAACCCAGTGTTACAAATGGAAAGAGGAATGTAATCATTGTCCAAGGATTCATAGGGATAATCCAAGTTGGTTTTTTGATAAAAGCAGGAAAATGTATCATGATAAAAGGGATTTGCTTGGACGGATCAATCATCTGGCAGTAGTAGGGGTATCCGATTGGATTACAGAGGAAGCGAAGCAATCCTTACTAGGGAAGGCTAAAATCATAACCAGAATCTATAACTGGGTAGATTTTAATGTCTATAAGCCGGTTGATACGGAGGATTTACGCCGTAGTATGGGCTTAAGTCATAAGTTTATGATCCTGGGAGTCGCAAGCTTTTGGACAGTGGATAAGGGCTTATTTGAATTTCTTCGTTTATCAAAACAGCTACCAGAATATATGGTCATTGTTTTGATAGGGAATATGAAAGACAATCTGGAAGCTTATAAGAACATTGTACATATTAGAGAAACCCATGATGTCAACAGTATGGTGAAGTTCTATTCCATGGCAGATGTGCTTTTGAATTTATCAATGGAAGAGGCCTGTGGAAGGGCAACAATCGAAGCATTAGCATGTGGTACACCGGTTATAGCAATGAACTCTACTTCGAACCCGGAGCAAATAGGGGATGGTTGTGGCTATGTAGTGGATGAAAATAATAGGGAGGACCTTTTTGAGAAAATAAATCAGGTTTACAGGAATACCAAAAGCTATTATAGCAAGCATTGTATACATTATGCCAACGAGAACTTTAACAAAACCAAATGTCTGAATGAATATAGTAAGCTCTATCATGAATTAAGTGGTGGGGAGGCAATTCACTATGGTGTATCTAATCGTAGTAGCACATCCGGATGATGAAATTCTAGGTGCAGGAGCGACCATGTATAAGCTTGCAAAGGAAGGTCATTCCGTAAATGTTTGCATTTTGTCCGGTGAGGTAAATGCGCGAAATAATCGACCCAGTATAAAGGAGCTGAATATCGATGTTCACAGCTCACTCAACCTGTTGGGGGTAGAAAAAGTAATCAAAGGAAACTTTCCCAATATTGAGTTTAATACTGTGCCACATTTACAATTGGTACAATTTATTGAAAAAGCAATGATGGATACGAAGCCGGAAGTGATATTCACACATCATCCTGCAGATTTGAATAATGATCATATACATACGTCAATTGCGTGTCAGGCTGCAGTTAGAATATTCCAGAGAAAGCCTGACATTCATCCAATTGTAGAATTATTGTTTATGGAAGTGTTGTCGGCTACGGATTGGGCACTGAACAAAGCATTGAATCAGTTTAATCCTAATACCTTTGTGGAAGTGGGGGAACAAGCAATCGATAAGAAGATAGAAGCGCTTGCTCAGTATCGGGGTGTCATGAGAGATTATCCGCATCCTCGCAGTAATGAAGCATTAAGAGGATTAGCAATATATCGTGGAGGGCAGGCGGGTATGATTTACGCAGAGGCATTTGAAAGTGTGTTTCGAAGAGGACTGTAGTCGGAGGAGGGGATATGGTGAAGAAGAGGAGGATTGCATTTGCAACCTGTGTACAACTGGGGCTTAGCTGTATCGAGGAGATCCTTCGTATGAATGGAGAACTCGATTTGCTTATTACCCTGAAGGATGAGAAGGCCAAGAGTAAATCGGGTAGGATTTATCTTGATGAGATAGCAAAAAAGTATAATATACCGCTTATAAAAATCAATAATATCAATGATCCAGAGGTAATAGTAGCCTTAAAGAAGGAGGAAATAGACTGGCTATTTATCATTGGTTGGTCACAAATTGCTAGAAAGGAAATCCTTAATACACCCAGAAAAGGATGTATTGGTATGCATCCGACTCTTCTACCGGTTGGCAGGGGAAGAGCAGCCATCCCATGGGCAATATTAAAGGGGCTTCACCAAACTGGCGTAACAATGTTCAAATTGGATGAAGGTGTGGATACAGGTGATATCATAGGACAAGGAAAAATAGAACTTGATGACAAAACAACAGCGACGCAATTGTATCGTAAAGTGAATGAAATGCACATTGTACTGATCTCAAGATATTGGGATGATATCGTAAATGATAGAATTACCTTAACGAAGCAGGATGAGGCGAAAGCCACAGAATGGCCTGGAAGAAGGCCGGAGGATGGTGAGATTTTTCATAGCATGACCATGGACGAGGCAGATAAATTGGTCAGAGCAGTTACCCATCCTTATCCGGGAGCATACTATAAAGCAGGAGATAAAATAATACGAATATGGTCAGCAAGGACGGATCCGGTGAAAGGTGAAATTAAATTAATGGATGGATATTTAACCCCGATTCATTATGAGATAGAGGGAGGGGGAGGCTAATTGAAATCGAGATATGATAATAGTATGAATCAAATAAAAAAAGGAGCTATGATATCATACCTTGCGATTGGCGTAAGTCTACTTTCAGGTTTGTTATATACTCCTTGGATGGTAAAGCAAATCGGAGTGAACGATTACGGTTTATATACCTTGGCCACATCCCTGATTAGTATATTTCTGATTGACTTTGGCATAAGCGAAGCAGTATCCAGATTCATAAGTAAATATAATGCAGAAGGGAATCAGCAGAAGGTAAATGATTTTCTTGGTTTAATATACAAGCTATATTTTTTCATAGATTTGCTAATATTCTTATTACTCATCATCATGTACTTCTTTATCCCTGTTATTTATTCGGAACTAACACCGGAGGAAATAGATAAGTTTAAGGTTATCTATATGATAACATCTGCCTTTAGCATTATCTCATTGCCTTTTATTACTCTCAATGGCATATTAACTTCCTATGAGAAATTTAAGACGCTAAAATTAAGTGATCTGGTTCACAAGCTAATCGTTTTAACATTAATGGTGATAGCATTAATGTTAGGTTATAAATTATATGCCTTAGTATTAGTCAATGTCTTTGCCGGTCTATTGATCATTGTGATTAAACTGTTCTATATACACAATACACTTCCAATTAAGGTAAATATTAAGTTCTGGGAAACAAAGCTACTAAAAGAGGTCTTTGGTTTTTCCATTTGGTCAACGGTTTCCACCTTTGCCAATCGTTTTATATTTAGTATTATTCCTTCGATCCTTGGTGCGGTATCCGGTTCGTCGCAAATTGCTATATTTGGAGTTGCCAGTACATTGGAATCCTATGCCTATATCATATCTGGAGCTGTAAATGGTATGTTCCTTCCTAAGGTTTCTAAGATTCTTACTAATAAAAATGACGGTAAGGATGTATTACCACTCATGATTAAAGTTGGGCGAATCCAATATAGTATTATCGGTCTTATTTTTATTGGTTTTACTGTTGTTGGCAAAGAATTTATCTATTTATGGATGGGTAAAGACTTTGATCTGGCATACTATTGTGCATTACTGATGATGTTACCTGGGGTTTTTCGAGTTCCTCAGCAAATTGCTAGTATTACCATAATTGCTATGAATAAGGTTAGAATTCAAGCTTTTATATATGTAATAGTAGCAATTTTAAATATATTATTCTCCAGTATTCTTTCTCAATATTTTGGAGCTTTGGGGGCAGCCATCTCCATCTGTCTGGTATATTTCATAAGACTTATCATTATGAACATTATCTATTATAAAGTACTTCATATTAATATTTTTTCCTTTATTAAGGCCTGCTATATTGATATGGCTCCTCCTATGTTAATCACATTAATTGTCGGGATCATAATCAATCATTTTACAGCATATTCTTTATGGATTTTTCTGATAAAAGGAACCTTTATTGTTGTTTTATATATCATATTATTATGGAAAATGTCACTCAATCATTATGAAAAATCATTAATTAAGAATATCTGAGGGATTAAGTATGTATAAGGATAGAATATTACTCATTACCGGTGGCACTGGTTCTTTTGGTAATGCCATATTAAAAAGATTTTTGAATTCAGATATAGGTGAAATTCGTATATTTTCAAGAGATGAAAAAAAGCAGGATGATATGCGCAGGTATTATAAAAATGATAAGATCAAATTCTATATAGGAGATATAAGAGATCTATCATCGATAAAAAATGCAATGTACGGTGTTGACTATATCTTTCATGCAGCCGCATTAAAGCAGGTTCCATCCTGTGAGTTCTTCCCCCTTGAGGCTGTAAAAACCAATATTCTCGGAACAGATAATGTATTGACTGCAGCCATTGAATATCAAGTTAGAAAAATAATATGCCTATCAACTGATAAAGCTGCCTATCCCATTAATGCAATGGGGATTTCAAAGGCTATGATGGAAAAGGTGTTTATTGCCAAGTCAAAGACTGTGGACCCTGATAAAACGACAATATGCGGTACCAGGTACGGGAATGTCTGTGCTTCAAGAGGGTCCGTAATACCACTTTTTGTAGAGCAGATAAAACAGGGGAATTCCATCACTATAACCAATCCGAATATGACAAGGTTCCTAATGAGCTTAGAAGAAGCGGTCGGTCTAGTGGAATTTGCGTTCGAGCATGGTCAAAACGGTGATATTATGATTCAAAAGTCACCTGCCTGTACGATTCTTGATTTAGCAAAGGCTTTGCTAGAACTATTCCGTGCAGACAACACAATTAAGATAATCGGAACCAGACATGGTGAAAAACTATATGAAACACTTATGACCAGAGAAGAGTACCATGTTGCCGAGGATAAAGGTGATTTTTATCGAATACCAGCCGATAAAAGAGATTTATATTATGATAAATATTTTATTGAAGGAGATCAAAAGCTCTCAAAGGAGGAGGAATATAACTCCAATAATACAAGGAGATTATCGATAGAAGAAATAAAAGAGAAATTACTGGGTATTGATTTTATCCAAAATGAATTGGTCGGTTGGAGAGAATAATTGAATATAAAAACTGATTTTAATAGTACAGTTACACAGTGAATAAGGGATGTTGCATAATGTATAAGCAACATCCCTTATTCATTTACGTAGTATTCAAATATTAATAACCCATTGAGATATTGCTATTTACTTCTCTTACGCTATGAGATAATGCCGGAGAATAATGGTCTTCTTCTGATCCAGAAGAATACTCTTCGTAATAGACCGAAGATAATACCATAAAAGATGTTGATCACAATGCTGAGAAGTATATATTTTCTTGTAAAGCTTAAGCAATTAAAGTGAACTAATAAATCTTCTACATTGAGTATATCTTGAAAATAATATAAGCCGATAATCATTGTAGTAAAAGTAAACAAATCGAATATGAAAGCTACTCGCCAATCAATTTCAGTTGTTAATCGAGCAAATATACTAAAGAATAAAGCGCCAATTAACCCCGGAACTATTAGAACGAGAAAAAACTGAAAAAGCTGAAATATCATAGTACACCTCCTATTATTATTACTACTATAAAAATATGCTATCATTCACTATAATGTTACAAAATGATTTTCCAAATACCATACGGTAATTTCCATAGCGGCTTACTTTACACCGCATGCAAAGGACAGTATCAAATTAATTAAAGAGTATATTGAACCAGTATTTGAATAAGGTGTATAATGAAACCATAATTAAGGTACTTAGGGAGAGCGGTACGAATTTTAGATACAGGAGAGAAACATGATGGAAAAGACAGCACATTTAACAGAGGGCAGCATAGCAAAAACATTGTTTAAGTTGGCTCTTCCGATTATGGGGACAAGCTTTGTTCAAATGTCGTATAGCCTTATTGATATGCTCTGGGTTGGCAGGATAGGAACAGGAGCGGTAGCCGCAGTTGGTACCGCGGGATTCTACACCTGGCTTGCGAATGCATTCATTCTGATACCCAAGATTGGGGCAGAGGTGGGTGTTGCGCAAGCTACTGGACAAAAAGATATGGTGGAAGTAAAAAAACATGTCAAACATAGTATTCAAATGGGAATCTTCCTTGCACTAATCTATGGATTAGTCATGATAATCTTTCGTAAAGGTTTGATTGGCTTTTTCAATCTTGGTGATGAGGAAATTATCCTTGCTGCAATTGATTACCTTGTCATTGTATCATTGGGATTTGTGTTCTTTTTTATTAATCCGATATTTACTTCCATCTTCAATGGTTATGGGGACAGCAAGTCTCCATTCGTGATTAATTCCATCGGTCTTGTTATTAATGTGATACTTGATCCATTGCTAATTATAGGAATTGGGCCATTTCCAAGATTAGGAGTGATAGGCGCTGCTATAGCTACGATACTATCTCAAGCGATAGCAACACTCCTGTTTGTGATAAAAGCAAGAAAAACATCGGTGATTTTTTCGGATATTTCCTTATTTCATAAACCAGATCTTTTACATATTCGGGTAATCGTAAAGCTGGGGTTACCGGTTGCTGTTCAGAGCGGGCTTTTTACGATTATATCAATGATAGTGGCAAGAATAATAGCAATGTGGGGACCGACAGCGATTGCAGTGCAAAAAATTGGCTCACAGATTGAAGCGATATCTTGGATGAGTGCCGGAGGATTTCAATCTGCCATGAGTGCCTTTATCGGTCAAAATTATGGTGCAAGGAAATGGGAGAGGGTGGACAAAGGATATACAATAGGAATGATCATTGTATCCTTCATCGGAGTGTTTGCCACTGTGCTATTCTTTTTCGGTTCAAGAACCTTATTTTCCATATTTGTTCAGGAGGAGGAAGCGATACTTTATGGAATCCAGTATCTAAAGATAGTTGGATTTTCGCAGTTGTTCATGTGTATTGAGATAACAACAGCCGGCGCATTTAATGGACTGGGCAGGACAACACCGCCATCCATAGTCGATATTGTATTCAACTCACTTCGAATACCTAGTGCACTTATTCTATCGTCGACAAGCCTTGGAATTAATGGAATTTGGTGGGCTCTCAGCATTACCAGCATAATGAAGGGAGTTGTTCTGGCTATGTGGTATATCATCTCGTGTAATAAATATAAAGAAGAGCTATAGATATTATATGTGTTATATGTCCGTATTGGCTTCACCGGACGTATAGTTCCTAGTGCTATTATCCTATCGTATACTAGTCTATATGGGGTGTTATATATTGACATAAAAATACATATAATGTAAGATGTTTATTAGGAATTCCTTTTGGCTTGATCAAGTAATAAATATTTCGAAAGATGTTTTACAAAAAAACAAGAGAAGAAGGTGTTCATATGTTAAAAAAGAGGTTTACAAAATGTATAGCATTAATGCTTGCTTTGCTCTTCGTAGTATTACCTTATCAAAATGCATTTGCTGCTGCCGATTATATTCTTATTCCTGGTGTTGAGCAAGGAGGTCCTACTTGGTGTTGGGCAGCATGTTGCGAATCGGTATTAAGAGGTACTTTTGGCAGAAATATATCTCAGAGTACAATTGTTAGAGATACGAAATCATACATACCAGAAGAAGGTGCTTCGTATTTACAGATAGCACAGGTATTTAATGATTATGGTTATAGCTGTAAAACTAGTTCAAGATTTCTAGATTTTGCAACTGTTAAATCAGAAATAAAAGCTAAAAGACCAATAATCGCCAATTTAGTATTTCGTAATTCCATTGTCGGACATTCTGTTGTAATAACCGCCTGTGATACACGGGATGGTGTAAATTATATTTGGTATATGGATCCCCATACAGGCCGTGAATATATGCAGGTATTTAACGACTTTGTAAGTGGTTTTAAATACTACTTTAATGGACAAAATACATTTTGGAGTACTACAGTTTATGGTTTTAAGAAAAAATAATATGGATTAAGAGAGGTACGAAAGAAGACTGGTACTATAAGGGGATGTTTCATAATACATTTGCGAGGACAATTACTTACCTCACACACAGACGGAAGGACATATTACTTATTTTATATGAATCAGACGAACATAAATATTCGCCTGATTCATCCAAAATACAGCAATATGTTCTTCCGACAGCGCATTATGGTAAGTAATTATCCCCGCTGATGCATTATGAAACATCCCCTTTCTCTATCCGAATTCCTTGCTTCTACTCATGATGCTATGCATTCAAAAGAGTTAGATACTCCTCTGGAATATTAATATTACATGCTTGAATATTTTCAAAATACTGTTCCATTTTACTAAATCCAAGAATTGGAATGATCTGTGGATTATGACGGAGCATCCAGGCAAGAACCAACTGATTGCCTGTAATATTGAGCTTCTGCGAAATATTCTCAATGAGATCCAATCTTCTGCGGGCTTCCTCAGAATTATACAGATGCCAATTATAGTATTGATTTCTCTTTTCCCGATTGGTGTAAATACCCTTAAGTAGCGGTGAGTAAGCACAAAATGCCATTCCTTCGGAGGCTACATAATCAAACATTTCCTTACCGGCATGTGTTTCTGAATCGGCATTTGTTCCCTCTTTCGGATGAATGTAGGAATACTCCGCCTGCAATACACTATATTTCTGAAGATTATGAGCTTCACTTACTTGATTCGCATTTCGGAGTTGATTCGCTGATAGATTACTTGCTCCAAGATATCGGATCTTTCCCGCCTTAATTAACGTGTTCAGAGTATCCATGGTCTCGTCAATGGGCGTATTTTTGTCATAGACATGAGTATAATATAAATCAATATAATCTGTTTTTAATCGGAGTAAGCTGTTATCGATTTCCCGAAGAATGACCTCCTTTGTTAAACCTTCATATTCATCTTTTACTCGATCCCAGTATACCTCACCCTTGGAATTTCTGATGTGATACGGATCCTTAAGGCGTGCACCTACCTTTGTGGCAATAAATAATTTATCTCTGTTCTTTCGTGCCTTCATCCATTCTCCCAGAACATTTTCGCTCTCGTCACCGATAAATTCACCGGTTCCTAACCACCACGCATAGCAATTGGCGGTATCAATGAAATTTCCGCCCATTTCATCATAGAAATGATCGAGAGCTTTGAAAGAAGAGCTTTTATCCATTGCTGTTCCTAACATCATTGCTCCAAAGCAAAATTCACTTACCTTTTCTTTGGTACTACCTAGATTAACGTATTTCATAATACCTCATACCTCCTACTTATGTAATATAGTCGTTCATATACTACTGGATTTATGGTAATATATGAATAATAACAAGAATTGAGTTGTAACATAATTTCATTATTTGTATAATGATGGCTATTATTATATAATTATGAAGAGGAATATAAAGAGCCATTTCACAATTATTTAAATGGTACCAATTCGGAGGTGATAGGATGTATGGATTAGAAATTGATAGATCGAGTCCATTATCAATTTCAAAACAGTTGCAAAATCAAATAAGAAAATCTATCTTAGACGGCAAACTGATTGCCGGAGAACGTCTACCATCCTCCAGAAGTATGGCAAATGAAATGGGGATATCGCGAAATACAGTGATACAAGTATATGAGCAACTTATTGCGGAAGGCTATCTGACTAGTACGGAGGGGTCAGGGACTTATGTTGTAGACATAGGTAAATACACACAATCTTATAATGAAACAATTCTTTATAATAAGAGTGAAGTACATAGGAAAGACAACAGTATTTCCTTTAATGCCGGTAATCCAGACTCCAGTCTATTTCCCAAGACCATATGGTCAAAGCTGTTAAAGCAGGCCTGTATGGATGAGGAAGATGAAACAAACGCTTATTGCAACTTCACTGGAATGGAAAAACTACAAAGAGCGATCTGTGATTATGTATATAGAGTAAAAGGAATTGTATGCGACTATCATCAGATCATAATTACACCGGGAACCTCTGGTGGAGTGGAGCTCATAGCAAAAACCTTCAAAAAGTACTTTAATAAAATGGTACTGGAAGATCCCTGTATCCATTTTGTTATTAATACGTTCTCTAATTATGGATATGAGGTATTGCCTGTATCAGTAGATACGCAGGGAATGCAGGTGGAAGCCTTACACAAAATCCCAAATACGGACTTGATCTATGTGGTTCCCTCCCATCAATTCCCCATTGGAGGCATTCTTCCCGTTGCACGTCGTATTGCTTTACTGCAATATGCCAAAGAGCAAAATGCCTATGTGATGGAAGACGATTATGACTGTGAGTTCCGATATAAGGGTGAGCCAATACAGCCACTTCGAAATCTGGATCCGGAACGTGTTATCTATCTAGGAAGCTTTAGTAAAATATTCTCCCCCTCGCTTCGTATCGGATATATGATTGTGCCACATCATTTATGTGATATTGTGACTCGACAAATGGAACTCTCTAACCAGTGGGTCAATTCCACCTTACAGCTGGCATTGGCAGAATTTCTTGAATTAAAGTATTTGGATAAACACATCTACAAAATGAAGAAGGTCTATGAAAAGAAGCGGTTGCATCTGATCAAATGTATCGAGAAGGAATTCGGAGCTCATGCGAAGGTATCCGGGGAGTATGCAGGTTTACATCTGCTTTTTCAATACGAGAGAAATTTTACAGATCAGGATATTCAGTCGTTAGAAGATGCTGGTGTAATTGTTGACTTTGTGGAGAACTATTCCATAATAAAGGGAAATCATAAAAATGAACTAGTATTGGGATATGGAGAATTAAGTAACAGCGAGATAGAAGAGGGCGTAAAAAGATTAAGAATGGCATTAGAACACTGACGATTTTTTGATCATTAATTGGTACCATTAAATTATGTGAAAAGTGGACCTTGAATAAACCATTACCCGAAATTATTATGTTGGTGTTGATATTACATAGTAACTATCGGGAGGTATAAAATGAAACTTCAAATTAAGCAATTAAATCAAGCTATTAAACCGCTGGGTATGGGATGTTGGGCAATCGGCGGTACTTGGGGGCCGGAAGGTCTTCCTCTTGGCTGGTCGAAAGTGGATGATCAGGAATCAATCAGAGCATTGAGATATGCATATGATAGTGGAATCACATTATTTGATACAGCTGCTACCTATGGGTATGGTCATAGCGAAAAGGTACTAGGCGAAGCGTTACATGATGTGAGAGATAAAGTCATAATCGCTACCAAGTTTGGATGTCCATGTGATGATGTCAAAAAAGTAGGTAAGGGAGAAAGTATTGAAAGAGAATCCATAATCGCAGAATGCCACGACTCCTTAAGAAGACTTCGTACGGACTATATTGATATCTATCAGCTTCATATTCAGTCTGTTACAGTAGAGCAAATTGATGATGTAGTGGAGACCCTTGAAATTCTTAGGGAGAAAGGCTATATCCGTAGTTATGGATGGAGTACTGATTCTCCTGTGAAAGCGAAGGCAATCATGAAATATCCTGCATGTAGTGCGATCCAGTTTGACTTAAATATCTTTGCGAATAACGAAGAAATGATACAGCTTATTGATGAGAATCAAATTATGGGGTTAAATAGACAGCCCTTAGCTATGGGATTACTATCCGGTAAGTATAACTCTGACAGCAGGCTACCGGAAGATGATATTCGTTCCACAACTATGGAATGGATGATATATTTTAATCAGGGAGTTCCCAACAGTCAATTACTAAAGAAGCTGGATGCTATCAAAGAGATTCTCACATCGGATGGACGTACCATGGCACAGGGAGCATTGGCTTGGAACTGGGCAAGAAGCCCGTATATGGTACCGATTCCCGGATTTAAGACAGTAAAACAGGTTGAATCCAACATCAAAGCGCTTGATTTCGGACCATTAACGAAGCAGCAGGTAGAAGAAATTAATAATATTGTAAAAAATAAATAGGTTAACATTCAATTAATAGGCTACACACGAAATCAATAGGGGAGAATAATAAGCAGGGACAATCACTTACTTCACACATCGGAAGAACATATTACTGATTATACATAAGACAGTAACACGCTTCTTTCGATAGTGTATCAGGGTAAGTGATTGTCCCTTCTGATACTTTATACAAGATTCTCTATCTTGATTATATGATCCCTGACCATATCACAGCAGCAGCATGAAATTGAGACTCAATACACCAAACATCATTGATATAGGGAACGAACCAGGCGGCAACCATCTTCTCCGTAGGGTCGATAATCAGGCAACATCCGCCTGCACCCTCATGGAAGTAGGTACCTGGTGTATAGATACTAGCGTCGTTACAGCGCATATCCGGTCCCAGACCACATGGATGATACACCCCTCCTGCATTCCAGCAATAATCCTTGACATCGGGATGTGGATAAATGGTTGTCATCTTTTCAATTGCTTTTCTTCCGAGAATACGATTTCCATCAATGTATCCGCCCTGAAGAAGCATGGTGCCGAAACGGCAGAGATCATACGAAGTCGAATAGAGACCGCCACCAGTTGCAGGGATCTTCTCCCACACGGTTCCTTCATCCGTGTCTATGTAAGTTCCGCCTAATACTTCATTTACCTGCTTTTCCCTACGTTCATGAGGAATGTTCATCCGGGAGATTATTTCCTTCTTACAGTAATCAAAACCAGTATCCTTGAGTCCGCAGGGTTTAACAATATGCTCCATAATATAATCATTGGCAAATTCACCGCTGACTCTTGAGATAATCTCACCCAGAATTACAAAGCCAAAGGTGCTATAAGCCCATTCCACTCCGGGCTTGCAGCGCAGACCACTACGTAAGGAAGCAGCGATCCAGTTGTTACCCTTATCCTCTTGAATGAAATTCCATTGGCTAACTTGATATTTATACTCAAAACAATTGTAATCCGGCTGCAAACCGGAGGTATGGGATAGAAGATGAGCAACGGTAATCTCATCAAAAGGTGGAAAGGAGAATTCCTCGATGATTTCTCCAACCTTTTGGTTCACACGGAGCCTGCCATCCTCAACTAACTGCCAGATAGCTACTGCGGTAAAGAGCTTTGTAATCGAGGCAATTTTCTGAATTGTATCGGGTTGTAGTTCTCTTGAATCTTCTTCACGGAAAGACAATTTTCCGACTGCATTATTCGCAAATACCTTGCCATCCCTCGCCAGACAATAATTTGCGGATAATATCTTTTTCTTTTCAATCAAATCCTCAAAAAAGTGAGTCAGATACTCTACTCGCTTCGGGTCATACCCAACATCCATTGCTGAGTACTCAGTTTTAAGACTTACCATATACGCCTCCCATCTTGCCACCTGGCAACAATTTTATAATGTTACCTCAGATCATCCCGAACCATTAAAAATGCATAATTTTTCCATTGAATATGTTCTGTTATTATACTATATAAAAAGGTGAATGTAAATAAATTGCTAATAATTTCTTGTTGTATATGAAGCTAATCTGGAATATTTACGTCAGCAAATTTCTATTTTAATGTACGCACATTGTTATTGACAGTACATCCTTACTATGGTATATAGTTAATTATATTTAATTAAGTTTATTTAATTAAAATTATTTAACTATAATCACTTACATAGTAAGTAATAGAAAACATAGGGTTATATGGAGGATATATGGAACAGAAATTTTCGTCACTTGTAAATCTATTATGGGAAGCCTGTATACTTAATTTGAATACAATATTAACGGAAGAGGAAGCAAATAAATTCTCGAATAATGATTATTACTATTTACTTGTCATACAATCATTGCAGAAGCCTAATTTCTCACAAATAGCAGAAAAATTATCCATCACAAAACCCGCTGTATCAGTAATCATTAGAAAGTTGATTAGTATGGACTTAGTTAGCAAATCCCAATCAATCGAGGATAAAAGAATATATTATGTTGAATTAACTGATAAGGGAAGACGTATTTTACAGGGAGATAATGCTATATATAAATGGGTTGTAGATAATATAGCGGATATCG
The DNA here is from genome assembly GCF_014174405.1 of Variimorphobacter saccharofermentans. Taxonomy (GTDB): domain Bacteria; phylum Bacillota; class Clostridia; order Lachnospirales; family Lachnospiraceae; genus Mobilitalea; species Mobilitalea saccharofermentans. Next base: position 2,544,205 of record NZ_JACEGA010000001.1, on the reverse strand, counting down.
CAGCAAATCAAGAAGAACTGCAGGTTGTGGAACGGATTTTTAATGAATTAGTGAAAAGATTGGAGAATAAAGGTAGATAAGGGGGAACAGGAAGAGTGATATTTTATTTCAGTGGAACAGGAAATTCAAAGCATGTTGCAGAGAAAATTGCCAAAAGTACTGGGGAAAGAACCGTATTTATTTCGGAAGACATCATGAAAAAGAATGAAGTATTCGAAGTGAATGAAGAGGAGAGAATAGGTTTTGTATTTCCGGTATATTGGTACTGTATCCCAACCATAATGGAGCGCTTCATTCATCAGCTGAAGCTGCCAGGCTATCGTAACCAATATGTTTATGCAGTGGCAACCTATGGTATTGCTGCGGGGAATGTTATGGATCGTTTATCTCGATTATTGGGCGAAAGGCAGCTCCCACTGTATGGGAAATTCGGAGTTAAAATGGTTGACAATTATGTAGTAGGATATGATATTGCGAAAGAAGAAAAGCGGAAAGTAACCTTAAGGCGGGCTGAGGTTGAAATAGATAAAATCATTACTTTTATAGAACGCAAAGAGAATACTGAGTATCTCAAAAAAGGTATCATCGCATTTGTGACACCGATTACAGGATATGCTTATAGGAAAACAGATCACGTGAAAAAGTTTTATACAACCTCAGCATGTAACGGCTGTGAGCAGTGTGTAAGAGAATGTCCCTGTAATGTAATTCATATGAAGAATGGTGAACTGGTTTGGGAGGGTGAGTGTACCTTTTGCCTCAAATGTATACATGGATGTAAACAGGCGGCAATTCAATATGGTAAATCTACAGAGAAAAGGAAGCGATATCAGTTTTCTCATGATTTAATAAAATAACCTTTCATGATATTAAGAAAAAGAAGGGCGTGTTTCAAAACTAACATTTTTCGTTAGGATTGAAACACGCCCTTCTTTTGAATAAACATATACTTCAAAGCATTAACTTAAGAGAAACAGATGAGGTACGAATTTTGCATTTATAATGTATTTTTAATTTTTTTATTTTTGCTGTTGACAAATGGATTTATATGCCATATAATAATCCGAAATTAAACATATAATTCCTATCAACATAGTATGAAATACTGTTTCTTGTTTATCTCATCAGATGAAGAAACAGTTTTTCAGATAAATCAGGAATTAAACATTCCTAAAAGGAGGGGACCATGAATTCTATTGAACAAAAAATTGTGCAATTAATTGATGAGAATCGAAACACTATTCTGGAATTCGGTAGAGATATTTATAATCATGCCGAACTCGGCTACAAGGAATTCCGTACGTCAGAGAAGTTTGTTTCATTCATGGAAGGATTAAATCTTCCAGTGGAAAAAAATCTTGCCATTACCGGTGCAAAAGCATATTTAAATAAGGAAAAGGCAAGTAATCTATCCCTGGCTCTTATCGGAGAACTGGATGCACTGTGTATTCCACAGCATGCCCATGTGAATCCGGAAACCCAGGCGGCCCACTGTTGCGGTCATCATGCACAACTTACAGGATTGATCGGTGCAGCACTTGCTTTGACGGACCCTGAAATCTCGTCTGCATTGGATGGCCAAGTGATATTCTTTGCTGTCCCCGCTGAGGAGTATGGAGAGGTAGAATTTAAAAACAAATTAGTGGAAGAAGGTAAAATTCAATATGGTGGTGGCAAATGTGAACTGCTCCGTATTGGTGCTTTTGATGATGTTGATCTATGTTTGGCACATCATTCTATAAATGAGGGAATATCCTTCGGAAGTGGAAGTAACAATGGCTTTGTATCAAAGGTAATAAAAATCAAAGGAAAGGCGTCACATGCAGCAGGCAGTCCGGAGAAAGGAGTAAATGCTTTATCAGCTGCTTCCATTGGCTTACAGGCACTTGGGCTTAATAGGGAAACCTTCCGGGATGAGGATTGTGTGAGGGTACATCCGATTATGACAAAGGGTGGTGACTTAGTTAATGTAATACCGGATCAGGTGGTGCTGGAAACCTTGGTACGTGGAAAGACACTGGAGGCCTTTGCCGATGCATCGGCGAAAACGGACCGTTCGTTTAAGGCAGGAGCGTTCGCAATGGGAGCGGGATATCGTATTGAAACGATGCCGGGTTATCTGCCGGGGTTACCACAGCAATTTCCGAAGGAAGTCATTGATATAGCCAAGGAACTTTTAGGTGAAGAAAAGGTTTCTATTGTTGATACAAAGAAACATGGCGGTGGTTCCACCGATGTTGGAGATGTACAACACCTTATGCCGGTATTGACCTTTCATACAGGAGGAATAGAAGGAGGCTTTCATCAAGTTGATTTTGATGTCGTTGATGAGGAAGAGGCTTATATCATTACAGCAAAGATATTTGCACTAAGTACCTATCGTTTACTTCAAAGTAATGCAGTAGTAGCAAAAAACGTAGTGGAAGACTATGAGCCTAAGTTTAAAAACAAAGAAGAATATATCGCCTTTATGAATCAATTCAACTATATCGAAGAAGGAGAATAAGATTATTTATTGTTTATACTATCAACAATTCAAAAAGAAAGGGAGTAAATGGAATGGGAAAGGATAGCTTTAAAATAGAAGGTACTATTGATAAAGAATATGCGGTAAATGAGGTAAGAAAAGCAGCAAGACAATTTGCCCTACTCTATTTTCACTTCAGCAAGGTATTATATGAACAATTTGGATTAGAACAGGCGAAGGAAATTATACAAAGAGTTGTATTCGAACAGGCAGTGGATCGATCCGATCAAATGAAGGAGAAAGCATTGGCTCAGGGCCTTCCGACAGAGACAGTTGAGGATTTTCGCAAAGTGATTGATTTACCATTTCTCGGCTGGGTGCCTGAATGGGGAAAGGACCATTGTCCATATGCGGAAGTATGGAGAGAGTACATAACGAAGTATCCCTGGTTTAGTGAACTGGCAACATTCTACTGTGATGTCATTGATACAACTACAATTGAGAATTTTTCGGGACATTTATCTCACCGGATTACACAAAATGTCATATTGCAGGGCGATAGCTGTAAGAGAGAATACTTTGAGAGTGACAATGTGAAGAAAGGGGAGTATACCTATGGCAGCAAAGATTAAGCCTAGTATAAAGCCAGGGAAAAAGAAATTCACTTTCATCAATCTTTTGCAGGTACTTACTATTCTGGCAATTCTAGTCTATATGCAGGTAGCTGTGGATAGCGGAAGCGTACAAAAGGTATTCCTTGCCTCTCCTTCTTCTATTGTACAGAAGGGCTTTGGCATAATTGCAGATGGAACACTGCTTCCACATCTTTGGGTTACCTTAAAGGAGTTACTGGTTGGATATGGAATTGCATTGGTTATTGGTATTGTATTCGGGTTAATCTGGGTTCTGTTTCCTACCATCGAGGAATATATGAATTTATTCTGTGCAACCATTATGGCAATACCAAAGACAGCCATCCTTCCATTACTCATCCTATGGTTTGGAATTGGTTTTAAATCAAAGGTTATTTTAATTATCCTGTTTAGTGTTTTCACAATCTTATATAACACCGTCACAGGGGCTAAGCAATGTAAAGTGGAGTACTTAAAGGTGGCCAGAGTGTTCCAGGCAAATCGTTTTCAAACGGTATTTAAAGTTATCATTCCATCCGCACTTCCCTCTATATTTAACGGATTACGACTTGCAGCAGCTACATCCTTAACCGGTGTAGTTTTCTCGGAAATGCAGGCAGCGAAGGCGGGGCTTGGTTTTTTACTTTCACAGGCACAATCATTATTAAATACACCAATTATATTCTTTATTATCATTTTAGTAACAGTCATATCTGTGTTACTTGTTAAATTCATTTCTGTAATCGAATATGCGGTTTGCCATAAATGGAGCCGAGTATAAAGATCAATATAAGAAAAAGGAGAGAATTTTATGAAAAAGAAATTAGTAGGACTCATTTTATCTTTAAGTGTTATAGTAGGACTTCTGGCAGGCTGCGGAAATAAAACAGAGGTTGCATCGAGCAAAGAGACTACCGAAAGTCAGACAAATGATACACAGGCGGAAAATACCACGGAGGATATAACAACTCCGGCATCGGATACTTCAGAGGATGCGCAGGAAAGTGCCTCCAATGAGCTGGAACCAATTGTCCTTCGAGCTTGCTTTGCACAGGGTATGACCGGCGCGGTTAATAACTTTGCCATTGAAAAGGGATTTTATAAGGAACTTGGCATCGATTTTGAACTAGTTCAGAACACTTCAGGTAATTCAGGAGTGCTTTCCTTAATTACCAGAGGAGAAATTGATGTAGCCGATGGCGATCCGAGCTCATATATTCCCGGGATATATAACGGAGTACCTGCGAAGCTTGTAGGTAATATGTGGAGATATTCAGGCTGCTATTGGCTTGTCGCTAATAATGAGATCAAGAGCTTTGAGGATTTAAAGGGTAAGACCATAGGTACCCAGGGGGCAGCCGGTGGTATGAAGCTTTCCGTACTTAAAATGCTGGAGAAAAACAATATCAGTGCAGATGAGGTAACACTTGTTGCCAATGGAACCTATCAGGAAGCTTATGCTACATTACAGTCCGGTGAAGTGGATGCTACAATCATTCATAATCCTTATGCAATTCTGGCGGAGGAAGAAGGAATTGGTCATTCATTAGGAAGAGCCTGGGACTATATACCGGATTATTATACAGGAACCATCATTGCAAGTAATGATATTATCGAAAATAACCCGGAAAACTTACAGAGATTTATCACAGCCTACTATCAGGTACATGAGAAGGTGAAAAACGAATACTATGATGAATTTATTAACTGGGCTGCTGAGAAGATGAGCACATCACCGGAGACCATGAGAAAAGCAGTTGAATCAGAAATTGATGTATGGCGTGACTATCCAGTTATTCCTAGTGATCGTATTGAAACAACATTTAATTACTTAAGAGAATATGGCTGGGTTGAAGAGGGTGTTGATTATACGGATACCTTTACCAATGAGTTTGCAATTGTTGCAGCTGAAACATTAGGGCTCACTGATCCGGAGAAAAAATAAGCGAGGTTATCAATATGCCAAAAATAGAAGTGAAGAATATAAACAAATTATATACCAGTTCGGATGGAAATGAAGTTCACGCATTACAGGACATTAACCTGACAATTAATGATGGTGAATTTGTATGTATTGTCGGACCCAGCGGCTGCGGGAAATCTACACTTCTTGAAATTGTGGCCGGTCTCTTAGATGCAACGAGTGGTGAGATATTATTAGATGGAGTTAAGGTTAACGGAACAAGCCGTGATATTGGTGTGGTGTTTCAGGATGCATCACTTTTCCCTTGGAGGATTGTTCAAAAAAACATTACCTTTGGTATGGAGATTGCAAAGATACCTAAGGAAATACAGAACAAACGACTGGAAAAATACATCAACATGGTCAACCTGAAGGGTTTCGAACATAAATATCCTTCCCAGCTTTCCGGCGGTATGCGACAGAGAGTGGGAATTGCCCGAACACTCGCAATGGAACCCAAGGTAATCCTTATGGATGAACCATTCAGTGCAGTGGATCACCTGACTAGATGCTCGTTACAGGAGGAACTAATTCAAATATGGGAGAGAGAAGAAAAGAATATACTCTTTGTCACCCATGATATCAATGAAGCAGTTTTCCTTGCTAACCGAATCATACTTTTAAGTCCGAGACCGGGTAAAATACAACAAATATACGATGTTCCATTTCCACATAGGAGAAATCGTAATTCTAAAGAGTTGGTGGATATTGCATCACAGATTATGATGGATATCAATCGTAACGGAGCACAGATTCCGAGTAATAATTATGGAAACCTATAAGAAACTTAGAAATACACGGATGGAAATATATGATACGTGATATTAGATAAGCTGAGAAAGTAGTTAGTAAATGATAAAAGTATAGAGATTATGAAAGGATGGTAAGAAAGATGTTTCGAGACACAAGTATGGATTATTTATCGAAGGAAGAAGCAAGAGAAATATGGGATAAGAATATGAGATTGACAGATGAAGAATTCTTAGCAATGGATGAGGTGGAGTTTCGTGCAAGGGTTCGGGAACGGTCCCATCATACATTGGAAATCCAAGTCTATGCTACTGCCTACAGAGGGGGTACTTTAAGACCACAACAGGCGGATTACACGAAACACCTATTGGAATTGTGGGTGAAAAGAGGACTTTCAACAGATTTACCGGAGTATCGTTATGCATCATTTCTAGTGAATGCTGCTGACAGATTAGCAAAAGGAGAAAAAGTTAGTTTTGATGAATTCAAGCCTACACCGGTTACACCGGAGATGGAGAAAGCGTTCTTTACCATTGTCAAGGAGCGTCGCTCTGTCCGGGAGTTCACAGACCAGGAGGTGCCGGATGAGCTGATTGATAAAGTGCTGGAGGCGGGTATCTGGGCTGCTCACGGATGTAATGTGCAATCGATCCGTTATATTGTGGTACGGGATAAGAATGAGCCTGGACTATTCCGAGGAAGCGATGTGCCAGGAGGCCCTGTTCATTTAGTAATTTTACAGGATATGCGCTGCTATCGGGCAAATTCTTTCACACCGGTACGTAATCAGTTATTAGATGCAGGTGCAGCCGGACAGAACATTGTACTTGCAGCCCATGCTGTTGGATTAGAGGGTGTATGGCTGACCTTTAGTGAGGAAATGTGCAAGCGTCTGAAAGAAAGATTCCAATTACCGGATTACATACGATTAGTTACCTATGTAGATGTGGGGTATGGGGATCAGACACCTTATGCTCCGCAAAGATGGGATGTTAAGGATACTATTTTGGGTAGATATTAGGAATATAGAATGGAGAAAAGATGAAATGTCTATTATGGACCGTTCATATTTTCTCCATTTTTATTTATGATAGAAAGCTTCTTTGCATCGTTCGTATTTGAATATATCTTCCAATATTTCATTGCTATGACAGGAGGATATTGGTATAATAATTAGACAATCGTTTATTACGTTCAGAGATTATTCAGATACGGAGAGGAGTAGAAATATGAGGTACAGGATGTTGGGTAGGACAGGGCTACTTGTAAGTGAAATTGGACTTGGAGGCGAATGGCTGGAACGACAAAGTGCAGCAGAAGTAAAGGCAGTGATTGATCGTAGTGAAGCATATGGAATTAATATTTTGGATTGTTGGATGTCTGAACCAAATGTACGCTCCAATATTGGTGTAGCGATTGCCGGGAATCGGGACAAATGGATTATTCAGGGACATATCGGTTCTACCTGGCAGAATGGTCAATACGTAAAAACGCGTGATTTGGAAATAGTGAAGGAGGCTTTTGAAGATTTATTAAGCCGACTTCAGACGGATTACATAGATTTAGGAATGATTCATTTTGTGGATGAGGCAGCAGAGTTTCATCGTATTTTAAGTGGAGAATTCATGGAATATGTCAGAGAGCTAAAGAGAAATGGCAAAATCCATCATATCGGACTCAGTACTCATAATCCGGTTGTTGGAAAGTTAGCAGCATTGAGCGGAGAAATAGAAATGATTTTATTTAGTCTGAATCCGGCATTCGATATGCTTCCGGCATCCGAAGATATCAATCTTCTCTTTAGTGAACATTATAATGAGGAACTAAAAGGGATTGCGCCGGAACGAGAAGAACTCTATCAGATATGCGAACGGGAGAATGTGGGCATCACTGTAATGAAGGCATACGCAGGAGGAAGGTTGTTTAGTGCAGAGAATTCTCCATTTGGAGTGGCATTAACTCCAGTTCAGTGCCTTCATTATGCACTGACGCGTCCAGCTGTTGCAGCTGTTATGACTGGCTTCAGCACACCGGAACATGTAGATGCAGCGGTTGCATATGAAACTGCTACTGAGGAAGAGAAGGATTATGCAACAGTACTTGCAAATGCACCTTACCATTCATATTCCGGTCAATGTACCTATTGTGGTCATTGTGCACCATGTCCATCCAATATAGATATTGCAATGGTGAATAAACTATATGATTTGGCACTAATGCAAGAGGAGATTCCAGCCACAGTTAGAGCTCATTATACGAGTCTTTCAGCCAATGCATCGGACTGTATCGGTTGTCAAGCCTGTGAGACGCGATGCCCCTTTGGAGTATCCATAGCCGAAAGGATGGAAAAGGCGGCTCAACTGTTTCAGGCGTAGACTAATTTAGGACATGGAAGGGAGAATTGTATGCTGAAACATCATCAATTAGCAATTGAGACTATAACAAACAAGCTTAAAGTAAGAGACGATGTTCTTGGTATTATTATTGGCGGCTCAATCGCCCATGGATATGCCAGTGAAGATTCAGACATCGATATCATGATCGTTCTATCCGACGAGGATTATCAAAAAGCACTCAAAGAGAATAGAGCATTCTATTATGAGACGGAATCCTGTGCTTATGAGGGCGGATATATCGATGGAAAATGTACCAGCGTAGATTATATGAAAAAGGTTGCCGAATATGGTAGTGAACCAGCAAAATTTGCTTTCCAAGGTGCTTTTATTTCATATTCTGAAATTGACAATTTGGAGCAGCTAATCAGGGATGCCTCCCGTTATCCCGTTGAAAATAAACAGGAGAATATGAATAAATTTTATGCACAATTTGAAACATGGAAATGGTATTACTATGAGGGATTGAGAAAAAAGAATAAATTCCTTATGGATTATTGTCTCTCAAATTATATTTTGTTTGCTGGTCGACTTATACTGACCTATAATGAAACATTATATCCTTCTTATAAATGGTTTATAAGGGTATTGGAATCTGTGGAGAAGAAACCTGATCAATTGATCCAGATAATTAATCAAGTAGTTGAGCACAAAGACAGTGCATCCGTAGAAGCACTATATCAATGTATAATAAATTTCCATAATTGGTATACCCTGGACAGACATTGGACGGAGCAGTTTATGATGGACAATCAACTAAATTGGGTGGATGGAGCGGTTCCCATAGCTGACATTTAATTTATAGGGAAACTATTAAGCTGATTTAGAAGGTTGAGACGATATTAGTATAGGTGCTGTTGCATAATATACGTGCAGGGAATATGACTTACCTCACACACAGACGGAAGTAACACATTGCTGATTTTATATGTCTCAGGCGGACAAAAAGTTCGCCTTATCCATATAAAATCAACAATCTGTTCTTCCGACAGTGCATTATGGTAAGTCATATTCCCTGCACGTATATTATGCAACAGCACCTTTTACTATTCTATAGGATACTAATCTCTGGTAGTGTCCTATAGGTATAGGTGGCTAACCTGCACCGGTCAATCCATCTGATAAAAAGTAATCGACATACAGAACGTTGTTCTGTTAAAATTATTACAGAACAATGTTCTGTAAAGGAGGATTTCATATGAAAATAATAAAGGTTGCTATCATCCAGTTAAAGAATTATTATGAAAATCAGATGGCAGGATACGATAAGGCAACAGCTTTGATTACACGGGCTGCTGATCAAGGCATAAGTATTGCTGTTCTTCCGGAGCTTTCTGGATGCGGGTATATTCCGAACCAATCAATTTGGCAGTATGCGGAACCAGCAGATGGAAAGACAGCGCAATGGGCGTGTGAGCTTTCTGCACAATTAGGAATATATATTGGAGCAGGATTTATTGAGACAGATGGTAAGGATTTTTATAATTCATACCTGCTAAGCAATCCACAAGGAAAAATATGTGGTATAATACGGAAAGAAGATGCAGAAGCCTATTGCTTTAAGCGCAGTAAGGGTGATACATACATTGATACGGATATCGGTAGAATTGGGATAGGAATATGTGCCGATAACCATAATATTGACAGACTTAATAGAATGAAAAGTGCGAACATTGATTTTATGCTGATGCCACATGCGAGCCCCGCACCTTACAAATCTAACACACAAATATCGGAGAGTGACCGGCAGTTATTTGAAGAACAACCTTATACGGTTGCGGCATCCTATTCCAACTATTTGAGAGTACCTACGATTTTTGCTAATGCAGTAGGGACATTTCCAGAATTTATGGGAGGCCTCGGTGTGAAAAGCTATAATCAGAATTTCTGTCTCATGGGTGGTTCATTAGTTACGAATGCAGAGGGTGAGATCGTTTCTAAAATGGGCAGTGAAGAAGGATATGAAGTATCTGCCATTACCATAGGTCCCAACTCTATGACTCCGGTAGTACCTACTGTTTATCATAAAAAGTGGCTCCATCCGGGCAATGCATTGTTTCGATATGTCGTACTACCTATGGTGGTCAGAAAGGGAATACGCAGCTATAATAAAGAACATGTTTTGTATTTAAATACATTACGGAAAGGATAAGAAAGTAATGGCCCGAATGCAACCTGAGTTGAGAAAGCAAGAATTAATTGAGATAGCATTTCGTCAGTTTTTACAGCAGGGATATCATAAAACCTCGATTCGCTCCATCGTAGGAGAGGCGAAGGGTGAGATTGGTATGTTTTATCATCACTTTTCTTCGAAAGAAGAGATTTTTCATGAAGTACTGGAGCAATACAATAAGCAGTACATTAATAAGGTTAAAAATCTAATAGCAAAGGAAAATAAGACTCCTATTTTAGAATTAATGGAGCTTGTATTTTCAGATTTGGAAGACTCGTTATATGAATATGCACATATGAACCGTGGGGCAGTTAATAAGCAAATGCTAACATTACTGCATCAGCAAACATTGTTAACATTAAAACCTGTTTTTTGCGATTTACTAAAGGAACGCATTCTACGAGGAGAAATCGCTCTACCTGAAGTTGACATTGGCTTATTAACTGACTTTTTACTCTATGGAATCAGTGCAGTACTTCATGACCAGGATGAAAAGAACATAAAAGCAAAAGAACAAGCAATAAGACTTCTGATGATCAAAATGCTGGAATGTTAATTGAGCTAAGTTCTTAGTTTTTGAGGGCGCCATACAAGGTGTAAATAAGAACTTACTTTCTATAGAAAGAAAAGCTGAGCTAAAAGTGTTCTATAATCTTGTGAGAGGGTTTCAATGGTAACAGGTAATTCAACAAGAGGATTCATATTCGTATTAGGGACTTTTTCGACTGCTCGATAAGTCCCCTTATTATTTAGCATAGGGTCTACCAGGATTTTTTTCCCTCCGATCTGTAAAAGGAAGGTTGCATGACGAATGTGTGTAATTTTCATTGTTTTTCCTCCATTTCTTTACTATACTAATAATAACGAGGCAAACGATATTATTACTAATACAGTAGTTGATTTATCCCAAGTATAGTCGAAAAGTCACTTGATTCGATAAATAATTATGGGATTAACACTTGAATGGTGAAAGGATTTTTGAGTTATGCTTGATCAAACAGATTTGAAAATATTAGAGCTACTCTTAAGTAACTCAAGAATGCAGTGGCAGGAGATAGGAGAACAGGTACATCTGACCGGACAGGCAGTGAAGAATAGAATTGACCGCATGGAGAAATTAGGTGTGATTGAAGGTTATACAATTAAACTGGATCTCCAAAAATTGGGGATTGATGTAACCGCATTTATAACAGTCTATATGAAAACAACGGATCATAATGCCTTTCATGATTTCCTCAAGGCGAACACAATCGTAGATGAGGCTCATCGGGTAAGTGGGGAAGGCTGCTATCTATTGAAGGTACATACTTCGAATCAAGAGGAGTTAGTAGAGTTATTGGATAGAATACTCAAGTACGGTAACTATAAAGTAAATCTTTCAATTACGCAAATAAAATGAAATCAATCATATTCAGTGCTAATATTATAGTGATAATTCTGAAAGAGAATGGAGACAAGGAGAGACTTAATGAACGATATCGGCATTCAGAAGAAATCTTACACAAAGGTTATTGATTATATCAAGGAGCAAATACAAACCGGAGCGTTACAAATTGGAAGCAAACTGCCTGCAGAGCGGGAGTTGTCTGAGAGGCTTGGCATCAGTAGGAACTCGGTGAGAGAAGCAATACGGACATTGGATATCATGGGAGTAATATCCAGTCAGCAGGGTGCCGGTAATTATCTGATTGGTAATTTTGAAAATAATCTGGTAGAGTCCATATCCATGATGTTTTTACTAAATAAGATTGATTACAATCAAATCAGCCAGCTACGGCGAGGACTTGAAATGCAGGCAATATGGCTTGCGATTGATCATATATCAGATCAGGAAATTGAAGAACTGAAGCGGATTATTACGTTATTGGAAAAGCAAACAGAGGAAAATAATATCATTTTGGATAAGAAATTACATTACACCATTGCAAAAGCGTCGAGAAATGTTTTGATATTTGACATCCTACAGGCCCTGTCCGATTTACTTGATAAATTCATATACGACCTAAGAAAAGAAATATTAAGCGAAGAGGATAGTAGAGAGAGACTAATGAAAGCTCATAATGATATGGTAATGAGTATTGTCAATCGGGATAAAGAATTAGCATATGAGGCGATTAATAATCATTTTGGTACAATTGACGAAAAGCTAAAGGAATATCATACGAATTCAATGAAATAAGACACCCCTATTGTACAAAGTGACGGAATGATTGTGAAAAAGGTGACATTTGTTGACCTTTTTTGCTAGGCAAGGTATAATAAATTTACAAACTGGTCCTACCAATTACCGAGACAAATCACAGAGCGAACATAGAAGGGGCTGTTGCAGAATGGATATGCAGAGGTTAAGACTTACAATAATACGATGTTGGAAGAATACGTTGTTGTGATTTAAATAATGACAACAACTACGTTAATCGGAGGCATTCAAAATCAATAATGTGTACTTCTACTTGAATGTAGGTAAGTCCTTTTCAAATTCTGTTGATCCATTTTGCTACAGTTCCTTTTTTGCGCTCAAATTGGTAGTACCAATAAGTAATATAAGTTAAATTATAACAAAAATAGTTATTCATACAAAAGAAAATAAACTGACAACAAGATTTTTTTAGAATTAGACTCAAGTAATTGCGAAACTTAATATTAGTTGCCATTGTGTATACAGTGGATTCATGTTCCGAAGCAAACCATAGCGGAAGGAGCGGGTTTGCGCAGGAATATGTATATGCTGTATACACAATGAAGATATCTTCAGAGTTTCGCAATTGCCTAAATGAATTTGAATCAAAGAGAGGAGCTTACTATGGAAATGGTACTTGAATTTATTTTAGCATTACTTCCGATTATCTGGTTAATAGTAGCGCTGACCTTCATGAAGCTTCCCGGGTTCAAAGCATGTACGATTGCATTGGTAATAGCATATGCTCTTGCAGTTATTGTATGGAAAATGCCCATCGGCAACAGCATAACTGCAATAGTGGAAGGAGCTGCATTGGCACTCTGGCCAATCATTATTGTAATTATAGCAGCTATTTTTACCTATAACGTATGTGTTCATACCGGGAAGATGGAAGTCATCAAAAGAATGTTAGCCGGTGTTACAAACGATAAAAGAGTATTGGTATTAATTATTGCCTGGGGTTTCGGTGGCTTTATGGAAGGTATGGCTGGATTCGGAACAGCGGTTGCTATTCCTGCCAGTATGCTATGGGGATTGGGTTTCAATCCGGTATTTGCTGCCATCGTTTGTCTCATTGCCAATGCTACTCCGACCGCTTTTGGTTCCATCGGTATTCCGACAACAACACTTGCGAAGATAACCGGTCTGGAGGTAATCGGATTATCAACGAATACCGTTATTATATTGGCTCCCCTGATTGTGCTGACACCGTTTATCCTAGTATTACTGACCGGGAAAGGTAAAAAGGCTTTGAAAGGGATCTGGTTAATAACATTCATATCAGGTATGTCATTTCTGGTTACAGAGTATGTCGTATCGAAATTCCTTGGTGCGGAGCTTCCTGTGGTAATAGGTTCTGTATGCTCCATGTTATGCACCATTTGGGCGGCAAAGACATTTGGACAAAAAGAAATTGATCCGGAATTTCGTTTAGGTGAGATCGATAAAAAAGGAGTATCAGGGAAGGAGGCACTAGTTGCCTGGAGCCCGTTCATACTGATATTTATCTTCTTAGTGTCAACTTCAAAGATAATTCCACCGCTTAACGAGCTGTTAGCTAGTGTTAAAACAACAGTGAATATCTATTCAGGAGAAGGAGCAGATCCCTATACATTTTCATGGTTGGCTACACCAGGACTTTGGATTATTATTGCAGCAATTATTGGTGGTAAAATTCAGGGAGCCAGCCTAAAAGAGATATTTAACATTTTTGGGAAAACAGTAATTCAATTGTATAAAACAATTATTACAATAGTTTGCATAATGGCCACAGCAAAGATTATGGGATATAGCGGAATGATTCCATCCATTTCAATCGTATTTGTTACGGTAACCGGATCCTTCTATCCGCTATTTGCTCCAATACTGGGAGCGATTGGAACTTTCGTAACAGGAAGTGGTACTTCAGCAAGTGTTTTATTTGGAGGACTTCAGGTTGAAACAGCAAATGCCCTGAATTTTAATCAGGCATGGATTGCAGCATCGAATACGGCGGGCGCTATAACCGCTAAAATGATCTCTCCGCAAAACATAGCAATAGCGGTGGCTGCCGTTAATTTACAGGGAAAGGAAAGCGATCTAATAAAGGGCACAATTAAACACTTTATACTGTTTTTGGTGATTGTCGGTATAGTAACCTTCATAGGTGCTAAGCTACTAGGTTTATCGTAATCAAAGAAATCAGTACTTCAATGGACTCGTAAAAATTTATCATTTAAATATTGTAATAACAAGAATGGAGGATAACATGAATATTTTAGTTTGTATTAAACAGGTACCGGACAGCAATAAGGTTGAAGTAGATCCAGTTACAGGAGTACTTAAGAGAAATGGTGTGGAATCTAAAATGAATCCCTACGATCTCTATGCAATTGAGACTGCACTTCGAATAAAAGAAGAAAAGGGTGGAACTGTCAGTGTTATTTCCATGGGACCCGGACAAGCAGAAGCAATTATCAGAGAAGCATTTGCAATGGGTGTAGATCATGGTGCATTGATTTCGGATCGTAAATTCGGTGGTGCTGATGTTCTTGCTACCAGCTATACCATATCACAGGGTATTAAAATGATGGGAGAGTTTGATCTTATCCTATGTGGAAAGCAGACCACCGATGGTGATACGGCACAGGTAGGACCGGAAATAGCGGAGTGGTTGAATATTCCGTCCTTATCCAATGTATCAAAGATAGCAGAAATCAATGATTCTGATTTAGTGGTAGAAATGGATATGACTCACGATATCGAGATAGCAAAAATTCAATTTCCATGTTTATTAGCAGTAGACAAAGATATCGTAATGCCCAGGCTTCCATCCTATGTTAAGAAACAAGAGACGAAGAACAGAGAGGTTAGAGTCATAAGCCTTGCGGATTTGGAAGACAAGAACGAGAAGAATTACGGATTAAACGGATCACCCACACAGGTGCAGAGGATATTCCCGCCTGAGGTAAATGATCACAGGGAAATCTGGAATGGAACATCAGCAGAGATATCAAACCAGCTATATAAAAAGCTGAACGAATTAAAGTTTGCATAGGGGGAATTAAAGTATGGCTAAATTAGTTATCAATCAAAAGCTAGTAGGAAATATCAACGATATGATCAGTCTTTGTCCTTTTGGCGCGATGGAAGAAAAGAATGGTGAGTTGACCATCAATTCAGCCTGTAAAATGTGTAAAATATGTGTGAAAAAGGGCCCTAAGGGTGCTGTTGAATATGTGGAAGAGGCTGTTGAAGCAATCGATAAAAGCTTATGGAACGGAATTGCAGTGTATGTTGACCATATTGATGGACAAATTCATCCTGTTACCTATGAGTTAATTGGAAAGGCTAAGGAGCTCGCTGCCAAGATTAATCATCCCGTATACGCAGTGATCATGGGTAGCAATATCACGGGGCAATGTCGTGAGCTATGCCATTATGCGGTAGATAAGGTATTTGTTTATGATTATCCACAACTGGACCGTTTCAAGATAGAACCTTATACGAAAGTATTTGAGGATTTCGTACAGAAAATTAAGCCAACTGCAATTTTGATGGGAGCAACTCCGGTTGGACGCCAGCTTGCACCTAGATTGGCAGCGAGATTAAGAACCGGCTTAACTGCAGACTGTACCATCCTTGATATCAATGAAGATACGGATTTAATTCAGATACGGCCAGCCTTCGGTGGTAATATCATGGCCCAGATTGTAACTCCGAATCATAGACCTCAGATGGCGACGGTTCGTTACAAGGTGATGGATGCACCAAAGAGAAATGAAGAGGAAAGCGGAGAAATCGTTCCATGTGAGATATCAGAAGAGAAGTTAAGCAGCAATGTAGTGGTAATAGATATCATTGAGAAAGAAAAAGAACAATTTATCGAAGCCGCAGAGGTATTAGTAGTAGCAGGCAGAGGGATAAAAAAAGAAGAAGATTTACAGATGGTTCAGGAGTTGGCTGATTTACTGGGCGGACAGCTGGCTTGTACAAGACCTTTGATGGAAGCTGGCTGGATCGATGCAAAACGCCAGGTTGGATTAAGTGGTAGAACCGTACGTCCTAAGCTGATTATTACAGTAGGAGTATCTGGATCGGTTCAATTCACTGCCGGAATGAATAACTCGGAACATATTATAGCAATTAATAAGGACGAGAATGCTTCGATCTTTAAAACAGCACATTATGGTTTAATTGGGGATCTATATGAAATCGTACCAAATTTAATTCATCAGTTAAAACAGGGTAAGGAAATATCGGCATAACTTTCGTAAAATAGACGTCACATTATTTATTACTTGTATGGAGGTATAAAGATGGAATATAAAAAGATTGATCATCAGGATATGGAATTCATTAGAAATCTTATAAATGATCCTGAACGAATACTATTTGGTGAGAATATAAATGAAGAATACAGCCACGATGAATTAAGTGATACAGAGAGCTATCCAGATGTGGTGGTTAAAGTTATATCAACAGAAGAGGTTTCCAGTATAATGAAATATGCATATGAGAATAATATTCCGGTTACTCCAAGAGGATCCGGTACCGGTCTGGTGGGGGCTTCTGTAGCGATGGAACATGGAATTATGATAGATACCAGCTTGATGAACCATGTTCTGGAATTGGATGAAGATAATCTGACAATTACAGTAGAACCAGGTGTGTTATTAATGGAGCTTGCAGCATACGTACAGGATAGAGACTTATTCTATCCTCCGGATCCAGGAGAGAAATCAGCGACCATCGGTGGAAATATCAGTACCAATGCCGGAGGAATGAGAGCAGTAAAATATGGAGTAACCAGAGATTATGTGAGAGGTTTGGAGGTCGTACTCCCCAATGGTACTGTAGTAGAATTTGGCGGTAAGGTTGTAAAAAACAGTACCGGATATGCCATGAAGGATTTAATGGTAGGCTCCGAGGGTACTCTGGGTATTATTACGAAAGCAATATTGAAGCTACTCCCATTACCTAAGAAAGCCATCAGCTTATTAATACCATTTCCTTCCCTGGAACAGGCAATTCGTACGGTACCCCTGATTATTAAGTCAAAGTCCATTCCTACTGCTATCGAGTTCATGCAGAGAGAGGTAATCATGGATGCGGAAAAATACCTTGGTAAGAAGTTCCCTGATAACTCCTCCGATGCGTATCTTTTACTTAAGTTTGACGGCAATTCTACAGAAGAAATTGAAAGAGCATACGACAGTGTAGCAAAGATTTGCATGGAACAGGGAGCGCTAGACATATTCATTTCTGATACAACAGAGAGAGAAGAGTCTATCTGGAAAGCGAGAGGAGCATTCCTGGAGGCAATAAAAGGCTCCACAACCTATATGGATGAGGTAGACGTTGTCGTTCCAAGAAGCTCTGTAAATGAGATGGTTGAATATATCCATAGCCTTCATGAGAAAGTAAATATCCGGATTAAAAGCTTCGGCCACGCTGGCGACGGTAATTTACATGCCTATGTTCTGAAGGATGATCTGAGCGATGAAGAATGGGAAAAGTTAATGAATGAGGCCATGGATTTAATCTATGCAAAGGCACGGGAACTGAATGGACAGGTATCAGGAGAACATGGTATCGGTTATGCGAAAAAATCCTACCTTCTACAATCAATGGATCCGGCAACTGTTGAAATCATGAGAGGAATCAAAGCGGCATTTGATCCTAAGAATATTTTAAATCCTCATAAGGTTTGCCAAATGTAATAGATTTATTATTCTGTGATCAATACCGGCTGTGATGATGTGATGTCATCGTGGCCGGTATTTTAAATATTCATTACATGGTATATTATTCTGTTAAAAAGTGTTACAATATACTAAATATAATGTATGAAAGTCAACGTTACTATATCAAAAAAAGAGGTGATATGAAATGTGGAAATGTGATAAATGCGGACGTGAGTTTAAGAATCTGAACCAAAATCACTTCTGTGACGAAGTGGTTAATTCAATCGATGCATATATTGCAGAGCAATCTGATGATATCCAACCTTTATTGCATCAAGTACGAGATACACTCCGGGCCGTACTTCCTGATGCACAGGAGAGAATCTCATGGAGAATGCCGACCTACTGGAGAAAGCATAATATTATCCACTTTGCTGCTTTTAAGAAGCATATCGGGTTATATCCCGGAGATAAGGCTATGGAGCATTTTGCAGACAGACTCACAGAGTATAAGACAAGTAAAGGCGCGGTACAGTTTCCATATAGTAAGCCACTTCCCTTGGAGTTAATCGCAGAAATAGCACAATGGTGCTACCAGACCAATAACCACCATTAAGTCATAAAAGCAAACGAAAATATGAAAGGAGCAAATGAGATGGAATATGCAAAGCTAGGTTATTCTGGAATTGAGGTATCCCGATTATGTGTGGGATGTATGAGTTTTGGAGACCCGGCAAGTAAAATGCATGCCTGGACCCTAAATTCATCTGAAAGCGAAGCAATTATTAAACACGCCTTGGAACTTGGTATTAACTTCTTTGATACGGCAAACAGCTATTCAGCAGGAACCAGTGAGGAATATCTGGGTAAGGCGATTAAGAATAATATATCTCGTGATAAGGTTGTTATTGCAACAAAGGTATATTTTAATGAAGGAAATCTCTCAAAAGAAGCAATTCCAAGGGAGCTTGAGGGATCATTAAAACGACTGGGTATGGACTATGTTGACCTATTAATTATCCACCGGTTTGATTATAATACACCGGTTGAAGAAACCATGGAAGCACTTCATAAGGTGGTACAGTCTGGAAAGGTCCGTGCGATCGGTGCCTCCGCTATGTACGGATATCAGTTTGCTAAGCTTCAGAATACTGCGGAGAAGAATGGCTGGACGAAGTTTGTATCCATGCAAAATCACTACAATCTCCTGTATCGTGAAGATGAAAGAGAGTTAATTCCAATCTGTCGGGAACAGGGGGTAGTATTAACACCCTACAGTCCACTGGCAGCAGGAAGATTATCCAGACCTTGGTCAGCAGATACTCTACGTAGCCAGACAGATGTAGTGGCAAAAGGAAAATATGACAACACGATGGATTCGGACATTAATATTGTGAATCGGGTTGCTGAGCTGGCATCAAAACATAACTGCACCATGACACAAATTGCATTGGCATGGCATTTTGCAAAAGGGGTAACAGCTCCTATTATCGGAGCAACGAAAGCGAAGTACTTTGATGATGCTGTGGGCAGCTTCAACGTTACTCTTAGTGAGGAAGATATCAAGTATCTTGAAGAATTATATGTTCCTCATAAAATTGTAGGAGCTTTATAAATTAGAATAATTATTCGTAACAATAGTTTGTAAGTATCAGTGACATGAATGGAGGAGATATTAGGATGGAGACCCATAAAAGAGAGTTGTCTTCTGCACAGCGAGAGGAATTACTCAAGACCTTGCAAGCCCGTTTTGAGAAACACCGGAACCGTCACAAAGACTTTGAATGGGCTGACATCGAAGCGAAGTTATTGGCAAATCCAGAGAAATTATGGTCACTCAATGAGATGGAGAACACCGGAGGAGAGCCGGACGTAGTTGATTATGATACGAGGGCAGGTGAATTCATCTTTTATGATTGTTCAACAGAAAGTCCCACAGGACGCAGAAGTGTTTGCTACGATCGGGAAGCATTAGAAGCAAGAAAGGCAAATAAACCTAAGAATAATGTGGTGGATATGGCATCTGCCATGGGTATTGAACTATTAACAGAGGAACAATATCGACATCTGCAAGAGCTTGGTGCTTTTGATACGAAAACATCCAGTTGGTTGAAGACACCTTCTGACATTAGAAAACTCGGCGGTGCCATATTCGGTGATTTCCGATACGGAAAAGTATTTGTGTATCATAATGGCGCTGATTCTTATTATAGTGCCAGAGGGTTTCGTGGCTCATTGAGAGCATGATTTTATGATAATAAGTCAATTTTCCATTCGTATATATCATTGTTTCAGAGGGGGGCGTAACGCTATAATATAGATAAACCATATAGCGGGCAAGTATTGGAGGTAAATGATATGTTAGAGCTTAAAGGGAAGAATGTAATAATAAATGATGATGAATTAAGAAGAAGAGAAGAAAAAAACAGAGAATATCTTATGAAGTTGTCCAGTGATAATTTACTGCTAAATTATCAAGTAGAGGCTGGCAGATTTCATGGACGAGAAGTTCCGGAGGGAGCACATACAGGATGGGAGTCTCCTGTATGTCAGCTTCGAGGGCATTTTCTTGGGCATTGGCTATCTGCTGCAGCGATAAATTATTATGAGACCGGCAATATGGAGCTAAAAGTAAAAGCGGATAAAATCGTTGATGAATTGGCAGAATGTCAGAGGGATAATGGAGGAAAGTGGGTAGGACCAATCCCGGAGAAATATCTATATTGGATTGCCAATGGCAAAAGCATATGGGCTCCACAATACAATATTCACAAGCTGTTTATGGGGCTGGTAGATCTATACCTTTATACAGAAAACCAGAAAGCTCTGGAGGTAGCAGATCATTTTGCTGATTGGTTTGTAGAGTGGAGTAGTAGCTACTCCAGAGAGAAATTTGATGATATTCTGGATGTTGAAACAGGCGGGTTACTGGAGGTATGGGCTGAGCTGCTTCAGATTACCGGATCGGATAAATATAAGCTTTTACTGGAGAGATATTATCGTAAAAGACTATTCCAACCATTATTAGAGGGGAAGGACCCACTTACCAATATGCATGCCAATACCACAATCCCTGAAGTACTGGGTTGTGCCAGAGCATATGAGGTGACAGGGGAACCGCTTTGGATGGATATTGTTAAAGCATATTGGAACTGTGCGGTTACGGAAAGAGGCTGTCTGGCGACGGGAGGGCAGACTTCCGGTGAAGTATGGATGCCTAAAATGAAAATGAAGGCTCGCCTGGGTGATAAGAATCAGGAGCATTGCACGGTCTATAATATGATGCGCTTGGCAGAGTTTCTGTTCAGACATACGGGGGATCCTGCCTATATGCAGTATATCGAATATAATCTTTATAACGGTATTATGGCTCAGGCTTATTATCAGGAATATAGTTTAACGGGCAACAAGCATAACAATCCCGAGACTGGATTATTGACCTATTTTCTTCCGATGAAGGCTGGCTTACATAAGGATTGGAGCGGTGAGACCGACAGCTTCTTCTGTTGTCATGGAACCATGGTTCAGGCGAATGCAGCCTTAAATCGTAATTTATATTATCAAGAGAAACATGATATTTACATCTGCCAATACTTTGATTCGGAGCTGAAGACGGAGATTGATGGGAAAGAGATAAGACTTCATCAAAAGCAGGACAAGTTAAGTGGAAATATGTTATTTTCATCTAATACAGCCGGGTATCAGACATACAGTGAGATTGCAGAACAACAGGAAAATCTGCCGAAGTATAGAAAGTATGATTTTGATATTCATGTATCGAATCCGATGAAACTGGCTCTTAACTTTCGAATACCGGAGTGGATTATTTCAGAGGCAGTGATTTATTTGAATGATGAGCTTTATGACAAAACAAAGGATAGTTCTGTATTTTATAAGATAGAAAAAGAATGGCAGGATGGCGATCGAGTAAGTATAATCCTTCCCATTGGAATTCGTTTTATCCCGCTTCCCGATGATGCGAATACAGGAGCATTTCGTTATGGTCCGGAGGTATTAGCAGGTATCTGTGAGTCGGAGCGAATTCTATATGTTGAAAATGACAAGATCGAGTCAGAGATCATGATGGAAAATGAACGTGAGTGGGGTAGCTGGCGGTATTTCTTTAAAACGGTTAATCAGGATCCCGTCATACAGTTAAGAAGAATTCGGGATATTGGTTATGAACCATATCAGATATATTTCCAAATAAAAAGAAGATAAATATATCAATAATTTACATGTGGGACTGTTATGTAATATATCAGAAGAAATTATGAACAGACATAATCTCTTTTGATATAATGTGTAACAGTCCTTCATTTATAAGAGAATAAGTTGATAAATACTGGTATTTATTTGTAATATGATGTAATATTAGGGAGTAATATAGTATGATAGGGGGAGTAATATGTTTTGTACAAAATGCGGTATTCAATGTGAAGAATTTAATGATAATGGTATTCTAAGACACCGTTGTCCTTCATGCAATTATGTAAGTTATCGGAACCCATATCCCTGTGTGTCACTGTTAGTAGTAAACCAGAGAAACGAGATTGCTTTAGGAAAAAGACATCCTTCTTCGATTTATCCAGGTAAATGGTGCTTGCCTTGTGGGTATATTGAATATGGTGAGTCTTACGTAGCTGCAGGTATAAGAGAAGCGAAGGAAGAGATTGGAATAGATATTGAACCCATCGGTATTATTAATGTAGTTTCCAACGAGTTGGAGAATAATATAAGCTCATTAGTGGTCGTACTACTTGCATATTATAAGGAAGAAAATCCTTTAGTACCAGGGGATGACATATCAGAAGCAGCCTGGTTTCCTATTGATAAGGAACTGCCTCCGTTAGCTTTTAAAGCGGATGATTACATAATTAATAAATATCATAATAGTATGAAAGAGTATGGAGAAATTAAGTCAATTACTTTGGAGGGTAACTCCTTCGTATCGTAATACTGGGGTCCGTGCATTGTATACTATACTCCCTTTCGTCTAATCATAAAATTTAAAATTTATACTTGACACTTTTTTATCCTTATAATAAGATATACATTATGAACTAAGGCGTTCATCAAATAGTACAGCTAGTAAACTGTAGTAGTTTATTACCTTGTACTATGTGATGGGCGCCTTAGTTTATATAAAGTAATACTATGATTACCCGACTATATTATCGCATATAGTGGTGAAAGCTTTATAAATTTGGCATACTATAAGAAACAGAAAAGGAGGAGCATAATGAAGGCGAAATTCATTTTTATTACCGGTGGTGTAGTATCAGGACTGGGAAAAGGAATTACAGCTGCAAGTCTCGGAAGACTTTTAAAACAGAGAGGCTTAAAGGTAGCGGCTCAAAAGCTGGATCCATATATGAATGTAGACCCGGGAACAATGAGCCCTTTTCAGCACGGTGAAGTATTTGTTACGGATGACGGTGCGGAAACGGATCTTGACTTAGGGCATTACGAACGGTTTATTGATGAAGATTTGACCAGATTTTCGAATTTGACCTCCGGTAAGGTGTATTGGAATGTACTAAACCGCGAGCGAACGGGTGGTTATTTGGGTGAGACAGTTCAAGTGATTCCCCATATTACAGGCGAGATTATCAACTTTATATATGATGGAGCAAAAAAGAGCGATGCAGATGTGCTGATTACAGAGATAGGAGGTACGACGGGTGACATTGAAAGTCAGCCCTTCCTTGAGGCAATTCGCCAGATTTCTCTTACCCAGGGTAGAGAGAATTGTCTCTTTATTCATGTGACACTGGTTCCGTATCTGAGAGGCTCCAATGAACATAAATCGAAACCCACACAGCATTCAGTGAAAGAACTTCGATCAATGGGAATTTCGCCGGATATTATTATTGCCCGTGCCGATGAGCCCCTTGATGATGGTATAAAAGCAAAAATCTCATTATTCTGTAATGTGAAACCAGATTGTGTTATTGAAAATCTTACCCTGCCTTGTCTTTATGAAGCTCCTCTTATGTTGCATGACAGAGGTCTGGATGAGGTGGTGTGCAGGGAACTCAATCTGCAAACTGCTCAGCCGAACCTGAGTGAATGGAAGAACATGATAACGAAAATAAATGAGAGGCATAAAGAGGTTGTTATTGCGATTGTAGGAAAATATGTGAAGCTCCATGATGCCTATCTATCCATTATAGAAAGCCTGAACCATGCAGGATTTGATACCTGCTCCAAAGTGAAAATAAAATGGATTGATAGTCAAGAACTTAAAAAAGAGAATGCTTCTGATATGTTAAATGGAATTCATGGTATGATAGTACCCGGTGGCTTTGGCGACAGAGGAATTGATGGGAAAATAATCGCAAGCAATTATGCCAGAACCAATAATATCCCTTATTTAGGAATATGCCTCGGTATGCAGATCGCAGTGATAGAATATGCACGTAATGTATGCGGATTAGAGGATGCTCATTCTACTGAAATAAAAGAGGGCTGTGCTCATCCGGTTATTGATCTGATGGAAGATCAGGTAGAGGTAACGAAGAAGGGTGGAACCATGAGGCTTGGTGCTTATCCATGTAAAACAAAGACTGGGTCAAAGCTCCAGAGCTTATATGGTAAGGAACTCATCAGTGAGCGGCATCGACATAGATATGAGTTTAATAATAAATATAGAGAAATCATAACGGAAAATGGTATGGCGATTTGTGGAACCTCGCCAGATGACCATTTGGTGGAGGCAGTAGAAATACCCGGGCATACGTTCTATATAGGAGTGCAATATCATCCTGAATTCAAGAGCCGGCCCAATAAGCCTCATCCCCTATTTCTGGGGCTGGTATCTTCAGCCTTAGAACTTACAAATAAGGATTAGTCCACTCTGGTATAAACGAATTTAAAAGATTAATAATAATTTGACATAATGAAAACTTATGGCTAACATTAAATATATTAATTTTATATATGTCATTTGCCATGATATAATTCAATCATGAAACGGGAATTATGGTAGGCATGTAGCTTCGGCAGAATGGAGAGTGTTATGATAAGAGCAATTGTAGGCGCTAATTGGGGCGATGAAGGAAAAGGTAAACTCACTGATATGCTGGCAATGGAAGCAGATATCATTGTTCGATTTCAAGGTGGCAGCAATGCAGGGCACACGATTATTAATGATTATGGTAAGTTTGTACTTCATTTGCTCCCATCCGGTGTATTTTATAGTCACACAACGAATGTGATAGGAAATGGTGTGGCACTTAACATTCCTTATCTGATGAAAGAGTTAAAAGCTTTGACTGATGGCGGTGTACCGATGCCAAATATTAAAATATCTGACAGAGCACAGATATTGATGCCGTATCATATATTATTAGATAAATATGAAGAAGAGCGATTAAAGGAAAGTTCCTTCGGTTCTACGAAATCAGGTATCGCTCCATTCTATTCAGATAAATATGCAAAGATCGGTTTTCAGGTATCCGAATTATTTGATGATGAGGTGTTGAAGGAAAAGATCGATCGGGTATGTGAAATAAAAAATGTATTATTAGAACATTTATATCATAAACCAGCATTAGATCCGAATGAATTGTTTGAAACCTTAATATCTTATAGAGAAATGATTGAACCCTATGTATGTGATGTATCAGCATTCCTTCACCAGGCAATTGCCGAAGGAAAAAATATCTTGCTGGAAGGACAGCTTGGTTCACTTAAGGATCCGGATTTCGGTATCTACCCAATGGTTACATCATCTTCCACTTTGGCAGCATATGGAGCAATCGGTACAGGTGTTCCTCCCTATGAGATTAAGGATATCCTGGCAGTGGTAAAATGTTATTCCAGTGCGGTAGGTGCCGGAGCATTCGTCAGTGAGATATTTGGCGAAGAAGCGGATGAACTTAGAAGACGCGGTGGTGATGCTGGAGAATATGGAGCAACTACCGGAAGACCAAGACGAATGGGATGGTTTGATTGTGTGGCTACCAGATATGGCTGTAGAATACAGGGAGCTACCCAAGTAGCATTGACAGTATTAGACGTACTTGATTATTTGGATGTTATTCCGGTATGTGTAGGATATGAGATTGATGGAGTGATCACAAAGGATTTTCCGACTACTGTTAAGTTAGCAAAATCAAAACCGGTATATGAGTATTTGCCGGGTTGGAAGGAAAATATCAGAGGTGTCAGGAAGTTTGAGGATCTGCCGGAGAATTGCAAGAAATATATAAAATTCATAGAAGCAGAGCTTAAGGTACCGATTACGATGGTATCCAACGGACCGGGAAGAAACGAAATAATCAAGCTATAAATTAATTTCATAAATAAAATCATCAATAGCAAAGGCGCTACTATTTATAAGTAGCGTCTTTTTTATACTTAAAAATTTAAAACAATGAATGAAGGAGGATAAGACTATGAAACGATTACCTGAAATGTTTGGTTCTAATGTATTTAATGATGAAGTGATGAGAGAAAGGCTTCCTAAGGATATTTATAAAGCCTTAAAGAAGACCATGGAAAAGGGCACTCATCTGGAGGTTGATGTCGCAAATGTAGTAGCAAATGCGATGAAGGATTGGGCAGTTGAAAAAGGTGTAACCCACTATACCCATTGGTTCCAGCCGATGACAGGTGTTACTGCTCAAAAGAATGAGAGCTTCATAACTCCTACCGGAAATGGTAAGGTAATTATGGAATTCGCAGGAAAAGAATTAGTAAAGGGTGAGCCAGATGCATCCTCCTTCCCTTCTGGAGGTTTACGTGCAACCTTCGAGGCGAGAGGATATACTGCTTGGGATCCATCATCATATGCCTTTATTAAAGATAATGTTTTATGTATTCCAACAGCATTCTGTTCTTACAGTGGAGATGCGTTGGATAAGAAAACACCTTTGTTACGTTCAATGGAAGCATTAAATAAGCAAGCTCTCCGTATCCTAAGATTATTTGGTAATGAAGATGCGAAGAGAGTGATTTCAACAGTAGGGCCAGAACAGGAATATTTCTTAATTGATAAAAGTGTTTATGAAAAGCGTCCTGACTTGATTTACACTGGCAGAACCCTATTTGGTGCAAAGCCTCCAAAGGGACAGGAAATGGAAGACCACTATTTTGGAAAGATTAAACCAAGAGTAGCGGCTTATATGCAGGAGCTTGATGAAGAATTATGGAAGCTTGGAGTACTTGCCAAAACAAAGCATAATGAAGTAGCACCGGCACAACATGAGCTAGCTCCAATCTTTACTACAGCGAATATTGCAGCCGATCATAATCAATTAACCATGGAGTTAATGAAAAATGTTGCAAGTAGACACGATATGGTTTGCTTATTACATGAGAAGCCCTTTGCTGGTATTAATGGAAGCGGTAAGCACATTAACTGGTCAATTTCAACAGACACAGGAATTAATTTATTAGATCCGGGAATTACCCCATC
This sequence comes from Variimorphobacter saccharofermentans, assembly GCF_014174405.1. Lineage (GTDB taxonomy): Bacteria > Bacillota > Clostridia > Lachnospirales > Lachnospiraceae > Mobilitalea > Mobilitalea saccharofermentans. The sequence goes on along the minus strand of NZ_JACEGA010000001.1, from coordinate 2,516,558 downwards.
TCAGAATGCACAGTTCTTACTTATATTAGTTGCAGTTATTAAGGCTTTGGATGATTATCAGGAATTACTCCGTGTATCTGCAGCCAGTGCAGGTAATGATCATCGTCTTGGTGCCAGTGAGGCTCCTCCAGCAATTATATCCATATTCTTAGGAGAAGAGCTGACAGCAATTTTGGATGCAATTGAAACAGGAAAGTGTTATCAGGATAAAGAAAAAGATTTTATGGAAATAGGAGCCAGTGTATTACCTCATTTCCAGAAGGATTCAACAGATCGAAACAGAACTTCACCTTTTGCATTTACAGGAAATCGCTTTGAGTTCCGTATGCTTGGATCGAATTTCTCCATCTCAGGCCCTAATATTGTATTAAATACAATAGTAGCAGAAATTTTCTCACAATTTGCAGATGTTCTGGAAAAGAGCAATGACTTCCAGGAGGATTTGAATAAGTTAATTCAATCTACCATCAAAAATCATAAGAGAATTATCTTTAATGGTAATGGTTATGAAGACGAATGGACCAAAGAAGCCGAGAGAAGAGGATTGGCTAACCTTAAGACAACTGTTGATGCACTGCCTTCCTTTGTATCAGATAAGAGTATCGAGTTGTTTACGAAGCATCATGTATTTACAGAATCAGAAATTCATTCCAGATATGAAATTCTATTAGAGAACTATTACAAGACGGTACAGATTGAAGCATTGACGTTAATTGATATGATTAAAAAAGGTGTGATTGATTCGGTTCTAAGCTTCCAGGGAGAATTAGTGGATGTCTGGACTAAGAAGAAATCTCTTGATTTAGAAGTAAGTAAAGATATGGAAGAAAAGATGATCAGCAGTATATCTTCACTGTCCAGTAAACTGTCTCAATATCTTGAGGATTTGGAGAAGTCAGTACAGAATGCAAAATCATATTCAGATGCATTGGAGACAGCGGAGTATTTTAAAGATGTAGTGATACCTAATATGATAAAGCTACGAGATGTGGTGGATGAATTAGAGTCCTTAATACCTTCAAAGTACTGGAATTATCCCACCTATGGAGAGCTTTTGAATAGCGTGCAATAAAGATTAGCAAAGCTTTGGGTAGTAAACTACTACAGGAAATTGCGAAACTCTGAAGAACTCTTAATTGTGTAAACAGCAGATACATATTCCTTTGCAAACCCGCTCCTTCCGCTATGGTTTGCTTCGGAACATGTATCCACTGTAAACACAATCACCACATATAATTCGTTTCACAATTACCTAAGTAACTACTAGAAAGAAAGGAGAAAGCTATGAGTCACTTACAACAATGTGGTTTACCAAAAGCGCAAGGATTATATGATCCGGCGATGGAACACGACGCATGTGGAGTAGGATTTATCGTAGATATCAATGGAAATAAAAGTTACGAAATTCTTGAAGATGCGCTTTCGTTATTAAAAAAGCTGGATCATCGGGGAGCAAAGGGAGCGGATGAAGATACCGGAGATGGTGCCGGAATTATGCTGCAAATTCCTCACGAATACTTCTATCGAGAGTGTAAGGTGTTGGGATTTGAACTTCCCGAGGAGGGTGAGTATGCGGTTGGAATGCTATATACACACCGCTATGATTCCATTCATGAAATCCAGATGAGGATATTAAGTGATATCATAGAGGAGAATGGTCTGAAGGTATTAGGCTTACGTCAGGTACCGATTGATACAACCCATGTGGGAGAAGCAGCAAAGCGAGTAATGCCTCGCTTTGTGCAAATCTTCATAGGAAAAAACGGTCAGCAGTTGGATGAAATGGCATTTGAGCGCAAGCTCTATGTGATTCGAAAACAAGCGGAAAATAAGATTACTCCTTTAAGCAGGGAGAATGGCGGTATCTTTTACTTTCAGAGCTTATCAAGTAGAACAATAGTATATAAGGGAATGTTGACAGCAAGTCAGCTATCGGGATTTTATCTAGACCTTTCTGATATGGACTTTAAGACGAAGCTGGCTATGGTGCATTCTCGGTTCAGTACCAATACATTCCCAAGCTGGGAAAGAGCACATCCAAACCGTTACACCGTTCATAATGGGGAGATTAATACCATCCGAGGAAATGTTAACTGGATGAGAGCAAGACAGAAGTCACTACGCAACGAGTTACCGAAAGAGATGAGCGAAGGAAATGTCGAGGATATATTCCCGATTATTGATGAGCAGGGAAGCGACTCCTCTATGTTTGATAACTGTCTGGAATTCATGCATTTAACAGGAAGAAGTCTCCCGGAGACTATGATGCTATTAATACCGGAACCATGGGAAAAAAATGATTTAATGCCTGAGGATGTTAAGAATTTCTATGCCTTTGGTGAAACGATGATGGAACCTTGGGACGGACCAGCGGTAATTGGTTTTACAGATTCACATGTGATTGGCGCAATGCTTGACAGAAATGGATTAAGACCGGCGCGCTATTATCAGACGAAAAACAATCGCATTATTCTTGCTTCTGAGGTTGGTGTTGTAGCAGTAAAAGAAGAAGATATCCTATACAAAGGACGTCTTGAACCAGGTAAGATGCTTCTTATCGATATGGATAAAGGCAGAGTAATCAGTGACGAAGAGATCAAAAAGCAGGTTGCACATGCACATCCATATGATAAATGGAGAAGGGAACAGGTAAAATCTCTGGAAGAAATAACAGCTGCTAAGAAATTACCAAAAGAAGAGCTCTCATCATTGGAATTAGTTCATCAGATGAAAGCCTTTGGATATACCTATGAAGATGTGGAGAAAACCATTCTGCCTATGTCAGCTACGGGTAAGGAAGCGATTGGATCCATGGGAGCGGATACTCCTCTGGCTGTGTTATCCGAAAAGCCACAGCCTCTATATCTGTATTTTAAGCAATTATTTGCCCAAGTGACCAATCCTCCTATTGATGGTCTGAGAGAAGACATAGTAATGTCTTCTGCTATGATACTTGGTGAAGCAGGAAATTTATTAAAGCCTGAGAAAAAGAACAGTCTTTCCATACTTCTTTCTAGTCCAATTCTCTCTACCGAAGAGTTTGAGAAACTGTTGTATCCTTCTGAGAAACGGATCAAAACAAAGGTTCTTTCCTTACTCTATAAGGCTGGAAGTGGTGTAAACGGAATGAAACGTGCTTTGCGTAGGATATACATGGAGGCTGAAGAAGCAATTGCGCAGGGCGTAACCATCCTGATTTTGTCGGATCGTGGCATTGATAAAGACCATATGGCAATACCGGCCTTATTAGCTACCAGCGGATTACATCATCATTTAGTAGGCATAGAGAATCGAACCGGAGTAGGTCTGGTGGTAGATTCCGGAGAACCGAGAGAGGTACATCACTTCAGTACTCTGGTTGGTTATGGAGCTACCGCAATTCATCCGTATATGGCATACAATGCAATTGAATTGCTTCATAAAGAAGGCAGATTGGATAATATAACTCTGGAAACTGCAGTGAATAACTTTATACATGCCAGCGTGGATGGTATGTTGAAGATCATAACAAAAATGGGTATTACAAAGATGAACAGTTATCATGGCGCTCAGATCTTTGAAGCTATTGGTATCAGTTCTTCGGTAATTAATCAATATTTTACCGGCACACCAACCAGATTGGAGGGTGTTGGTCTTGAAGAGATTGAAAAAGAGAATCAAATGCGTCATGATACGGCATATTCGACAAGCTACAATAATCGTGATACCTTAGAAACCGGCGGCTATTTCCAGGTGACTGCGGATGGAGAAGAACATCTATATAACGCAGAAACTATATATTTACTGCAAAAAGCCTGTAGAGAAGGAGATTATCAGCTCTATAAGCAGTTCGCAGCTCAGATCAATGAATCGCAGATTACATTAAGATCCTTATTTGAGATCGGAAACAACCGACAGCCAATTCCGATAGAAGAGGTGGAATCGGTGGAGAGCATTGTAAAACGCTTTAAAACAGGAGCAATGTCCTATGGATCAATCAGTAAGGAAGCCCATGAATGTCTGGCGATTGCGATGAATCGTCTGGGAGGAAAAAGTAATACAGGTGAAGGTGGAGAGAGTGAAGCAAGATTTCAGCCTCTTCCGAATGGAGATACGAAGATCAGTGCTGTGAAGCAGGTAGCATCCGGACGATTTGGAGTAACCAGTCATTACCTGGTTAATTCTAGAGAAATTCAGATAAAGATGGCTCAGGGGGCGAAACCAGGTGAAGGTGGACACCTGCCAGGCGGAAAGGTATTCCCGGAGGTGGCAAGGCTAAGACATTCAACACCTGGAGTTAGCTTACTTTCCCCGCCTACCCATCATGATATCTACTCCATTGAGGACCTTAAGGAGTTAATCTATGACTTGAAAAATGCCAACCGAAATGCAGAAATCAATGTAAAGCTTGTATCGGAAGCCGGTATTGGTACTATAGCAGCAGGTGTGGCTAAAGCCAAAGCCGATGTGATATTAATCAGTGGATATGACGGAGGAACGGGTGCAGCACCAAAGACCAGTATTCAAAATGCAGGCTTGCCATGGGAGCTTGGTCTGGCGGAAACACATCAGACTCTTGTATTAAATCGACTTAGAGAGAAAGTGAAGCTAGAGGTAGATGGTAAATTATTAACAGGTAAGGATGTAGCCATCGCAGCACTTCTTGGTGCAGAGGAATTCGGATTTGCTACAGGTCCATTGGTAGCTCTTGGTTGTGTCATGATGAGAGTATGTAGTCTGAATACCTGTCCTGTTGGAATTGCTACACAGGATGAAAGACTAAGAAAATGCTTTACCGGAAAACCGGAATATGTAGAGAACTTTATGAAGTTTATCGCGGCAGATCTTAGAGAGTGGATGGCGAAGCTAGGATTTACCAATGTGGATGAAATGATTGGAAGAACGGATTGTCTCCATGAGAATGTGTCGATGAAAAACTGGAAGAGCAAGTCCTTAAACCTTTCTTCCATACTATTCCAGCCTTATGCAGAGAGCGGAACCGGTACCCGTAAGATGGTTGAGCAAAATCATGAACTAGAGGACAGCTTAGATCAGAAAAAGCTTCTAGCAATCGCAAGACCAGCTTTACAATACGGATATCCTGTAAGAAGTAAGTTAAGGATTGAGAACATTCATCGTAGCGTTGGTACCATGGTCGGAAGCGAGGTATCCAGAGTATATGGAAAAGAAGGCCTTCCGGAAGACACCATCCAGTTTACCTTTGTAGGTACTGCGGGTCAGAGCCTAGGTGCATTCCTACCTCGTGGTATCACGATTAAATTAATCGGAGATGCCAACGATTATCTTGGAAAGGGTCTCAGTGGAGGAAAGATTGCTGTTATTACTCCAAAGGAAGCCAAGTACCAGGCAGAAGAAAATATGATAGCAGGTAATGTTATATTATATGGTGCTACTTCTGGTGAAGTATATCTGAATGGTTTAGCAGGAGAGCGCTTCTGTGTTAGAAATTCTGGTGCAACGGCAGTAACGGAAGGCTGCGGAAACCATGGCTGTGAATATATGACTGGAGGAACCGTATTAATTCTTGGCCCGATTGGTCAGAATTTTGCTGCCGGAATGTCCGGAGGGAAAGCATATATTCTGAATATGAACCAGTCCTTATGCAATCGTGATATGGTTCATGTAAGAAAGACCTCTGATGAAGATTTAGAAGAAATATATCATCTGTTAAAGAAGCATGTCATCTATACCGACAGCCGTAAAGGAAAACATATCCTGGAGAACTGGACGGAATACAAGAATCAGTTTTCCTTAGTAATCCCGAAGGAATATCAGGTTATGCAGGAGAAGATTAAGGAAGCCAAAGAAAAGGGCTTTTCGGGAGATGAAGCTCTACAGGAGGCTTTTCATTCACTCTTTTCACTATAGTTTGTATGAATAGCGTTATAGAGCAAATGATATTATTTACGTCAATTTGTGCCTGTTGTCATAGGCTTACAGGCTGTATAGAAAGGCATGGTAATTAATATGGGAAAACCAACTGGATTTTTAGAATATGATCGTTATGATCCCCAAAAGAGAGATCCCATGTTACGGATCGGGGATTGGGAGGAATTAAAAGGGCATTACAGCGAAGAGGAGCTACAATTACAGGCAGCCAGATGTATGGATTGCGGAATACCCTTTTGCCATAGCGGTATTATGTTAAATGGTATGGTATCTGGTTGTCCACTAAACAACCTAATCCCTCAATGGAACAATCTGGTTTATCATGGCAACTGGGAAGAGGCTTACCGCAGACTTAGTCGTACCAGTCCCTTTCCTGAATTTACCGCAAGGGTGTGTCCCGCTCCTTGTGAGGGTTCCTGTACGGAAGGACATGTAACAAAATCGGTATCCATATGTAACATTGAATATGAGATTATTGAGAGAGCCTTTGCAAATAACTGGGTACAGGCAGAAAAACAACCTGATACAGGAAAACGGGTAGCAATTGTTGGTTCAGGTCCCGCAGGACTTTCTGCAGCATGGTATCTGGCAATCCGTGGGCATAAGGTTACCGTTTTTGAAAGACAGGAAGAGCCGGGTGGACTATTGATGTATGGAATTCCGAACATGAAGCTCGATAAAAAGATTGTACGAAGGCGACTGGATCTTATGGAGAAGCTGGGAGTAGATTTCCAGTGTAATAAGGAAGTAGGAAAGGATGTCAAGGCTTCTGATTTATTGGAGGATTATGATGCGGTACTTCTTGCAGTAGGAGCAACGAAGGCAAGAAACCTGAATGTTCCGGGGATGGATGCAAAGGGAGTATACCTGGCCATTGATTATCTGAAAGCAAGTACCAGACATCTATTGGAGAACGATTATTCCATTGACCCTGATATGGACGCGAGGGATAAGCATGTCATAGTAATCGGGGGTGGAGATACTGGTACGGATTGTGTTGGAACGGCCATCCGTCAAGGAGCAAAATCAGTTCATCAATTTGAGATTACCTCCAAACCAGCAGATCAAAGAAATAGTACGAATAATCCATGGCCGGAATGGCCCAGGGTACTCAAGACTGATTACGGTCAGGAGGAAGCCATCCATGTATTTGGAGAGGATCCGAGAATATACGATATATCTACTACAGAAATAGTAAAAGCGGAGAATGGGGCTGTAAAAGGTCTTAATACCGTAAAACTGGAATGGAAGCTACGGAATGGTAAGCCTGTTGCGATACCGATTGCAGGAAGTGAAGCCTTCTATCAGGCAGATCTTGTTTTAATCGCCATGGGATTTCTGGGACCTGAGCATACTATCATCGAGGAGCTTGATTTGGCTACAGATAATCGAGGAAATATCCAGGCAGATACTCACACATATGAAACCAACCGTAATAATGTTTTTGCCTGTGGTGATGCCAGAAGAGGACAAAGCTTAGTAGTGTGGGGTATGGCAGAAGGAAAAAGAGCTGCAGAAGCAATTGATCGTCACATAGCTGTTAGGTAGCAGATAGGGGAGATATGTTGGATATGTCAGAGGAATTATATTTAGTATTAGAAAATGGTGATATATTTAAAGGAAAGAGCTTTGGTGCAAAGCACGAAGCAGTAGGCGAGATCGTCTTCACCACAGGGATGACCGGTTATATTGAGACATTGACAGATCCCAGCTATTGTGGACAAATCATTGTTCATACTTTTCCCATGATTGGTAATTACGGGATAATATCCACTGATTTTGAGAGTAAATCGGTGAAAGCAGCTGCAGTAATAGTAAAAGAGTGGTGTCATGAGCCGTCGAACTTTCGAAATGAAGAAACTCTGGATCATTTTTTAAAAAAGCAAAATGTACCCGGATTATATGGAATTGATACAAGAGCTCTTACCAAAATAATTCGTGAATATGGTAATCTTAGAGGAATGATAACAACAAACCCGAAATCAGCTGACACGATTCATTGGGAGGAACATGTATTGAAAAATCCCGTAGCCTCTGTCAGTACGAAATCGAAATATGAAGTGAAGTCCGAAGAAACTAAGTATAAGGTAGCGCTTCTTGATTTTGGATTAAAGGAGAATATAAAGCGAGAGCTATTAAGAAGAGGTTGTGATCTGGTCATATTTCCTTATGATGCCACAAAGGATGATATTCTGGCAGTGAAGCCGGATGGTATCATGTTATCCAACGGTCCGGGCGACCCACGGGATAATGAGGTAGTGATAGAAAACTTAAAAGAAATCATAAAGACGGGGCTTCCGATTTTCGGAATATGTCTTGGACATCAGCTTCTTGCACTAGCCAGTGGATTTGAAACAAGAAAACTAACCTATGGACATCGTGGATCGAATCAGCCGGTTCAGGAAGTTGCTACAGGAAAGGTCTACATGAGTAGTCAGAATCATGGCTATGCGGTAGATCAGTTATCCATAGATGAATCAATAGCAACAATGACATTTTTTAATCGAAATGATAATACCTGTGAAGGAGTGGAATATAAAAATCAGCCAATCTTCTCTGTACAGTTTCATCCGGAAGGATGCGGAGGACCACAGGATACCCTGTTTTTATTTGATAAATTTATCAAACTCTTGGAGGTGAGTAGGAATGCCGCTAAATAAGGATATTAAGAAGGTACTTCTCATTGGATCCGGTCCTATCGTGATTGGGCAGGCAGCAGAGTTTGATTATGCTGGTACACAGGCGCTCAGAGTACTTAAGGAAGCTGGTATTGAAACTGTACTGGTGAATTCCAATCCGGCCACAATCATGACGGATCAGGCAATGGCAGATCATATTTACATTGAACCACTCACCTTAGCTACCATAAAACGAATTATACTTAAGGAAAAGCCAGACAGCATATTATCAGGACTAGGAGGTCAGACAGGATTAACACTTTGTATGCAGCTGGCGAAGGAGTATTTTTTAGAAGAAAATAATGTGGTTTTACTTGGCTCTTTACCGGAAACCATAGATAAAGCTGAGGATCGTCAGTTATTTAAAGAAACTATGGAAAGCATAGGACAGCCGGTGATCCCTTCTGAAGTGGTATATAACATGGAGAGTGCAGTTAGCTGTGCAAATCGTCTTGGATATCCTGTGGTAGTCCGTCCTGCCTTTACCTTGGGTGGATCTGGTGGTGGAATAGCGGAAGATGAAGAAAGTCTTCGTAAGATAGCTGGTGACGGGTTACGCTTATCACCAATTCATCAGGTCATTATAGAGAAATCTGTAGCAGGCTGGAAAGAAATTGAGTTTGAGGTGATGCGTGATAAGGCAGGTAATTCCATAGCCGTTTGTTCCATGGAGAACTTTGATCCGGTAGGAATACATACCGGGGACAGTATTGTTATTGCTCCGGCTATCACACTTGCAGATAAAGAATATCAGATGCTTCGATCTGCGGCGTTATCGATTGTGGATGCACTGAAGGTGGAGGGTGGTTGCAATTGCCAATTTGCATTAAATCCAGACTCTTTTGAATATGCGGTTATCGAGGTAAATCCAAGAGTATCCCGTTCCTCCGCATTAGCATCAAAAGCAACCGGCTATCCCATAGCGAAGGTTGCAACCAAAATAGCGATAGGCTATACCTTAGACGAAATCATGAACCAGATAACAGGTAAAACCTATGCGGCCTTTGAGCCAACATTGGATTATGTTGCTGTTAAGTTTCCGAAATGGCCCTTTGACAAATTCGTCTATGCAGACCGTAATCTAGGCACCCAGATGAAGGCAACCGGAGAGGTTATGAGTATTGCAGATACCTTCGAGGCAGCATTGATGAAGGCGGTAAGAGGAGCTGAGATCGGAAGAAAAACGTTAAATTGTGACAAGTGTTCTAACGTGTCGGATGACGAACTCATGCATCAAATAAAAAGTGCAACGGATGAACGGTTATTCTATATATTTGAAGCATTGAAAAGAGGAATAACGGTAGACACAATTCATGAGATATCTAAGATAGATCGATGGTTTTTATATCGCCTTGTCAAATTGGTTCAGTATGAGAAGAGATTAAAGGAAAATCAGCTGACCGAAGAATTGTACACGGAAGGAAAGCGTCTGGGCTATCTGGATGAAACTATCGAAGCGATCAGCAACACAAAAATAAAGAATCCACAGTCTCCTGTTTATAAGATGGTTGATACCTGTGGAGGGGAATTTCAAGCAGAAACACCTTATTTCTACTCCTCCTATGATACAATAGAGATGGGAACCAAAAATGAGGCGGAGGATTTCATTCAGAAATCCGATAAGCAGAGAATTATTGTATTCGGTTCAGGTCCGATTCGTATAGGTCAGGGTATTGAATTTGATTATGCTTGTGTTCAGTGTGTATGGACTCTAAAGAAGATGGGTTACGAGGTTATTGTTATTAATAATAATCCAGAAACGGTTTCTACAGATTTTGATATCGGTGACAGGCTGTATTTTGAACCTCCCTGTGAAGAGGACGTACTTCATATCGTGAAGCAGGAGCAGCCAATTGGAGTAGTAGTTACCTTTGGTGGTCAAACGGCGATTAAGCTAACGAAAGCGTTAGATCGTGCAGGAATACCAATCCTTGGTACTTCAGCGGATAGTATTGATATGGCGGAGGATCGGAAACGATTTGATAACCTGCTTGAGCAGATTGGGATACAAAGACCGAAGGGATATGCGGTAATGACAATAACAGAAGCTCTTGAGGTGGCCAATACGCTGACTTATCCGGTTCTTATTCGACCCTCCTATGTACTCGGTGGTCAGAATATGATCATTGCTTACAACAATGATGACGTTAAAGAGTATATGAATATCATTCTGAGCACAAACCCGAATAGTCCGGTACTCATTGATAAATATATTAGTGGCAGGGAGATAGAGGTAGATGCAATATGTGATGGTGAGGATATTTTAATACCTGGAATCATGGAACATATTGAAAGAACTGGTGTCCATTCCGGTGACAGTATTGCTGTTTACCCTGCACCACATATTGATGAAGAGACGGTAGATAGAATTACGAAGCTTACCAAGAAAATATGTCTTGCAATCGTGGCCAAGGGCTTGATAAACATTCAGTTTATTGTAACACAGGGAGAGATTTATATTATAGAGGTAAATCCAAGAGCATCCAGAACCATCCCTTATCTTAGTAAGGTTACCAATTTACCAATCTGTGAGCTGGCCGTAAAGGTAAGCTTAGGGATGAAGCTATCAGATTTAGGCTATGGCACAGATTGCTATCAAGTATCTACAACCTATGTATCGTCCAAGGTTCCGGTATTTTCATTTGAAAAACTATCCGATTTGGATACGCAGCTGGGTCCTGAAATGAAATCTACAGGAGAGGTACTTGGTATTGGAAGGAACCTGCAGGAAAGTCTGTATAAGGGCCTGGTAGCAGCGGGATATAACCTGTGCAGATCAGGTGGAGTGTTTATCAGTGTTCGTGATGATGATAAAGAAGAAATGCCAGGCATTGCTAAAAAATTTGCTTCGTTAGGCTTTAAGCTTTATGCTACCAATGGAAGCGCTGAAGTTCTTCGCGAGGCAGGGATAGAGGTTGATGTTGTTGATATTGTAAGAGAAGGACATATAGCAGCAATCAGGCTGATAGAAAGTGGAAAAGTAAGCTATATTATTTCCACATCAGCAAAGGGCAGAGATCCCATCAGAGATAGTGTCAGGTTGAGAAGAAAGGCAGTTCAGTTAGGAATACCTTGTCTGACTTCCATTGACACAGCAGATGCTTTAGTTGATAGTCTTAATAGTCAATATAGTGAAATGAATACAGAATTGGTTAATTTGAACCAAATATAGAAAGTAATAGCACAAAAACGAGGGCGTTTAATCAGGAATGATTGAGCGCTCATTTTGATATATAAGGAAGGACGTCAAAAGATCGAATTAAGCTGTAAAATGAATATTAGCGTATATATTCATTGGATTCCTAATATGTTGACTTTTGATTACCTAACCATATAAGAAAAAAAGAAGACTTGGTTTACACGAACAAAATACAACATATAACATTACAAAAAAACGAGGGCGTTTAATCTGAAATGATTGAGCGCCCTCTTTTCATAAATTAAAATTAAAAGAAAGAAGGAATGAATATGGAAACAAAAGTTATTCTTGATACCCTATGGGTAGTCTTAGCCGCAATGTTAGTGTTTTTTATGAATTTAGGTTTTGCAACCTTAGAAAGCGGTATGGCTCGATCTAAGAACACAGTAAACATTATGTCAAAGAACTTTATAGTCTTTGCAGTGTCATCCTTAGGGTTCTTTATATTGGGATGGGGCCTTATGTTTGGTGATGGTAATGGTTTTATTGGTATGAAAGGATTATTCTTTGCTTCCGGTGCCGATAATTCCCCCAACACTGGAGCAGCCTATGAAGGAGTTTATTCTGCAATTTCCTGGGCAGGTATACCATTTTGGGTAAAATTCTTTTTTCAGTTAGTATTTTGTGGAACTGCAGCAACAATTGTATCAGGAGCAGTTGCTGAGAGAATAAAGTACATCTCGTTTATTGTATTTTCTTTAATCTTAACATTGGTTATCTATCCGATTACCGGTCATTGGATCTGGGGTGGCGGCTGGTTGTCTGAATTAGGCTTCCTTGATTTTGCAGGAGGTACCGCAGTCCATTCCGTTGGAGGATGGGCAGCGCTTAGTGGTATCGCAATTCTCGGACCTAGAATTGGAAAATACTCAAAATCCGGTAAAATTAATGCGATACCTGGACATAGCGTATCTCTGGCGACAATCGGAGCATTAATTCTTTGGTTTGGCTGGTTTGGATTTAATCCTGGTTCTACCATGGCAGCTGAACCGGAAGCAATTGGTCATATCCTGGTAACTACCAATATGGCTGGTATCATGGGTATTCTAGTTGCTACTGCAACAGCATGGATTAAACTTGGAAAACCGGATATGAGTATGTCAATTAACGGATTACTGGCAGGTTTAGTTGCGATTACACCGGCATGTGCTTATGTAAGTGTTACCAGCTCCATCATTATTGGTGCCATATCAGGTGTATTAGTAGTATTTGCATCATTGTTCTTTGATAAGATGAAATTGGATGATCCGGTTGGTGCAACAGCTGTTCACTTGGCAAATGGTGTCTTTGGTACACTATCCATCGGTCTGTTTGCAGAACAGGGAGTGAATGGAAATGAAGTTAACGGCCTATTATTCGGCGGCGGCTTCAAGCAATTAGGAGTTCAGGCATTGGGTGTTGTTACTGTTGGCGCATTCGTACTTGTAGCAAGCGCAATTGCATGGCTTCTCATAAAAGCAACGATTGGACTTCGTGTATCTGTGAAAGAAGAGTTGAATGGTCTTGACATTGGTGAACATGGAAATGAAGCTTATCCAGAGTTTTTAACTAGAAAAATCAATTATATTCATTTGTTAGAGGATGTAAATACCAAAGAAGAATCAAAGAAAACCAAGGTATATTAAAACGGAAGGGAGAGGTGAATTGAATGAAGCAAGTAAAAGCAATTGTTCGACCGGAGAAATTATCGGATATTCGTTACGCATTAGAAACCGTGGAAGGTTATGGCGGAATCACGATTACAGAAGTAATGGGGCAGGGTATTCAAAAAGGTATTGTACGATCCTGGCGAGGAGAAAAATATGAAATTGACCTAATACCAAAGGTTAGCATAGAATTAGTAGTGAAGGATGAAATTCTGGACCAGGTTACGAAAATCATCCTCGAGAAAGCGTATACCGGTGAAGAAGGCGATGGTAAAATTTTTATATCCAATGTTGAGGATGTTATCAGAATCAGAACAAAAGAATCAGGTGAAGATGCACTATATTAAACTGGTGTAATATAAAAGAAATCATGAAGAAGCAGAAATGTTTCTTCATGATTTTTTTGTCAGAGAAGGTATTTCTGCATATTAATATACGCTTGAAACATTTTTTCATTCATCATTCATTTTGACAGAGTATAATATGTCCTTTGTTATATTGAATTATAACTAAAAAAAGTGCTACAATATACAAAACTACAGTTATGAAGAAGGATTCATATTGTTGTTCAAGGGCGCTTGTGATAACGATGGTCCGGGGAATGGAAGGAATGATGTTATGTTAAGAATTGGAGAGTTCTCTGCTTTGTCAGGAATTAGTATAAACATGCTGCGACACTATGACAAGATAGGGTTACTGGTACCGGAGCATGTAGATCCAATGAGTGGATATCGCTATTATGACAAAGAGCAGCTTGTCCATTCCAATCGAATAGTGGCCATGAAAGCCATGGGCTTTCGTTTGGAGCAAATAATTGAAGCAAAATCCATGAACCAGCAAGAAATGCAAGTTTTACTGCGAGACAAATTAGCTAGTAAAGAAGAAGCAAAACTGATTCAAAATCAGATTACTAAAATAAGAGAAACAATAAAACTAAATGGGGAAGGGGAAGCGGATGTACTTTCCATAGTTACCAAGGATATACCGGAGATGTGGGTAGTTAGCTATCGTAACAGAATTCAGGAATTTTCTCATGAAGGGATACTATGGAGTACTATTATGGAAGAGTGCAGTAAGCAGGGAATTAAGGTATCATCGAATGCCATGGCGATGGCCATGACTCATGAAAGAAATGATGAAAACAATCTGGATGTAGAGGTTATGTTATCAGTGGATAAGGAGCAGATATGCCACGATAATTTGAAGATATATCGAATTCCGAGGTGTAAGGTTGCATCCTTCATATTTCAAGGAAGTTATCTTAAAATAAGTTCCATTAATACCGTTATGGCAATATGGCTGGAAAACAACGATTATGAGATATCGGGAAAGCCATTCTCAATATACCATAATTCTCCAAGGGAAAGTACTTCAGAAGAAAGCTATGTAACAGAATTATGCTTTCCAATTGTAAAAAAAGGGATTGACTCTCGTACTGCGTAAGGGTTTATGATATCTCTGTGACGTCATAGAAAATGTGAAAATAAAGCTTTATGGAAAGGATAGAATGAGTAAGAGAATCATTAATATCAGACATCATATGTGTGATGGTACCTGCATGTGGAACGGTATAGAGGATGTCTATGTCTCAAAGAGAGGGGAGGAGGTTCCGGAAGCTTTCTTCCTTGCTCTGAGCAGCTATGGAGAGAATGTATATCTTAGATTTCATGACCCTGCTCGCCCGATCATGCTTAGCGTATGTGATGGAAGAACAAGGTATACCTATAACAAGATTAAGAACGAAATTGGATTGCAGTATAAAATATCTGAAGGAAGAACATTGGAGTATGCATTTCGTTCCATTAAAAAAGAAATTGATAATGGAAATCCTGTCATTCTTGGACCTCTTGATATGTATCATTTACCATATCTGAAAATGTATCATGAACAGCATATCCCAATGCATTATGTGCTGATGATCGGCTATGATGATGATAAGGGATGCATATATCTTTATGACTGTGGAAGGAAAGAAATGCAATCTCTCCCATATGCTGAATTGGAAAGAGCCTGGCTAATTGAAAAGAATGCAGTTGGAGATAAGAATGGATTTATTCGTTTCTCACTTCCGGAGGAATTACCGAGTGTATATGAACTTGCAAATACCTGCTTAAAGCGAAAAGCAGCAGATCAGTTAAAGAAAAAGCCTTCTTTTATCGGAATCAACGCTTTACGGAAAATAGCTGCAGAGTTTTCAAGCTATAAAGAAGAAATGCCAGCTGAAATCTATAAAAACGCATTAACCGGTCTTATAGAATATTTCGGAATGGTACCGAAGATTCCAGACCAGCTCATGGGGTTGCATACGGAAACAGAAGAGATTTGCTATAAAGGAAATTGTGACCGTTTGGGTAGGATGCTTATGACTCTTGGCGATCAATACAATCGAAAGGATTGGACGAATGCCGGTGACTTATTTCTTAGGAGCGGAGATATATTCGAAGAAATAACAGACAATATCATTCAATTTCTATGTAGCAACAGCAATACTCTGGAGGAAATACCGAAGAAGTTCATGCAGATTGCAGAATTAGAGGAGAAAGCGTATATAATACTACATAATAATTAAAATATGATATGGGGCTGTAACATATTGTATCAGCCCCAAAAGGTTATGTAAACAGGTATTGACATGGAGTACACTCCAAAGGGTAATATAATGAAAAAGCAGTGAAATAGTGATGATTCTAATTATGAGCTTATGGCGAGAAAAGCATGTTGGAATGATGTGATTCCGGCTTTAAAATATTAAATATATAGGATATTGATCGTTTTTTTCAGATGTGTTTATAAAATAATCTATATTGATGGAAGGGTTTACTATGACAATTGCTGAGGTTAGTAAAAAATATGATATCACTCCAGATACGTTACGATACTATGAAAGAGTTGGATTATTACCTCCTGTTAAACGCAATCATAGTGGTAACCGCGATTATAATGAAAATGACTGTAGCTGGATTCAGTTTATCAAGTTTATGAGAAGTGCAGGATTACCCATTGAGGTTCTGATTGAGTATGTATCTTTGTTCCAACAGGGAGATAAGACAATAGAACAAAGAAAAAAATTATTGGTTGAACAGAGAAGTAAAATCGTAAAAAAAATAAAGGAGCTTCATACTACGTTAGAGTATCTGGACTATAAGATTAATTCGTATGAGAATAGTAGGATAAGAATTGAAGAGAATTTAAAGAAATTTGATGAATAAGAGGATATACAGAAGAGATAGGAGTTTTTGGAATAGAATTTATTCTGATCAAAAACTCCGTTTCATTTTTATAAAAGTTTAATCAAATTCTGAGTTTAAGATAGTGCAATTTGTTCTGAGTATAAATCATTGTATCATGATGCCGTATCTTATATAATTTATTGTGGAACATAATCTGATAATACAAAGGAGTTGCTAAAAATGATGAAACAAGGACTAAATCCTTATCTTCCGTCATGGGAATATATCCCTGATGGTGAACCATATGTATTCAATGGCAGAGTCTATGTCTATGGCTCCCATGATCGTTTTAACGGATATGCCTATTGCTTAAATGATTATGTATGCTGGTCCGCGCCGGCCGATGATCTCTCAGATTGGAGATATGAAGGTGTAATCTATAAGGCAACCGATATAGAGGATAATGAAGATCGTGATAGCTGTCTCTATGCGCCAGATGTAACAGTGGGTCCGGATGGCAGATATTATCTTTATTATGTTGGCAGTAAGAGTTCCATTGTATCCGTTGCTGTATGTGATACGCCGGCAGGTAAATATGAATTCTACGGATACGTACATTATAAGGATGGAACCATTCTGGGAGAGAGAGAGGGAGATGAGCCTCAATTTGATCCAGGAGTACTTACGGAAGGAGATATTACGTATCTTTATACCGGTTTTTGTGGTAGAGGTGATAAATCAAGATCAGGTGCAATGGCAACAGTACTTGGACCGGACATGCTTACAATTATTGAAGATCCTGTATTCATTGCTCCAAGTGAACCTTATGGTAAGGGTAGCAGCTTTGAGGGACATGAGTTTTTTGAGGCTCCTTCCATTAGAAAAAAAGGAGACACCTATTATTTTGTATATTCCTCTATTCTTATGCATGAGTTATGTTATGCTACCAGTAAACATCCAACCAAGGATTTTGTGTATGGAGGAGTTATAGTAAGCAACTGTGATCTTCATATAGATACCTATAAGCCTGCCAACAAACCAATGTATTATGGCGGTAACAATCATGGTAGCATTATAGAAATCAATGGCCAATGGTATATTTTCTATCATAGACATACGAATGGTACGAATTTCAGCAGACAGGGCTGTATGGAGAAAATCGAAATTCTTGAGGATGGATCTATTCCGCAAGTGGAGCTTACCTCCTGCGGAGCGAATAATGGTCCGCTAAAGGGATACGGTGAATACCCGGCTTATCTTGCATGTAATCTATTCTGCAAGGAAGAATCCATCTATACCGATTTTACAGGTGCATGGATGAATAATCAATTTCCTAAGATTACGCAGGACGGAAAAGACGGGGATGAAGAGATCGGCTATATTCAAAATATGAAAGACTCTGCAACAGCCGGATTTAAATATTTCGACTGTAAGGGTATTAAGAAGTTTAAGATTAAAGTACGCGGATATTGCAGAGGTGATTTTGAAGTGAAAACTACTTGGGATGGCGAAGTATTAGGTTCCATTCCCGTTGGTTTTTCGAATGTATGGAAGGAATATTCAGCAGATATCACAATACCGGATGGTGTTCATGCAATCTATATCACCTATAAGGGAAGTGGAAGTGCGAGTCTTGCTTCCTTTACTCTGGAATAAGGATATAATAGACATCTTGAATAGGAACAATAAATTGTATATTAAGTATAGGTAAAGGGATGTTTCCTAATATATTAGCAGGGACTATGACTTACCATAATGCACTGTCGGAAGGATAAATTGCTGTATTTTGTATGTCTCATGCGAACATTCATGTTCACATGAGACATACAAAATCAGTAATCCGTCCTTACGTCTGTGTGTTAGATAAGTCATAGCTCCTGCTAATATTATGCTACAGCCCCTAATTATTATTTCAAAGTTTATTGACTTGCTACCAGAACCTATTATAATTATTGTCAGGGTAATCAATATAGATGTTAAGTTAGTGGTAATACATATTGGAGAATGTTAGGTACGAACCGGGAGGATCAATCATGAATCATATACGATATGTTGAATATGATGCTACACATTCGGGTGACTTTATATTTGATGTTCCGGAAGGACATGATTGCTGGCTGCTTCTTCTTACGAAAACACCGGCCATCTTTTTGGTGGAAAACGAATTAAAAGAATTCCCTTCGAATTGCGCAGTATTATATAAGCCACACCAGAAAATATATTATCGTGCCAGTACCGATAGCTATATTAATGATTGGATTCGTTTTGATACGGATGAAACCTATGTAACGAATTCTCCTATTACCAGTGGTGAGCCATTTCCGATCCTTGATCCTGCATATTGCCATAGATTATATCAGTTATTAGTATCAGAGCATATCCTAAACAATGACTATAAGGATATATCCATAGATTATTTACTTAGGATTTTATTTAATAAGCTTCTGGAATCCTATCATTATAAGCAGGTATCCCCTCTTTATAAAAATCTCAATAATCTGAAAAAGGAGATATACCGTCATCCGAATTTAGAATGGTCAGTATCGAAGATGGCAGAAATGCTGAATGTCAGCGTTGGCTATCTGGAGGATATCTATAAGAACGCATTTGGTGTTTCATGTATGGAGGACGTCATTAACAGTCGGATTAATCTGGCTAAAAAGCATTTACTATATAATCATTATTCAATCGCTGAAATTGCAACACTGTGCGGATATCGAAACATGGAACATTTTTTCCGGCAGTTTAAAAAGAATACAGGCGTTACTCCGAACCAATTTCGCAGGAGTCCGAATCATTAAATGATCGTTGGAGATTACTTTATAGTGATACTGGTATTATTGAAATATATCGATTGGAGCATTTCGAATCTGATTTGAAATTGCTCTTTTTTTGTGCGAAATTGTGCTGTATTATAATGCTCCTCTTTTCAACTAACTATTGACATGCCTCTAAGATAAATATAGAATTAAATCATGTGAAAATAATGGTGGTATATGAAAAATATGGTATTTTGCATATATGATGTATTTGGAATTATGAAATAAAAACTCAATTAATTACAGAAAAGGAGAAAGAAAATGCTTAAGTATGTGATGAAACGATTGCTACTGGCAGCAGTTACAGTATTTGTAGTAGCAACGATAACTTTCTTTCTAATGAATATGGTTCCGGGAGGACCCTTTCTTTCTGAGAAGGCCATATCCCCGACTGCCAAGGCAGCCTTAGAAAAGAAATACGGATTGGATAAACCACTGTTTCAACAATATATTACCTATATTACCGATGCGGCAAAAGGTGATTTTGGTGAAAGCTTAAAACAAAGAGGACGTACTGTATCATCCATTATTTTTACCAAGTTTCCGGTATCAGCAAAGATAGGTGGTTGTGCTGTCTTATTATCACTCATTC
This sequence comes from Variimorphobacter saccharofermentans, assembly GCF_014174405.1. Classification (GTDB taxonomy): domain Bacteria; phylum Bacillota; class Clostridia; order Lachnospirales; family Lachnospiraceae; genus Mobilitalea; species Mobilitalea saccharofermentans. The sequence goes on along the minus strand of NZ_JACEGA010000001.1, from coordinate 2,496,565 downwards.
TGGGAATTCCCCTGGGATGTCTGGCAGCATTACATAGAGGGAAAGCATTAGATAGTCTGATTAATGTTATATCCACTTGTGGAATCGCAGTACCGAGCTTCGTAATCTGCACCTTGCTGATGTATTTCCTTGGTGTATATCTGAAGCTTTTACCAACCTTTGGGTTGACTTCCTGGAAGCATTATATTATGCCGGTGATATCGCTGTCTTTTTATCCGACAGCATATATTATGCGTCTAATGAGAACCTCTTTACTAGATGTTCTTGGTCAGGACTATATGAGAACGGCAGATGCGAAAGGAGTATCGCAATTTGTATACCTGTTTAAGCATGCTCTTCGTAATGCCATATTACCGGTAATTACATATCTTGGTCCTATGATTGCATATACCTTGACAGGAAGCTTTATTGTAGAAAGTATTTTCACAATCCCAGGTTTGGGAGGAGAATTCATCGGCTCCATCAGTAATAGAGATTACACGGTTATTATGGGGACTACCATTTTCCTTGCGGCATTGATGGTAGTTATGAATGTTATTGTAGATATTCTATATAAGATTGTGGACCCTAGAATAAAGCTGAAATAGGATTATCACAAGCTTGTAGACTACGAAGAAAGGTATGGCTATTATTATGAAAAGTAATTCAATCACGCTTCAAAAAAAGTGGAATCCGGAGGACTTTCTTCCTGCAACTGAGGAAGAAAAGGAAAATCTTATTGTACTCCGGGAAAGCGTTGGATTTTGGAGAGACGGCTTGCGACGTCTTAGAAGAAATAAAGTGGCGATGGTAAGCCTAATTGTAATCGTATTAATTATGATATGTTCCTTTATTGTTCCTATGTTCTATCCATATTCTTATAAGACACAGCTTAAGGGTTCTGAGAATTTGAGACCGATGGAATACTCGGAGATGGAGAAAGAGCTTATGAATTCTGGTGAAAAGGTATTTCCGCATATTCTTGGAACGGATAAGCTAGGTAGGGATTATGCCATCAGAATTATGATGGGGAGCAGAATTTCTTTACTGGTTGGACTGATTGCTACGGCAATCATCTTGATCATTGGTTCCATCTACGGAGCTGTTGCAGCCTTTTTTGGAGGTAAGGTGGATCTGATCATGATGAGAATTGTGGATATTATCTATACCATACCGGATATTCTGTTGATTGTTTTATTGTCTTTTGCTCTGAAAAGTCCATTGAATGCATTAGCACAGCTGCCGGGATTTCGATGGATTCAGACGATTGGTGTCAATCTGATCAGTATTTTTATTGTATTCGCTTTGTTATATTGGGTTGGCATGGCACGTATGGTACGAAGTCAGGTACTTATGCTGAAGGAGAGTGAGTATGTCACCGCAGCAAGAGCTCTGGGAGCTTCAAGTTCAAGAATTATACGAAAGCATCTGCTGACCAATTGCATTGGAACCTTAATCGTAACGACAACCCTGCAAATTCCGTCCTCCATATTCACGGAGAGCTTCCTAAGCTTTCTGGGATTGGGAGTGGCAGTACCTTTGCCGTCCTTGGGAAGCCTTGCAAGTGATGCGATTAATGGATTAAATACCTATCCATACCTCTTATTTGCACCGTCATTACTAATTAGCCTGATCATATTGAGCTTTAATTTACTTGGGGATGGACTGCGTGATGCATTTGACCCCAAGCTGAAGCATTAACGAAAGGATGGGAAGGATGGGACAATATTTAGTAGAAATTAAAAATGAAAAGCTTTCGTTCTTTACTCCGGCCGGAGAGGTAAAAGCCTTGAATGATGTATCTTTACATCTTAATCAGGGTGAAGTACTTGGAATTGTTGGAGAGAGTGGCTCTGGCAAGTCCGTTACAGCCTACAGTCTCATGGGTTTAACTGCACATCCCGGAAAGCTGATTGGCGGAACCCTGGAGTTTAACGAACACAAAATTCATGAAATGTCCATAAAAGAGATTCGTAAAATCAGAGGCAATGAAATATCTATAATATTTCAAGATCCCATGACCAGTCTAAATCCCGTATTTACCATTGGAAATCAGATCATGGAAGTGATTTTATTACATAAAAATATTGATAAAAAGCAAGCACGCAAACGCGCAATCGAATTGCTGACACTGGTTGGAATTAACGAACCGGAGAAGAGATTAAAACAGTATCCCCACGAGTTATCGGGAGGAATGCGTCAGCGTGTCATGATTGCAATTGCCTTAGCCTGTGAGCCGAAGCTTCTGATTGCGGATGAGCCAACGACGGCTTTGGATGTAACAATCCAGGCACAGATATTGGAACTTATGCTGGAGTTGAAAGACAAGCTGCAAATGTCCATCATGATGATCACACATGATTTAGGAATTGTGGCAAGCATGTGCGAGAAGATTGCTGTTATGTATGCCGGAAAGATTGTGGAATATGGTACAACCGATGAGATTTTCTATAATACGAAGCATGAATATACCAAGGGATTATTAAGAAGTATTCCACGTCTTGATGCAAAGGAACACGAAAGATTAGTACCTATTGAGGGAAATCCTGTTGACTTACTCAATCCTCCTAAGGGGTGTCCATTTGCACCCAGATGTGCAGAATGCATGAAAATCTGCCTTAAGGAAATGCCACCGTTAACCAATATTAGTGATACTCACATTTCATATTGCTGGATGAACCAAAAAAGTGAGATGTCGAATGATAGGGAGGTAATCTGAATGGGTGAAAAATTATTGCAGGTAGAACATTTAAAACAGTATTTCCCTATCGGAGGGTTCGGAAAACGAAAAAGATACTTAAAAGCTGTGGATGATGTGTCCTTTTACATCAATAAAGGGGAAACATTAGGGCTGGTTGGAGAAAGCGGATGCGGAAAAAGTACGACAGGAAGAAGTATTCTACGTCTATATGAGCCGACCTCCGCACGGATTACATATAAGAATGAAGTGATATATGATAGCGAGAAACGTATTGCAGTAAATATGCTGCCCTATCGTCAAAAAATGCAAATTGTATTTCAGGATCCCTATGCAAGTCTTGATCCAAGAATGACAGTAGGTGATATTGTCGGTGAAGCTATTGATATCCATAAATTAGCCTCAAGCAAAGGAGAAAGACGGGATAGAATTATATCCATGTTGGAGAGTGTGGGGCTTAATTCGGAGCATGCAAACCGATATGCCCATGAATTCTCCGGAGGACAACGTCAAAGAGTGGGAATTGCCCGTGCCCTTGCTGTAAACCCGGAATTTATAATATGTGATGAGCCCATATCGGCATTGGATGTTTCAATTCAAGCGCAGGTGATCAATATGTTTGAAGATCTGCAGTCGGAGTTCGGATTAACATATTTATTCATAGCTCATGATATATCCGTTGTAAAACATATCTCCAACAGAATCGGTGTAATGTATCTTGGTAAGCTGGTGGAACTGGCAGATAGTAACGAAATAGCCTTCCATAACATGCATCCATATACCAGATCGCTGATTTCTGCAATTCCGGTAGCAGATCCAAAGACTGCACGAACTAGCAAGCGAATTATTCTAAAGGGAGATGTGCCAAGTCCTCTGAACCCACCTTCCGGATGCAGATTCCGTACAAGATGCCCCTATGCGGATAACCAATGTGCGGAGATGGAACCGGAATGGAGAGAAGTGGCTCCTGGACATTTTACAGCCTGCCATCATCTGGATCGCTTGAACTGATTAAGAGGTATAACAGTTTGTATAAAGCTTTATGCAGATTGTATATATATATTTAATATTAAAAAGGAGGATATTATGAAAAGAAAAGTGGCTATTTTACTAGCAGTTGTTCTGGTTTTAACTATGGGCTTAGCAGCTTGTGGTTCAAAGGATAGCAAAACAACTTCTAAAACGGATTCCAAGAATGAAAAAAATGTTACAGAAGAGAAGCAACTGGCTGTTCAGATTGGTCCGGATCCGGAAACGATAGATCCAGCATTAAACAGTGCTGTTGATGGTGGTAATATGCTTCTGTATACACATGAATGCTTATTAATCATTGACAAGAATAATCAGATTGCTCCAGGTCAGGCAGAAACCTATGAGGTGTCTGAGGATGGATTGACATGGACCTTCCACTTACGTGACGGCTTAAAATGGTCTGACGGAAGCCCGTTGACTGCTAAGGACTTTGTATATAGCTGGAAACGAGTATGTGATCCATTGGTTGCTGCTCCCTATGCAGAAACAGTATTATCCATGGTTAAGGGATATGACGAGGCAATTGCGGGTAACTTAGATGCCCTCGGAGTATCTGCACCGGATGATAAAACCTTCGTAGTGGAATTATCAACGAATTGTCCATATTTTGCAAGTATTGCTGCATTTGCTACATTAAGTCCCGTTCAACAGGCTACTATTGAAGCAAATGGAGACGCATGGGCAACAAAGGCTGAAACCTATATTGGAAATGGTTCCTTCTATATTTCTGAATGGGTACCTGGCTCCCATATAACTATGAAGAAAAATCCAAATTACTGGAATGCAGATGCCATCAAGTTAGATAGTATTAAATTTGTACTTATGGAGGATTCAAATGCGGCTTATAGTGCATACAAATCCGGTGAAGTTTTAATGATTAAGGATGTACCGACAGAGGAGATTCCTAGTCTTCAGGGTAATAGTGACTTCTATGTGGAGCCAATTATCGGTACTTATTATGTTTCCTTAAATGATGCCATTGAACCTTTCAACAATAAATTAGTACGTAAGGCGTTAAGTCTGGCTGTTGACCGTGAGTACGTTGCAGGTACCTTAATGCAGGGAACCTATTCACCTGCATCCAACTTTATGGGACCTGGCTGGATTGATACGGATGGCAAACCTTTTATAGACAATGCGAATGGAGGAAAGCCCTACATTGATACTTCCAATTTCAAAGCCAATCTAGAGGAAGCAAAGAAGGTATTAGCAGAAGCTGGATATCCGAATGGAGAAGGTTTTCCTGTTATTACCTATAGTACCAACGATATGGGTTATCACAAGGTAGTTGCAGAGTATTTACAGCAGGCATGGGCTGAGCTTGGAATTACATTAGAGGTTGAAATCGTTGAATGGTCCAGCTTCACACCGATGCGTCGTGCCGGTGATTATCAGATATCCAGAAACGGATGGGTTGGCGATTACAGTGATCCATCGAATATGTTAGACTTGTTCATAAGTACCAACGGAAATAATGATGGTAAATACAACAATCCGGAATACGATGCGGCTATGGAGATATCTCGGAAGACAACGGATCCGGCAGAACGTTCTGCGGCACTTCATAAAGCAGAGGATATTATGATGGAAGATGCAGCATGTATTCCGATTGCATATTATAATGACTTCTACTTACAAAGTGATAAGATTAAAGATGCTTGGCATTCACCATACGGATACTGGTTCTTTATGTACGCAGATATCGCAGAGTAAATGAATTATAATCCATAACATATACCCGATAGGGGATGTTGTATAATAAATCAGCAGGGATAATTACTTACCGTAGTTATCCCTGCTGATATTTAATGCAACATCCTATTATTCTTTTGTTGACGGTAAGCTTGGATATCTTGAAGATCCAGCGACAGGTTCGGGCAATTCCGCCTTCGGGTATTATTTGATTCATAATAATCTCTGGACGGAAGATTTCTCAATAGAGCAAGGTGTATCCTTACAGAATCCGAATGTAGTAAAATTAAAACGATATACAGAAAACAACACAGACAGAATTTTATTTGGTGGCTGCGCTACTACCAGAATAGAAGGAAAATATTATCTTCATTAAGTAGCTACTAATCTTTATAAATAATAATCAGGCATCTAATCGGATATTTTTCGAGTTAGTATGCCTTTTTTATATTATTAGAAAGTCTTATTTCTTTACTAATATCGATTGACTTTGACGCAACGTCAAGTGGTATAATGAAACTAATAATAAGGACGCGTACTTATTTAATAACTATGTGGGGGGCAAACTATGGAGCTGATGAAAACCACCGACTTGACGAGTCAGTTAGGCATCTCTTCTCGAACGCTTCGCTATTATGAACAAATGGGGCTTATTCAGAGTATTCGCATGCAGTTCGAAAAATATCGTTTTTACGATAACGAGAATGTAGAGCGGATTAAGCAGATCATCGTATTAAGAAAAATGCAAATACCAATTAAAGATATTATCAGAATATATGAAAGTCGTGATATGACAGTTCTGGTAGAGAGCTTTGTAACACGTATAAACTCTATTGATCAAGAGATATTTGCACTGAAGGAATTAAAATAGATTATCAATAAATTTATGCAGGCTATGATAAATAATGGTATTAATCATATCTCAGCGTTACCGCTTTTATATGAAAAGATGGAGAAGCAGCTTGTAACAGATTCATATGATAATCGTGAGGTTACTTATGAACGACTTTCCGCTCTTACTGATCTCGTTTCTACTCCACTTGATCTGACCATAGTCGATTTGCCATCCATGCGTATGTTATCCAGTATTCGAAAGGACACTGGAATATCCGATGTAAATCGATTTTGGGACTGGCTGGGAAGTAATAAAATACCCTATGGTACTCCGGGTAGCCATACATTATTTGAGTATCAGGATGATAATGCTCAGACTGTTATTATCCAAAAAATTGATAATGAACTCTTCAATGACAGTCCTTATAGAGATTATGTATTAGAAGGTGGCCTATTTGCTGTAGGAGGAATTTATGCAGATGATGACATCCCTTCGTTTCATCAAAGAATGATTAAAACCTTTGATGATAATAGTTACTATGAAGTTGATTATCGTCATGATGGAGGATTAAGACACGAATCACTTATAGAAACCGTAATTTCTACTGATAGCAGAAGGGATAAAGTGAATGTATTGTTACCTGTGAAGAAACGACAACCGATCGCAGAACAATATGACCCTGGTGAACAAATATTAGATATTACCTTAGAAGAATTAGAACAGGCAAATCCCGTATTATATGAATGTCCTATTCCGTTGAATGAAATAACACCCATCAATTACCCTCATTATAAAATACTTGAGACAGGAGAAGCAGAATATATTTGATTTATTACTGCAAGAACACTGTCTACGAATGTTTCCGTACGAATACCATTCCGTATTGATATAGAGTTTATGCCGGAAGAGGAAAGCGAGCGATTTGGTTATGGAAGCGACGAAGGGAGTATCCGATTTTACCATGGGAATTGTATGTTTGGTATCAATATGGAGAACAAAGCAGATAAAAGACTTTCCAAGGAAGCCATTTGCTTTCATCAACCCATAATTGAGAACTATTTTTGCTATCCGAAGCTTGGTAAAATTAAGAAGAATGAGTATAACACATTAACATGGATTGTCGGAGAACAGCATTTCGCAGTAATTATCAATGGAGAAGTAAGATATTGTGGAGTAGGCTTCCCATATATGGATATGGATTTATATCTTCAGAAGCCCCAAACCATTATCATTGGCTCTAATGGACAGGGAAAGAAGTATTTTAAATCCATCAAGGTTTCACAATTAAGAACGACCCCCAAAACAAATATAAAGCAAGGAGAGCTTATTATGTCGATGAAACAGAGTAATAATATAATATCGAACATACACCAGGTTATTACGCTGCATTACGGCGAAAATTACTGGTTTAACGGATGTGCGAAATACGTTATGGAGTGCCTGGGTGAAAAGGAGTATGATTATAGTTTTTTTGCAGGCTTAACAGGGGACAATTTTGCTCAGGTCTATGCCTATGATCATTTTCGAGGTGACGGAGCAACGGACTATATCTTGAGTGAAAAGGGTAATACGGAATATATTGAATCAATATTTGAAGCGTGTGGTTACGCAAGTACCTTTGTTACTCTAAAACAGCTATCTAGCAATCTGGAAATGTATCTTCAAACCCTGATTGCCTACATAGATAAGGGAGTATCGGTAATATTTAATCTATGGAGTAAGATGCCAAGAAATCTTTGGGGCTGGGGAGTATTTGTTGGCTATGAGGATTATGGAAAGACACTGTTATATATGAATTCTGATAAACCTGAGCCTCAGAGAATAGCAAGCATTGATTTAATTCCAAATGACCTTATGATTGGACAAGAGGCAAGTAATGGTTGGGTTTTTGTCGGGGAAAAGAAAAAGGAAGTAGTATTATCTGAGATTTACCGTAAACGCATTATTTCCTTGCCAAAATTCCTTACAATAAAAACAGAGGGATATTGCTTTGGTGCGGAGGCGTTCCGTTCTTGGGCAACAGATATTGAAAATGGTCGGTTTGATAATATGAAACCGGAAGAGTTTGACGATTGGCCAATGTATACGGTTTATGTCTGCAATCTTGCTACGAATAGTAGTTGCTGCCATAGCTTTTTAGAAAAAGCGCAAACCTTAAATCCGAAATTGAAATATTTGGATGAAATTCGAGGACTATATGATAAGATGAAACATTTATGGAATGAGCAGGATGGAGAGGATTTAGAAGCAATAGGAGGAGGCTTTAATATTACACTGGAAGCATTGCAGAATAAAGTAAAACGAGAAAAAATTGCCGCAAAATTACGTGAATTTGCTGGATGTATGGATCAGGTCATCGAAATATTACAAAAAAATAATGTAGAAGAATAAAGGGACTGCAGCATAATATATAAGCAGGGCTATGACTTACCATAATGCACTGTCGGAAGAACTCATTGCTGTATTATGTATGAATCAAGCGAATATTCTTATTCGCATGAGACATACAAAAACAGTAATATGTAATTCCGTCTGTGTGTGAGGTAAGTCATAGCCCTGCTTATATATCATGCTGCAGTCCCTTTTATTAAGTTAGAGCTTTGGATTAATGTTGAAATATAATAACGTATTGATTATTGTCATATATTTCAGTTTGATTTATTTAGAATGAGTTAGTAGAATGTATTATGTAAACTAATTATGTAAACTTGTTGTTTGAATTAGTAAGGAGAATGGATAATGAACATCAAAGGGAAACATCTGCTTGTGTTGTTTATCACAACAATTCTACTATTATTGATGAAGGATTCGCCTACATATGCTTATGTTGGAGGTATCTTTACCTATACAAATGAAGGCCAGACAATGACCTACAAAATTCTGAGTGAACCCACGGTGACAGAAAACGGTACGGTAAAACTCATTTATTCAGAGGAAATGAATCTGTCAGGGGAGATAATCATTCCGACCACAGTTACAAATCAAAGAATGATATATAATGTGGTAGAAATCGGAGCAGGTTCCTTTTCCGATGCAAAGGATATTACAAAAATATCATTACCTGACACTATAAGAGCCATTGGAGAGGGTGCCTTTTTTAATTGTAGTAATCTAACCAGCATTAATATTCCGAAAGGAATCACTCGTATTGAACGAGGAACCTTTTTTGGATGCAGCAAGCTATCCGGATTGAACTTTCCAGATGGTATAACGTATATAGGAGATGATGCCTTTTACAATAGTAGCTCGTTGAATATTACGAAGCTTCCGGAAGATTTAACCCATATCGGAAAAGATGCTTTTTATAATTGTAAAAAGCTTACCCTGTCAAATCTGCCAAATAAGATTGAGAGCATTGGTGCTGGTGCTTTTGAAGGTTGTATAAGCTTAACGAGTATCACCATTCCCGATAGTATGTCAAGCATTGAAGATAATTTATTTCGAAATTGCTCCAGTCTGACATCAGTATATTTACCGGAAGGGATTACTTCAATTGGGAAGTATGCTTTTACAAACTGTATTAGTTTAAAGAGTATCTATCTCCCTGATTCGATTACCCAGATTGGTGCATTTGCTTTTTATCACTGTGAAAGTTTAACAAGTATTAAGATCCCATATGCGGTATCTGAGATTGAAGATTTTACCTTTTTTAAATGTAAAAGTCTAGCCAGTATAAGACTTCAGAGCAAGGTAATAGAAATCGGAAATTATGCATTTTATGAATGTGAAAATCTAATCAGTATCACTTTACCGGAGGGATTAACAAGTATTGGTGATTGGGCATTTTATGGATGCGAGGTACTAAGACCGATTACGATTCCAGCCAGCGTTATGAGTATTGGGAAAGGCGAATTCCCATATTCCGGTGTATTAGTATATAAAAACTCCTATGCAGAATCCTTTTTCAGAGCTAATCATCCGAAATATTATCAGATTATTAATCTGCCCTTAGAGGAAATGTTTTTCGAAGAAGCGGTTAAGAATATTGAAATAAATGAAACCTATCAGTTGAAACCGTTATTTTATCCTGAAATTTCTTCTGATATCATGGGTACTATTCAGTGGACCAGTTCGAATCCTTCCGTAGCTATTGTTGATGAGAACGGAAGTGTGAAGGGACTTCAGACAGGAGAAGCTGAAATTACGGCTGTTATGGGGAAGTTCTCAGCGAACTGCAGAATGATTGTTGGAGGAGCAATCATACAACCCGTATCGATTGAACTCAGTCAAAATCAGATTATATTAAATAAAGGAGAAGCTCAAAAGCTTTCGGTTAATTTTACACCAGTTAATACTACGAACCGTACAATTACATGGAAAAGCTCGAATCCTTCGGTTGCTAAGGTTGAACACGGACGTATTTATGCTATTAATCAGGGTACAGCGGTTATTACAGCAGAAACTGCATCCTTATCTGTTAATTGTACTGTGACCGTATTAAATCCTCTTAAAGAGATTTCTTCAAACTATGATAAATTAACGCTAAACCAAGGAGATTCAAAACGAGTTGTGATTTCCTTCTATCCAGTTGATACATCCGATAACAAGACCACCCTCTGGAAAAGTGAGGATGAAGCTGTGGCTACCGTAGTAGAGGGAGTTGTTACTGCTGTGAAAGCAGGAAGTACAGTAATAACGGTTAATGTAGGGGAATTGACCCACCATATTCCGGTGACAGTGGTAAACCCTCTCAAATCATTAACAGTTACCAAGGATAAGATGTCTTTCATAGTGGGAGAAACACAGGATTTACCGCTGGTAATACAGCCCGTAGATACAACGGATGAGATTAAAGTAACATCTTCCGATGAATCAATAGTGACATATTCCAAAGGTATAATCACCGCACGCAAAAGAGGTAATGCAACCATAACGATAAAAGGAGGCTCCTTTACAGCATCCATTAAGGTGAATGTAGAGACCGATATAACCGGTATTACTTTAAATAAGCAAAATCTTAAGCTGGATCTGGGTAAAAAATCAAGCCTTACAGTAGGATTTCTTCCAGCTAAGGCATTGGATGACAGGAAAGTGACTTGGACAAGTAGTGATAAGACGGTAGTAACAGTGGATCCCGATGGAACAATAATAACGAAGGGAGTAGGAACTGCAACCGTTACCGCTACAGCTGGAGGCGATAAAACAGCATCCTGTGTTGTTGAAGTTAAACTCGCGGTGCCTACCAGCTTAAAGACGGTATCTTCCGATCATGACAAGATAAAAGTCACTTGGGGAACAGTAAATGGTGCATCCGGTTACCAAATATATAGAGCAGAAACGGAAACAGGAAGTTATAAAATGCTCAAAGAGACTACAGCTACGACCTACACCAATAATGGATTAACCACAGGAAAGGAATACTACTATAAAGTGAGAGCCTTTCGTAATCAGGGGTCGAAAAAGGTATATAGTAGCTATACATCGGTGATGAGTACTGCACCGATTCCGACAACACCGACTAATGTAAAATTAGTGAAGAAAGCAACTGGTACCATACAGTTCACGTGGGATAAGGTAAATGGTGCAAACGGGTATGAGGTATACAGGACTTCATCATTGGACAATCCCTATAAGCTCACAAAGACCACTACCTCCTTACACTTTATTAATTCCGGGTTATCAAGTAAAAAAACCTACTACTATAAGGTAAGAGCTTATAAGATAGTGGGAAATAAAAAAGTATATAGTAAGTTTTCTGCTGTTTATTCCATTAAGTTCTAGAATATGAAGAAGGGATTATAGCTTACCTCACATACAGATTGAAGTAAGTCATAATCCCTTCTAAGTACATATAACAGCCTTCTATATAAATTTAGGAAGAAACTTATTTTGTGTAGTTATCAAAATAACCTTGAACCAATACGATTGGTGTACCCTTGTCTCCGCTTCCTGATGTAAGATCGCAGAGGGAGCCAATTAAATCAGTTAAGCGACGAGGAGTCGTTCCCTGAGAAACCATATTTCCTACAAGATCGCTGTCCTTGTTACGAATGTAATCGGAAATAGCATCCTTTAATTCCTGGCCGGATAGATTAGCGAAATCATTATCAGCAAGATACTTTAGTTTCACTTCATTTGGCTGACCTTCCAGACCAGCGGTATAAGCAGGAGAAACAACCGGATCCGCTAATTCCCAAATTTTACCTACTGGATCTTTAAAAGCACCATCTCCGTAAATCATTACTTCAACATGCTTTCCTGTCTTTTCGAGAATGCTTTTTTGAATTTTTTCTACAACAGGCATGCAATCACGTGGGAAGAGCTTTACAGATTCTTCGGTTGCTTTATTGCTTCCGAGTAAACCGTAATTTTCATTATAGCCACTGCCATCAACGGATGCGGTTAGAATATCGTCAAGACCATATACTAAACTGGCACCGGCAGCACCAAGTAAACGCTTTGTTCTGACACGGGTATGGATATCGCAATTAAGTACACTTTTGGTATAGGAAAGAATGGCTCGACAGTCATTGGCCAATATCACTTCTACCTCACAGCCTTCTCCTTGAATTAATTCCTTGTAGTATTCAATGTAATCTACACCGGTGAAGGTATGTTTACGATAACCAAATAATTCACGATAACGTGCTTCTGTCAATATGTCTGTCCAGGGATTGATACCCTTCTCATCCAAGCTGTCGAGATCAATCAAATGATTCCCTACTTCATCGGATGGATAACTGAGCATAAGAACGATCTTTTTAGCACCTCTTGCGATACCCTTAAGACAGATGGAAAAGCGATTACGGCTTAGGATAGGGAAAATCACACCGATGGTTTCGTTGCCAAATTTATTCTTAATATCAGTTGCAATCTGATCAACAGTTGCATAATTCCCTTGTGCACGAGCAACAACTGCTTCCGTAGTAGCAATAACATCCTGGTCGCGTAATTCAAAATTTTCACTTTTCGCAGCGTTTAGAACACTCTCTACAACGATTTCAGCAATATCATCGCCTTGTCGAATAATAGGGGCACGTACCCCCCTTGATACAGTACCTATTAATCTTTCCATATACAGTCTCCTTATTCAATTGATAAAACCTCATTTTGCACTTTATTTTAACATAAAATAGGACACTAGTAAAAGTGATACTATTTATGCTTGACATAAGTACAGATTATATTACTGGTATATAATAGTAATCGTTATTTATTAAGAGAGTCTTGCGTAAAGGAGACTAATACCTTATGATTATTTCAGGATGTTCGACAGATTATGAAAATATCCGTGCTTTAATGTGAATGATAGATAGAACTCAATGAGTATTACGAATTGATTATTATAGATGGAGATGGATAATGAAAAGGCTGACGATTGGCATATTAGCCCATGTGGATGCAGGGAAAACGACTTTGGCAGAAAGTATATTATACCGGACTGGAAGCATCAGAAAGCTTGGCAGAGTGGATCATAAGGATGCATTTCTCGATACGTATGAGCTTGAGCGTGCCAGAGGAATTACAATTTTTTCGAAACAGGCAGTATTTTCCTTTCATGATATGGAAGTTACATTATTAGATACACCGGGCCATGCGGATTTTTCCGCAGAGATGGAGAGAACCTTACAGGTATTGGATTATGCCATATTGATTATCAGTGGTAGTGATGGTATACAAGGACATACAGAAACCTTGTGGAGATTGCTTTCCGTGTATAGAATACCTACATTCGTGTTTGTCAATAAGATGGACATGGATGGTACGGATCGTACGGAATTAATGAAGGAATTAAGAAAACGTCTACATGATGGTTGTGTGGATTTTAGTGCAGATCAGAACAAGGAACTGTGGATGGAAAACCTGGCAATGTGCGATGAAGCATTACTGGATAAATACATGGATACTGGAAGAGTAGAGAAGGAAGATGCAGCGGAATTGATCGTATCAAGAAAGGCATTTCCCTGCTATTTTGGTTCCGCACTGAAGCTACAGGGCATTGATGAATTTTTGGAGGGAATAGAGCAATTCACGAAAAGTGTTCAATATCCGGATTTCTTTGGTGCAAAAATTTATAAAATAACAAGGGATGAGCAGGGGAATCGAATCACCCATATGAAGATAACAGGAGGCTGCTTAAAGGTAAAAATGGTTCTTACAAATCGTAAGGAGCAGTATTCTAATAAGCATTTTGATAGCCGTGAGAAAGCGGAAGATTGGGAAGAAAAGGTTGATCAGATTCGTATATATTCCGGAGTGAAATATGAAGCGGTTGAAGAAGCTGTAGCCGGAACGATCTGTGCTGTTACAGGTTTATCAAAGACCTATCCAGGAGAAGGTCTGGGGATAGAAACAGTATCCGATATGCCAATTCTGGAACCGGTTCTCAATTATCAGGTACTCTTACCATCGGATTGTGATGCCCATGTAATGCTTTCAAAATTACGTTTATTGGAGGAAGAGGATCCGCAGCTTCATATTGTATGGTCAGAACATTTAAAAGAAATTCATGTTCAGCTAATGGGAGAAATTCAGATTGAAATATTGAAGAGCCTCATTATGGAACGGTTTGGAGTGGCTGTAGAATTTGGAGAGGGTAATATTCTTTATAAAGAAGCAATTCTAGATCCGGTGGAGGGAGTGGGCCATTTTGAACCGTTACGGCATTATGCCGAGGTACATCTGCTTATGGAGCCTGGGGATCCCGGCAGCGGATTACAGTTTTACTCCAGCTGTAGCGAAGATGAATTGGATCGTAACTGGCAAAGGTTGATTTTAACCCATTTGGCGGAAAAGGAACATATTGGAGTGTTAACCGGTTCGCCGATAACGGATATGAGGATTACTTTGATCGCAGGACGAGCACACCTAAAGCATACAGAGGGTGGAGACTTTAGGCAGGCGACTTATCGGGCAGTACGTCAGGGCTTAAAGAAGGCCAACTGTATTCTTTTAGAACCTTATTACAGCTTTCGATTGGAAATCCCTTCGGATTTAGTAGGAAGAGCAATGTCCGATATCAGCCGAATGTATGGTAGCTTTCAGACTCCGGAAACGGAAGGAGAATGGTCTGTACTCGTGGGGAAAGCTCCAGTGGCAACCATGCGTGGATATCAGATGGAGGTTGCTTCTTATACACGTGGAAGGGGTAAATTATTCTGTACGTTGAAAGGATATGAGGCCTGTCACAATCAGGATGAAGTGGTAGCAGCAATCGGATATGATAGTGAGAGAGATTTAGAGAATCCCACCGGTTCTGTTTTTTGCGCTCACGGTGCTGGATTTGTGGTGCCATGGAATGAGGTCGAACGCTATCAGCATATAGAGAGTGGATTAGACCTTCGATTAGAAAAACAGCAAGAGTTACAGACTAAAGCTGAACAGGAGAAGGAAGCCGTACATGTGAGACGTGCTCCGCTCATAGGAGGCTCCTTACAAGAGGACAAAGAGTTGGAGGAAATATTTACCCGTACCTTTGGCCCGATTAAGAATAAAACCTATCCTTCTCAGAATAGCCTGGGATATGAGAAAAAGTCTACGTATGTAGAACGAAAGCAAGGGGAACAGTTTAAGACTTCTGCACTTACCAAAGAATATTTACTGGTAGACGGATATAATATAATTTTTGCCTGGGATGAGCTTAATGAATTGGCAAAAGAGAATATGGATGCGGCGAGATACAAGCTAATGGATATTCTATGCAATTACCAGGGATTTAAAAAGTGTATACTTATTTTAGTGTTTGACGCCTATAAGGTAAAGGGTGGAGTTGGTTCAGTCACTAATTACCATGGCATCCATGTAGTATATACGAAGGAAGCAGAGACAGCGGATATGTATATCGAAAAGGTAACACATGAGATCGGACGAAGGCATCATATTACTGTTGCAACCTCTGATTATGTGGAGCAGATTATTATTATGGGACAGGGAGCGCTCAGGCTCTCTGCACAGGAACTTAAGGTGGAAATAGCAAGAGTAAATGAGCAAATCCGCAGTGAATACTTAGCGAAACAAGTTCCGGGACGTAATTATCTGGGCAATCATATGAATGGAGAGTTACTTCAGAATCATGTAGATGAGGATGGAGACAGCCTGCATATTTCATCATAGAAAATATAAGATGGTACATTGTTGATTATCACACTTTGTGTTATTATGAATAAATATTAGGTATTCATATATGGAAGATGATAATATCTCTGAGATAAATAGGTTGACAAAAAATACTGTAAGGAATAATATAATCTAAAGTTATTAATTTATACTAACATGATATGAATTGTATGAAATTATAGCTTCTGAATTAAACTTGATAATAATATGCAGGATGAGAGGCATCATAAAAGGAGGATGAAGAATATGAAGCATAGTAAATGGAATAAGTGGATCGCAGTTTTTCTTACACTGATTATAACAGTGTCGCTTACCGCATGCGGTAAAGAAAGTACAACAAATGAAAGTAACAAAGAGACTAAGAATACAACCCAAACAGGCGAAAAGATGGTTAATATAGGAGTGACGGATTCTTTAAGCAGCATTAACCCATTATTAATGGATGCAACCGAAATATTAAAATATGCAATGGCATTAGAGTTTTTACCTTTGGTGGAATTGAATCGTAATCTGGAATTTGAAGGAATGCTGGCATCTTCCATTACAACAGAGGACAATATTCATTTTAAAGTGACAATTGATGAGAAGGCAAACTGGTCTGATGGTCAGCCTGTAACCGCTGAGGATGTGGCATTTACCGTTTTACGACTGGCGAGCCCCAAGTTAGCCAATGCAAGTATGGCACTCTATGCTTTTGAAGGTATTGGCGATGATGGATTTGTGGAAGAGGGAGCAACTGAGATTCCTGGTGTAAAGGTGATCGACAATAAGACAGTTGAGTTTACTACAAAGTATCCAATGGCATTAACCACTTTTCAGAATACCTACGGAAGATATATATTAACACTACCAAAGCATATTTTAAAGGATGTTCCCGAGGATCAGCTGGCTTCTTATGAATGGTTCAGTGCACCCACTGTGGTTAGCGGACCATATCGTATTACCGCATATGACTTACAGCATTTTGTATCGTATGAGGCGAATGATAAATATTTTAAAGGTCAGCCCAAGATAGATAAGCTGAATATTAAGATTGTAACCTCCGCACAGCTGCTCACTAGTCTGCAATCCGGAGAAATCGATTTTATACAGCAGACAACAGGAAATGTTCTTCAAGAGGATTATGCCAATATTGAAGCACTTACCAATATCACAGTAAATTATGGTGCACCAGTAACTAATCAGTCCGTATTCTTTAATACCAATAGCGTATCCGATGTACGTATTCGACAGGCTATATTATATGGAATTGATCGTCAATCACTTCTTACTGGCTTTTTAAATGGGAAGGGTGAGATTGTAGATGGATTTTTATCCAGTGCCAGCCCATTTTATGCTTCCGAATTAACACCGATTAGTTATGATCCTGAAAAAGCAAAGGAATTAGTACAGCAAGCAGAAGCAGATGGTTGGGATTCATCCAGGACATTAAACTTCTATGTCAATAGTGGAGATACTACCTTTACTCAGGCTGCAGATTATATTGCAGCAAAGCTATTAGAAGTCGGCATCAAGATACAGGTAACTACGGTTGATTTATCAACCCTGATGACAAAAGCCGGCAGTAAAGACTTTGATCTTCTGGCAGTTCAGTATACCTACGCTCCTGTGGATCCGTACCCGGATATTAACTGGTTATTATCTACGGATGGATGGACAGGATATGTCAATGATACAGTATCTCAGGCATTGGCTGAAACACAGCTAACCAGCGATGTAAATGAAATTAAAGATAAATACCTGACCATTGATACGATTGCGCAACAGGAGGTACCGATGCTTTCAGCCTATGTCATCAGTGCCATAGGTGCTGCAAACAAGCGCTTAGTTAATGCAACACCTGATGTATACGGATCCTTTATCAATGTTCATGAATGGGATGTGACAGAATAATGACTCCTTTATTAAAGGTCGAGGAGCTTGAAGTGGCTTTTATCGGTGATAGGATAGAATTTAAATGCATTGACAAGGTAAGTCTGGCTGTCAATCCGGGAGAAATCCTTTGCATAGTAGGAGAATCTGGATCCGGTAAAAGCGTTACACTGTTGTCCGTTATAGGACTTCTGGGGAAAACAGGAAGAATAACCGGCGGGCGAATTACCTTTGATGGTGAAGACCTGATTAACAAGACAGAAAAAGAGATGGATCAAATTCGTGGTAATTCTTTATCCATGATTTTTCAGGATGCCATGACCAGCCTAAATCCGGTGTTTACCATCGGTTCGCAGCTCATAGAGACTATGCGTGCTCATATGAATCTTGATAAGAAAGCAGCAAAAGAACGAGCAATTAGTCTTTTGGCAAAGGTGGGCTTACCAGAGCCTGCTTCCATCATGAGTAAATATCCTCACACCTTATCCGGGGGGATGAGACAGAGGGTCATCATTGCGATGGCCCTTGCTTGTAATCCGAAGCTGTTAATCGCTGACGAACCGACTACTGCACTGGATGTAACCATACAGGCTCAGATCATGCAGCTGTTAAAGCAGCTGAAGAATGAGTTGAAGATGTCGATTATTCTAATTACCCATGATATGGGGTTAGTGGCGGAGATGGCAGATCGTGTACAGGTAATGTACGCAGGTCAGATTGTGGAAGAAGCAGGTGTGTTTGATTTGTTCGAAAATCCAAAGCATCCATATACTCAGGCATTGTTAAAATCAATACCAAGCATCCGAGAAGAGAATCAGGAATTGGCTACCATTAGAGGTACTGTACCGGAGCATTATGGCGAAATGACCGGATGTCGTTTCTCAAATCGATGTCCCTATGCAGTAGCAGAATGTAACTCTGCCCAGGAAATGATAGAGGCAGGACGTAATCATTGGGCTCGTTGCTGGAGGTCAAGGGGGATGGAGGAGATTAGGAATGAATAGGAATGAAAAACCTTTACTTGAAGTACAGGGGCTTAAAAAATACTATCCCATTCGTGACGGCATCATCTCCCACACCATAGGTCAGGTTTATGCAGTTGATGGTGTTGATTTTGATATATATTCAGGGGAGACCCTTGGATTAGTTGGTGAATCTGGATGCGGAAAATCTACCATCGGTCGACAGCTGGTAGCCTTGGAGAAGCCCACAGCAGGGAGTATCATTTATGATGGTCAGGAGATTACCAATATTACAGGAAATCAAATGAAGCAAATGCGTACAGAAATACAGATGGTATTTCAGGACCCATTCTCCTCTCTAAATCCAAGAAAGCGCATTAAGGACATTATATCTGCTCCTATTCTTTATCATAAAATCTGCACTAGAAAGACAGTCGATAAAGAAGTGGACCGACTGTTAGATATGGTGGGTTTGCCTAAGAATAGTAAGGAAAGATATCCCCACGAATTCTCCGGAGGGCAAAGGCAAAGAATCGGGATAGCGAAAGCATTATCTCTTAATCCTCGTTTGATTATTTGCGATGAACCGGTAAGCGCACTGGATGTTTCTATTCAGGCACAAATATTAAATCTGCTTCGAGGATTACAAAAGGAATTGAATTTAACCTATTTATTCATTGGTCATGGATTGGATGCAGTGAATTATATCAGTAATCGTATTGCAGTAATGTATCTTGGCAAGATTGTTGAGATAGCAGATGCAAAGGAATTGTTTCAGAATCCGGTGCATCCGTATACTAAGGCATTATGCAATGCTGCACCCGTACCGGATCCAAGGGATCGAAGCAGACAAAGAATCATTTTGCAGGGAGAAATCCCTTCTAACACTGTTTTATATACCGGATGCCGGTTTGTTTCCCGCTGTCCTTATGCCACCGAGCAATGTAGAACGAAAGCGCCTGAATTAAAACCAGTATTCCCCGGCAGTTCCCATCTTGCTGCCTGCCCGATATTGGCAAAATCATTGTAACGAAGGGAGTAACCCTATGACTCGATATATCGTGAAACGAATTCTAATTGCAATACCGGTTTTGATTGGTATTACAATTATCGATTTTCTGATTATGAATATGGTAGGAAGCCCTTTGGAGATGCTACAGGGAGCAAGAATATCCCAGGAGGCATTAGAGGTTAAGAAAGTCGCTCTGGGATTGGACCAGCCGATTTATATCCAGTATATTACCTGGCTAAAACAGATACTCCAAGGAAACCTGGGTTATTCAATTAAGAACTATCAGTCCGTAAGCAGTATGATTGGTTCATATCTTGGACCAACATTATTATTAATGTCAGTATCCCTGATAGTGAGTATGATCATAGCTATACCGGCAGGTATTTATAGTGCAGTAAGACAGTATTCTATCAGTGACTATACGGTTGTGACATTTTCCTTCCTGGGAAGCAGTATTCCGGGTTTCTTTCTGTCTCTGATTCTCATATATGTTTTTACCATTAAGTTAGGCTGGCTTCCTTCCAGTGGGATGTCTACGCTGGGAATGGAGAAGAACATGTGGGATGTGGTTAAGCATATGATCATGCCTGTTACCGTATTAGCTGTCTCGTTGGCAGGAACCAATATTCGTTATGTTCGAAGTGCGATGCTGGAAATACTACAGCAGGATTATCTGCGTACTGCGAAAGCAAAGGGAATTGGGCGATTTCGTGTAATCAACAAGCATGCGTTACGTAATGCATTGATACCAATTGTAACGGTAATCGGAATGCATATTCCCATGTTGTTCGGCGGAGCGATTATTATAGAACAGGTATTTAGCTGGCCAGGATTGGGCTTGATGACCATGAATGCAATTATAAATCGTGATTATCCAGTAATTATGGGAGTGTGTCTGATGTCAGCAGTGGTGGTGTTGCTGGCGAATTTAATAACGGATATTATATATGCACTTGTGGATCCGACCATTAAGTACTAACCAATCTTCAAGGCGATATTTAAATATATAGGAAAGAAATGGAGTAATTATGGGAAAGCGTAATGTGAACAAGAAGCATGAATTAAATAATGATAGCAGTTCAGCATGGCATCGTTTCAAAAAGCATAAACTGGCCGTTATTAGTACATTTTTTTTGGCAGTTATCATTCTCTGTGCGCTACTTGCTCCTATCCTTGCACCATATGATCCCAATAAAGTTGTCGGAATGTTTCGTGAAGCACCCAGTAGTAAATTCTTGTTAGGAACAGACCAGGTTGGTCGAGATGTACTTAGCAGACTTTTCTATGCAACAAGAATATCCTTACTAGTGGGTGTGGCAGCAACAGCTGTTTCTACAATTGTAGGCGTTGTATTAGGACTGATATCCGGCTTTTTCGGGGGATGGATTGATATTGCTATTATGAGATTTACTGATATGGTTATGTCATTTCCATACATACTGTTGGTGTTAGTATCGGCTGCAATCTTCGAACCTGGACTATGGAATATCATATTAATCTTAGGTTTTGTAGATTGGCCGGGTGTTGCAAGATTGGTAAGGGGTAATGTATTATCCATTCGTGAGAAGAATTTTATTCAGGGAGATATAGTGGCTGGAATGCCAAAATGGTATATTATGTTTTCGGAGATATTGCCAAACACCATTGCTCCAATCCTTGTTTATTCTACATCTGTAGTTGCAATATCTATGTTGGATGAAGCAGCATTAAGCTTCCTGGGAATGGGGATTCAGCCACCACAGGCCAGCTTAGGAAATATGCTAAATGGCGCGGAGTCACTATCTGTGTTGACTTCACAGCCCTGGCTCTGGCTTCCGCCCGGTCTTCTGATCATACTACTGGTTATTAGTGTAAACCTAATTGGTGACGCATTAAGGGATTCCTTTGATCCTTCTGGAAAATAGGGGAGAATATTATCATTTTGTTTGTTATTGCGTATGATATTATATATCTGATTGATATCTGAGAGGAACTTCGATATGAAAAATCAATTAAGCTATCAAACAACAGAATATGATTGCGGACCAACAACATTAACCAATGCAATTCGTTATTTATTCGATAGAGAAGAAATTCTACCAGAAGTTATTAAAACCATTTCGCTTTATACTCTGGATGTATATGATAATAACGGAGAATACGGTAAAAGTGGAACATCACGAATGGCTATGATGTTTTTATCCAATTGGTTCAACCATTTTGGAACGATAAAGAAATTTCCGATTCACACAGAAATATTGACAGATGATTTTGTATGGATTGGCCAGAATAATAAAATCGTGGAATGTCTTCAACAGGGCGGCGTTGTCATATTATGTGTATGGCTGGGAGAAGTTAAGCATTACATTCTTCTGACAGGAATAGAAGAAGATTATATCTGCATTTTTGATCCCTATGATTGGATGGAGCCTGTGGATGGAAAATCCATAATCCTGGTAGAGAATCAGCCTAAGAAAATGAACCGGAAAGTAAAGATAGATGTCATTAACGATGAGGGGAACGGCTTCTATGCTCTTGGATTGAAGGAAGGGCGTGAGGCTATGTTATTATATAACACAAATACAAGAGTAACTCCCGAAGCTTCCATAGAATATTTTATATAACCAAAAAAGGAGTTATCATCTTATATGAATTTTTATTTCGCACCATTAGAAGGAATAACAGGCTACATTTATCGAAATGCTCACAATCAGCATTTTAATCATAATAATATTACGAAGTACTTTACGCCATTTATTATGGCGAATCAAAGTAATAAGCTTAAATCGAAAGATATCAATGATATTTTACCGGATAATAATCCGGATATTGTACTGGTTCCACAAATACTTACCAATAATGCAGACGATTTTATTCATACATCAAAACGAATAGCACGGCTGGGATATGAGGAAATTAATCTGAATCTGGGATGCCCATCCGGTACTGTGGTAGCAAAAAATCGCGGTTCCGGATTTTTAGCCAAAGTAACAGAGTTGGATAACTTCTTAGATAGAATATACTCTGAGGCAATAACCAGGATTTCGATTAAAACACGAATTGGGAAAGATGATCCAGAGGAATTCTATGAGCTGATTGAGATATTTAATAAGTATCCGATATCGGAGCTGATTATTCATCCGAGAATACAAAAAGACTTCTATAAAAACAGTCCCAATATGAAGATCTTTAGGGATGCATTAGCACTGAGTAAAAATCCCGTCTGTTATAACGGAGATATTTTTACACCGGATGATTTTCATCGGTTTACCAATGAATTTCCGGAGGTAGGAACCGTAATGATAGGAAGAGGTCTCTTGTCTAATCCAGGGTTAATTGATGCAATACAATATAATGTAAAGCTTGAGAAAGAGAAGCTGAAAGCATTTCATGATCAAATATATGAGGGGTATCAAAGAACTCTTTTTGGCGATAGAAATGTATTATATAAGATGAAAGAAATATGGTTCTATTTGATTTCACGTTTTCCTGAAAATGCAAAATATGCAAAGAAGATAAAGAAAGCAGAACGATTAGCTGATTATGAACAGGTCATTGAAAGACTGTTTCAGGAGGATGTTGTATAAGAATTGAATTATAATAAGCTTTAACAGTGCGATTCACATTATAATGAATACAGCCGAGGTAAAATGATCGGAAGTTAGGAATATGATGAATTACTTTCCTAAACTGCCATCTTACCTCGGTTGTATTGTTACCACCATTTTGTAAAAGAATGGTTATATAAATTAGAAATTACTATGGTATATAATTTATATGGCAAATGATAATATGATAAGGATTATCTTGATTGTATCAATTCCTCAGCCATGGATAAATAATCATCCTTAGCAAGAGAAGATGCACTATCCATCAGAAGATAATTCAGACCATTCTGATCCCAGGTTACAAAGGTGAATAGGGTTTCTTCAACGGTGTCAGAACCGTATGAGATTTGTAAAACTCCTGCATCCATGTTAGCCTGATCTTCCTCAGTAATCTCATAATCAACGGGTACAAGTTTATATTGCATCTGTTGATAGTAAACTGTGGTATCGCCCAGCTGAATAGCCTCATATGATTTAGTTTCTTCCTCTGTATCGATATTTTTTGACTGTGTTATATAAAGAAAAATATCATTCTTGCCAGTAAGGGAATAAGAGATATTAAGTTTATTGAATGAGGATACTTCATTATCATTGGCGTCCATACCCTTTGAACTGGTGATACCGGCACTCTTAAATTGATATCCGTTATCGAATTCTTTAATCACATTGGTGTCAAAATCCAACTTCTTCATTACTTTATCAATATCTGAGTAATTTGATACATCATTATTTGGGTTTGAGCTGCCTACATAATAGGTAATCTTACTTGCTGCAAAGCAAACTGAGCAGGTAATAACTGCAAATGCTAAGGTGGCAAGAGCGATTTTTTTTGCATTTAAGATTTTCATTTTTTTCACTCCTTTAGATTCTTTTAGACGGATATCCCGGTCAATTTTGGACTTTAAGACTTCGGAAGCTGTCACTTCATTCCCCTTTTCTAGCAGCACTTGGCGAATCTCAGATTCTAAAATGGTATTCATATTCTTCTTCATAACCAGTCCTCCTTCATCCGTTTCATACTTTTTTCTAGTTTCTTTCTCGCTGCAGAAAGTCTTGATTTCACAGTTCCTTCCATACAGTTCAGAACACGTGCAATTTCTTTAATGGACAGTTGGTTGTAGTAATAAAGGATGATGACTGATCTGTACTTGTAATCAAGCTTACCTATCTGTTCATAAATCAAATGCTTCCGCTCACTATCCAATAACTGCTTTTGTGGAGAATTATCGAGCACATTATTCAAGTCTTCGGGGATTTCTTCTACAGAAACTTCGTTTCTTCTACGTTTGCATAATGAAAAAGCAGTCCTGGTAAGAATTCGATACATCCATGCTTTGAAACCCTCTTCGTTGTGAAGCTCCTGTATATGCAGGTAGCACTTTACAAAGGTTTCCTGGACGGTATCCTCGCCATCCTGTCTGTTTCCCGTTAAAAAAACAGCTGTCCGCAATGCCTGATCCTTATATCGATCATATAACTGATCAAATGCATCTTTATTACCGGTCTTCAGTTCCTGTATTAGTTGTACTTCTTCCAAAGCTGTTCCTCATTTCGTATAATCATGTTTTTCGGTGCACCTATACATAAGAGTGATGAAATATCTTTTTGGTTCATTTTTTTTCTAATATTGACATCTTAATCCACTTTGTTAAATTCAATATAAGATTATAATCCTGTTTTATATATGTCAAGAGAAGCAACGAAACTATTTTTCCTGACAACAAATATACTATTTGGCGATGATACTTATATATGCTAGAATGATTATAATTCATTGATAGAATATCAAAAGAATACATGAAAGCATCATTGAGGAGTTAGAAATGTCAGAAAGTAATAGTAATATACAACAAAAGAGCAAGAAGAACATTGTTGATGAAAATACAAAGAAGCAATTAAATATTATTGCCCACATTCGAACGGATTTCCCGACCAAGTTCGGCGTTCCACGTCAAAGCGGTCTGATCGAAGAGCTAAAGGCACAGATTATATTTGAACCAGAATATCGCAATCCGGACGCCTTCCGTGGATTAGAAGGCTTTTCCCGCATCTGGCTGTTATGGGAGTTCTCAAAGGCGATTCGCGATACTTGGGCTCCGATGGTGAAGCCACCACGCCTGGGTGGGAACAAGCGGATGGGAGTGTTTGCTACCCGTTCTCCGTTTCGTCCGAATTCCATCGGATTGTCCTCAGTAAAGCTGGAACACATTGAGTATCATTCAGAACTGGGACCGGTACTCCATGTTGCGGGCGCAGATATGATGGACAACACACCCATCTATGATATTAAACCCTACATTCCATACACCGACAGTCACCCCGATGCAGTGGGTGGATTTGCTGATCCTCTTAGGAGTTATTCTTTGGACGTGGTATTTCCAGAGGAAATGCTACATATGATACCTGAGGAAAAGAGGAAAGCAATACAATTTGTATTGGCCAGTGATCCTCGGCCCTCGTATCAAAAGGATCCTAATAGAAGATATGGTGTGGAATTTGCTGGATTTGATGTGAGATTTACAGTACAACAGAATACACTTACTGTATGTGAGGTTGTTAAACTATAGATAGTTTGATTTGAGTCTTTATAATATCGTGAATAATAAATATTAATAATTATAAACCCCTGTCAGACAAACTTAGATTGTTTCATTCTAAACTTTTCTGACAGGGGTTCTACACGTGTAGTGTATAAATTATAACTATAGGTTAATTGCTATGTTTCTTATTTATTAATATCAAACGTATTTCATGTGGCTCTAGCTTAGCATAATAATTAATCTGTTTATTCTTAATTTCCATTTCACTTTTTATCAAGCCTGGCATGGAACGACCTTTAAGAAGGTTTACTTCTTCTTCGGTAGTTAAAGGCATTGCACCCATACGTACCCACTCATCAAAAGCACTACCGCTTTGTCTGTTAACAATCTGCTCCGTAAGAGTATAGGGACTGTTATCAGCATTCGTCAGGACCAGATCAAATTCCATGGGAGATGGATCGACAAAGGCATTATACCGTTCTATGAAGGTTACATTGAATAATACACCCTGTGCATAAAGGGGAGATATATGAATGTAATTATAAAGAAGGATAGCATAATCCCCCTTTTGATTCGTGGTCACAAAATAACCTGGTCCTTTATCTAATAAGGTATTTAGTAATTTCTTAAGGAATGTATATGCATAGTAAGCTGGTTTCTTAATTCCATTACATGTAAATAATCCAAGCTCTCCATGAAACAAGTCGTTATCAAGTGGAAGCTCTTCCATGGAGTCTGACAAACACCAGCTACTGAAGCTATCAACCTCATCATAATTCTCCAATATGTTTTTAACTATGTAGGATGAGCGGTAGCAGGTATCGTTTAGCCAGTCCCGATGAGAAGAGGTAGGAGCCCATTCAGTTATGTAAATAGGTAACTTTGGATATGGTGTCAGATCCTTTTTAAAGCACGTAATCATTTTTTTCATGTAATCCGGATCCTCAGAAACAATAATCGATTCGTTGCTTAAACTTACACCAAAGGTAGCCAGGTCCTTACTCGTAGGATTTTTTACTGGATAGCAGTGTACATTATAAAAATCAGGAGGACATTGGTTCTCTTTGCAATAATCAAGAAAATCGTAAAACATCTGACAATCAAAATCTAATGATGTGTAAGAGGGAGTTCCGAATTTCAAATGACTGTCACAGGATTTTACACAGGCCCAGGTAATCTTATATAGTTCATATCCAATTTCATTGGTATCAAAGGAAAACATGGTGGTTTTAAAGGGTGCATTCCAGAACGAAAACAGCCAGGAGCGAACCTCCTCAATACCATATCGGTCGATAAAATGTTGCGTCAGGTTCGTAATCAGGTAGGACCATTTTGAATGATCTTTCGGTTCACTGATAACAACAGGATTATAGAATATCGTACTGGAAGGGTCCTTTGCCAGAGCTTTTGGCATAAAGGACAGCTGTATCAATGGCTTAATATTAATAGATAATAGAAAATCAATGATTTGATCAACATATTGATACGTTAGGAATGGATTCCCATGCTGGTCTTCATTGTACAGCATCATAGAATCATCCAATATACCATGAAATTTGATATAACGGAAGCCTACATCCTTTTGTATGGTTCGTAATTGCTGCTGAATCGATTCCATTAATATTTCCTTAGCACGTCCAACACTGATAAAGTTAAGAAAGGTATGACTTAACGTTTTGATATTATTATTGGTGTTAATTTCAACGGCCTTTACTTGTTTTACAGTTACGTTACCAGTAACCTCGCTGGCTGAGTCTGTATCCAGATATTCGCCCAGTTTATTAAGAAAATCATGATGTTTCATTTGCATAAAACCGTTGAATTCGTTACGTTTATCTTCCTTTAGTGCCCTTGATACCGTACCCTTCTTCTGATTAGCCCGAAATTGCCTTGGTAACATACCAAACTGCTTTTTAAAAGCGCTTACAAAATATCTGCTGTTTGCAAATCCATTGTTAGCCGCTATCTGCTCAATTGTTAATGAAGTAGATATCAGGTCATTTACTGCATGGTTCATACGAACCCCAGTTATATAATTAAAAAAGGTAACTCCCATGTTTAATCTAAAAAAGTGAGATAAATAGGAAGGAGATAGAGATTCACGCTCTGCTAACTGATCAAGGGTAATGCTTTCAGAATAATTATCATTTATGTACTGAATAATGTCTCCTAATCGCTGAAGACTCTTTGATTCAAGATTCGTGCTTTTCTCCTCCGTACTCTGAAAGTTCTTTAAAAGTTCGAGAACAAGCTGATAGGAGAAGGAGATGATTAATAGGTCATTATCTCCTTTGTCATTATAGTATATATGTATAATCTTTGCTATGATGCGTTTTATTTCGTGGAATTTCATCTTATTATGATATACAGTGGAATTACATTGAAAATATGCTCCGGTATCCAATCCTCTTTTATAATAGGAAGGATTGATCTGTATCACAACAACAACGTTCTCATCATCATGAATCTCATGAATCTGATCACAATTAATCAATATTATGTCATCTTCAAATAAATGATAGGTTTCATTTTCCGATGTAATTGATAATTTTCCACTTAAAACCAAATAGATTTCTATACAATTATGCCAATGCTTCGGAACTGCTGCTAAAGATTTGATAGAAATATTGATGGGCATTTCATCTATAAATTCTACATTTTCATGCATAAACTTCATTGTCGAATCCTCCCTTGTAAAAATATCCAGCCCTGTTTTTATTGGAATTTATGATGTTTCAGGCCATTATGTTATCAAAAAACATAAAATAGTAGAGTAATGTCGTTTTAATTTTAAAAAAATAAAAAAATTAGTATAGTATCAAAACTAATTATAAAAACCGTATTATTTTTAGATTTTGATAATTTGAAAATTTTAATAATACATAGAGAAATAAACAGATTATGTATATACTATAGCACAAAATAGATAAAAAAGCATGGTTTTTTTTTCGCTTATTAGATAAAATGAATAAAGAAGGGTTTTTAATACTATGAAATTGGAAACAAAATAGTTCATATATTGTGTTCAGTACATAGTCGATTTTATTAAATGAGGGGATAAACATAAGTAGTTAGCAGTGTCAATTGCTTTCTATTTGTGTTTATATATAAAAAGGCTGGAGAGGCCTAAATAATTAAGGAGGGTAAAATGAAAAAAATGAAGAAACTCACAGCCCTTCTGCTGGCAATGCTGTTTGTATCTACAACATTGTTAGCAGGATGTGGCAAGAAAGAAACAGAAGATACTTCTAAAGAAGTAACTCCTGAACCTACAAAAGCAGCTGTTGAAGAGACAACACCTGATGCTGAACCTACTGAGGCAGCACCGGCTGAGTCTACTGCAGATGCAGATCCAAATGCACTTCCCAGAACTGAAACACTGTATTATGCAGGTTTACAGTGGGGATCAGTAAATGGTTGGAACCCGTTGTCTGACAATAATAACAATGCATTAGCATTTACTCAGGCTGCTGGTGGTTCCCGTACATTAATGTATGAGACATTATACATGTATAACATGCTCGACAATTCCTTGACTCCATTATTAGCTGATGGTGACTTCGTATGGAATGATGCAATGACAGAAGTTACTGTTAAGATTAAACCAGCTGCTAAATGGAGTGATGGTACACCAGTTACTGCTGATGACGTTGCATATACATTTGCTACAAATGTAAAAGTTGGCAATGCTCAGGGAACCGGATTTGCTTCCTATATCGAAGATGTAGTAGCAGTAGATCCTAGTACAGTTGTTATTAAAGCTAAATTGGATGCAAATGGCAAAGCAATTAATCCTTTGCTAGTTAATACATACCTTGGACAGGTATACGTAATTCAAAAAGCTTGGATTCAGACATTGGAAGCTCGTTGCAACAACGATCCAGATGCAATGAAGAATGATCCTGGTGAAGATTCTGTATACTCAGGTCCTTATACCAAGTACTTTGCTGATGATCAAAAAGTTGTTTTAGTACGCGATGATAATTACTGGGGCCAGGATGCTTCCATGTGGGGCAAACTTCCAGTTCCGAAATACATCTGCCATACTATCTATGCTGATAATGCAGCAGGTGAAGTAGCATTTAAAGCAGGTGAAGTTGACGTATGTCAGCAGTTCATTCCTAATATTCAGGACCTTTGGTTAAAAGATGGTCTTCCGATTTCTACATATATGGATGAAGCACCTTACGGCGTATGTGTAAACATGCCTACCGCTTGGTTCAATCTTTCTACACCTGGTCTTGATAATGTAGCAGTTCGTAAAGCAATCGCTATGGCAGTTGATTACGATGCAATTAATGAAAATGCTATGACAGGTCAGTCACCTAAGTTCTCTGATGTACCTCGTTCATGTATGAACCCTACTGATGGTGAGCAGGCTACATTTGATCATGATGCAGTTAAGGATCTTCAATGGGTTGGTAATGACATTGAAGGAGCTAAGAAGTTATTAGACGAAGCTGGTATCACTGATACTGATGGAGATGGCTTCCGTGAATACAACGGAACTAAGCTTTCCTTTAATGCATGCTGTCCTAATGGTTGGACCGACTGGATGGCAGCTATGGAAATCGTAGCAGCAGCTGGTGAAAAGATTGGTATCGAAATTACAACAGAATTCCCTGAGTGGTCCGTATATCAGACAGTATTTACTGCAGCTTCTCAGGATCAATACGATATCTTCATGTGGTCTACAGATAGTGCAAATCCTTCCGCTCCTTGGAGCCGTATTAGACAGATGATGAGTTCTGAGTTTAATGGTGTTGAAGGTAACTGGTCCGGTAACTGGGGTCACTACAGCAATCCTAAGGCCGATGAGATTATTCAGGCTATCCCTTCAGAAACCGATCCTGCTAAGTTGAAGGAATTATATACTGAAGCAGTTAAGATTTATTTAACAGATGTTCCTTCCTTCTCATTAATGTACAGACCTAACATGTTCCATGCTGTTAACGAGTCTGTATGGACTAACTTCCCTGAGAAAGGTAATGCTAACAATATTCCTCCGTTGATCTTATCAGATGGTTATGGTATTGCCGGACTCTATGAGCTTACACTTGTTCAGTAACTTCAAAGTAGAAATACCTGAATACTAAAAGTCAGCCATGTTTCGGGATACTTGAAACATGGCTGTTTTAAAAAATGTGGAGGTCATCTATGAAAGGCTATCGAAAGTATTTTGGCAAGAAGATACTATGGTTTTTCTTGACATTAATTGTAGCTATACTGCTTAATTTTATACTTCCCCGATTAATGCCGGGAGATCCTGTTGCTAATATTACTGCTAGAGTAACTGCTGGTATGTCAGATGCGTCTGCCGTAAAAGCGATTTATGAGAGTTACGCTAAACAATTTGGTACAAACGAACCTATGTATGTTCAGTTTGTTACATATTTTAAGAATGCATTAACTGGAGATTTTGGACTTTCCTTCAGCCAGTATCCACGTCCTGTAGCAGATATTATTTCTGATGCAATATGGTGGACAATTTCTCTTCAGCTACCGGCTATTGTTGTGGGATGGTTGCTTGGTAATCTCCTAGGCGCCCTAGCAGCTTATGTTCGAAAAGGTTTTGATAAGGTTCTTATGCCGGTTAGTCTTTTCTGCAGTAGTGTACCTGCTTTTGGTATGGCTGTAGTGATGCTTGTTATATTTGCTATTAATTTAAAAGTTGCACCAATATCAGGAGGATATGGTTTTGACTTAATACCAAATCTAAGCTGGAAGTTTATCAAATCAGTAATTGCTCATTACCAGCTTCCATTCTGGTCAGTTGTTATTATTTCTATAGGTGGACAGGCAGTAGGAATGCGTTCCATGTCAATCTATGAATTGAATGCGGATTACGTTAAATATAGTCGTTTTCTTGGTATTAAAGATAGAAAAATCGTTGGATATGTATTCCGTAATGCGATGCTACCACAGGTTACTGGATTAGCACTTTCAATTGGTGGTATGGTTGGTGGTGCGCTGGTTGCAGAGATTATTTTCAGTTATCCTGGACTAGGAACCACTATGCTTCAAGCAATTACTATGAATGATTATCCGTTACTGTCAGCAACAACATTAATTATTACGGTGATGGTTTTATTAGCCAACTTTGCAATTGATATTATCTATGGATTTATAGATCCCCGTGTAAAAGCGGCACAGTTTGATTAAGGGAGGGATAAAAAATGAAGAATACATTACGTCAGGTGTTTCACTCTCCCAAATTTGTAGTTGGATTTGTAATATTTGTAGCCATATTATTAACAGTTTTTATTTATCCATTGTTCAATCCGGGAGATCCATTAGAAATGCTCGGTCTTGGAACATTTTTTAAACCAGGAACCTATGTATCCGTATATGATACAGTTGATACTACCCCAGAAACATTAAAACTTCCAGATGCAAATGAAAAGCGTATCGGAGCTCGCCTAAAAGAGGAAGATAAAGTCTCTATGGTAGAGTGGCTGACTGTAGCTGGAGTTGCTACAGATGATATCGACATGAATGATACGGAGAAGCTTTTGGAGTTATGGAATGCGAATTATGATTCTACATTAAAACCTAAGGGTATGACGATGGCACAACGTAACTATTACAAGCGTCTGGATAAGGCTCTGAAAGAGGCCTTAGCAGGACTGGAGGTTGTAATAGCATCTAAAGACGAAGAAACCGGTACTCTAGAGGAGAAAAAAGTTATTGAAGATACCGATTATGTTAATATCAAGGATATAGCTAATGTTAAAGTATTACCACTAGGTACCGATAATTTTGGTGCAGATACTTTGAAAAAACTTGTTTCTGCAACTGGCACTTCCATAAAGATTGGTCTGATAGCAGGTATTGTAGCAACCTTAATCGGGTTAACTTTTGGATTGTTGGCTGGTTATATAGGTGGTATTGTTGATGACTTAATAATGTTTATTACGAATATTTTTACAGTAATCCCATCCTTTGTTCTTCTGATTTTGATTTCCTATAGTATTGGACAGGATCAGAGAGGTGTTACAATGGTTGCGTTTGTTATTGGTATAACTTCTTGGACATGGACAACAAGATCAGTACGTTCCCAAGTTATATCATTACGTAACCGTGATCATGTGAATTTAAGTAAGTTATCTGGCCATAGCTTAATAAGGATTATACTCACTGATATTCTACCTTACATAGCATCCTATGTTGTAATGGCATTTATCTTACAGATATCAACAGCAATTCTGGCTGAGGCTCAGCTCTCAATGCTTGGTCTTGGACCGAAAACCACTGAGATTCCCACACTCGGTCTTATGATGAACTGGGCAATGTTATATTCTGCACATTTGAATGGATCATGGTGGGCATATTTCCCGGTAATAATCATGATTGCTCTGATATCATTTTCACTGAATTTGATGAATACCGGTCTCGATCAGGTGTTCAACCCCACTTTGAGAGATTAGGAGGACGGTTATGGGAAAGACAATACTTGAGGTTAAAAATCTCAAAACAAAATATGTGACCAGATTCAGAGAGGATGTATATGCCGTTGATGGTGTATCTCTTACCATAGAAGAAGGGAAATCCCTTGGTATAGCGGGAGAGTCCGGTTGTGGTAAGTCAACCCTTGCTCTGAGTTTGATGGGATATTATTTTCCGCCGTTACATTATATGAGCGGTGATATTATCGTTGATGGAAAAAACATCTCTCAGATGGAGCCAGATGCAATCAGAAAGTCTATATTAGGAACAGAAATCGCATATATTCCACAGGCAGCTATGAATGCACTGAATCCTACACAGAAGATTATTCGCTTTATTGAAGATGTTATTCATGTACATAATCCTAAGATGCCAAAGAAGGAAATCTATGATTTAGCTAGTGCACGGTTTGAAGAATTGGGCTTACCTGCATCCGTATTAGATAAACATGCAGTTGAGCTGTCCGGTGGTATGAAGCAAAGAACTGTTATCGCAATTTCTACTATTTTATCTCCGAAGGTATTGATCGCGGACGAACCTTCCAGTGCGCTTGATGTTACCAGCCAGAAGATGGTTATCAAGATGTTAAAGAGCCTGATGGAGAAGGGCTATATTAAATCCATGATATTCATAACACATGAGCTTCCTCTCCTTTATAATGTAACGGATGACATCATGGTTATGTATGCCGGTCAGATTGTAGAAAGAGGAACGGCGAAGGATATGGTATTTGATCCGGTTCATCCTTATTCCAAGGGCCTTATGGGATCTATTATTGTACCAGAATCCGGTACTCGTGAACACAAGCTTACTGCAATTCCAGGAACACCGCCAAATCTTAAGAAACCGCCTGTAGGCTGTCGTTTTGCTGATCGATGCAAATATGCAACTGCTGAATGTAAGGTAAATGCCGTAGGCATTCGGGAGTTTGGTGATGGACGCAGCTATAGATGCCTTATTGATGTTGAAAAACTGAAGGAGGTATACGAGAATGAGCAATAAGAAACTATGCCTGAGCGGAAAAGGTGTTACGAAAGTTTTTGGCTTAGGTGATAAGAAAACCGTAGCTGTTGATCATATTGACTTTGATTTTTATGAGGGCGATTTGATATCCATCGTTGGAGAATCCGGTAGTGGTAAGACCACTCTTGCTAAAATGTTACTTGGTCTCATTAATGTAACAGAGGGAGATATCTATTTCCAAGGCAAGAAACGTGATATTAGTACTCATAAAAAGAAGAAAGAATATTGGAAGAATATACAGGCTATTTTCCAGGATCCATTCTCTTCCTTCAATGTTTTTAATAAGATCGATACGGTATTATTAGATTGTATCAATATGCGTGGTGGAAGACATCTTCCGATGAAAAAGAAGATTGAAATGATGACGGAGGCATGTAGCTTTGTAAATCTTAAGTTTGCGGAGCTTACCAATAAATATCCTTTCGAGCTTTCCGGTGGGCAGATGCAAAGACTTATGATTGCTCGTATTTTCCTCTTGAAGCCTAAGATTCTATTAGCGGATGAACCCACCTCGATGATTGATGCATGTTCAAGAGCAACCATTCTTGATATGTTATTGAATTTACGTGATGAGATAGGAATGACAATTATCTTCATTACTCATGACATCGGACTGGCATATTATATATCTGATTCCGTATATATTATGGAGCATGGTAAAATCGTTGAGAGTGGTACTGCCGATGATGTTATTATTAATGCTAAGGCACCATACACAAAGCGTTTGATCAGTGATGTTCCTAAGATATATGAAGAGTGGGATCTTACTACTGTTTAATGAGAGTGAACTCTATTGTAAGCATTAAATATGGAGCTGTTGCATAATGCATCAATAGGGACGATGACTCACCTCACACACAGACGGATGTACACATTGTCATATTTGAATGTCTAAGGCGAACATACAAGTTCGCCTTATTCATACAAACATTGACAATATGCTCTTCCGACAGTGCATTATGGTAAGTCATCGTCCCTGCAAATGTATTATGCAACAGCTTTTATTCAAACTGATACATAAGAGCATATCTATTTCTTTTCTTCAGCATCAACTACTGGAGTTTTCCACTGTGTATCCATTGGATACGGCATCTTTTGAGGCTCTTCCTTATATGGTGTCGGATGACCAGGCCAGCATACCTGTTGCTTTTGCAGTAATTTAATACACAGATAAATAACGGATTTATCAGTAAACTCTTGGAATTCCTCTTCGTTAAGGAAGCCATCGATTGGTCTACCTTTATCATCAATATCTGCATCATATACTGCTGACCATTCCAGCTCACAATATACCGGTTCATTGAAAATCTCAATGTTCGAGCGGTCAGCTTCCCTGATATCCTTACCCATTCTCTTTTCGTCAAAATATCTTGCAACTAAAGCGGGTGGATTTGGAATAATCTGAGGTTTGCAGCCAAAGAAGTCAACCTTCGTATAGGCTTTGAATGGTACGTGAACGGTAGTATCTTTGATAACACCGGCAATACCGCGTCCTTTTGAACAGGTTCTCGCAGCATATTCAATATTCTTCCGAATATAGCCTTCAAGGAATACCTTATTGGTCGGTGGAATATATCGGCATTGGGTCAGAAAGATTTGCTTCTCAATTCTCTTTATCTCATAAGCTGGTTCATTTAGTCTTATCTTTGATTCGGAATCAATCTGTACAATAAATTCACTTAGAACACGTGGGATCTTAAAATCCCCCTTCCACCAAGGATGATTTTCAGCTTCTGGCAGTGTATCTGCTTTCAGAACAGCCGCATCGCATTCATGGCCACAGCCAGTATTTACATGAGCTTCTGATGATATTAAAGAAGCATTATTTTTGTAGTTATCCATATTTCCATCTCCTTCTATTAATTTGAGAAATTCTCATCTCTCAATATCACTATATGAATTACATGTAAAAATGTGATATATATTATCGAAATAATAAGATGTAAGTCGAAAAAACAGGATTGACACTTAAATTGCCTTATTGATTACGTTAATATTAAAAATTCATTAATAAATTTGAAAGGTATTTGTATTTTATGCAAATCAGTGTAAAATAGAAAACGACTCATTTATTAAAGGAATGCAGGAGGTTCTATGTTCGGTTATGTAAATGTATATAAGCCGGAATTAAAAATGAAGGATTATTACAAATATAAAGCTTATTATTGCGGACTTTGTGATGTATTGAAGAACAAATACGGAAGAGCCGGTCAAATGACCTTATCCTATGATATGACCTTCCTCATTATCCTATTATCGTCTCTTTATGAAACCAATACAGTTAAGGAGCAAAAACGATGTGTGATTCATCCGTTAAAAGTACATGATTTACTTCGTAATGAGATTACAGAGTATGTAGCGGATATGGAGATTGCATTATCCTACCATCATCTTAAGGATGATTGGATGGACGAAAAAAGCATTACTGGATATGCTGGTGCTAAGCTATTAAAAAAGAAATATAATAAAATTGAAAGACAATATCCAAGACAATGCCGGAGAATATCGGAATGCCTGAAGCAATTACAGGATATAGAGAAGCAATGTGAGATAAACATCGATATGGTTTCCCGTTGCTTTGGTGAACTGATGAGTGAGATTTTTGTATACCGGCAGGATGTGTGGGAGAGTACTCTTCGAAAGCTTGGCTTTTATCTAGGTAAATTCATTTACATTCTTGATGCCTATGATGATTTAGAGAAAGATCATAGGAAGAGAAATTATAATCCGCTGCATCATATAGAGCAGGCTTCTTCCTTTGATGAGGACTGTTATCAGATGTTAACCATGATGATGGCAGAATGTACAAAGGAATTTGAGAAATTACCTTGCCTGATTGATTTGGATATCCTTCATAATATCTTGTATGAGGGAGTTTGGACAAAATACGATACTATACGGAAAAATAGATTAGAAAAGGAAGGAACAAAAGTATGATATCAGATCCCTATAAAGTATTGGAAGTATCCCCGAATGCTTCAAACGATGAGATAAAGAAAGCATATCGTGAGCTAAGCCGTAAATACCACCCGGATTCCTATGTGGATAATCCTCTATCCGAACTGGCGGAAGAAAAGTTTAAGGAAGTCCAGGAAGCATATGATCAGATTATGAAGGAAAGAGAGAATGGCGGTTATGGATATTCTTCTGGAACCTCATCCTATCATCAATCCTATCAATATGGCGGAGGGCAGGAAGAGAGCGCTGAAATGAATATGGTATACACCTATTTAAATGAAAGAAACTACATTGAAGCATTGAAGCTCTTAGCCAGAATACCTCTACGTACAGCAAGATGGTATTATTATAGTGCAGTGGCCAATGCGGGGATTGGTAATAATATTATGGCTTTTGATCATGCCAGACAGGCAGTTAATATGGATCCGGGCAATCCGGAATATCGAAACCTTCTAAATCAATTGGAATGGCAAAGTAAGCGATATCAGAATACCCGCTATAACAGTGGATCCGGTCCAAATATCGGAAATCTGTGCTGTGATCTTTGGTGTGCTGATACCCTTTGTGAGTGTATGGGAGGCGATTTGATATCATGCTGCTAAACAATCGCAAACGAGCTTTTCTTGGTGTATTACTGGCATTGACAGTATTATTAATCATTCTTAGTGGAGTATTTGAATTTAATACATTATTTTTGCTGGCGACTGCATCCTTTGGAGTGGGTATAGCCATACGTGAGAGCGGTCTTTCCATCGGTGTGGTCTTCTACCTGGGAGCAGTAGCACTCGGATTTTTTCTTGCACCCAATAAACTATACTGTATTACTTTCGCTGCCATGGGAATGTACTTACTAATCAGAGAATTTGCTTTTGAGAAACTTGCACATGTTACATGGAAGAACCGTACACTTCTGTTTTATATTCTAAAATACGTATCGTTTAATCTAATGTATCTACCAGTCATATTCTTAATGCCAAAAGTGATATATTCCGGTGAGATTAATAGTCAGATCTATCTTCTGTTAGTATTTGCTGGCCAACTGGTATTATTTCTATATGATTGGGCTTATGATAGTTTTCAAGTAGCCATATGGGATAAAATTAGGAATAAGCTGAATTTAAAGTAGAGAGGGAAGCAATGAATTTGATTCTGATATATTTGTAGTAAGATAATTTAGTTGTTGTCTATTTATATATTAGAATCAAGTTCATTTTTTACTTGACAGTTGAATAGTTGTTCAACTATAATACGATTAGAATAAATTACAAGGGCTGGTGATAATATGAAGAATTTATCGGTATTCTATGAATGGATTGCAAAGTTTTATGATTTATTGGATGTATTTTATTTCTGCAATGAGAGTACATCACCACGTAAGGCACTCGAAGAGCTGGTTCCTGAAGGTGAGATGCATATTGCTGATATTTGTATTGGAACTGCTGTCAATAGTATTCGAATTGCGAAGAAGCATCCTGCAGCACATATTGTTGGTGTTGACCGGTCTAAGGAAATGCTTCGAATGGCAAGAAAGAAGCTGAATAAAGAAGGGATTTCGAATATTAAGCTTTATTATGGATCGGCAGATAATATCAAAATAGAAGACAACGTATTTGATATAGCGGTTCTTTCCCTTGTATTACATGAATGTACAGAAGTTCAGGCAAGGAACATCTTAAAAGAAGCGTATCGTATTCTAAAGGCGGATGGCAAGCTACTAATAATGGAATGGGAAGAACCTAGAAAGTTATTTAGAAGAGTGATGTTCGGAATTATTCGCAGAATGAAGCCGAAGGAATTCGAGAACTTTTTAAAGATGGATATGAAAGAATATATGCGTAAAAATGGATTTGAAATAATTAAAATGAAGCACTGTGACTATAGTAGGGTACTGGAATGCAGAAAGGTGGGATAGTATGAATGGATATCAGGTAATAGCGATCATTGAGCTGGTAGTGTTTTACGCAGCTTATTTTCTAAAGCTTTTCAATCAGAAGAAGCGAGGAATTCAGACTTCTCAGCTGGGAAAAGGCGGAGAGCATAATGGTAGTATTAAATCGAAAAGA
This sequence comes from Variimorphobacter saccharofermentans, assembly GCF_014174405.1. Taxonomy (GTDB): domain Bacteria; phylum Bacillota; class Clostridia; order Lachnospirales; family Lachnospiraceae; genus Mobilitalea; species Mobilitalea saccharofermentans. The sequence continues at coordinate 2,456,810 of NZ_JACEGA010000001.1, read as the reverse complement.
ACTTTAGTAGTGGAACAGGTATTAAAGCTGGCAAGCTTTCTCATCATTCCGGCAGAGATTATCAGCATATTGTTAGTTGATATAAATAGTAAATATAATTGGTTTAGAGTTCTGGGCTTAATTCTTGCTGCCATTGGTACGGCTTTCTTTATATCGGCTATGATTACGATGCGCGACAGCTGGAGAGCGGGTATTCCTGATCAAGATAAAACAGAGCTGGTAGTAAAGGGTATTTATAATATTAGTCGTAATCCGGCCTTTCTGGGATTTGATATGGTTTACATAGGAATTTATCTTGCTTTTTCTAACCTCCCTCTGCCTTTTTTTACTGTATTTGCTATCCTTGCGATGCATTTACAGATACTTGAGGAGGAGAAATTTCTTAGTAAGGCTTTCGGTGAGCCCTATGATCAGTACAAGAAGAGGGTAGGAAGATATTTTATTATTTAATACCATACCAAAACTAATTATATGGTACAAAGAGGCTGATGCATAATATCAATATACAGAGATTATAACTTACCATAATCACTGCCGATACATCATACATCAGCCTTTTTTAAATACATAGATAATATTTTTATTTCTCTATCTCGAAGGTACAGTGAACAACAGCAGTAATTTCCTTTTCTAAGGAATATGTATCATTAATACCATAATCGGATATTTCATTGGAATACAAAGGGGTAATCTGCATTACGCCCATATCCGCATAGGTTAAATTGCCAAGCCTACTACCAGCATTTTCTGCGATCATTTCAGCTCTTTTTCTTGCGTCCTTAGTTGCCTCTGCAAGCATAGCAACCTTAGCCTCTGCAAGCTTCGTATAAAAATATTGTGGGGCATTTGATTGAAATGCAACTCCCTGCTCGAGTAATTCTGTAGCATTTCTTGAGATATCAGTAATTTTATCGATATCCTTTGAGGTAATAGTTACTGACTGGCTTAGATCGTACTCGTCAATCTCATTGGTGTAGTTCCCATAATCGTTTAATACATAATTGATCATTGTATTTATCGATGAGAATACGAAGTCATCCTCGGATAAACCCTGATCTTTCAAATATTTAGTAACCACATCCCGATTCTCTTCTAACTGGGTATAGGCATCATGAAGATTTTTGGCCTTAGTATTAAAACTACCGGTCCACACAATCAAGTCAGAGGTAATCTGCTGCTTAGCAGAGCCAGTTACAATAATACTGGTTCTGGAACTTTTAATTCTGACTAATCCTGTGGTTACAATAGTAGCACAGGTAATTGCTCCAGCTACAAGGATGAGTGCAACGAGGCAACTGATGATTGCTTTGTTACGAAATTCTTTCATATGTGTCTCCTTTCAAGTAATACAGTTCACTATGACCCTTTAATGGTATGAGCTTACTTCCTAATGTATTCCATGGAATAATATACATTTTTTAAGGAAACTCATATTTTACATAGATGTATTTTCTGTTATAATACTTGCATATTAGGGTGAATGTCAATATGTTACTATAATCTTTTATGAATCAATTTTATTATAAATCAAAAGCGTCATAATAAATATAAGAAAATAGTGGTATATGAGGAAAGAAGTTTACAATGGATAAAATCAATATCAGAAATCTTGGTGTTGGGGCTATTGAAATCAATGTAAATAATAAAAGAGTTCTTATTGATGCTTTTATTACCATTTGTAAGGCTAAGGAAATTCAAAATGACGATATATTTATTTTTACTCATGATGATGCAGATCATTTTCTCGCAGACGAATTACCGGATATCAGGACATCCAATACCTTTATTATAGGTTTCATGATATCCTGATTCTAACGAGTGCAGATGAGGTTATTATTTTAAAATAATGAATAGAATGGAGAATACTATGAATATCTTAATTAGTGCTTGTTTAATGGGCGTGAATTGTCGCTATGATGGGGTAGGAATGTGGATAGAACATCTGGATGAGCTGATGAAAAAGTATCATCTTATTCCGGTATGTCCCGAAATATTCGGTGGTATGAGTACTCCCAGGGAGCCTGCCGAGCGGATTAAGGATAAGGTAATTACCAGAATAGGAGAGGATGTTACGGAATACTATAAAAAAGGTGCACAAGAAGTACTGAATCTGGCAAAGCTATATCAGTGTGAGTATGCCATTTTAAAGGAGCGCAGTCCTTCCTGTGGATGTGGAAAAATCTATGATGGAACCTTTACTCATACACAGATAGATGGAGATGGAGTACTTGCCGAATTATTAATATCCGAAGGAATTAAGGTACTTGGAGAATCAAATGTTCAGGAATTATTATAAAGGAATGGACTGTATCGGTATTATCTAAGATGTTGTTGTCAGGATTAATATTTAGTCGGAAGCAAAGCAAATAAAAGAAAGAGCCTTAATAACTGTGTATAGTAAATTAAGAAGACGGGAGAGACAGAATGTCTGTGAATTTGAATTGGAAGAAGAATGCGGTATTATTTTTAATTAGCCAGAACATATCTTTGTTTGGCTCCTTATTGGTTCAATATGCTATTACCTGGTATATAACACTAGAATCAGAATCAGGGATCATGGTAACATTATCCATCGTAAGCGGATTTCTACCTACCTTGTTCTTGTCACCCTTTGCCGGAGTATGGGCAGATCGGTATAATCGCAAATTACTGATTGCTCTATCGGATTCACTTATTGCGATTTCCACCCTTGGGCTGGCTATTCTGTTCATGCTTGGTTATAATTCAATATGGCTTCTCTTTATTGTATCTGCGATACGTTCGCTTGGCTCCGGCATCCAGACTCCGGCAATTAGTGCCTTTTTACCGGAATTTATACCGGAGGACAAGCTGATAAAGGTAAATGGAATCAATAGCAGTATCCAGTCTTTGGAAGCCTTGATTGCTCCTATATTAAGCGGAGCTTTGCTCACAGTGGCATCCATGGAATCCATCTTTTTTATTGATGTGGTAACGGCTGCGACGGCGGTCTCAATATTACTTTTATTTTTACGCATTCCATACCATGCTAAAACAGAGGAAAGAAAAGGTGTTAGCTATTTTCAGGATATGATGAAAGGAATAAAGTATATTAATCAGCACAGCTTTATAAAAACACTGTTTATTTTCAGTGCATTCTTTTTCATATCAGCCGCGCCTTTAGCTTTTTTAACGCCATTGCAGGTTGCCAGAAGCTTTGGAGATGATGTATGGCGTCTGTCTATGATTGAGATAACTTTCTCTATCGGTATGATGTTAGGAGGAATCCTGGTTGCCTCCTGGGGTGGGTTTAAGAATAAACATTACACTATGGTAGTATCCTGCTTTTTTATGTCAGGTTGTACGATTGCGCTAGGATTAATCCCTGACTTTTGGATTTACTCCTTTATTATGGGAGTTGTCGGTCTTGTAATGCCGATGTTTAATACCCCGTTTACCGTGTTATTACAGCAACGGGTTGATGCGGATTATATGGGAAGGGTGTTCGGGGTACTCAGTATGATCTCCAGTTCCATGATGCCTCTTGCCATGCTGCTATTTGGTCCAATGTCAGATTATATCAGGATAGAATGGCTATTGGTAGGAACCGGAATACTTATGCTTATCATTACTATTATTATGACTGGCAATAAAAACTTAATAGAAGCCGGAAAACTGGTTGAATAATAAGAACCACAGTATGTTTATAAATACATGGAACCATGCTTTTTCTGTCCTTTATTTAATCTTCCAAATCATAATTATGAGATAGAGGGATATTAAAACTCCACAATTCTGGAATGCCTTCTCAGAGGATACTCACCGTCATGAGCTTCTCCGCAGAGCATTCTGGACATATCCTTTACCGTGGTAATTCTTGTTGCCCCGGCCTTTAGGAAAAGTTCAGAAAGCTCTGCTATTTCATTTGTAGCACAGAGAAGCGCTACTGTTTGTAAATATCCTTTATTACGATGCAATGTCCGAATTATTTTATGACGGGAAGTATTCGTCTGGTAAAACCTATTCTTCCTATATCATACATGTTCTCCAATTTACTCATTATAAAGAAATTGGAATAGAAATTCTTGACAAAGTTTTCATTTTGATTTATTATGACTATAGTGACTAGAAATAATATAATGGTCAATAAAAGAAAAGGAGGTTTATCCATGTCACCAAAGATCCTGACAGAACAGGAAAAGCAATTTCAGAAGCATAAGCTTCTCGAAAAAGGCAAAGAACTTCTATATTCATATGGTATCAAGAAAACCAGTGTTGAAGATATTACAAAAGCTGCCGGTATGGCGAAGGGGAGTTTTTATAAGCATTATGATTCCAAGGAAGCTTTATTTTTGGAGATTATAACGCAGTTACACGAAGATATATTTCGTCAGGCTGAGAACTTCTTATCAGAACAGTCATCGGAGCCCTTTATTGAACGAGTACGAAGTTTTATTCGCATGTGCTTTCATTCGCAAGAACTCATTTCCATTTTTAAATATCACGGTGAGATTGAAGAAATGATGCTGGAAATGCAAGCAAACTCCAATACAGGTGTTGTTTACCTGATGGACCTGGAACACCAGGCCTATGAAAAGCTGCTGAATATGTTTCATATTGATACACAGAAAGTGAATCCAGGTGTGGTACACAATTACTTACATGCAGTATATTTTGGAATGGCAAATAAGAACATGATGAAAAGCGATTGTATTGATGATACATTTGAGGCACTGATTAACGGATTAATTATATATATATTAGGAGGTATTTCATGAAACTGTATACTTTAAAAGCATTATCCAAGAATTATGGCGAGGGCGACTCATTGGTACGTGCGTTAAAGGATATACATCTTGAAATTCCGGCTGGCAAGTTTATCGTGGTATTGGGAGCAAGCGGCTCCGGTAAATCCACATTACTTAATATGCTTGGCTGCATGGACAGACCAACCAGTGGACAAATACTTTTTGAAGATACGGATATCACAGCGTACAACAAACGTGAAATGACACAATTTCGTAAAAATACCATTGGCTTTGTATTCCAGAGCTACAACCTGCTTCCTGATTTAAGTGCGGTAGAGAATGTTGAGTTTTCTACAGAGATGGCAGGGTTGACTCGGGCCGATGCGGAAAGAGCGTTAGCGATGGTTGGTTTGACTGATCGTATCAGTCACTTTCCGGGGCAGCTCTCCGGAGGGGAACAACAACGTGTATCCATTGCAAGAGCTATCGCAAAACGTCCAAAGGTATTGCTATGTGATGAGCCTACGGGTGCTCTGGACTTTGAGACGGGTATTATGGTGCTGGAGGTACTAAAACAGATTCATAAAGAACAGGGAACATCAATCCTTTTTATAACCCATAGCCAGGAGATTGCCAAGATCGCGGATATTGTAATCCGGATGCGAAGTGGCGAGATCTTAAGTGTCACCAATAACGAATGTCCACTCGAACCAGGGGAGGTTGAATGGTAATGAGAAAATCGATATTTCGCCTGATATTCCGTAAGCTACGTCGCCACCTGCCACAGCTAATAGGTATGACGTTGCTCGTGCTTGTGGGAACAGCTTTCTTTGTAACTCTTTACACCATATATTTGAGTTATGAAGACTATGCAAATGAACTGTTTCAGACCCAAGGCTATGCTGATGTGACCTTTTATGGTGAGTTTGACTCTGATGATGTGGCAGTGGTGGAAGAAGAAGCGAGCATTCAACAGGTGCAGGGGCGGAATGTAATGGACTTTCGAGATGGTGATATAACGCTACGTGCAATTACATTGACGGAAGGGATTAATACTCCGTACCTATATGAAGGGGTATTGCCAGTAAATTCAAATGAATGTGCTGTTCTGAATAAACATGCCCAAGCTCGTAACATAAACTTAGGAGATAAGATGACAGTGGATGGGCGTGAGTTATCTGTTACCGCTTTAGTCGCATCTCCCGAATATGTGTATATGGTTCAAAATGAACGCGCGATGATGGCTGGAGCCAATCGCTTTGGAGTGGTGTTTGTAAGTGAGGGCTTTTTTGAGAACACATATAACGAAATCGTTGCTTTGGGTGATATTAATAAGGATACTGCAAAAGACCTAGGAGAGACAATCGGGGCAGTAAAAACGGTGATTCAAAGTGATCAATTGAATAAAGTATTATTCCGTGAGGATCTTAAGCAAATTAGAACATTTTCATTTGTATTTCCATCTATTTTTGCACTTCTGATTATTATGATAATCTACGTGATGTGTAAACGCACCATATCCATGGAACGCAGGCAGATCGGTTCTTATAAAGCGTTGGGGGTAACAGGTGGCAGGCTGTTGATAATCTATACTGCTCAGTCGGCAATAATGGCTCTAATAGGTGCATTACTTGGATGTATCGCTGCGGCTCTGCTCTGTGACACCATAATCGAATTTTTCTCATCCATGTTCGAGGTTCCCGAGCTTTCATTCACATTCTATCCTTTACTGTGGGGAGTTGTAATTCTTGCCTGTACACTGATCTGTGTGTCAGCTGCGATTATTAGTGTACGATGTGTATTAAAGCCCATGCCAGCGGAACTGATGCGATCCCGGATGCCATCAGGCGGAAAGCGCATTCTATTGGAGAGAGTAGCCTTTCTCTGGAACAGAATGTCGTTTAATACCCGATACGCATTTAAGAGCACCCTTCGTAATAAAGGACGGTTCCTGGCGGTATTTCTGGGCATGTGTGGTTCGTGCGCCCTGCTTACATTTGCACTGGGATTTTTTAACTCAGCGAAATACACGCAGGATACCTACTTTGAGGATTTTATTCATTATGATGCATTGATAGAGCTTAATCCCATGCTATTGGAGATGGAGCATCCCATAGAACAGTATCTCGATGAGAGTAGCCGTGCACTGGCATTACCCGTAGAGATTAAGGGGAAAGAGTATCGGCTCTTTATAGTTCAAAACAATTTCGATATGTTACAGCTTGATACGCAGCGTATCGAGGAAGGTATAATGATTCCCGAATATTTTGCCCAGCAATGGAATGTAACGGAGGGAGATACTCTTATGATTGATGATACTGAGGTCAGGGTATCTGGTGTATTTGAACAGAGCTTTGGACTTTCTCTATACACCAGCTACGATTATGCGAATGATATTCTGGAGGACTTTCAACTGGTCTATAATGTAATATTTGCACGGGATGCCAATGTAGATGCGTTGAAAGAACTAAGCCGTGAACAGGGCTTTGAATATTCTACGCAGACAGATGATAAAACAAGCTTTGCATCCGTAATGGAAAGTCTGGATACATTAATCTGGTTCATGTTAGCCTGTGCAATCATACTTGGACTTACGGTTTTGTATACGGTGGGCCTTATGAACCTCTCAGCCAGGGAATATGAGTATATGTTCATGGGCGTAATGGGATATCCCATCAAAAGCATAATGCTTGCTCACATTAAGGAAGCAGTTATGCAGTTGCTATTAGCATTACCCACTGGATTTTTGCTGGGTTATGGTATTCTAAATGTCGTTAAGACAGCATTCTCAGGCGATAACTTTGTACTATCTGCAACAATCTATACGGAAAGCTATATATATGCTGGCTTCATTGTAATTATAATGGCAGTCTTCATCGCTATCATCAGTAGACTACGGATTGTCAAGCTGGATATTGTAGAAGGATTAAAGGTCAGAGATGAATAAAATATATATCAAATACCTGGAAGCAATCTATATAACATACGTTGCCAACTAGACGTAAATGCCTCTTGTAGTTAATACTACTTGGGGCGTTTTACTTTATACGGAAGTTGCTCCGAATTTTCTGTATGAGAAAAAGATAAAAATGGTTGATTAAAGTAGTTCATCGTTTTATAATATAATTTAGTGCTTTACTTCTTTATAGTGATAAACATGAAAAAGAAAACACGAAATAGTGTGTTACAGAACTGGAGGAAAAAGAAATGCCAATCACTGAAATACTATCACGGAATGCGGAGATGTATGGACAGGAAATCTGTCTGACAGAGATAAATCTGGATCTTCAGGAGAGTCATCATGTAATCTGGCGAGAATACGAATTGATTGAAAATAATCCGGCCGGTGAATATCGTCGAGAAATGACTTGGCGTGTTTTTGATGAAAAAGCAAACCGTATGGCCAATTTACTCTTGAAGAGAGGTATTAAAAAAGGAGATAAGGTAGCAATCTTATTGATGAACTGTCTGGAATGGCTACCGATATATTTTGGTATACTGAAAGCAGGAGCAATCGCAGTTCCTTTGAATTTCCGATATACAGCGGAAGAGATAAAGTATTGTCTGGAATTATCGGATACAATAGCGTTAGTATTTGGCCCTGAATTCATTGGTCGTCTTGAAAGCATATATGATCAGATTCCCATGGTGAGAACTTTATTCTATGCTGGGGAAAATCGTCCGACCTTTGCAGAAAGCTATGATCGTTTGACTGCGAATTGCTCATCCGAAGCACCTCAGATTGCGTTATCGGATGAGGATGATGCTGCAATTTACTTTTCCTCCGGAACAACAGGATTTCCAAAAGCCATCTTACATACACATAAAAGCCTGATGTCAGCTTGTATCACAGAAAATAAGCATCATGGACAAACCAGAGAGGACAACTTCCTCTGTATACCGCCATTGTACCATACAGGAGCGAAAATGCACTGGTTCGGTAGTCTGCTAGCCGGTAGCAAGGCTGTATTACTGAGGGGAATTAAACCAGAATGGATATTAAAAACAGTATCTGAAGAGAAGATTACGATTGTGTGGCTTCTTGTTCCGTGGGCACAGGATATTCTGGATGCCATTGACAGCGGAGAATTAAAATTGGAGGACTATGATTTATCCAGGTGGAGACTGATGCATATCGGAGCCCAGCCGGTTCCGCCGAGTCTGATCCGTCGCTGGAAGAAGTATTTCCCTAATCATCAATATGATACGAATTACGGACTGAGCGAATCCATCGGACCAGGATGTGTACATCTTGGTGTGGAGAATATACATAAAGTAGGAGCGATTGGCGTTCCAGGATATAATTGGGAGACGATGATCGTTGATGAGAATAGACAGCCTGTGAAACAGGGAGAGGTCGGTGAATTAGCTGTAAAGGGACCCGGTGTTATGAAATGCTATTACAAGGATCCGAAGGCTACTGAAGCGGTACTGAAGGACGGGTGGCTGTTTACCGGTGATATGGCACGTATGGATGAGGACGGCTTTATCTATCTTGTTGATCGAAAGAAGGACGTAATCATTAGTGGAGGAGAAAATCTGTATCCCGTACAAATCGAAGATTTCCTTCGTGCCCATACTGCAATTAAAGATGTTGCAGTGATTGGTTTACCGGATAAACGTCTGGGTGAAATTGCAGCAGCAATCATCGAGCTAAAGCCTGGATGCACCTGTACGGAGAAAGAAATAGAAGCCTTCTGCGCACCGATGCCTCGTTATAAACGTCCTCGAAAGGTCATCTTTGATAAGGTACCCCGTAACCCAACCGGTAAAATTGAAAAGCCTCGCTTGCGTGAAAAATATGGAGTTGCCGGATTGGTAGCGGCAGAAACACAGCGATAATAGGGGACAGCACAGTGAATGGAAGAAATGCTACATTGTTCCACAGTCTGACATATTATATAAAAATAGCAGTTATTAAATAAATGGAATAGTAGAAGAATATAAAATGAGTAGTACATTGAAATGCTTAATGTTACAAGGCAATTCAAGGATACTACTCATTTATATTTTATTTATTTATATTTAATAGCTTATAATGGAACTACTTGATTACAGTCATACCACCCATATATGGCTGTAATGCTTTCGGAATATTCACTGAACCGTCTGCGTTCAGATTATTCTCAAGGAAGGCAATCAGCATACGGGGAGGAGCAACTACGGTGTTATTCAAGGTGTGAGCAAAGTATTTTCCGTCTTCGCCAACCACTCTGATCTTTAAGCGGCGAGCCTGCGCATCTCCCAAGTTGGAACAGCTGCCGACTTCAAAATACTTCTTTTGTCTGGGTGACCATGCTTCCACGTCAATGGATTTAACCTTTAAGTCAGCCAAATCTCCGGAACAACACTCTAAGGTTCTTACCGGAATATCCAAGGAGCGGAACAGGTCCACTGTATTCTGCCATAGTTTATCAAACCACATCATACTGTCTTGAGGCTTACATACAACAATCATTTCTTGCTTTTCAAATTGGTGAATACGGTAAACACCACGTTCCTCTAAGCCATGAGCTCCCTTTTCTTTTCGGAAGCAGGGAGAGTAGCTGGTCAGAGTCTGGGGAAGGCTTTCCTCTGGAAGAATGGTATCAATAAACTTACCAATCATAGAATGCTCACTGGTACCAATGAGATAAAGATCTTCTCCTTCAATTTTATACATCATGGCATCCATTTCGGCAAAACTCATTACACCCGTAACAACCTCACTTCGAATCATAAAAGGAGGGATGCAATAGGTAAATCCACGGTCAATCATGAAATCTCTTGCATAGGATATGACTGCGGAATGGAGACGTGCAATATTTCCCATGAGATAATAGAAGCCGTTACCTGCAACCTTTCGGGCGCTGTCAAGATCAATACCATTCAGCTTATCCATGATCTCTGTATGGTATGGAATATCAAAATCCGGTACAACGGGATCTCCGTATTTCTGAACCTCTACGTTCTCACTGTCATCCTTACCAATTGGAACGCTGGGATCTATGATATTTGGAATTGTCATCATAATCTTCTTAATTTTTTCCTGTAACTCGCTTTCCTTAGCTTCCAGTTCTGCAAGACGATCGGAATCAGCAGTTACCTTCTTTTTCAGCTGTTCCGCTTCCTCCCTCTGACCTTTTGCCATAAGGCCACCGATCTCTTTGGATATCTTATTTCGTTCGAATCTTAAGTTATCAGCTTCCTGTTTCACATTTCTACTCTCAATATCCAGGGCGATTACCTCATCGACCAGCGGAAGCTTATTATCCTGAAATTTCTTTTTGATATTTTCCTTTACCAGCTCAGGATTTTCTCTGACAAATTTTAAATCCAACATCGTAATAACCTCCTAATCATAATCATGCTGTTGAGTGGAAAGCATATTTATGTATAAAAAAATCCTCTCACCCCATATCATTCATGGGACGAAAGGAATCCGCGTTGCCACCCAAATTGCTGAAGTTAAACTTCAGCCACTCAATCGTAGGATAAAGGGTACGAACCTTCGACTCATCGCCGACAGCTCCAAAAGTGGAAAGATCGAACTCTTCACCGGTTCACACCAAACACCGGCTCTCTGAGGAATTGTTCCAATCGTAGCTTTTATCATCGCTGAATTACGATTTTTCTATATTATAAAGCTTATTATACCATTTCGCAAGTAAAATATTACACTATGTCACATATCAACACGAAATTAAAGTTACATTTATACGAAATTGAATTTCCTATAGTATCAGAACTAGAATATACCTAAACAGTGAAATGGTACAAATCGGTACTTAGGCTCTGTCTGTTAGAGCCTTATGTACCGATGAAGAAAGGATAGAAAGGGGGGATGAAAATATATCCAGAACGGAGCATTTGCGCCAGTCGGTACTTAGGTTCTGTCTGTTAGAACCTTATGTACCGTTACTAGGCGCAATTAAGCGAAAGCGGCTCCGTGGAGGATATATTTTCATCCCCCCCTTTCTATCCTTTCTTCACAAACTGTTCCATAACACATCACGACAAAGCCAGAAATGTAACACATCAAATGAATAAATGTAATCTTCTGCCATATACTGATTCATAATAAAAGGTTATGACAACTTGCAAATTTGTCAAATGGAGGTTATTATGAGAATTGATATGATTCATGGCAATGGTGGAAAGCAAACCAGTAGCCTGATTAATGATATCTTTATAAAATATTTCAGCAATAAGGTATTAAACCGATTGGAGGATTCGGCGATCGTATCAGTAAAAGGAAAGATTGCGTTTACGACCGATTCCTTTGTTGTATCACCTATCTTTTTTCCGGGTGGTGATATTGGTAAGCTGGCAGTGTGCGGGACAGTCAATGATCTATCCGTTATGGGTGCAACTCCGAAGTATCTGACAGTCGGATTTATTATTGAAGAGGGTATTGAACTTGATACCATAGATAAGATTGCTAATTCCATGGCAATGGCCGCAAAGGAGGCTAGAGTAAAAATTGTTGCAGGCGATACTAAGGTGATCGAAGGTACCGGGGGTATTTATATTAACACCTCAGGAATCGGAGAGGTTGAAAAGGCCGGAATTAGTATTTCGAATTGTAAACCTGGGGATGTAATATTGCTTTCAGGGAATCTGGGAGATCATCAGGCAACGATACTTTCCCAGCGAATGAATATGGATAATAAGATAATCAGCGACTGTGCGCCGTTAACTTCTATTGTGCAAAATCTGATTAAGGAATCAATTACCATACGGTGTATGCGTGATATTACACGAGGTGGGCTTGCTACGGTTCTCAACGAGCTGGCTAGTGCTTCAAAGTGTGGAGTGGATATTGAAGAGGACGAATTGCCTGTCAGTAAAGAGGTGAGGGATCTGTGTACAGAGTTAGAACTGGATCCTCTCTATATGGCAAACGAGGGTAAAATGATCGCGGTGGTCTCAAAGAGGCAGGCCATGAAGGCTCTTGATATTATGAAAAACAGCAGGTATGGAAAGAATGCAAAAATCATCGGAACGATTACAGAGGGCAGTGGTGTAATGATTACCTCTAAGCAAAAGGGATCTCGGATATTGGAGTATATGCATGATGAGGGATTACCGAGAATTTGCTGATTTAGTAAGAAACGGAGGATAAAAAGAATGGGACAGTATCAAATTCTGCTTTTTGACGCGGATGGAACTATATTTGACTTTGATCTGTGTGAGAAAGAGGCGTTAAGTCAGACCTTTAAGAAATATAATTATCCCCTGGATGATGAGATAATGAAGAAATATGAGCATATTAATCATTCGCTGTGGAAGCAATATGAGCTGGGACAAATTGATCGAAATGCGGTGATCTATACTCGATTTGGAGCGCTGTTCCGGGAAATCGGGATAGAGGATGACGGGATTGCATTTGAAGATGATTATCAGGAAACTCTGGGGATGCAGCATTTCTTCATAAAGGATGCAGCTGAGGTATTACAGAATTTATATAGGAAATATGAGTTATACATTGTAACAAACGGGGTGACGAAGACACAATATCGCAGGATACAGGAATCCAAGGTGGACCAGTATGTAAAGAAAATATTCGTATCCGAGGAAACCGGATATCAGAAACCGATGGTAGAATACTTTGATTATTGTTTTGCACGTATTGAGAATTTCGATGCATCGAAAACCATGATTATTGGAGATTCCCTATCTTCGGATATAAAAGGTGGAAATAACGCAGGAATTACCACCTGTTGGTTCAATCCACAAAAATTAAACAACACCACGGATGCTATAGTTGATATAGAAATTCATTCGCTAAAACAATTATATGATATCCTATGTTTTTTCTAAGTTTGTGAAGGGAATATATTAAGTGTACAAGCATATATCCTTATTCTCTTATAGGAGCGATCATATCTATTTGAAATGGAGGTAACATAATCTATGATTAAAATAAAAGGAACATATAAATACAGGATTATTCTTATGGCACTGATCTTATTGATTAGTGCTATAGGCATCTCAACAGTATATGGGGAAGAGAAGGACAAACAGGTAACAATCCTATTTACACATGATTTACATGACAATCTCTTACCGATGAAATACATAGAGAATGGCACACTAACCAATATTGGCGGATATGCCAGGCTGCAGAGTGCTATTAATAGGGAAAAGGAAATGGATCCGGAAGCTGTTTTAGTCGATGGTGGAGATTTCTCAATGGGAACACCCTTTCAAACCATTTTTCAAACAGATGCTCCTGGATTGCGAATCCTGGGAAGTATGGGATATGATGCGGTAACCTTTGGAAATCATGAATTTGATTACAGAGCCGAGGGTTTGGCTGATTGTCTAAACGCGGCAGTAGAAAGTGGAGAATACCTGCCACAGATTGTACAAGCAAATGTACATTTTCCATTGGACAAGGATGGAAAGCTCACGGCTTCTTTAAGCAAGCTAAAGCAGTCCATGGAGAATTACGGGGTTAAGGATTATATTGTTCTAGAACGTAATGGGGTTAAAATCGGTGTATTTGGCCTAATGGGAGAGGAATCCGCCTCCATGGCGCCAATGTCCGAGGTTACATTTTTGGACGAGATCAAAGAAGCTAAGCGAGTAGTGAAGCAATTGAAGGAACAGGAGCAGGTGGATATGATTATCTGTCTGTCCCATTCCGGAACCTATCCAAAGGCTTCTGAGTCTGAGGATGAGATCTTAGCTAAAGAGGTTCCAGAGATTGATGTTATTATCAGTGGACATACTCATACGAAGCTTTCGGAGCCCATCCGGATTGGTAATACTGTAATTGGATCTGCGGAGAATTATGGGATGAACCTGGGGGTAATGAAGCTTACTCAGAAGGCCTCGGGAGAATGGGAACTTAAGCGATATGAGTTGGTACGGATTAATGACACCTTATCTGAAGATGTTAGTATTTCAAATAGAATTAATGAATTTAAAGCGTCTGTTCAAGAAAAGTACTTTCGTCAATTTGGATTAGAATTTGATGAAGTGGTAGCATATTCCGATATTCAGTTTCAGACACTGGATGAGTTGTTTTCGACACATGCAGAGGCAACCATCGGAAATTTGATCAGTGATGCTTATATATATTCCGTAAAACAAGCGGAAGGAGAGAATTATACACCAGTTGATGTAGCAGTAGTACCGAATGGGACGATCAGAGGAACCATATTTAAAGGGGAAATTACAGCGGCAGATGCATTTAGTATCAGCTCATTAGGTATCGGAAAGGATGGGATACCGGGCTACCCGTTAATTTCCGTTTATCTGACAGGTAAAGAATTAATCACGCTATGCGAGGTGGATGCATCTATCACACCAATAATGGGTGAGGCACAGCTTTATTTATCAGGAATGAATTATACATTTAATCCAAATCGTCTGATCTTTAATAAGGTGACTAAGACTTCCTTACTTCGTCCGGATGGTACGGAGGAGCAAATTGAGATGGACAAGCTTTATCGTGTAGTCTGCAATCTGTATTCCGCACAAATGCTTTCGATCGTTGGAGATAAATCCTATGGAATAATGTCAATCGTTCCCAAGACCAGGGAAGGAGAGGCAATTACTGATTTTGAAAAGCAAATCATCTATAACGAAGCAGATTCTTCAAAGACGGAGTTAAAGGAATGGTATGCGGTAGTACAATATCTGAAATCCTTTAACAGTGTGGACGGTATTCCACATATTCCGGCTTATTATGAGACGACTCAGGGAAGAAAGAACATCGATCAACGAAAGAATATCGTTGTATTGCTTCAAAATCCCAATGGATTTGCATTAGCAATCTATATAGCTGTACCACTTATCCTTGCTCTTATATGCTTAATCATAGTGAAATGCATTAAACACTTCTTGCACAAAGGAAAAAGAAAATAATGAAACGCACAAAATTAATTTACATAGGCACACTACTCATATTCGGAAGCATCGGTCTATTTGTTCGCAATATCCAGCTGTCTTCAGGGCAGATTGCGTTAAGCAGGGGATTCATTGGGAGTATTTTCTTAATACTATCCAGCTTGGTAATGAAGCGGAGAATATCATGGAAGGCAATTAAGTCGAATCTAGTGCTGCTGTTGTTATCAGGAGCGGCTATTGGATTTAACTGGATTTTGTTGTTTCAGGCATATAAGTATACCTCCATAGCCAATGCTACATTATGCTATTATTTTCAGCCGGTATTTGTGATGTTCTTATCCCCCATAATCCTGAAGGAACGACTGACACTTACGAAAATAATCAGTATACTGGCAGCAGTACTGGGAATGTTCTGCATCGTTGGAAATGGAGGAACAGGATCGAATCATTTGATAGGAATACTATATGGACTATCTGCAGCAATCCTATATGCGTCAGTGATTCTCATGAATAAATTTTTCAAGGGCTTATCCGGTCTCGATACAACCATAGTACAACTTTCCTTTGCCACCTTGATATTGCTGCCATACATATTAATAACAGAGACCATTTCAATTACTCAGATTGATCGAACATCCTTTGTGTATCTGATGATCGTGTGCATTCTTCATACAGGAATTGCTTATCTGTTATATTTTACATCGATTCGTAAATTATGTGCACAGACCATAGCAATCTTCAGCTATATTGATCCGATTTCCGCAATCATATTGTCAAGCATTCTATTAAGGGAGAAGATGACGCTGATTCAAATACTAGGTGGTGGATTAATTCTAGGAGCGTCTTTATATAGTGAATTGTATAAAGGTGGCATTAAAAATAACATTAAGAGGAATAAAGAGAAAGGAACAACTGAGCTATTGTTAGGAGAAATTAAGAAAAAAAGAAAAACTTAGTAATCATTAGGAGGAATAACGATGCATGAGAATCATGAAAAAGAATTCCAATGTAGGCTGGGTTGTGGTGCCTGTTGTATTGCTCCCTCCATATCCTCCTATATTCCCGGTATGCCAAACGGAAAGCCAGCCGGAGTACGATGCATCCAACTGACAGAGGATAATCTTTGTAAATTATTTGGCAAAAAGGAAAGACCTCTCGTATGCAGTAGTCTGAAGCCATCAGTGGAAATGTGTGGAGTTTCAAATAATGAAGCAATGAAATACCTGCAGGAGTTAGAAGAAGCAACAACGGCAGAACGTATCTAAACAACATTAGGCTGTTCGATAGCATAAGTATAGGAGATTGCAAGCGATCTAACCAATATTATGCTATACGAAACAGCCTAATTATTATACTTAAAACATTTCTCTTCAACGAAAGACTCGCTATACCTGATCAGATATGAATGTTACTTTAAATATCTTGCTAAACGAGTCTCAAACTCTTCTTTGGAGAGATCCAGCTTATCAAATACTTCCGATATATTTGACTCTATCTCGGTTCCTGCAAGAGTCTTCCATGCAAAGCTCTGGGCAATATAGACACAGGACACCAGCTCGAAATTAACGATATAGGGATCCAAGGGTCTATGATGATATAATGCTACCTCATACATGGGGAAGGGAATATCCCATTGATCCAGTAAGTGAGCACCGATTTCCTGATGCTTGCCTTGATACTGTTTTTGATCGAACTCGAAATATACCTCCGACTGGGTATCCTGGGAAAGAGATCCCTTTTTCTGAAGGTTCTTCGCTATCATTATTAATCCAATGTTATGCATCAAACCGGCAAATAGAGCAGATTCCGGTGGTTGCTTATGCAGAAAGGTTTCATATAGAAACAGGAATATACGGTTGGTGAGGTAAGAGTGCTGTAATAGCATATGGGAATCGAAAGTATCGGTTTCCTTGCATTTCATAGCATTTACTACACAGGCCCAATGTACAAAGCATTTCATATTATGCAATCCGATGTATTTGACAGATTGTTTTACTGTATTCGGCATTACACCATAGATTGAGGATTTAGCGACCTGGATCAGTAATGCAGAAAGGTCGGCATTCTGCTCCAATTCATCAATTACTGC
This sequence comes from Variimorphobacter saccharofermentans, assembly GCF_014174405.1. GTDB lineage: Bacteria > Bacillota > Clostridia > Lachnospirales > Lachnospiraceae > Mobilitalea > Mobilitalea saccharofermentans. The sequence goes on along the minus strand of NZ_JACEGA010000001.1, from coordinate 2,439,176 downwards.
ATTGACATCCTCTTTTTCTATGGTGGAGAGAAGCTGCTTACAATAATCCGGTATGGTAGCGCTGCATTCCATATCATCAATGGATTTTATCAGTTCATCGGAATGTAATATGGTATCCACAGAAAACAGCTTATTTATACTTTGAAGAAATTCTTCATTATTCCAAGGTTTAAATATATATAACTTAGCAACATTATGCAGAACGGCTTGAAACATAGCCTTTTCCTCTGCATAACCGCTTAGTATAATGCGTATAATCTTAGGATACTTTTCCTTAACCACTTTAAGGAGCTCAAAACCGTCCATAATTGGCATACGCATATCGGCAATTACCATATCTACTGGTGTGGACTCAATGATTGCCAATGCATCCTTACCGTTCTCTGAGGTAATAACCTCGTAATCGGTATCTGCCAGCATTCTTGTAATTGCCTTTAGAATCTGAAGTTCATCATCAACTACCAAAATCTTTTTCATACCCTCATCCTCGCTTTCATTCAATTATGTGCCTTTCATATAGTTTCTGCTAAAATCGACTGTCGTGTAACAAGCTGTATCATCGGGTGTAATGAATATCTTTAAGATATTCTAGCATTGTAATTAGTTGATTTCTTATGGAGTTATTATCGGTAATTTTATGAAGAATGTGGTTCCTTTATTCACTTCGCTTTCAACATCAATCGTGCCGTGATGCTTATTTACTATAATATCATAGGATATACTGAGGCCAAGACCGGTTCCTTTTCCGATTTCCTTTGTAGTAAAAAAAGGCTCAAATATTCGCAGGAGATGTTCAGATGGGATACCTGGACCATCATCCTTAATACGGATGAATACCTCCTGATCCACCTTACTTGCAGTTATTGTAATTGTACCCAGGTCATTCCGTTTTTGATCTCGAATCGCCTGAGAGGCATTGACAACCATATTTACAAATACCTGTCCAAGCTGAACAGGGTTACAATATATAATCAGATCGCTTGGCACATCGATCATAATATTAGCTACATATTTCACTTCATTCTGTGTAATCAGTACGGTCTGCTTTACTAGATCCAGCAGTGAGGTATGCGCTTTCTCACTATCCTTTGAAGATCTGGCAAAAACTCGCAGGGACTGAACAATGTCGGTTACGCGGTTAATACCGCTTTCCAAATCGCGAAAAATCTCTGCGGACTCCTCTAGAAGCTGGTCAACCTTCATCGTTTGTCGTTGATTGAGAATTCGTTTTCGAATACTGTCACAATCCGTATCTGTGTGTTGTTCCGTCGCTTGAAGCTGATCATTCAGAAAATCAATGTAACTACTAAACCGGTGAAAATAGTTCTTTAGTATTTCAAAATTACTACTTACGAATGCCATGGGATTATTTATTTCGTGAGCTATTCCGGCCGCTAATTGGCCAATAGCAGCCATTTTTTCAGACTGTACAAGACTAAACTTAGCTTCTGTCAATTCTGCATTCATTACCTTAAGATCTTCATTTTGCTTACGGGTTACTTCCAGTAATGACTTCAGATTATTGGAACTGTATTTTGCCTGGATAGCTACCTTTAGTCGGGCAGTAAACTCAATCTCATTAATCGGTTTATTAATGTAATCAAATGCTCCTAATTCAAAACACTTCTTATAGCTTTCAAGATCGTCTAAGTACGTTAGCATGATGATTGGCATATCATCGTATTTTTCATCTGCCCGAAGTTTCTCAAGCAATTCAAATCCGTTGATAACCGGCATCATGATATCAGAAATCAGAATGTCAATAGAATATTCATCCAGTATGGTGAGAACCTGCCTGGGATCATCGCATAGATAGATATTTGCTATATCAGGTATTTCCTCAAGATATCGTTTGGCAACAGCTAGGTTGAGATGACTATCATCGACGACCAATACCTTCATATTATCCTCCATTCCATCCATTGCCAATTACTTGTCCTATTTCTTCAATTATATCATTTGATTATTTTTATTTCAACTAAACTAAATTAATAATTTACATATTTTGTTATGCAGTAATTGCTGTTCAGACGGTGACATAGTCACACTACAGTCTGGTCGGTGAATTGACATCTATATTGATATATCGTAATATATGAATATAATAATATAATTATTAAATGATACATGAAAAAAGGAGTGATGATATGGATCAAAGGGCAGAACGATATGCTGAAACAGCAGAAATACTGAAGGTGCTAGCGCATCCGGTAAGGCTGTGTATTGTGAATGGATTGATAGAGAATGGAGAATGCAATGTTACTTATATGCAATCCTGTCTTGGAGCTCCACAATCCACCGTTTCACAGCATTTACAGAAGCTAAAAGCAGCTGGTATTGTCGAAGGAAGAAGAAGTGGACTGGAAATCTATTATTCTATTACGAATGAAAAAGTGATTTCCCTTATGAAGGCATTATTTCAATAATTATTGTTGTCAATTGGTTTGTTAATAAATAGAGATTGTATATTTTCAAAGGAGGAACTTATGAGCAAGAAGATTATAATCATAGGCGGTGTTGCCGGCGGAGCGTCCACTGCAGCCCGTTTACGTAGATTGGATGAAAAAGCAGAAATTATTATGTTCGAAAGAGATGAATTCATTTCCTTTGCTAACTGCGGTCTTCCCTATTATATTGGGGAGCGGATCAAAGAGAGGGACAGGTTATTTGTACAGACTCCAGAGGCTATGAAAGCCAGATTTCATATCGATGTCAGAATTCATAGCGAAGTAATTCATATCGATACGGATAAGAAAGTGGTAAGAGTAAATAGTAAGTTGAGAGGAATATATGAGGAAAGCTATGATTACCTTGTACTTTCTCCGGGTGCAAAGGCAATAAAACCGAATATTCCAGGAATTGAAAGCAGCAAAATCCTTACTTTACGAAATATACCGGATACGGACCGTATCAAATCGTATGTGGATCAGAAAGATGTGAAAAATGCAGTTGTCATTGGTGGCGGCTTTATCGGAGTGGAGATGGTTGAGAACTTAAGGGAAAGAGGTTTGAATGTAACATTGGTAGAGGCTGCTCCTCATATTCTGGCACCCTTTGATTCGGATATGGCAGTAATCCCGGAGAAGGAATTAATGGATAACGGTGTTCGTCTAATTCTCGGAGATGGTGTAAAAGCCTTCTCAGAAACCGGAGATCAGATCGAAATTACGCTTAATAGTGATACTAAGCTGAGAGCGGATATCGTCATTCTTGCAATTGGTGTGCTACCGGATACCACATTCTTAAAGGAAAGTGGGATTGAAGTTGGAGCTAGAGGACACATCATTGTAAACGAAAGGATGCAGACCAATAAGGAGGGTGTCTATGCGGTAGGTGATGCCGTTGAAGTGACGGATTATGTAACAAAGCTTAAGACAGCAATTCCATTAGCAGGTCCGGCAAATAAGCAGGGAAGAATTGCTGCGGATAACATTGCCGGAAGAAATAGTAGTTATAAAGGAACACAAGGAACCTCCATCCTAAAAGTGTTTGGTTTGACTGCAGCAAGTACAGGAGCCAATGAACGAACCCTTCTTAAGGCTGGAATCCCATATAAAACAATTACAATTCACCCGGTTTCACACGCCTCCTATTATCCGGGTGCAGTTCCGATCACATTGAAGCTTATTTTCCATGAGGATGGAAGAATTCTCGGAGCACAGGGAGTAGGATATGATGGAGTTGATAAGAGAATCGATGTTATTGCAACTGTGATACGATTAGGAGGTACAGTCGAAGATCTGACAGAACTAGAATTATCCTATGCACCTCCATTTTCATCAGCAAAGGATCCGGTTAATATGGCAGGATATGTGGCACAGAATGTATTAGAAGGCAGAAGCCATATTACGAGCTGGGATGAAGTAACTGCCATGAAGAAAGAGGATTATGTGCTGGTAGATGTTAGGAGCGAGCTGGAATATCAGAATGGTCATATGGAAGGAGCTATTAATATCCCTGTTGATGAACTAAGAGAACGCTTGTCAGAGCTGGAACAGGGTAAAACAATCGTTGAGTATTGTCAGGTTGGTTTACGAGGGTATATTGCAGATCGCATTCTGTCCCAGAATGGCTATCGTGTATATAATGTGACCGGTGGGTATAAAACAGCCACTACTCTTCAATTGCAACCTCAGGAAAAAAGTATCATGGACTGCGGTATGCCTGTGAGAAACTTTGTCGTGGAAGCGGATACGCAGAGGGTAGATAAAGAAATTAAACCGGATTTTGTATTTGATAAGGAGCTGGATGCTTGCGGCTTATGCTGTCCTGGACCATTGATGCAGGTGAAAGCAAAGCTCTCTGAATTACAGGAGGGTCAGGTGCTTAAGGTGGTCGCAACCGATCCTGGATTTTATGAGGATATTAAGGCTTGGTGTAAGAGAACCAGGAATGAACTGTTAGATCTGAGAAGGGCGGAGAAGAGCATCACTGCACTAATCAAAAAGAATACCCTACAGGGTATCGTTAGTCAGTGTTCAACAGATGATGAGCTTAGAGATAATAAGACTCTGGTTGTATTCAGCGGAGATCTGGATAAGGCGATTGCCTCCTTCATTATTGCCAATGGAGCAGCTTCTATGGGGAAAAAGGTAACTATGTTCTTTACTTTCTGGGGATTGAATATTCTTAGAAGGCCGGAAAAGATAAAGGTGAAAAAGGGCATTCTGGATACGATGTTTGGTAAAATGATGCCAAGAGGCAGTAAGAAACTTAAACTGTCTAAAATGAATATGATGGGGATGGGTGGACGAATGATCCGTAAGGTGATGAAGGATAAGAATATCTCATCTCTGGAAGAATTGATTCAGTCGGCTATAGATAATGGAATTGAGATTGTAGCATGTCAGATGTCAATGGATGTCATGGGACTTAAGAAGGAAGAATTAATCGACGGTGTAAAAATCGGAGGAGTTGGCTATTATCTGGGAGAAGCAGAAGATTCTAATGTAAATCTCTTTATTTAAGATGGGCTATTAATCAACCCCTTTTGCAAATAGCAGGAAATGAGAAACGAATAAATTGATAGTAAGTTATGGAAGATAATGATATAATTACATACATAAGAGTCAGTAATAACGGAGCCATGCAATTTATTCCTGGGGATTATTGTCGTATGGGAGATAACGGGTTATGAAGAGAAGAATATTACCAATAAAGAAAATATATCTATTTACTTTCATACTCCTCATAGTGTCTATTATACCAGCACAGGTATTCGGTGATGTGAAGCTGATTGAAGACATGGAGGAAACATTATCCGGAATCACCGAGGAGCAGAAGACTGTCTTGGAGGATTTATTTCGTCTGTCCCAGAAAATAGATATGATTGAGAGGGAGAAGAAAAAGATTAATAAAGATATTGCTGATCTTCAGCATCAAATTGATACCTTAGAGGAAGAGATTAATGAGAAGCAAAGAGCATATGATCTGGAACTCGATACATTGAAGAAGGTATTAGTATACTACCAAAGAGGTGGTCCGGCAACTTATCTGGAAATCCTATTGAGTGCGGATAGTTTAACGGAATTTCTAAAAAGTATTAATGTCATAAAGGACATATCAAAAAATGTGAATGAGCTTCTGAATTCCTTAGAGGAAAGCAAACGAATTCTTCTGGAAGAAAAGAAGTCTCTTGATGATAAAGTCCTGGAGTTAGAGGCCAAGAACGATGAACTGAAGGAGAATTTAAAAAGTCATCAACTGGTTCTTCAGAAACAAGAAAAGTATCTGCAATCGTTAAATGAGCAGAGGGAATATTATGAAGAGCAGCTTGGTAACCTGGAGGAGATGTGGGACAACAGTAAAAAGCTATTTGCTGATATTGTGGATGAGATAACGAGGATTATCAGCGAAGGGTATTTTACAATGGAGGATCTTAACATCAGTCTCGGATTTCAGGAAATGACAGGTTCAATTAAGGAAGATCGATTCAATGAGCTTCTACAGAAGGAAGCATTGCTTTCCCATACCAAGGTTCGTTTCGAGGAAAATCAGGTTATCATTGAGGTTCCGGAAAATCATCTGGTCCTAGTAGGTGATTTTATCTTGGAGGGAGAAAGCTCCGTGAGGTATGAGGTGGAAGAGGCTTTGTTTTATGATTTCCCTTTGGAGGAGTCATCCATTCAGGAGCTTTTCCAAAAGGGTCCTCTGATACTTGATTTTCATGAAATTGCAGAGGATATGAACTTTGACTTCACAGTAACAGATGTGGAAAGTACCATGGGACAATTGAATTTCTCGTTAGAAATTCAATGGTAATAGAGTGTCATTGAGTATGATATTGGTAAAAGTTATGGCGATAACGGCGCAGAAATGAGGAGAAAGATGATACAGTTAAATGGAGTATCCTTAGCATATCGAGATGGAACGAAAGCACTGAACGATGTGAATTTGCAAATCAAACCTGGAGAACTGGTGTATATTACAGGTCCCAGTGGATCAGGGAAGACCAGCTTGCTAAAGCTACTGATGGGTGTGGAAACACCTACAAGTGGTACCCTGGAGGTCTTCGGAGTGAACATCCGAAAAGGAAATGCAAGAAGGATTCGAAGGCTTCGTAAAGCCTATGGTCCGGTCTTTCAGGAATTCAAGCTCATTGATGGAAGAAGTGCCATAGAGAATGTAATGATGGGAATGCGATTTCTAGGTGTTTCACCGAAGAAAATGAGGGAGAGTGCTACAAATGCCTTGATTCGTGTTGGACTGGAGCACAAAATCAAAGCAAAGGTGGAGCATTTATCCTGGGGTGAGATTCAAAGAGTGGCAATTGCGCGTGCAGTTGCAAGAAAGCCAAGACTGATTATTGCAGACGAACCAACCGGTAATCTGGATCATGCCAATGCTTTGAAGATACTGGAGTTGCTTACCTCCTTTCGAGATAAGGATACAACAGTAATCATTACCTCACATGCTACACATTTGATAGAAGGACAAGCGGAGGCAACCTATATACGGGTGAATAACGGAAACATTACGGTGGAGCAAAGGGGAGAGCAAAATGAAAATACTGATCTATAATTTTGGCTATTTTTTATCGGAAGCCAAAAGGACAATCCGATTTAACTGGTTTTCCAACCTGATCTCCGTAATCGGAACCGGACTAATCTTATTTCTGTTTGGATTGGTTTTGACCGGCTGGGCAATGGGAGATAAAATAATATCATTGCTTCAGGATGAGGCGGAAATTAGTGTATACTTTGATGATAGTATGGATATCACCAAGGTGGACGAATTGATAAAAACGGTTAAGGGTATGGAAGGAGTTAAGGATGCTCACTACATAGATGAAACAAAAGCACGGACTCAGATGGAAGAAATGCTGGGTGAGGAAGCCGAAATTCTAACCTTGTTCGAGGAGAATCCCTTTGAGGCGTTTCTGGAGGTACGAATCGATCTGGAACGGATGGATCAGGTAATTATTGATGTAAAGAGCCTGGAGGGAATAGAGTATGTCCGAGATAATCGAGCGGTATTGGAACAGTTGAAGGGAATTATGGACGGACTAAAGCTCATCGGGTCGCTGGTGATTATGGCAGTAGCAATCACCACGTTCATCATGATATCCCACATGATTCGTCAGGGAATTTACCAAAATAGAGAGCAAATCAATACTCTACGTCTGCTTGGCGCACCGGATAGCTTTATCGGTTTCCCTTTTATTCTAACGGGTACTTTGCTGACGGCGATTGGTGGAAGCTGTGCGTTATTTGCTTTGATATTCATACTAAATACAGGATATTATAAGATTAAGGATATGATACCATTTCTTCCCCTTCCGGGCATTCGTCCATTAAAAGATACGTTGATCTGGACTATCACAACTGTTAGTCTGGGACTCGGGCTTAGTGGAAGCTTATTCGGATTATTATCCATAAGAGAAAGAAACAACAATTAAGAAAGCAGGGAACTACAACATGATCAGCTTTATGAACGACTACAGTGAGTGCGCACATCCAAGAATTATGAAGATGTTAATGGAAGCAAATTGTGAGCAGAATGCAGGCTATGGAGAAGATATTCATAGTGAAAAAGCAAGAGAATATATTAAGGAGCATCTTCAGAATAAGGATGTAGATATACATTTTATCCCAGGAGGGACTCAGACCAATCTCCTGGTGATTTCTTCTTTCTTACGTCCGCATCAGTGTGTGATAGCAGCGGCTACTGGTCATATCAATGTTCATGAAACAGGAGCGATTGAAGCTACTGGCCATAAGGTGATTGGAATTCCTGTGAAGGACGGTAAGCTAACCCCGGATGCAGTCCGGCAGGCATTAGATTATCATACGGATGAGCATATGGTTCAACCTAAGATGGTATATATCTCTGACACTACAGAGGTGGGTACGGTTTATACGAAAGCTGAGTTGAATGCTCTTCATGATATATGTAGAAAGAATGAATTGCTTCTATATATGGACGGTGCACGTCTCGCTTCGGCCCTGACCTCCAGGGAAAATGACATGGAACTAAATGATATCGCTGAACTTACCGACGTATTTTATATCGGAGGAACGAAAAACGGAGCACTTCTTGGAGAGGCACTGGTAATATGCAATCAGGATCTGAAGGAGGATTTCCGATATCTGATGAAACAGCGCGGTGCGATGATGGCAAAAGGGTTTGTGATCGGAATGCAATTTGAAGCACTATTTCAGGATCGACTCTTCTATGAATTAGGACAATATGCAAACCAAAGGGCTGAGAAAATAGCGGATACTCTCATTACGAAAGGCTATTCCTTCTATATGCCACCTTGTTCCAATCAATTGTTCCCGATTCTGTCAAAGGAGAAAATAACTCAGCTATCAGAGAAATATCAATTTATAGTAATGGATGAGATTGATGAAGATCACAACGTGATCCGACTGGTTACTTCGTGGGCAACCACGAAGGAAAGTGTGGAGGAGCTATGCCGCGATTTGTAATCAAACTCACGGGTAATACAAGACTGGAGGGGGACTATGTTAACCAGAAGAAATGAGAAAAACGGAGATTCATTATCGATATTGGGATTTGGATGTATGCGTTTTCCGATGAAGGGTTCATCGATCGATGAAGAGAGATCCATTGCGATGATACGGGATTCAATCGATAAGGGTGTTAATTATTTTGATACAGCGTATTTCTATCATAATGGAAAAAGTGAATCCTTACTGGGAGAAGCTTTGTCAGGCGGATATCGGGAGAAAGTTAAGATTGCAACAAAGCTTCCACCCTTCATGGTAAGTAAGCTGGAGGGAGCAAAGAAAATCTTTGGAACACAGCTTAGAAAACTGCAGACGGATTATATTGATTATTATCTGCTTCATATGCTGCCTGATAAGACAACCTTTGATCGGATGGTCTCGATTGGAGTGATCAGTTGGTTGGAGGAATTGAAAAGAAATGGAATTATAAAGAATCTTGGCTTTTCCTTTCATGGTGGTAAAGCGGATTTTGTTGAGTTGATAGAAGCATATCCCTGGGACTTCTGCCAGATACAATATAATTACCTGGATGAGAATAAGCAGGCAACGAAGTCCGGACTTCAGTTGGCGCATTCACTGGGAATTCCGGTAATTGTTATGGAACCGTTGCGGGGAGGAAAGCTGGTAACGAACCTGCCTGACGAGGTTCTGGCAGAATTTCGTAAATATGATAATAAACGTACACCGGCAGAATGGGCATTACGCTGGATATGGAATCACCCTGAGGTAAATGTAATTCTATCCGGTATGAGTGATGAGGAACAGCTGGCAGAGAATATTCGTATAGCGAGTGATGCTGAGGCCAATTCTTTATCCGATGAAGAACTTCAGGTGTTTGAACGTGTGAAAACCATCATGCAGGAACGTACTAAGATTCCATGTACTGCATGTGGCTATTGTATGCCCTGTCCGTCCGGAGTGAATATTCCGGGGTGTTTTGCAGCTTATAATAATAAATATCTGCTTAAGGATAAGAACAGCCGTTTTAAATATATGCAAACCCTTGGAGTCGTTTCAAAAAAGCCTGCATTTGCCTCGCTTTGTACCGAATGTGGAAAATGTGAGAAGCATTGTCCGCAGAAAATTGAGATTCGGAAGGAGCTTAAGACGGTGAAAAAGGAGATGGAAGGGGTATTCTATAAATTAGCAGTGAACATTACACGTAAATTCATTAAGATAAAATAACGGAGTCCATTAAAAGAAATAATGGAGTTCATTAAGATAAAATAATGTAGTCCATTAAATGAAGTAATGGAGTTCATTAAGATAAAATAATGGAACTCATAGTGATATAGTAACGGATTTATTAAGTATGATAACGGAGCGTTCTTTCTTTTGTTGGACGCGTGATAATATGCTATCTCATGAAAACACATCGGTAGATAATGCACTTATTCTTTGCATAACCGATGTGTATTTTTTATGCCGTTTATTCGAAGAATATGGATAAGATTTTAAAATGAGGTAAATAAAGATGGCAAGGGTTCCTACAAAAATATTTGAATATGGTGAGAAAGAAATGAATTATCTAAGAAGTGTAGATCGCAAACTAGGAGAAGCCATAGATCGGATTGGAAAGATTGATCGTGTCATAATACCGGAACTGTTTCCTGCCTTGATCTATGCGATCATCGGACAGCAAATTTCGTTAAAAGCAGCTAAGACGATCTGGGCAAGAATGCAGGAACGTTTTATGGAGATAACGCCGTCCTATATTAACGAAATACCTACGGAGGAAATTCAGCGATGCGGTATGCAGTCGAAGAAAGCAGAATATATCAAGTCAACAGCAAGAGTCATCGCAAATGGTGAATTTGATCTGGAGATCCTGTACCATTTGCCGGATGAAGAGGTTATAAAACGATTATCCTCATTGGATGGAATCGGAGTATGGACAGCGGAACAGCTGCTATTAAACTCAATGGAGCGTCCCGATATTATGAGTTATGGTGATATCGCGATCCGGCGAGGACTGATGATGCTTCATGAACTTGAGGAGCTTACAAAAGAGCAGTTTATGGAGTATAGGCAAAGATATTCACCCTATGGTTCCGTAGCCTCCATTTATATATGGAGGGTTTCTTACGGTGAGTAATCGTATATCTATTAAGAAATAGCTTAATATCATATGTCACTTAGCAATTGTATTTTAAAAATAATTAGAGTACAATGTAGAAAGCTTAATATAGTGAGTAATGAATGATTAAGAGAATGATTAAGAGAATTATTAAGGGAATTATTAAGGGAATTATTAAGGGAATTATTAAGGGAATTATTATGGATATAGATTTATTAATGAAGGAATGTACTCTTTGCCCCAGAGAGTGTGGTGTAGATCGAAGTCAGGGACAAGTCGGAGTATGCAGATCAACGGATGAAATGATGGTAGCCCGGGCAGCTCTACACTTCTGGGAAGAACCCTGTATATCTGGAGAGGAAGGCTCTGGTACCGTATTCTTTTCCGGCTGTTCCTTAGGATGTGTATATTGTCAAAACCATAATATAGCAAAAGGCTTAGCGGGCAGGAAGATTACTATAGAGCGGATGTCAGATATATTTATTGAGCTTCAGGAGAAAGGGGCCAATAACATTAATCTCGTAACTCCCAGCCATTATGTGCCACAGATTATCCAGGCAATTGATATGGCAAAGCGAAAAGGTCTTGACCTTCCTATCGTATATAATACCAGCGGGTATGAAAGAGTTGAAACGATAAGACTTCTTCAAGGTTATGTGGATATCTACCTTCCAGACTTAAAGTATCAGTCAGGACAGATTAGTAAGAAGTATTCCAATGCGGAGAATTATTTTTCATATGCTTCAGAAGCAATAGGTGAAATGGTTCGTCAAGTGGGGACTCCGATATTTAACGAACGGGGTATTATGACGAAGGGAGTAATCGTCAGACATCTTACCCTGCCAGGCTATTTACAGGATTCCAAGAACTTAGTGAAGTACTTATATCAAACCTATAGGCATAAAATATACATTAGTATTATGAACCAGTATACACCAATGTCAGGACTGGAGCAGTATCCGGAACTTAATCGCAGGATTGAAGAAGCTGAGTATGAGGAACTAGTGGATTATGCGATTGAGCTCGGGGTGGAACAAGGATTTATCCAAGAGGGAGAGACAGCTTCGGAAAGCTTTATACCGGAATTTAACGGAGAAGGAGTATAATCACTATGAGTGAGAGCAACAAAGGAGATAAGAAAAGAAGTAATAAACATAATAGTACAAGCCGTAATGGTAGTAAGGATATTAATACTAGAAAGTATAATTCAAGAAATAATAAGGCAAGCAGCGATAATACAAGTAGTAATATGACAGGTAGCAATATTATAATCAGCAGTAAGACTAGTAGCAATAGGGCAAGCAACAATAGTACAAGTATCAATAGTACAAGTATCAATAAGGCAAGTAGTAATAATACAAGTAGTAATAAGACATTTAGTAAGAACATAGGTAGTAAGAAAAACAACGGAAATATTGGAAGAATAAATATAAATGATAATAAATCCGTATGTCCGTATTTACGGGAATGTGGTGGTTGCAATATACTTCAACAAAGTTATGACATTCATTTGCAGGAGAAGCAAAAAACAGTGGAGAAACTGATTGCAAAATATTGCAAAGTGGAACCAATCATCGGAATGGAAGAGCCTCAATATTATCGCAATAAGGTTCATGTAGTATTTGACCATGATAAAAAAGGAAATCCGATATCCGGTGTGTATGAAGAAGGAACACATCGTGTCATTCCCATTGAGCGTTGCTTAATCCATAACAAAAAAGCGGATGAAATCATTAATACGATAAGGGGAATGTTAAAGTCCTTTAAAATTAGAACATATGATGAAGACACCGGATTTGGCCTATTGCGACATGTGTTAATACGTACAGGTTTTCGAAGTGGTGAGATCATGGTTGTATTGGTGCTGTCTTCGCCCATATTACCATCAAAGAATAACTTTGTAAAAGCACTACGTAAAGAACATCCAGAGATTACAACCATTGTTATCAATGTAAATGATAAGAAAACCAGTATGGTTCTTGGAGAGAAGGAACATGTAATCTTTGGGAAGGGATATATTGAGGACAGCCTATGTGAAAAGGTATTTCGAATATCTCCAAAATCCTTTTATCAGATAAATCCTTTACAGACAGAAGTTCTTTACAAGAAAGCGATAGAACTAGCAGGACTCACAGGAAAAGAAACGGTAATTGATGCTTATTGTGGTATTGGAACAATTGGCTTGATTGCATCGGATCATGCCTCTAAGGTAATCGGAGTCGAGCTTAATAAGGATGCTGTCCGCGACGCAAAAATTAATGCAAAGCGAAATGAAACCCATAATATAGAATTTTATAATAACGATGCCAGTGCCTTCATGACTCAAATGGCAGGACTTAATGCAACAGCGGACGTAGTATTCATGGATCCTCCGAGAAGTGGAAGTACGGAGCAATTCATGGATGCTTTGGCAATGCTAAAACCTACGAAGGTGGTATACATTTCATGTAATCCGGTTACGTTGGAGAGAGATATGCAATATTTAGCGAAGAAGGGATATAAGGCAAATAAAGCAATTCCTGTAGATATGTTTCCTTGGACGGAACACATTGAGTGCGTGACATTGATGTGTGCGTCCAGCAAAGCTGGCAAATGCTAACAGGTGAAAGTCCTGTAGTGGTAAAGGTAGGGCAGCCACTTAGTCAGTAACCAGCGTATGGAGTAATTCATGCGTTGAAGCGTTACGGAATGCTTAATAAAGAGCAGACAAACTGACGGGTCGTAACATAAAGTGAATACTGCCGCACCGTTATTCACATTCCCGAAAGGGAACAACAGGGAGTCGAGCTGAGACATCAACAGCGAAGACAGCAGAAGGTATGAAGAACCCTAAATGCAATACCGAAGAACCCTGCGGTGTAGAGGTAACGACACGTTAGGAAAGTATTTGTCAGAACTGGAGAGAGCCTACTTTGCACAGGAAACTGTAAAGAGGACGCATATAAACGAAAGTGAAATTGCAGTCCTGCAAAGAGGCAGTCAGAAGTGCCCATAGTACCAGAGATTATGCAGACAACAAAACTGCATATAGGAAAGGGGCACAACTTTATTCAAGTCTGTAGAGGAGGTAGGTGCTGGTGATTGCTGATAAAGCTATTAACACCCATGAAAAAGTACGAAACATCCAGAACAGACTATACCTTACAGCCAAAGCTGACCGAAAGAGAAAGTACTATGCGATGTATGACAAGATATACCGCAAGGATATTTTGGAGGAAGCATGGAAACGGGTAAAAAGAAATGGTGGGGCAGGCGGTATCGATAAAGTCAGCATCATTGATGTGAAAGCGTACGGCGAAGAAAAACTGCTGGACGAAATAGCGGAGGAATTGCGAACAGAGAAATATCGGTGCAAGCCTGTCAGGCGAACCTATATTCCAAAAGCAGATGGCAGGAAAAGAGCATTAGGAATACCTACGATTAAGGACAGAATAGTACAGATGGCGGCAAAGATAGTTATTGAGCCGGTATTTGAAGCTGATTTTCAGCCTTGTTCATATGGATTCCGACCAAAGCGAAGTGCACTACAGGCAATGGATAGGATATTCGAAGTGGCTGATAAAGGCGGTGCTTTATGGGTAATTGATGCCGACATAAAAGATTATTTCGGCAGTATAAGCCATGATAAACTGCTTTTACTGGTAGAGCAGAGGATAACTGACCGCAAGGTGCTGAAGCTTATTAAAGGCTGGCTGAAAGCAGGAGTGCTTGAAGCCGGACAATATAGTGATAGTACACTTGGAGCACCACAGGGAGGAGTTATATCACCGCTTCTATCCAACATATATCTAAATTATTTTGATGTAGTCTGGAATAAAAGATTTAGGCACTTGGGCGAGCAGGTACGATACGCAGATGATTTTGTGATATTATGCAAACGGAAAGTACAGGCAGAAGAAGCCCTAAAAGCGGTGAAATGGATTATGGATAAGCTGGAACTAACGTTGCATGGCGAGAAAACGAAGCTTGTTGATATGTATTTCGGAAAAGACAGCTTCGATTTTCTTGGCTTCAACAATAGATTTCAGCGATTCAGAAACAAAAGCTGGAAGTGGTATTGGACATTACAGCAAGTTCCATCCCTAAAGGCTATGAAGAAAATGAGAGCCAACATCAAAGAGGTGTTTACGAATCCGAGCAAACTGCTGTTGAGCATGGAAGAAATGGTGAAACTGCTCAATCCTAAAATTATAGGCATGAGAAATTACTATGCCAGGCGTTTTACAAGACCATGGTTATGGAAGATAGAGAAGTACATCAATTTTAAATTTACTCGGTGGTACAATCGGAAGAAACAACGTAACTACAGGCTGGGAAATGCGTCAAAGGTTAGAGAACTAACCTTGCAGGCAGGACTAGCAAGTATTTGCGGCTGAATGCTGAAGGAAGAAGAATATCGGAAAGCCGTATGCGGGAAAACCGCACGTACGGTTTGATGAGGGGGCGGTGGCAATCCCACTGCTCTACTCTATCGAGGGTAAAAGAGTGAGTATGTGAGAAAGGCTTATATATCAAGGCTTTTAGCACATATGGGTGTAAAATCCATCA
This sequence comes from Variimorphobacter saccharofermentans, assembly GCF_014174405.1. Classification (GTDB taxonomy): domain Bacteria; phylum Bacillota; class Clostridia; order Lachnospirales; family Lachnospiraceae; genus Mobilitalea; species Mobilitalea saccharofermentans. Next base: position 2,423,579 of record NZ_JACEGA010000001.1, on the reverse strand, counting down.
AACAAAAATGAGATTTTTTTGCTTCGCGGGAACAAGTCCATAAGAGCGGTTTTTGTTAGTCAAGTGGTCAGGTTAGATGTCATAGCCCCGCGAGTGGTCGGGTTAGATGTCAGGGGTCGTGAGTGGTCAGGTTAGATGTTTTTTCGGAAGTTTTTGAGGTTGTGTGGTCAGGTTGGATGCAGAGTTATCAACATGTTACATTATGGCAACAATGTAAATTATGGATATAAACCAAAAGGTGATATTATTATCATTTTGTAGTTAGCCAGGATTGGTTCATTCTGGCTGATTTATTTTACGAAAATCAAAAATTCATGCAATATTCAGTACATGTTTTACGACTATACTAGTGAAGGCCTTAAAACATGGGGAAGGAGAGTTATATGGATGACAAGCAGATTATAGAGCTTTTCTGGTCGAGATCTGAAAACGCATTGAATGAAACACGGCAGAAGTACAATCCCTATTTAAAAACTATTGCAATGAATGTACTTGGCAATAATGAAGATTGCGAAGAATGTCTTAACGATACATATCTTGCTGCGTGGAATCAAATCCCGCCGGATAGACCGACATCATTATCTGCATATCTTGGTCGAATTGTGCGTTGTATCTCTATTGATTATTTTCGTAAAAGCAGAGCACAGAAACGATATAGTGGATTGACAATGCTGCTCAGCGAACTCGAAGAATGTATGTCCGAAATACCCGACATGACGGTTGCATCGAGTGATAATGAGATTGGAGAAGCTTTGAATTGTTGGTTACGTAGCTTGGATACGGAGAAGCGTGTGTTGTTTGTGCGCAGATATTGGCATGGTCAACCGCTGAACACATTAGCAAAAGAATTCGGTATAAGTTATAGCAAATTGGCTTCAATGATGCTGAGGCTCAGGAACAATTTACATGATTACCTTGAAAAGGAGGGCATTTCTATATGAAGGGCGAAAAAATGTACTCGATAATATCAAATATTGATTCTGACATTGTTGAGGAAGCAACGAACTATAAACCTAAAAAAAGCACAAGCAGGTTTTTGCGCAGCAAGTGGGTAGCAGTTGCCGCCTGTCTTGTACTGCTTATTAGCACTGTTTCCGGGTTAACCATATATGCGGAGGCTAAAGAATACAAAGCAGCAATCTCTTTCTTTAATGAATACAGTTTAACCACAGAAGGGCTTTCAAGAGGAGAGATTAAGAGCATTTACCGCGATATAACCACAAACTCGTTTTCGTACGGAAAAACTGCTGAAGTTTTACAAAAGAGTGTCGGCGGATATGAGATTTTTCAAGATAATCCAACCCCAGAAGATTTGGAAAATCTTTGGAATTACCGTAACAGCAGCAAGAAACTTTTTAACCACAACCCCAATGCCAAAGGTGCTTTATATCAATTTGATTACGTATTGAAATATGACAATGAGCTTAAGTTTGACGTATATGATAAAGTCATTTTCACAAAATCTGTTGACGGGAAAGTAGCCTGGAGCGTTGACATTCCTAATATGGTGCATGAAGGATACCTCGAAAGTGATGATTTCGTCATAGTTTTCGGCTCAACGCCTTCGTGGTCATCGGCGAATACGACATATGGCCGTATAGCGATGATAAGCAAAGACGGAAAACTTATATGGGATAAAACAACTTCAAACGGTTTTAAAAGTGAATACGTTTCATCCGTTGTTTACAGCGAAAATTCTCTTGCGGTTTTCAGCCGTGGCGACTTGAAATATCTCTGTTTCACAAAACTTGATATGGACGGAAATTCCATAGGGTTCACAAAAACCGAAGTAGGAAATTATGGTATTCGAGCGACTGCAAAGCTTGGCGACGGTTTCCTCGTTCAGTTAAATCATTCAAATACCGGCGATTTGCTAATGAAGATTGCAGCAGACGGTACTGCAGAGGATTCGTTTACGTATACATCAGATAAAGATCTGTATTTTATTACCGACATGATAGAATACAATGGCAATATTTATCTCAGTGCTAACTCTGTTCCTAAACTCGATCCCGAACAAAGCAACGCAGGAGGCAGGTATGATATAGCACGTGTTCTAAACGAAATATACAATCGTACGGTCTTGGACATCCCGAACGCTGAACTGACAGAACTTATGCGAAACAATTTCACTGCCGCACTGCTTGTTTGCGATCCTGCAAGTGGAATTCCGCAAACATTCTATACTGTAAAAGGTTCATTCGGTGCAAAACTATCAATCAGTGAAGAAGGTAGTCTTTTGTGGAATGTCGAAAGCATAACCGATTCTTTCTTTTCACCCATGACAAATTCTTTCTCCATAGGAGGGGTAAGCTATGTATATAAGTATGCTTTTGATAGCAATGGCAAAATCATCAGTCAAGAAAAAACCGGAGAGATAGTCCAGTTCAGGAAATAAAAAAACACGATATGCTGCACAAACTTAGTTCAATATTTCCCGATAGCGTTTGATTTTCGAAACAAAACATGGCACCCTACGTTTATTCCGTAGAGTGCCTTGCTCGTTTTGGGGCTTACTCATTTACATCCACCATCAACCCAGACTTAAACTCTACAGTGAATTTGTCCTCATAGATGGTGACCTTTTCAATCAGCCGTCGGACAAGTTGCTCATCATATTCGGTGAGAGCGGTGGGTTGTTTCTTTAGGAATGTGCTCATATCAGCAATGCGCTTTTTAAGTTCATCACGGTTGGCATTTTCAACCTGCAGCTTTTGCTTCTGATCGCGCAGGCTGTGAATCTCATCGCCAACCTTTTCATAATCCGCATTGGAAGTGGCCAATTTTAGAAGTTCCGTTTGCAACTCCTCCAGCCGCTTATCGATATCCGCTAAGGGCTTGTCGCTTTCACGATTTATGACGGTGGCGATGTTATCCCGTAGAGTTGTGAGGAAAGAGTCTTTGTCGCAAAGCGTCTGATTAATGGCGGTGACTAGCACTTGCTCGATGGTGCTCTCCAGTACCGTGCGGGCATCGCAGAATAGGCCGGTGTTTTCTAACCGGCTGACACAGCGCCAGACGATGGACTTTTTACCTCTGTTGTTCCAATGTACCCTGCGAAAAACCTCACCGCATTTGCCGCAGATAATTATTTGAGCAAACACGTGGTTGCTGCTGAAAGTTCTGGTCTTTCCGTTTGGGCTTGTGTGCACAATACGGCGGCGGATAAGCTCTTCCTGCACCTGCATGAAAACTGGTACTATGTCAAGAAAAAGTACAAGTTAAACGTGAACTTTTCTATTAACATGCTTCATATCTTGCTTCCTTTCGTTCCATTTTATTCAGTTTATCCCAGTAACTGGATTCGTATTCATTAGGTGAAAGATATCCACAATGGCTGTGTATTCTAATTGTATTGTAAAAGGTATCAATATACTGGAATACCAGACGATATGCTTGGTTATAATCGTATATCTTAAATCGATTCAACCATTCTCTTTTTATTAATGCATGAAAGGCTTCTATGCACGCATTATCCCACGGATATGCCTTTTTAGAGTAACTTCGGCATATGCCTATTGTTGCTTTTATATATTCGGTGCTTACATACTGTATACCTCGATCACTATGTAAGATTAACGGGGCACTTACATTTCTCGCTTTTTTAGCCTTATTTACTGTCTCAATTACCCATCTGGCTTCCAGTGTATTGCTCAAGGTCCAAGCAATTATTTTTCGAGAATATAGATCCATGATACTAGTAAGATATACAAAGCCTTCATATGTCCAAATATATGTAATATCTGAACACCAAACAGCATCCGGTTTTTGGGGATTAAATTGCTCCTCTAGTATATTTTTTAACTCATTGCTGAAATCTGAATTTATTGTTGTCACTGTATAAGGTTTTACGTACTGCGCTTTTATTCCAAGCTCACGCATGTAATTACCTACGGTTTTTTCAGCAATAATTTCTCCTTCTTTCCTTAAACATTCGGTTATCTTTGGCGCACCATAATTTTGATGGGAGTCCTTATAGATATCGATAATCCGCTCTTTAATGATACGTTTTCTTTTCTCTCTTTTAGATGGAAGCCGTTTTTTCCAGCTCAGATATCCGCTTCTTGAAACGCCTAATATTTTCAGCACACCAGAGACATTCAGCCGGCGTTTTCCCTGCTCTAGAAGCTGCTCTTCTTTTATAGCAGCTTCCAGAAACAGAGCTTCGGTCATTTTCCCAGTATGCCGATTGCTTTTTTTAATATATCAAGTGCATCTTGAGTATCACGTAACTCTTTACGTAGTCTAGCTATTTCCTTAGCATCGTCGCTTTCGAAATTACCACGCCCTCTTGTAGGGATCGTGCCGTCATTAATTGTATAGGCTTTCCCCCAATTAGAAAGAGCACTTTTACTGATTCCTAAGTTCTTTGCGCACTTTCCGATGCCTAAATCCTGATGATCATTCCAGTATTTTACTGCATTGATTTTGAATTCCTCTGTGTACTGTATAGCCATGTTCATTCCTCCATTTATTCTATTATACTTCTATGTTAAGGAATTTCCATGTCTAACTTGTACCATTTATATTCTAGCACCAATGTGTGCATATAAGTAAGAATGGAAAGAAAAGAAACTATAGCAACAAGCATCCTTTATCACAGATGGTCTTTTGCGGCAACTGTCATGAAATATTCCGCAGGGTTCATTGGAATAACCGAGGAAAGAAATCAATCGTATGGAGATGCGTCAGCAGATTGGAAAACACCGGTTTGTTTTGTACCGCTTCCACTATACTTGAAGATACGCTTAAAGAGAAAATTGTAGAGGCCATCAATGTAGCGGTCAGCGGAAAAAACTCTTTTCTGGCTATACTGAAAAAGAATATTGAAACCGTATTAAGCGAGGATTTGGATGAGAGTACAGCAGATATTGATAAAAGGCTGGAAGAACTCCAAACCGAGTTGATCCAAAAAGCAAATTTAAAGGAAGAATACAATAATATTGTCAATGAGATTTACCGACTACGGGATTTAAAGCAAGAAACCCTTTCAAGAAACGCTCTCCGTCAAGATAAGCGGGATCGGATAGCTGAGATGACGGACTTTCTTAACACGCAAACCGGTGATATTACGGAGTTCGATGATAAACTGGTTAGAAAACTAGTTGAAAAAGCAACGGTATATGATGACAGGTTAGTGGTGGAGTTCAAGTCTGGGTTAGAAATTAATGTGCATCCATAGTTGTAAACTATGACTAAGAATAAATATTAGATATTACTTATGACTACGATTTTTGTGATAGTATTTTTTAAGTAGACTAAGATGAAAGGAAGAGAGTTATGAAAACATCTGTTATAGGTTACCCAAGAATTGGAACTTTAAGAGAGTTAAAATTTGCGGTAGAGAAATATTTAAAAAAAGAACTGACGAAAGAAGAACTGCAGGCTATAGCCTCTAAGTTGAGAGAAGAAAATTGGAAAGTTCAAAAAAACAACGGAATTGATTTTATAACTTCAAATGATTTCTCATTTTATGATAATCTATTGGATACTGCTGTTTTATTGAATATCGTCCCAAATCGATACAGACAACTCAAATTGGATGCCTTAGACGAGTATTTTGCTATGGCGAGAGGCTATCAGGGAGATAAGGGTGATGTAAAGGCTTTGCCCATGAAAAAATGGTTTAATACAAATTACCATTATATAGTGCCTGAAATTGATGACGATACCGAAGTTTTACTTGTAGGGTCAAAGCCATTTGATGAGTATGTGGAAGCAAAAAATTGCGGAATTGAAACAAAGAGTGCTATTATTGGAGCTTTCACCTTTTTAAAGCTTGTTAAATTTACAGGTAAAAGAACGGTTGAGGATTCTATAGCTGATATTGCTCGTGCATATTCAGATATTCTGAATAAATTTAGTGTTTTGGGTGCCGGGTGGGTTCAGTTTGACGAGCCAGCTCTTTGTATGGATTTATCTGAAGAGGATATAGTTCTTTTTAGCAAAATTTACGAGAGAATTCTTTCAGAAAAGAAAAATACGAAGGTGCTTTTGCAAACTTATTTTGGTGATATAAGAGATTGTTATAATAAAGTTGTTACTATGCCGTTTGACGGAATCGGTCTTGATTTTGTCGAAGGAAAAAAGACATTGGAACTTGTGAAGAGTTTCGGATTTTCGGAGAATAAAACGCTTTTTGCAGGCGTTGTCAATGGAAAGAACATTTGGAGAAACAACTATTCTAATACTGTGAATTTGATCAGAGAATTGGGTGAATACTGCAATGAGATTGTATTAAGTACATCTTGTTCTCTTATTCATGTCCCATATACTCTAAAAAATGAGAGCAGCCTTTTTCAGGAGTATAAAAAACATCTTGCTTTTGTTGAGGAAAAGTTAACGGAATTGTCAGAACTGAAAAAAATACTATCATGCAGCGATCCTGCTTCAACGGAGGAATATGTTGATAATCAAAAGCTTTTTAATTTACCAAGGAATTGTGAAAATACAGCTGTTCAGTCAGCTGTTTCCGGGCTATCAAAAGATGATTTTATCCGGTATCCTGATTCTGGAGAACGCGAAAAAATCCAAAAAGCAGTATTCAATTTACCACTACTTCCCACAACTACAATTGGTTCGCTTCCACAGACAGCAGAAGTGAAAGAGAACCGTTCCAATTATAAAAAAGGGAAGATTACATTTGAACAATATGTAACGTTTATCAAAGGAAAAATTGCTGAATGGATTGCCTTGCAAGAAAAAATAGGTCTTGACGTGCTGGTTCATGGGGAATTTGAACGAAACGACATGGTTGAGTATTTTGGTGAAAACCTTGATGGGTTTTTGATCACGGAAAAGGGGTGGGTACAGTCTTATGGTACAAGATGTGTGAAACCTCCCATAATATGGGGCGATATTTCCCGCTCAAAACCAATAACTGTTGATTATTCTTTGTATGCACAGTCACTTACATCAAAATGCGTAAAAGGGATGCTAACCGGTCCGGTAACAATTTTAAACTGGTCCTTTCCCCGGGAAGACATTTCATTGAAGGATTGTGCATTCCAGATTGCTCTTGCTATTAAGGATGAAGTTCTTGAGCTTGAAGCAAACGGGATAAAAATTATTCAAATTGACGAAGCTGCTCTTAGGGAAAAACTGCCTCTGAGAAAAAGCGATTGGCACAGCGAATATCTTGATTGGGCAATCCCTGCTTTCAGGCTTGTTCATAGCGGCGTAAAACCTGAAACACAAATACACACTCATATGTGTTACAGTGAATTCGCGGATATTATAAAGGATATCGAGAATATGGACGCAGATGTAATTACTTTTGAAGCAGCACGTTCAGATTTGAGTATCGTTGACACACTAAGTGAATGTGGATTTAAGACGCAAGTAGGACCTGGTGTTTATGATATCCATTCACCAAGAATTCCTGGCATTCAGGAAATTAAGAAAGCACTGATTAAAATGCTTGAAAAAATACCTAAGGAGAAGCTGTGGGTTAATCCTGACTGCGGGCTTAAAACAAGGGGAAAAACAGAAACTGTTGCCAGTCTTGAAAATTTGGTTATTGCAGCAAAAGAAATTAGAAGGAGTTTGTCAGTATGAAAATATGTGAATTATTTCAAATGAAAAAGGTTTTTTCATTTGAAGTATTTCCTCCTAGAAGAATAGACTCTGTCAGTATAATTTATGATACGATTGAAAAGTTGAAAGGCCTTAACCCAGATTTTATTAGCGTGACATATAGTGCAGGAGGAAGCGAGAGCAACACCGATACATTTAAAATAGCCTCTGCCATTAAAAATAATTATGGTATCGAAAGTGTTGCCCATCTTCCTTCCATAAACCATACAAAAGGTGAAGTGCTAAAAATGCTGGAAGACTTAAGAACTGCTGGAATTGAAAATATTCTCGCACTGAGAGGGGATGTTAATCCTAGTTTTAGTCCGAAGAATGATTTTAAATTTGCTAGCGACTTGATTTCATTTATAAAAGAACATGGAGATTTTAATATAATAGCAGCTTGTTATCCGGAAGGCCATTTTGAAAGTCCTTCAATAATTGATGATATCCGCAATCTAAAACGCAAAGTGGATGCAGGCGCAAATCAACTGATAACACAGTTGTTCTTTGATAATAATTATTTCTATTCATTCATGGAACGGGCTGCTATTGCAGGTATCAACATTCCTATTGAGGCGGGTATTATGCCTGTTGTGAACAAGAAGCAGATTGAAAGAATAGTTGCCCTTTGCAGAGTAAACCTCCCTAAAAAATTCCTCGCTATTATGAATAGATATGAGAACAATCCGGAAGCCTTAAGAGATGCTGGAATTGCCTATGCTGTTGACCAGATAATTGATTTGATAGCACAGGGAGTCGATGGAATACACCTATACACAATGAACAATCCATACATTGCTCATAGAATATATGAAGCAATAAATACGTTGCTTGTTGCATGAATGATGCCTCTGCTTAATTGGAAGCAGAGGCATTTATATTGACTCTATACTATATCCATATTCGCAAATCCACTTTTTTAATTTTGAAATATACTCAATGGCCAATGGACTGAGATGAGTCTTTTCGTTTGCAATCCAGCCAATACGCATTCGTTCATCTGTTATAAGTGGCACGGAAATAATATTATTCCCGTTGAGATCCCTGCTCAAAACACCTGAGCAGATGGTGTATCCGTTTAACCCTATCAGTAAGTTGAAAAGAGTGGCACGGTCGCTGACATAAATTGTTTTCTTTCTGGGAATAGTACTAAGGAGTTCTTCTGAAAAATAAAAAGAATTATAGGTTCCTTGTTCGAAAGCAAGAAACGGGTAATTATTTAAGTCTTCCAGAGTAACTGTTTCATTCTTGGCGAGAGGATGCTTCGAGCTGATAAAAACGTGAGGATCAGCTTCAAAAAGAAGATTAAATACCAAATGGTTCTCCTTTAGTATTTTATTAAGGACTTTCTCATTAAAATTACTTAAATATATAATTCCGAGCTCACTTCGTAGATTTTTCACATCTTCAATAATTTCGTACGTTCTTGTCTCACGAAGGGTAAATTCATATTCATCAATATCCAAATCCAAAAGCAATTCAACAAATGCGTTGACAGCAAAAGCATAATGTTGGGTAGATATTGAGCAAAGTTTTTTCGAAGGTTTCTTTCCCATATATCGCTGTTCCATAAGTTCCGTTTGTTCTATGATCTGTCGTGCATAAGAGAGAAATTCAGCGCCATCATCTGACAAAGAAATCCCTTTTGCTGTGCGGTAAAATATTTCTATCCCAAGTTCTTTTTCAAGATCTTTAACAGCCGCTGAAAGACTAGGCTGTGTAATAAATAGTTGTTTGGCGGCTTCGGTAATTGAACCACATTCGACGATTTTAATAATATATTTTAGTTGTTGGAGTGTCATAGCATCACCTTGCCATAGTTTTTTTCTATAATTATATGCTATAATTGTATTATAGTCAATGGCACTTGATAGTTTAGTATCTTTGGATAAGATATGCCTAATGGTAAAACAGAGCATAATTTGCAGTGTTATAGTACGGGAGGGGAAAAGGATTATCTATGAATAAAACTGTTTTAATTACAGGAGCTTCAAGAGGAATTGGAAGGGAAATAGCAAAGCTCTTTGCCGCTAATGATTATAATGTTGCAATTAATTATTTCAAAAGTGAAGAAGAGGCAGAAAAATTGTATCTTCATCTGCGTGATGAAGGATATAGTGTTATTAAAGTACAGGGGGATGTAAGTAACAGAATTCAGGTCGATAGTATGATGAATATAATATATAATCGTTTCGGCGATATTGATGTTCTAGTAAATAATGCCGGAGTTGCACAACAAAAACTATTTACTGATATATCTGAGGATGATTGGGATTGGATGTTTAATGTTAATATTAAAGGGATGTTTAATTGCTGCCAAGCTGTATTACCAAAGATGATAAATAATAAGCGGGGAAAAATAATAAATATTTCGTCAATATGGGGATTAACAGGTTCCTCGTGTGAAGTACACTATTCTGCGTCCAAGGCCGCTGTTATCGAATTTACCAAAGCATTAGCAAAAGAAGTGGGTCCCTCAAATATTCAGGTAAATTGTGTTGCTCCAGGTATTATTAAAACGGATATGATTACACATTTAAACACATCGATAATAGAAAAATTAAAAAGCGACACACCATTAGGGATATTAGGTACACCTAGAGATATAGCCGAAGTGGTTTTGTTTCTTGCATCAAGCAAGGCAGATTTTATTACGGGACAAATAATTAGCCCTAATGGTGGATTTGTGATTTAGATATTTTATCTGATTCACATTTTAATTATTGATATGTTCCCACGAACAGTGCTTTCTCAAAAATGACCGAAAAACCATTGACATGTTCCCACGTACAGATGCTATAAAAAATGCCCCACAGACATCAATTCCATCAACTCGATCCATGTGGAGACAGTGGTTTTGATGTGTGCGTCCAGCTAAGCTGGCAAATGCTAGCAGGTGAAAGTCCTGCAGTGGTAAAGGTAGGGCAGCCACTTAGTCAGTAACCAGCGTATGGAGTAATCTATGCGTTGAAGCGTTATGGAATGTTCCGAATGGAGCAGGCAAACTGGCAGGTTGTAACATAAAGTGAATACTGCCGAACCGTTATTTACATTCCCGAAAGGGAACAACAGGGAGTCGAGCTGCGACATCAACAGCGAAGACAGCAGACGGTATGAAGAACCCTAAATGCAATACCTAAGAACCCTGCGGTGTAGAGGTAACGACACGTCAGGAAAGTATTTGCTGGAACTGGAGAGAGCCTACTTTGCACAGGAAATTGTAAAGAGGAAGCATATTAGCAAAAGCGAAGTTGCTTTCTGCAAAGAGGCGGTCAGAAGTGCTCATAGTACCAAGGATTGTACTGACAACAAAACTGTGCATAGGGAAGGGGCACAACTTTATTCAAGTCTGTAAAGGAGATAGGTACCGGTGATTACCAATAAAGCTATAAAACCCATGAAAAAGTACGAGACTTTCAAAACGGACTATACCTTACAGCCAAAGCTGACCGAAAGAGAAGGTTCTATGCGTTGTATGACAAGATATACCGTAATGATATCTTAAAAGAAGCATGGAAACGGGTAAACAGAATGGTGGAACAGGCGGTATTGACAAAGTCAGCATTGATGATGTGAAAACGTACGGCGAAGAAAAACTGCTGGGCGAAATAGCGGAAGAATTGAGGACTGGGAAGTACCGGTGTAAGCCTATCTAACGAAGTTATTATTCCAAAACCGGATGGTAGAAAAGAGCATTGGGGATACCTACGATTAAGGACAGAATAGTACAGATGGCGGCAAAGATAGTGATAGAGCCGGTGTTTGAAGCAGATTTTCAACCCTGTTCGTATGGATTTAGACCGAAACGAAGTGCTAAACAAGCAATGGACAAGATATTTGAAGTTTCCGACAAAGGTGGTGCACTATGGGTAATAGATGCTGACATAAAAGATTATTTTGGTAGCATCAATCATGATAAGCTACTTTTGTTGGTCAGACAAAGAATAACTGACCGTAGAGTGTTAAAGCTGATAAAAGGCTGCTTAAAAGCGGGAGTATTGGAAAACGGTAGGTACAGTGAAAGTACACTGGGAGCACCGCAGGGAGGAGTTATTTCTCCACTGTTATCCAACATATATCTGAATTATTTTGATGTGTATAGGAATAAAGCCTTTGGACATCTGGGGGAATTAGTGCGTTATGCAGATGATTTTGTGATATTGTGCAAGAGGTTATCTCATGCAGAAGAAACCTTTCGCGCTGTGAAGTGGATAATGGAAAAGCTGGAATTAACACTACATAGTGAGAAGACAAGGCTAGTTGATATGTATTTCGGAAAGGACAGTTTTGATTTTCTTGGCTTCAATAATAGATTTCAGCGTTTTAGAAATAAAAACTGGCAGTTGTATTGGACGCTACAACAGATACCGTCTAAGAAGGCTATGAAGAAAATGAGGGCTAACATAAAAGAGGTGTTTGCCAGTCCAAGCAAGCTGCTGTTAAGTATGGAAGAGATGGTGAAGCTACTCAATCCTAAAATTATTGGTATGAGACACTATTATACCAGAAGATTTACCAGACCATGGTTATGGAAGATAGATAAGTATATCAGTTTCAAGTTTACTCGGTGGTACAATCGGAAGAAACAACGCAATTATAGGCTAGGAAATGCAGCAAATGTCAGAGAATTGACAAAACAGGCAGGACTAGCAAGTATGTGCGGCTGAATGCTGAAGGAAGAAGAATATCGGAAAGCCGTATGCGGGAAAACCGCACGTACGGTTAGATGAGGGGACGGTGGTAACCCCACTGTTCTACTCTAACACGAAAAGATAAATAAATATGCCTTACATGGCTTGAAATCATGGGCTTCAAGACTTTCTGTATTTAATAATGATTGGATTGAAGCCTTTTTATAGATATGATTGAAAATAATTGGTAGATGCTGTAAAATGGATTAGTATAAATTCTGAGGGAGCGAGCGGTATATAAAGAGTATAAAATCTGTATGGAGAATAATTTTTGTTTCAGTAGTAGCATTGTTTCTACCAGTTATAATTAATTATATATTATTACTACCGGGCTCATATATAGATGGAAACTCATTGGCCGGAGGTATCTTCTTAACTGTAGTTTTCTATTCTATGCAAACAGTAATAGCTAGCATCAGTAACACGCAAGTAGTATGTATTTAAGAAAGTGATTCGTGTTTGTTACAAATAGTGAAACTTATAATAATAAATTCTAATTAAGGTGAAGGCTATGGAAAATGAAATTCCGGATAAAAATTTATTTATGATGTGCAAAAAAATTAATACCAGTGCCCTATCAAAATTAACTGATGAGTATCATATTAGAGCATGTAGAAGAAAGGAATTAGGTATTTGGAAAGGGATGCCCTTTGATGACAGGGAAACCGCAAAAGAATATGAATACTTTATGACTAAATATTTCGAGGATGTCTATAAAGATAAGGAAAGCTTGTTTTTTGATAAGTGTTTATACGTTTGTGATAAAAATGATACTCCTATCGGAACATGTTTTGCATGGAAAGCTTATGATAAAATAACTACCATACACTGGTTTAAAGTTGTTAAAAGCCTTGAGGGATTAGGTATTGGGAGAGCATTACTTTCTTTTGTTATGAATGATATTAAAGAGATGGATTATCCCGTTTACCTCCATACACAGCCATCCAGCTTTCGTGCAATAAAATTATATTCCGATTTTGGTTTTGAAATTTTAACTGACCCAATCATAGGATATAGACAAAATGATTTTGCTGAATGTATGCCTATTCTAAAGAAATATATGCTACAAAAAGATTATGAAAAATTGCGGTTTGCTAAAGCTCCAAAGACTTTTCTCGAAGCAGCGATGTCATCAAAAATTAATGAATTTTAGTTGTATTATTATAGCTTCATTTTCTTTCACTAAAGTGAACTAAATGAAAAATTCAATTGAACAGGGCAAATTTATGCTTTTCTCATTATGACAATGAGGATATGATTTCTGCGTTAATATCGACTTATGAGTTATTTAGTGAAACTGCGAATATAGTAGCCAATTATTGTAATTATTCTTATCCATATGAAGCAGATATATATGTTGGTGAAATTCTAAGACAATATATGGTTTGAAAAAGATTATGACAGAACTCAAGGAGAACCATGTTCGCTTATTGATAGTAGTAATATTCCTATGCTACTCATACAGAGTTAACATGATGGATTGATTGATTTCTCATGTGCTGAATTTTTTTATAGAAAAGCAGAAGAATTGGGAAATGAGTGTGAGATATATATTGTGGAGGATAAGAAAAATACTCATTTTTGGTATAATGCAGGTATGTTTTTAGAAACTAGGGAGTAAAACAAGAGTTTAAATAAGCTAATATTTTGGATAGAGCAATTATAGAGAATTTAATTATGGGGCGGAAGGTATTAGGGTTTATATCTGATGTAGAGGCGTTCTTATGACCTTGGACGGGATTGATTTCATTCATGAGCTTTATCCATTATACAAAATGGGGCATGAAATGAACAGCAAATTAAGTCTTTATTTGCTATACTCCAAGTTGAAAGGAGATGCTAATATGTCATTTGCATCTGATTTTGAAAGTGCGATTGAATACATCGAAGAAAATCTGGCCGGTGATATTGATTTGAATACAGCGGCTAAAAAAACGAAATGCTCATCATATCATTTCCAAAGGATGTTTTCCTCTCTAATTGGTATTCCATTATCTGAATACATCCGCAGAAGAAGGTTAACATTAGCTGCCTTTGAGCTTCAGAATTCTGATACGAAGATTACAGATATCGCATTGAAGTATGGTTATGAAACACATTCCTCTTTCACTCGCGCTTTTCAGTTGATGCATGGTGTGACGCCGTCAAAAGTGCGCGCAAATCGCGTTCCACTCATGGCATACCCGCCGATCTCTTTTCAATTTATTCTAAACGGGGGTGAAGCGATGCAATATCAAATAGTTGAAACACCGTCCTTTAAATTGTTTGGAATGGATGCTGTTCCGATAGACGATTGGGATCCTAAAAAGTTTGCCGAACATGCAGACAGAGTAATTGAAAATGGCAGCCATGATGCAACGAATATTGCAGCTGGATTTCCAGGTAAAGCACGGGAAATGGTAGCAAAAGGTGAGTGGGATGTTTCAAATATACACTTACTTCATGCTATTCATTTCTGGGACGAAGCAGGGAACAAATACTTCATGTATGGATGGGAAATGCCGGATACGGGAGTAAGTGAACAGTTTATAATATTAGACGTACCGTTAACAACATGGGTTATTGTAACTATTCCACTTGATGGAGATCGTTCTGTAATAGTTAAATGTTACAATGATCTATATGTGAACTGGTTTCCGACATCTGGATATGAACAAGCACCAGGGCGTCCAGTCATTGAAAAATATGATAATAAAAAAGCGGAGCTTTGGATACCGATTATAAAGAAGCAATAAAGAAGATGATAAGCCTGCTGTTCATGAGATTTCTGAATGGTGGGCTATCATTTTAAATTAATATTTATGGTGCGTTAGCATTATAAGTATTAAAAAGAAATGAAGATGTGTTATGAAAAAATAGTTATTTATTTAAACGGGAGGGAGCAAAAATCTTGCTCTCCTAAAAAGTGGAGGTTAATATGATAAGAAAATTTGAGGAATCGGACTTAGAGTCATGTGCAAGAATACTCATGTCGGTCTACAATAATGAAACATGGGAATGCTTTTGGTCTTTTGAGAAAGCAAAGGAATATCTCAAAGAAATTATCGATTTTAAAAACTTTATTGGCTTTACTTTGCTAATTGATAATGAAGTAAAAGGTGCGATACTTTGCCGTGAAAAAACATGGTGGAACAACAACGAAATATTTGTTGAGGAGATGTTTGTATCACCTGAGCAGCAAGGAAATGGATATGGAACCGCTCTTTTGAATACAGTTGAAGGCTACATAAAAGAAAGAGGATTAGCTGGATTTACTTTAACTACGAATCGTTATTCGCAAGCGCCAGGTTTTTATCATAAAAACGGTTTCTGTGACGGAGAGCATGTTCTGTTTATGTACAAAGTAATCTAAAATGTATGTATGTGAGCGCCATGATCTATGGCGCTCATAATTTATATAATAGCCCTTCATCAAATAACACATTTTTACCCTGTGTTAAGAGGTGACCTATATCATGTGCTCCCTTTAATGTATCGAGTGTTTATCTCACTTGTATACCTTGAAGGGAGCATTCGTATCGTTAAGTAATTATTATTTTTATTATTTATTGATACTTATTTTTCTTTTACAGCTTCTCTTATGGTCCAGGCTTCCACGCCCTCATATAGACCTTCTAGTATAAGAACTTTAGTAACAGTAATCTTTTCTTCCATAATCGCTACTTTAGTACCTCTGGAGACATACGCGATCAGTCCCTTGTTAACCATATTTTCGATGGCAGCTGTATGACCTTGATCAACAGATTTTAAGAAATTATCCAAATCATTTTTACTATTGGCTATTACAACAGAACCGGAACCATATTCTAAAGTGGCGTCATAATCAATATAGGGTGAAGTATAATCATTATCTGTTATATCATCTAATTTATTATCATCTTTATAATAATCTTTATAATCATCCTTATTTTCTTCTTCTAGAGTATAGAATTCATCAACATCAATTTCTATTAAAGCAACATGTTCTTCTGAAATCCCGTATTTATCAGCAATTTCTTGACAGAGTACATTATAGTTTATATCCAGGTAATTATCATCTATATATTCTACAATATCCTTTTTTTCTTCTATGGTTAAGTTCCAATAATTCTCCTCTTCTTTAATAGCTATTTTTGATAACTCAGAATAGGAGTCTCCAAGCAGATTTTTTGCAAAGGTAACTACCTCTTTTGCATAGGGACCATCATAATTAGGGTCTATTTTTGCGGCTTCTTTTTTTCCTGACTTTCTGGAACTCTCATCCTCTAAGATATCTGCTACATAATAATAGTTACAAGCTCTGATAAAGAAAAATAAATTCTTAATCACTTCATTGTCATGGTGCTTATAATAAATATCTCGAAGCTCTCCATAGGAAAAACCCACACCGAGTCCTTCCTTTTCATATTTTTTATAACATTCCTCAAATAGCTGTAAAAACTTCTCCTCATCGGCGGATACCTTTGGTGTAACGATTTCTGTAGGGGGGGGATTTCTGTAATATCTTCAGGAAGAGTAGATACTTGGGGAAGAGCAGGCTCTTCTGGAAGAATTGGTTCTTCTGTTCTACATGATGCAAAGAAGCATAGTAAAATTATTAATAATCCTACAATATTTTTTTTCACAATGTTACCTCCTTTCATAATACGGTTCCCCAATATTTGAGTTTATATTTATTCAAACTCTTACACACATGCTTTCATAGATATGAATTCTATGGTATCATTTATATAATATCGAATGAGTATTTATCTTGATTGGAGGAGATAGAATGGCAGAAAATAAGGATTCAATGATTCAGGAAGAGAAAAAAGAGGATAATGTGAAAGCTCCGTGGCAGGATGAAATGGCACCGGGGGATTTTATAAGTAATTCACCATCTTATACTCCGGGAAAGTATTTTTCTCTATACGAGAAATATGTTTTTCCATGTGATACGGTAGGAGATATTACTTATTATTTGTATGACCCGGTGAAGAATGGAAAGGATGCGTCAAAACAGTATCCATTGCTGGTGTTTTTCCACGGAGCAGGTAATTCACTGGTTGGGGAACTCTGCATAAACTATTGTGGTGGCGAGTTGTATGCTTCCGAAGCTTATCAGGAAAGCATGGGGGGAGGTGCTTACATCCTCATTCCAGTCGCAAATGAGAAGAGAATGCCAGAAGGTAATATGGAAGGTGGATGGTGTGATGACTATATTACACCATGTATGAATTTGATTGGGAAGATAAAGTCAGAGATAAAAAATATATCAAAGACTATCATTTTTGGTAATTCCAGAGGAGGATCATTTATTTGGGAACTTCTTATGAAATCACCGGACGAATATGACGGATTTGTACCTATGGGAGCAAGCTATGCGCCAAATAAAGATGAAATTGATCTATTAAAATCCAAAAAAGTCAAGTTACTTCTGACCCATGGCAGAAGAGATGAACTTGTTCCGTTTGATGAATTTCTTTCATGTGTGGAAGAAGAACTTCAAAAGATGGAAAACTGTATATGCTATTTCCCAGAGTGGGTTAGAAATTCAGATGGAGGAGTTGCATCAATCAATTTTGGTGTCGAAATGGGGCAGCACTGTATTGTAAATGCAGTACACTCAAATCTGATATTCGATGACGGACGGGCATATGATGAGAGGCTGCCAGAAGGAGTGACTGGTTGGATCCGTAGCATCCTGTAATAGTATTTATCAAAACACAGAAATCTGGAGGACAAGTAGTAGTGCATGTCCTTCAGGTTTCTTGCTTTAATAAGTTTACATTGTAGCGACAGTGACATTATGTAAGCCAGAATTAAAGATCAGAAAAAGAATAATTATTAACCTATGTTAATGATAATAAAGTTCTCTAACAGTATACTTATGGTAAAGTATGGCAAAATAATACTTCATGTCATACATACATCTGTTAACGAAAAGGACGTGTAAATATTGAAAATGATTAATATTGGAAATAGGATAGCAAATAATTATCTTTTACTGACGCCAAAAGGATGGCTTGCTATTGATACCGGGTATCCTGGAGGTTTTAGAAGATTTGTCAATGGACTTGCTGCTCATTCAATTGACATTTCAGACATAAATTATATCTTTTTAACTCATGCTCATGATGATCATGCGGGTTTTCTCGGAGAATTAATGAATGCAACGGATGCACAGTTGATTGTTCATACTCATTTCGTGGAAAGGCTATTGAGCGGTCATAATCAACGGATAGGAGGTTGCTCCGGGGTATTGGCAAAAGTCTTTGTAGAAAGTATGCGTCTTGTTGGCAAAGGGAAGCATGAGTTTCCAGCGATAGATGTGTCTAAGCAGGCAACTATTTGGGATGGTACCACTCAACCGTTAATGGAACAGGATATCCCTTTAAAAATACTGGCACTTCCGGGTCATACATCAGATTCCATTGGCCTTTTATCTGAAGATGGTGAGTTATTCTGTGGAGATGCAGCAATGAATGGTTTCCCAAGTGTAAATCGGAATATAATATGGATTGAAAATCTGGATGATTATTGCAATTCATGGGATATAATGATTAAAGCGAAAGCCAGGGTCATATATCCTTCACATGGGAAGCCTTTTTCTTCGGCGGACTTGGATAAGTATCGCCCGTATTTACAAAAAATTGTTTTACGTTAGTTTGAATATATAGCCTAAATGTAACGCTGAATTAGCATGATAGTAAAAATCATTAGCAAGATATAGACGACTATATAAATTAATATAAACCTATACGATAGCTAGAAGAGCCTTTTAAAATATCATTAAACAAGTAAGCAATAGGTATAACTGCTAACAAGGACTAAATTGATTGACATTTATATGTATACAATGTAGAATGAATTTGAAATTCTTTCAAATTCATAACTTGAATAAATGAGTTATTTAAAGGATTTTGTCAAGTTCATATTGGAAGGTTGCTTTGGAAATATATAAATATTCGGAGGTAAGAAGAATGGAATCAGATAGTAGTAATGAACTATGGAGAATAATGCATTTAATAATGTGAATATAGAACTGGCATACGATATCCTTCTCTAGTAAGGATATGTTAAGAACTACTTTCTTGTTCTCATTTTATGCATTTCTCTAAATGTAATATTCGTGTTATTTCCCCTATCAAATATTAATTAACTCAATATTGATTATAGAAGGTATATATTATTTATAGTACCTTTGGCCTTTATGCTTTTCTCTAATATCCTTATTTTAATAAGCATAGATTTACAAAAGAATTGGAGGTGGTAGTTATGGATTCTGAACCTTTACCAAGATATATAAATAAAAAAAATAATGAACCAAATGCCATAACTACCGATTGGATAGAGTGGCATTATTAAAGGAGGACTATACAATGAAAGAATTGATTCTTAATCTTATTGAGCAGGGTAAATATGCCGATGTAAGAGAAAAAATTGTACACATGAATGTAGTTGATATTGCACAACTTTTTGAAGAGTTAGATCATCAGAAACTTATAATAGTATTTAGGATACTGCCTAAAGAGATTGCATCAGGTGTTTTTTCTTATATACCTAATGAACTGCAAAAATTCATTATTGAGTATATTACAGATAAAGAAATTAAGAATATTCTGGATGAACTATTTTTTGATGATACAATTGACTTTTTAGAAGAAATGCCGTCAAACATAGTTAAGAAGGTTATTAAAAACACTGATGAAGAAACAAGGAAACTAATCAATCAATTTTTAAATTATCCTGAAGATTCAGCTGGCAGTATAATGACAATAGAGTTTGTTGATCTGAAAAAGGAAATGAGTGTAAGACAAGCAATACAGCATATCAAGGAAACAGGGGTAGACAAGGAAACAATTAATACTTGTTATGTTATTGATAACAAAAGAAAGCTTGAAGGAGTCATATCAATAAGAAAATTAATATTAAGTGAAGATTCAATAATATTGAAGGACATAATGGAAAGAGATGTTGTATATATAAACACTTATGATGATCAGGAAAAAATTGCATCGTTATTTAAAAAATATGACTTCCTGTCAATGCCAGTAGTTGATCAGGAATGCAGATTAGTTGGAATAGTGACAATAGATGACATTATAGATATTATAGATCAGGAAAATACTGAAGATTTTCAGAAGATGGCTGCAATACAGCCTTCAGAAAAAGAATACTTGAAAACTAGTTCACTGGTATTAGCAAAGCATAGGATAATCTGGCTCTTAATCTTAATGATTTCTGCAACTATTACTGGAAGAATTATTAGAAAATATGATAATGTATTACAGTCGGTTTTGGTACTTACATCATTTATTCCAATGCTCATGGACACAGGTGGAAATGCGGGCTCTCAATCATCAGCCCTCATAATAAGAGGATTAGCATTAGGGGATATAAATCTAAAGGATGTTTTAAAAGTTCTTTGGAAGGAGATCAAAGTAGGCTTCCTTGTTGGCTTAGTTTTATCTTCTGTTAATTTTATTAGATTATTTTGTTTTGAAAAGACAGAATTGTTAATATCTGTTACTGTAACTATCACCTTGTTTTTTACAGTTTTATTTGCAAAAGTTGTAGGTGGGATATTACCAATTATGGCTAAAAAACTAAGAATCGATCCTGCAATTATGGCAAGCCCATTGATAACTACTATTGTTGATGCTGTAGTTCTTATTATCTATTTCTCAATTGCTACTTGGTTATTAGGCATATAAATTAAGACATAGAGTTAATAAATATCGTAGTTGCGTTTATGCTATGCAAATATGAAACTGCCCGATAGATTAGATCGGGCAGTTTCGTTCTTTTTCATTGTATACTTGAGGGTGACAGTCTACGAGGTACTCGTTCATACACTCTGTATTAATCATTTCGATCTATTCAGATTTATTGGCAATATGGTGGTACCTGACTATCAAGCAGTTCATATATCTTATTCTCCGGAATCGGTCTGCTAAATAAAAATCCCTGAATTTTATCACAATCATGTCGAATTAAATAATCAAGTTGATTTTGATGCTCCACACCTTCTGCGATAACACACATTCCCATGTTTTTTCCGATTGAAATGATATGTCCGACAAAATCATCTTCATTTTGACCAACAATATAATCAATAAAGGTCTTGTCTACTTTCAATGTGGTAATCGGTAACTGCTTTAGATAACTTAATGAGGAATATCCTTTACCAAAATCATCCAATGCTATTTTGACCTTGTTATCACGTAAAATTTGCAACCTTGGTGTAACAATTTCGAATGATTCTATTAATATTGATTCCGTAATTTCTAATTCAAGAAGTTCTGGCTCTATTTGATATATACTCAAGGTTTCATTGACGAAGTCAATGAAGTCTGCCTGTAGAAGCTGAAGTATTGATATATTAACGGATACGGTCAAGTCTGAATACCCGTTTTCCTTTAATCGTTTTAAAAAATCACATGCATTTTGCAAGACTAATTTTCCTAATGGAATTATAAAATGTGTATCTTCCGCTACTTTGATGAATTTTAATGGAGATACAGAGCCTAGAACAGGACTATTCCATCGAAGTAATGCTTCAAATCCACTAATTTTATTCGTTCTAATATCCAATTGTGGTTGATAATAAACTTGAAATTCATTATTATCAAATGCATTCTGTAAATGTTTCTCTATCGCTACCCTTTCAGTAAATGCTTCGTTCATCGTTTGATCATATACCATATAATTTTTTCTTCCGGCTTCCTTAACATGGTACATAGCGATATCAGCATACTTTAATAACTGTTCTAATTCATTACTATGATCCGGGTACAAAGCGATACCTATACTTAGGCTAACATGAAGATTACTGCCTAAACTATCAAAATCCTTTAAAAAATTCGTAAGCAGAAAGGAAGCATATTCTTCCGCCTGCTTTTTGTTATCAATATTATTTAATATAATGATAAATTCGTCTCCGCTTAATCGATATAAAGAGCAGTTTTCTTTTAGTAAAGCTGTTAATCGATCACTTACATTAACAATTAATTTATCACCAAAAGCATGTCCTAAGGTATCATTGACATATTTAAAATTATCTATATCAATGAATAATAAACCTGCTTTTTTGTTCTCTGCTTCAAAAATATACTTAGCGTGTTCGTACAGAGAGAGTTTATTCGGTAGTCCGGTAATGGAATCGTGGTAAGCGAGGTATGTCAGTTTTTCTTCACTTAGTCTTATTTTCTCATTTATTTTTGTTATTTCATCGTACTGAAGCTTCATTGCTTCATCAGAAGCAGACAGCTCTTTATAAAGCTGCGTTAGCTCTTCATGACTCTCAGATAGTTTTTGCTTCATTTTCTGTATTTTATAGATATAGAAGAGCAAGCTACTTGCAAATATAAGCAAGACAAAAAATGCAGCAGTTACACCTAAGACTAAAGGTTTATATGTCTCATAAAAAGAAAAGGGTTTATTAATTAGCTCACTATTTTTAGGCAAAGCATTAAGAGGGATATCAAACCTTAATATCTGATTATAATCAAACACGGTTCGAGTAGTATCGGCGATGAAAACAGGCATATTATTTGGATCTTTACCTTCAATAATGCTAATTGCCATTGCTGCAGCATTTTCTCCCTGTAGTCTGCCACTTTGTAATGAACCACCAATAATTCCGTTATTTAATCCGAAATCATATAAGTAGTATAGCGGTACTTTACTTATCTCAGAGATCTCTCTGGTTATATCATCCATTTTAATGATTTTATTATTTACATCGCTAAAATAGGTACATATCATAATTATGCTGTTTTTATCATTTAATTCGCTGGCCTCACGTATCACTTCCTCATACGTTAAATTATTCCACTCAATAATTTCTATATTAGAATCATACTTTTTTATGGCATTAGCAACAATATTTCCAGTAGATAAACCACTATCTGAATTATCATACAGTATATAAATAGTCTTTAATGAGGGATTAATATTTTTTGCAATCTTTAATGTTTCCGTAGGGTCGATTACTTCAAGCACACCAGTAACTCTATCATATCCTTTGGTAATCGTATCCACACCTTCCTGATTAACTCCGCAAAACACAATGGGAGCATCTGAAAAAATCTTAGCTCTATTTTCCAAGGCAAATTGAAGTGCAGCATCGTCTGTAGCTATTATGATATCTATTTTCTTATTTTGATACTTAAACTTATAATAGTCGAACAGATAATCAAGGTTTTCTTTCGTAGGATAATTTTTGCAGTCCATATATTCTACGAAAAGAGAAATATTAGTATCGTAATCCTCTAATTTATCCTTGATACCTTCTGTCTGTTCATCCGTCCATGTAAAGTCCTGAGAGTATGAGTTTAATACAAGTATTTTTATAGAGTTACTTTCTTCCTCTGCATACATCTTCTGTGATAAATGTACACTAAGAAATAAAATTATAACGATGACAGCTACTTTTAATAGTCTTCTCCCTTTTCCTAACATTCTACCCCTCGCAGTCTAATCGTTCTCAATGGTATCAATAGTTATCCGTTGCTTCGTATTAAACTAATATGTATGAAAGATTTTTATCGTGAATAAATTACAATAAATATGATTATTTGTGTTTATATGACAAATTATTATAGTATCATTATAAAGCACAGCCCAGTTATTGCCAAGAGAAATATATAGGATATATTTGCTTAGATATTTTTTGTAACTTCAAAAAGATAAAAAAAGTCGAGAATTTGCCGAAAGGTATTTGCTAGTATTCTATTATCAAAATAAATTCAGTTAAGAAAAGGAGAAACGAAAAATGGAGTTATTAGAAAAAATTGCAAAACCGAGGCCGGTAGGTACTAATCAAAACCAGGAGATTACAGAGTACATAGAAGCATACCTGAAAAGCATAGGATATGCGACGAGTAAGATACCCTTTCAGTGTAAAGTATGGGAATCAAAAGATTCCTATTTAATGATTGATGGAATGAAGTTGGCATTACAGGTAAGCCCTTTTTCAGAGGAATTTCATGGAACAGGAACAGCAATTATTGCAAGAAATATAAATGAACTTCAAAAGGTGGAATGTAAAAACCAAATATTATTATTGACAGAGGAATTAGCTCAAGAGCCATTACAGCCCAAGAATTTCCCGTTCTACTATCCAGAGAATCATAAAGCAATTATTGAGTGTCTGGAAGCAAAAAAACCAAGTGCAATGATAGCCATAACAGGTGGTACAAGTATGAGTGGTATAAGGCCATTTCCACTAATTGAAGATGGGAATTTTCATATTCCTGTAGCCAGCCTGGATAAAGAGATTTTCTTAGAAATAGAAGGTAAAGTATTAGATAAAGAGATGGAACTATCTATAGTTTCAAAAAATGAGATTACTACAGCATATCAGCTGATTGCATCTAGAAAGGTTGCTAATCCTAAAGGTACAATCGTGATTTGTGCTCACATGGACAGCAAGTACAATACGGATGGTGCCCTTGACAATGCATCTGGAGTTGCGACAATGCTTTATGCAGCAAAGGGAATTGAAACCGACAGGTATAATATTGATATTGTTCCGTTTAATTCGGAAGAATACTATGACCCACAGGGAGAACTTTTCTATTTAGAAGAAATACAGAAAAGTAATAAAGAAGTGTCACTTCTGGTCAATATCGACACAGTAGCACATGTAGGATCCAAAGTAGCAGTTGCATCTTTCAATTTGACGGAGAATGAGCAGATGGAATTCGAAAACACAATGAGAAGTTGTACGAACATAGTAAATGGTCAGCCTTGGTACGCAGGCGATCATGCCGCTTTTGCTTATAGCGGAGCAAAATGTATTTTACTTTCTGCATCTGATTTATTTGAAGGATGCCTATCCTATACACATTGTCCGAAAGATACCATTGACCTGGTAGATGCTACGTTAATTGAGAATGCAGCGGAATTTATATGCAAAATTGTGAATGCATATAATTAGATAAAAAGAACGGGAAGAAAGTGATTGGACGAAAGAATAACCGAAGTGCATTTAATAAGATATTCGTGCTATACACCAGGAATAACAATATTAACAATAAACATATAGAAATATTTACTTAAGTACGGTAAAATGGTTTTGAATGGTGTTATTGCAGAGGCATTTGGAGAAGCGAACAACTTTTATTGTAGATAAACAATTGAAAGGAATGGGTAATGATATGAATGAGAAGCAGTTGATGAGCAAGATTTTGGTTTATACAAGAATTCCATCGGATGATTATACGGAATCCTTAAGTAACAGTATCCATTTTGCTTTTTGCAATACAGAAGAAGCAAACTTTGAACCATTAAACCGCAATTATGGTATTCTTTTTGCGAAAGCCACAATAGATGAGCAAAATATCATTCATGAGAAAGGATTGAAGAAACCCTATATATTCCGTTGCCATAATGGTTCCTTCGGAATTGTTGCAATTCGGGTAACAAAAGAAGGAGAGGATGACCAAGAGTTTAAAGGCCATATTCTTCTATGGACCTCCAGTGATCTGATTACTTTTCAAGAAGCTGGACCGATTGATCTAAGAAAAGATATCTATGTAAGATATGTAAGCTGTAATTATTGTGATTCGGAAAGCAGATATGTTATAAGGTGGCAGGGTAGTGATGGACTCTGGTACAGGAATACACTGGATTGCTTATCAAATCCTGCAAGTATATCGGAAGCGGAACGAATAGAAGCGGATTCTTTTGAGATGCCTAGGGTATCGATTCCAGATATTACTCCGGGTAATATTCTTGAAGTTGAGTCATCTGTTGGAGAAGCATTCCGTTCACGCTGGACGCCAATTTATAATACGGAAATTCGAGTACCTGAGCAAATAGCTGTTACATCTAGAGAGGAGTTATCGGGGGTGAATGCCAACGCAATATATTCCGATGGATCAACTACTACAAAGCGGGTGATATGGAATAGTGAAGGAATCGATTTTTCCGTGTCAGGCTCTTATACAGTGAAAGGAAAAGTGGTTCAGGGAAAATATAAGTTCCCCTTAGCCACAGGATATGCTGATCCTGTTATATTACCATGGAATGGGAAGTATTATTTTATTGCTACGAATGACAACAAAAATGATATTGGTATTTATGTAAGAGAATCAGATACAATTGATGGTTTATTTGCTCCTGGATTTCATGAGGTTGTTATTCTAGATCTTCAGAAGGATAAAGGCTTTGAACAGACGTTTTGGGCACCTGAATTTCATTTAATTGGAGGAGAACTATATATTCTGTTTGCAGTGAGTGGAGCAGTATGGGGACCTCAGTGCCATATCATGAAGCTGAGAAAAGGAGGGAACATCATTAACCCTGCTGACTGGGAGGAACCGATTCGTATTAAGAAAATGGATGGAACCTATCTGGCAGAGGAGGGTATCACATTGGATATGACCTATTTTAAGGCGGATGATGTCTCATGCGTTTTGTGGTCTTATCGACATGGAATTGGTACACCCTATGATACAGGGTCCATGATCTATATCGCCACTGTGGATGAGAAGAATCCGACAGTGCTTACCAGTGAACCCGTATTACTAACCAGACCTTTATATGGATGGGAGAATATTCAGGGAACGATTAATAATGAAGGCCCCTACCCATTGATCACCGATGATATGGTGTATATAACTTACTCCGGTGGCGCTGCTTGTGGATATACCTACACGGTTGGACTCTTAAGTATTCCCCGTGGTAGCAATTTCCTGGATGCTGAAGCATGGAATAAGGCCAGTACTCCGGTATTGTCTTATTACTCGATCGAAGGGGTCTACGGACCAGGACATAACTCGTTTTTTAAAGATTATGATGGAAATATAATGATAATGTATCACGGAGAAGTGGAATTAGTACCTTTCGGAACAAGATGCTCAACAATGCACAGAGTACATTTTAACCGACAAGGGGTTCCCGTTTTCGATTTATCTGCAGAACGAGATATGGACAGTTCTTTAGCTGATGTGGTTACAACAGTAATTGTAATATAGATGTAAGATCCACTTATTAGAGGAATATATTCTTTGTTAAGGAGGTTAAGCATATGGAAAGAAGAATCAGTCAACAGGTAAGTGGTTATAGAACAAAGGACGGAGCCGGAGTAAGTCTGGTCAGAGTATTGGGAAACCAAACGGTTGATGTATATGATCCGATTTTAATGCTTGATTCCTTTGACAGTACAAATCCGGATGATTATATAGCGGGCTTTCCCATGCATCCTCACAGAGGGATTGAGACGATCAGTTATGTATATCGAGGATATATGACTCATAAGGATAGCTTAGGTAATGAGGATACCATTGGTGATGGAGAGGTCCAATGGATGACAGCGGGTTCAGGTATTATGCATGAAGAAAAATTACCGGCCGCCGAACGCCTGCTTGGTGTACAACTCTGGCTGAATCTTCCTGCTAAGGATAAAATGGCTCCTCCAGCTTATCACAGTATCAAAAACTCAGATATTCAGGAAATAGATTTTCCTTGGGGTAAGTTAAGACTTCTAGCGGGTGAGTTCGAAGGAAGGAAAGGCTATATGAGCAAATATCTTCCACTAAATTATTACGATTTACAAATCAACCCCGAAGAAGCTGTTATGATGAATACGGAATGCGAGCGCTCTGTCATGGTATTTACTTTATTAGGAGACGCTTATATCAGTGGTGAACTGGTGAAGGAAAAGACAGCGGTAAAACTTACCTCCGGAGACAAAGTTGAGATTATGGCTACAGATAAAAAAGCCCAGGTTTTATTCATAAGTTCCATACGTCTGGACGAACCAGTGGCTTGGGGTGGTCCTATCGTCATGAATTCTAAGGAAGAACTAATCAAAGCCTTTGATGAGTTGAAGAATGGAACTTTTATTCAGGATAATATTTCTTATTTAAGATAGATACAGAGAAGAGAAAATATGTGATAAAAGAATACGAAAGGTGGATATTATATGAAACTATCAAATGAACAGCTGAAGAAGATTTATTACGGAGCATATAGCTTTTGTGAAACTGAGGACGGATATTTACAGTCCTTTCAGTATACACAGCAGCAGATGCAGTATTTTAAGGAAAGTAGTGACTTCTGGTATGATCGGTGTAATGCATCCAGTGCCAAGACATTAGAGTTTCGTACAACGGCAACTAAATTCTCCTTCGAGTATAAATTCATTTGGGTGGGTTCGGAGGACTCCATTGAGCTTGCTATTGATGGATTGATAACCCGAATATATTACGTAAAGGATATGCAGAAAGAGGGGAGAATATCCTTTGATATGCCTGCCGGGGAAAAGAAAGCCATAGTTTATCTGCCGGCTGATGCAACCATTCTGATACGTAATTGTGAGAGTGATGCGGAACTGCTTCCTGTGGAAAAGAAGGAGAAGGTTTTGTGGATGGGAGATTCCATAACACAGGGGTATGGCCCATTACGTTCTGCACATACCTATGTTAGCGTGGCAAACCGCCTACTTAATTATGATATAATCAATCAGGGAATTGGCGGATACATCTATGATAAAAACGTACTTGTAAAAATGGAAGGTTATTCTCCGGATAAAATCATTATCTCTTTGGGAACAAATCAATATGGAACTGAAAGTATGAAGGATATAGAGGAATATTACGAAAGATTATCAGAAGTATATGGTGACAAGCCGGTACTTTGCATCACACCAATCTGGAGAGGGGATTTCCCTGATGAATTTGAGACACTTGTAAAGTTCTGCCAAAAGACGAAGGAGATTTGCTCAAAGTATTCTAATATAACGGTAGTGGAAGGCTTTAAGCTCGTGCCTCATTTACCAGAATATTTTCTGGATAATCTTCATCCCAATGCCCTTGGATCGGAAATCTATGGAAGAAACCTTGTGTTAGCAATAAAGGAAGTGGGTTTCTAAAAGATCTCACTCCTACAAATAATAATGAAAGCCTTGAGGTACTGCCTCAAGGCTTTCATTATTATTTGGGAGATTCGTTAGGTACATTGAATATGCTTTCATTTACAGAATGTTATATATGACTACATGGCTGAACCAAGACACTGTGACGATGCTATCACATGAGGAGAATATGAATCATAATTTAATAATAAGAACGCAAGTGGGTTAGGTATGAGTTATGAATAATCTGCAATTAGAAAGCGTACATAAGGTTCAGCTTGAGATCGCAAATGAAGTAAAGAGAATATGTGATAAATATAATATTAAATATTTTATGATAGCAGGAACACTACTTGGAGCTGTCAGACACAAGGGCTTTATACCCTGGGACGATGACTTGGATATAGGTATGCTCAGAAACGACTACAATAGATTTATTAAATTGGCAGCAAAGGACTTAAAAGAGATATATTATTTGGAGACTTGGTATACTTCATCCGGGTATGGCTTGCCATATGCAAAAATTAGAAAGAATAAAACGAAGTATATTGAAAAAAATGCCAAGGATGTAAAGTGCCATCCTGGAATATTTATTGATATTTTTCCATTTGATAATGTTCCATATAATAAAGCGCTAAGACTAATGCAGGAATATTGGTTAAAGTTTTATCAGCACCTGATACTAGAACAATGCATATATCAAATCTCATTTAAATTTAAAGGAATAAAAGGACTGATTTATACTATGTTAAAGAAAAAAGTTAAAGGGTTAGGGGTCAAAGAACTGAAAGAAAAATATGAAGCAATATCAAAAAGATATAACAAGAAGCAGACAGAGTATGTAGTAGCTGTTGGCGGGTCATATGGATATAAAAAAGAAGTAATAAGGTTCACCTGGATATCTCAAATTGAGGAACTGGAATTTGAAGGACATTTATTTAAGGCTCCGAAAGGATATAAAGACTATTTGACTAATTTATATGGTGACTATATGACGCCACCATCTATAGATAAAAGATCTAATCGACATTGTATAATAGAACTTAAATTGTAGCTAATTTTTTTTATAAAATCTGTGAAGATGTATTGCGCTTCCTCATGATTATGGGCTAAACACAAAATGCAAGTATTTTATGTCTATATGATAAAATCTGTCAGAGGTGGATATCATTTATTGGATTTTAATTTACAAATAAATATAAATTATGTATTATTATAGAACTAGAATACTATGGAGGTTACCATGAAAAGTAAGAAAAGGCTGTTTCTGATTATTTTTATATGCTTTTTGCTTTTTACATTAGATGTTCTTGTCTGTGCTTACATAATTCCACCAGGCAAACAATATAACTATGAGTCACAGTATTTAAAAGAGAATAAAACGGATTTTATTGATATCAACGGATGTAAAATTCATTACCTTCAAAAAGGGGAAGGAGAACCTTTGATATTAATACATGGTGGTGCAGCTTGGTTATATTCCTTTAGAAATAATATAGATGAGCACAAAATCTCCGGGCACAGGTTAATTATCAAAGAAATCTCGATTGGAGCATAACAGATAAAAAACTTTCTACTATGGAGCTACCAACACTGATAATTTGTGGAAAGCAGGACAATGTTCTGCCAGTAAGTATGGCATACGAATATGCAAATAGAATTAAGAATTCAGAATTGATGATAATTGATGAAGCCAGCCATTTACCTCATGAGGAAAAGTATGAGGAAGTGAATAAGCTTATTATAGATTTTATTAATAATCAGTAGTTTTAGTCCAGAAAAGTTTATTGTTATTCTTTGTTTTCTACCATTGGTTGAATTATATACGCAAACTCGAATAACTGGTTATTGAAATCTATTTTGCCTGAATGATACCATTAATATAAGAAAAACTGGAGGTAGAAAGAATGCTGGATAGTGTAAAAGTGGGAAAATATATAGCTACAAAGAGAAAAGAAGTGGGACTAACCCAGCAACAGCTGGCAGATAAATTAGGTATTAGCTTTCAGGCTATTTCTAAATGGGAGAATGGATCTGCCTACCCTAATGTAGATATATTATATGATTTGGCAATAGAATTGGGCGTTACCGTAGATGAGATACTGGTTGGGAACGAAAAGACTGCGGATGAATTATCCTATAGTAAGGCGGGCATTGACATATCATATACCGATACTATTAAGAGTGAGATGTCTATGTATATAAATTCTAAGGATTCCAGAGTTCTGAACGGACTCGGTCCATTTGCATCATTATATGACATTGCTTTTCCCGATATAAAGGAACCTGTACTTGTTTTGAAATCAGAAGAGCCTGGATCAAAGCAAAAGCTAGCCATGGAGTATGGCTACACGGAATCTATATGCCATGATATGATTAATCATTTAGTAAATGATATTGTAGTTATGGGGGCGAAACCTCTGGCTGTATTGGATACAATCGTATGTGGAAATGCAGAAAAAGATACCATTAAATCACTGGTAAAAGGAATCTCTGAGGCTTGTAGAGAAAATGAATGTTCTCTTGTGGGAGGTGAGACGTCTATACAACCCCAAGTTGTAGGAGCGGGTGTCTATGTATTAACATCAAGCATTGCTGGAATCGTAGATAAAAGTAAGGTGATTGATGGTTCTTCCATCCAACAGGGAGATGCAGTGCTTGCCATTGCTTCAAATGGTTTACATACCAATGGTTATTCACTTGTAAGGTTATTAATGGAGAAAATGCCACAAGTAAAACTGGATAAAATCGATAATATCACATTTATTGAACAGATTATGAAGCCCCATACACCATATTATAAGGCAATCAAAGGACTATTCTTAGAAGACTGTATCAGAGGTATGGCACATATTACAGGGGGCGGAATAGAAGGAAATCTATTCAGAATAATCCCAGATGGATTATGCGCCGAGATAAACAAAGACCTGATAAAAATATTACCGATATTTAAGTACATTAAGACACAGGGTAAAATAAATGATAGTGAAATGCTTCGAACCTTTAATATGGGGGTAGGATTTATTCTGGTAGTACCACAGGAGGCAAAACAGCAGGTGAAAGTTCATGTTAATAAATTCTATAGTTGTTATGAAATTGGTGAAATCAAGAAAAGTACTGAGAAAATTCGTTTTATAGGAAGGCTTAACTGGATGTAATAGCCCTATATTATTTTGACATATTGATATCCATACCAAGTAAATATGCGGTTATCTATTTCTGATAAGTACTTTTTGCGGCAAAAGTATTATTTATATTTGCTTAGTAAAAATAGGTAGTATATAATAAATATGAGTAATTTACAAAAGTTGCATATGCAAAAATACCGGGAGGGATATTTATGGATCAGCATAACATAATAAAACTGATTAAAGCTTCAGAAAACTTGCCCCAAATACCGAAAGACTTTGGAGAAATAGTGAATATGTTTTCAAAGCCAAATGATTATGACTTGAACCTATGTGTTGAGTATTTCTCTCGCTTTCCTGAGCTCGAGACAGTTCTCATCAGGGAATTGAATTACATTTCGAAACTTGAGAAAAAGATACAAACGATCAAAGAGGCTATAAATTATCTTGGGGCTAAGAATTCTGCTCTCATTATAATTGCATATGTTACAAGGTTATTGATACCAGATAAGAATGGAAGAACAAAGATTTTTGATAATAAGAAATATTGGAAGCATTGCTTAGCTACATCGATGGCGGCATATATGATATCTGCTGAAACAAAATTATCTGACAAAGATAAAATGTTTACATATGGGTTAATACATGATATTGGTATTACTGTATTAGATATTTGCTTACCAGATTATTTGGATGAAATTAATGAAATGCACTTAAAAGGAACTCATCAGTTAATAGCAGAAAAAATAGTTTTAGATGGAATAACACACGCAGAGATTGGCAGTTGGATCTGCAAAGAGTGGGGGTTACCAGATGAGATCTTAGATATAGTTGGATTTCATCATACTCCTATGCTGGCGAATCGGAATGTCGATGAGGTAAGAATAATGCACCTGGCAGATTCCATCAGTACCAATTACTATGAAAGACTATTAGGAAATAATACCACATTCATATATACTAACAAAATAATGGAAACATTGAATATAAATAAAGCATTTATCGATTATATCATAGAGAAGATACCATCAGAAGTGGATAAACTGAACAGAATAATCATATTTTAATTATAATGCATTGTATGATGACGTGCAGACTAATATGAAATCCCCCTTTCACTGGATGTCCAATAAAAGGGGGATCAGTCATATTTATATTCTATTTCTTACTATCAGCATCATTGATTCTATTAAGCAACATCAGGAAGAATAAAATATAAGCTATTGTCATAATAATATGACTTATTCCAGCGATACCAGATATGGAAGAATCAATCATAGAGGATATTTCAAGATTTAACACCTCAACACATCCGCGTATAGCCATCATGATTACGGATAATATAAGTCCAATGTTATAGGTTATAAAGAATGCTGTTGAAGAATTCTTAAATTCCAATATCAGAGAAAGCTTATTTTCTGAAAATCCTCTTATTCGATTATTAGCAATAGTCGATCGAAGAGTGGGTAAACGAACTTTAAAGGAAATAAAGGCTTCCATTCCACAACAACCTGTATGGCTTAAGTATTTTTATGAGTTAAGGGTCCAGGCTGAAATGATCCATTGATTATATGTGTGGTTCATGATAATTTTGGTGCATCAAATGCTAGGTGATTATCAATTAGCTATGATAATATGAAGCTTGAGGGGACATATGCCAATGTTAGCGCGCGATATTGGCGTTTCATCATTATTTAGGAAATGGAAGGAGAATAAAATGGTTACAGTGCGCTTAGAAAGCAAAGAAGCATTCAATATTATTGGTATTAAGACATGGATACCAGGAACTGATAATGAAGTGTTTGGAGAGTTTTGGGAAAAAAGCTACAAACATGGTGAAGTAGAAAGAATAATGAAGTTTAGCAAAAATAAAGAAAACAGTTGTACGAAAAGTACAATTCTAGGGCTATCATGCACAGAAAAAGATCCTAATATCAGAAGTTTTTATTTTTATATAGCGGTAGAGACTGATGAGGTATCTAATCAGGGGAAATATGAAGTATATAAAGTTAAGCCATATGAATGGGCAATATTTTCAAGTGATGGTACTGGCGTTGATTCATTATTGGAAAGTGAGATGTATGCTTGGAAAGAATGGCTGCCGAATAATAATTTATATGAGCATGATAATGGACCGGAAATGGAAGTATACTTCGATAATAATAAAGTAGAGTATTGGTTACCAATAAGAAGAAAGAATAATTAAATGAGTTGAAACTTAAACGCATTCAAGGTCTTGTTATGGTGGAAAATATTGCCTCTATTCGTGTGCTTGAAAAGAACGGTTATGAGAAGGAAGGGGTTTTACGTTGTTATCCTTTTGGTCGTGAGTTTCATAATATTGTTATGATGTCTATTATCAATGCGTAATAATAAAGTACGAAATAAGAATTAGATTTGCAAATGATATCTATTTACATCTTATAGATGAATGTGTTACAACTATATAAATAGAGCATTAAAAAAAGGACAAAGGAGTTCTGGCAGTACTCCCTTGTCCTTTTTTGAACGAATTTACTTTGTAATTAAAATATTAGAAATGTGGAGGTTCAGTATGCTTAAGGAAACAGAGTGGAATACAATTAATAGTATTTTATTGGAAATCTATACGATTAAAGATATCGACATAATGGCTGAAAAGCTATTGAAAATGTTTCGCATGCTCATTCCATATTCTAATGGATATTTTGTTGTACTGGATAAAAATCAGAGCATTATAAATGATAAATCTTTTTTTATAGGATTTGATGAACAAAAAAAGCATGAATATATCAACTACTTCTATGAAAAAGATTATTTAACATATGTGTATGATATTATTACAGAGACTACAGTGTATCGTGATACTGATATTATAGAAGAAGGGGTACGAACAAAAACCGAGTTTTACAGACACTTTCTAATGCCACTCAAAATACCGTATGGAGCTGGTATTCTACTAGTGAGATATGGAAAATTAATTGGTATCATAAATTTATTCAGAAATAAGGAATTAGGTGATTTTACAGATAAAGATATCTACATATTAGGAGTATTAAAAAAACACCTTGCCAACATCATATATAATTTGCTGAATGATAGTAATAGTGAGGAAAATCAGGAGAGCAAATTAGAAAAACTGTATAATGAATACAATTTATCAGATAGGGAAAAAGAAGTTACCAGCTTGATTAAGCAGGGAAAAGCGAATAGTGATATCAGTGATGAGATGATGATCAGCATATCAACCGTTAAGAAACACATTTATAATATATATGGTAAGTTTAATGTAAAGAGCAGAACCCAGTTACTTGCATACTTATCTGAAAAGATTGATAATTGAGAGGTATTAGTTATAGGAAATAGAACTTAAGTGGTATTACAGAAGTAATAAGTTCTATAGATATGGTATAATTTTCATAATTATGGATAATTGCATAATTTTTAACGAACGCTTAATATAGGAAAATATTAAATAATAACGTAAGTGATAGGCAGACATATTAACCTGCTTATCAAAACAGAAGGTGCAAAGACGTATGATTACAAGTCTTTGCACCTTTTCGCTATTTAGTGCAGTGTCAGATAATAAGGCAATCTTGTATCAGAAGGAGGAAATTATGCAAAAGAAATGGAGTAAGATACTAAAACCAGGTGAAAAATGGTCAGGAAATATCGGCAGGAATAAATATATTCGTTTTAGAGCTATGGGACAGGATGCAAATGTATCAATGCTGTTATATAACATGTTCGATACCTCTGAAAGATATAATATGCCGGATACTTTGAAGGCCCAGTTTACAGCACATTTAACAAAGGGAAATGTCTTAATGAGCGATAATGGACGTGTTATGGCAAGTATTGTGGAGGACAGTCTTGGATGGCATGATACGATTTCGGGTTATACCACAAGAGCTATGACGGACGCAAAATATGGCAAGACCACATACCAGGACATGGGAAATGATTATCTTAGATGTGGGGAAGAGAATTTCAAAGTTGAATTAATAAGAAATAACATGAGTACAAGAGACTTAGTCCCATGCGTTAATCTTTTTTCAAAAGTTTATGTAGAAGAAGATGGTAGCATGCATTATGAACAGGGACATTGCAAGGAAGGCTCAACTGTAACGCTCAGAAGTGAGATGGATGTCATAATTATTCTTTCCAACACACCGAATCCATTAAATGAAACGACTTTCTATCCTGCAGTACCTGTCGAAATACAAGTTTATGATGCTCCGGAAGCAGATTTATTGGACGAATGTGTCAATCACAGGCCAGAGAATTACAGAGCATTTGAAAACACATGGGAATATTATAATTTACTAGGCAGATAAAAGGAATATTGATTACAGTATTAAAAACCAGAAAAATATCATGGATAGGAGATTTAAATATGTATGGATTTATAAAAAAAGAAAGTGATTTAAAGATAGAAGATGCTATTTATGATCAAGTACTTGATGCAGGGCTAGGCTGGATGCATGCACTAAACCCGGGACAAAGTCTTCGGATTATTGATCTGGAAGGTAATCAGGCAGTGGATACCACATTTTATGATATGACAAATCCCGAAGATCATTACGGAGCAGTAACAACGATTGTAATGCAGAAGAATATTTACTTAACCACGGGCAGTATATTAAGAACCGAATCAGGAAAACCATTACTGGAAATAACAGCGGATTTGACAGGACGTCATGACACCATTGGTGGAGCCTGTTCATCTCAGAGCAATACAGTCCGTTATGACAGAGAAAAACTATATATGCACAACTGTCGTGATAGCTTTATGTTACAGCTTGCAAATGATACTACCGGTTTAAAGAAGCGTGATTTAGCTCCAAATATAAACTTCTTTATGAACGTTCCGGTAACAAAAGAGGGTGGCCTGAAATTTGATGATGGAGTATCTGCACCGGGAAAGTATGTGGAAATGAAAGCCTTAGAGCAGACAATGGTATTAATCAGTAACTGTCCACAGTTAAATAACCCATGTAATGCATATAACCCAACCCAGGTAAGACTTATCATCTGGGATCCGGTATAAAATATTACCCTCATCATTAATGCTCATAGTTGATATTGATAGAAAGAATCAGCTGAGTGGTGGATAAAATGATATAAATTGAAAAGGAGTAATTCGTATGTTTAGTAAAGTGCTGATTGCAAATCGTGGAGCAATAGCAGTAAGGATAGAACGAACGTTAAGGAAAATGGGTATAAAAAGTGTGGCTGTGTATTCAAAAGCAGACCAGGATAGTATTCATGTTGAAAATGCAGATGAAGCGATCTTCTTAGGAGAAGGAACAGCAAAGGAAACCTATCTGGATACCAGTAAAATCCTTGATGCCGCTATTAGTTCGGGTGCTCAGGCAATTCATCCCGGCTATGGCTTCTTAAGTGAAAATACAGATTTCGCCAGAGAATGTGAGTCAAAGGGAATCAAATTTATTGGTCCTACCCATGAGCAGATTCAATTGTTTGGATTAAAGCATTCGGCTAGAGAATTAGCTAAAAAAGCCGGAGTTCCTTTGCTTCCCGGCACAGGACTTTTAAGTGGATTAGAAGAGGCATTAGAGAATGCAAAGAAAATTGGCTATCCGATTATATTAAAAAGTACTGCAGGCGGCGGTGGAATAGGAATGCGTATCTGTAATTCCTCTGAGGAGCTTATACAGGCCTATGAGGGAGTACGCTATTTAGCATTAGCCAATTTCAATAATGCAGGTGTATTTATTGAGAAGTATATTACCCGTTCCAGACATGTGGAAGTGCAGATATTTGGTAATGAATTCGGTGAAGTAGCAGCGTTAGGTGAACGTGATTGCTCAGTACAAAGAAGAAATCAGAAGGTGGTGGAAGAAAGTCCTGCTCCCAGGTTTGATAATAGCGTCAGGGAGAGAATGTATGATGCAGCGGAAAGCTTGGCGAAAGAAGCCTCTTATCGGAATGCAGGAACAGTAGAATTTCTATATGATGAAGCAACGCAGGAGTTCTATTTCCTCGAAGTCAATACCAGACTTCAAGTTGAACATGGCATCACAGAAGAAGTTTTGGGTATTGATTTAGTGGAATGGATGATAAAGGAAGCAGCTGGAGAGTTAACAGGACTAAAAATGTTGGTAGACAATCCTAAAGGACACGCAATTGAAGTTCGAGTATATGCTGAGGATTGCATCAATGGTTTCAGACCGTGTACAGGAAAAATAGATGACTTACATTTTGATTCGTTAGCCAGAATAGATACATGGATACAAAAGGGAATTGAGGTTACTTCTTTATATGATCCCATGTTAGCGAAACTCATCGTTCATGGAGAGGACAGACAGGACGCCATCAATAAAATGAAACGCGTACTTACCGAATCAAGGGTATACGGAGTTACCACAAATATGCAGTATTTAAAGGCTCTTATTGAAACAGAGGTTTATAATGAAGGCTCTTTATTTACTGGAATGCTAAATGATTTTATTCCGGAAGAAAAGGCGATTGAAGTATTAGATGGCGGTGTTCAGACCACAGTTCAGGATTATCCCGGAATGATCGGATATTGGTCCGTTGGTGTTCCCCCTTGTGGACCCTTTGACAGTTATAACTTTAGAATTGGTAACAAGCTTCTGGGAAATCCTGAGAATGCAGCGGGACTGGAACTGACATATAAAGGTGGCAGTTATCGCTTCAGAACTACGATGAGCTTTTGTATTACTGGTGCTGATATGCATGCTACACTGGATGGTGAAGAAATTAGCATGTATCAGGTTATTCATGCAGCACCGATGCAAATTTTAAAATTTAAAGAATGTAATAAAGGTATGCGTACGTATTTACTTATTGCAGGTGGACTTGATGTACCTAAGATTATGGGAAGTGGTTCTACATTTATTGATGGTAAGTTTGGCGGTCATAACGGCAGGGCCTTGAGAACTGGTGATGTGATAAGGGTAAACGACAATTGTCTAATAGACTCTATTGAATCTGTACCTGATATGTACAGGCCAACACTTTCCAATGAATGGACCATAGGAGTAATACTGGGACCTCAACCAACATCGGAGTATCTGCATTCCGAATATTTAACGACATTAATATCTTCTGTATATGAAGTTAACTTCAATAGTGCCAGAACTGGTATCAGACTAAATGGACCTATCCCTCAATGGGTTAGAACGGATGGAGGTGATGCAGGGTTACACCCATCCAACATCCATGATAATGCGTATGCAATTGGCACATTGGATTTAACAGGTGATCAGTCGATACTGCTTGGACCTGATGGTCCAAGCCTTGGTGGATTTGTCTGTCCGGTAACTACGGCAAAGGGTGAACTATGGAAGCTTGGACAGTTACATCCCGGCGATAAAGTACGTTTTCAGCTGCTAACTCTGGAACAGGCAGAAGTCATAAGGAAGGCAGTAGAAGAGAACATAAATCAAAACTACAAGGTGGTATCGCTTCCTGAACAGGTACACTTAGATGCAGAATATGCCATCCTTGCAAGGGATAATGTAGCTGATACGGATATTACGGTAAGACTTGACGGAGAAGAGAATATATTAGTTGAGTTCGGGCAAATGGAACTTAATATCGACCTTCGTTTTAGGGTACATATACTAATGCAGGAGTTGGAAAAAATGAGGCTTCCCATCATAGATTTAACTCCAGGGATTCGCTCAATTCAAATTCATTTTGATATTGATCAGATATCATTGAAAGAAATAGTAGATATCGTGTTGAAGGTCAATGCAGCATTACCTGAACTTGATAATGTAACCGTACCTTCAAGAATTATCAAATTGCCTTTGTCATGGGATGACCCGCAGACCAGACTTGCGGCCGAGAGATATCAACAAACAGTCCGTTCAAACGCTCCATGGTGCCCTAGTAATCCCGAGTTTATTCGAAGAATCAACGGCCTTAGCAGCCTTGATGATGTCAAAAACATCGTATTTAACGCGAACTATCTTGTATTGGGTCTGGGAGATGTATATTTGGGCGCACCTGTCGCTACCCCCATTGACCCAAGACATAGAATGGTGACAACAAAATATAATCCGGCCAGACCTTGGACTCCGGAAAATGCAGTCGGAATTGGTGGCGCATATTTGTGTGTTTATGGAATGGAAGGCCCCGGGGGCTACCAATTGGTAGGAAGAACCATTCAAATGTGGAATTCGCTAAAGGAGACAGAGTACTTTACCAAAAAGAAACCATGGTTTTTAAATTTCTTTGATCAATTGAAGTTCTATCCCGTCTCGGCAGAAGAAATTCTCAAATACAGAGAAGATTTCATAAGAGGAAAATTCAAAGTAGAAATTGAAGATACGACATTCAATCTTGGAGAATATAAAAAATTCCTTGAAGATAACAAAGTGTCCATTAAGGCATTCAAGGAACATCAGGAAGCCTCCTTTGAAGCAGAGCGTCAGAGATGGAAAGAGCAAGGTCTTGATAATTATGTGTCAGAAACAGAAGAAGAAGCATTATTTATTGACGAGGATATTCCGATTGGCTGTGAAGTGATAAGAGCCAGTCTCCCCGGAAGTGTATGGAAAGTACAGGTCAAAGAGAAGCAGGTAGTGAAAGAGGGAGATATCTTAGTAATACTTGAAAGTATGAAGATGGAATTCCCAATCGAATCAAAATACAACGGTATTGTGGAAAAGCTATACATGGATCCCGGTGAACAGGTAAACAGCGGACAGCTGGTAGCGTGTATAAAGGTAGAATAAAGGAGTGCATCTCATGAAATATTTTCCTAAAAAGTTATCAATAGCATGGATAGAAAAGAGATACGAATCGGGAGAATTAAGTCCTTTGGAATTAGCAAATGAAATAATTCGTCGGGCGAAGGAGTATGAAGATTATAATATATGGATTGTAAAGCCATCTATGGATATGATGAAGCAATATATTGATGCATTACCACCATATACCAAGGAGCTTCCTTTATGGGGGATCCCTTTCGCAGTAAAAGATAATATTGATCTTAAAGATGTTCCCACCACCGCAGCCTGTAAAGAATATGAATATATACCGAAAACCAGTGCTACTGTAGTTGACAAACTAATAAGTGCCGGGGCTATTCCAGTCGGGAAGACCAATCTGGATCAGTTCGCTACTGGCCTTGTTGGCACCAGAAGCCCATATGGTGAATGTCATAATGCATTGAATCCGGAGCTTATCAGTGGAGGATCCAGTTCCGGTTCTGCCGTAGCAGTAGCACTTGGAATGGCGGCTTTTTCACTAGGAACGGATACTGCTGGTTCTGGGAGAGTACCGGCTGCATTAAATTGTCTGATTGGATATAAGCCGGCACTGGGAGCATGGTCTACGAAAGGAGTTGTGCCTGCTTGTGCAAGTATTGACTGTGTATCAGTATTTACGAATACTCTTGAGGATGTAATATTAGTAAATTCATTAGTTAGAGAATTTGATGAAGATTGCAGCTGGTCTAGGAGATTACCGCGGATTATACCAGTAAAACCCAGGAAAATACTCTTACCAAGCGAAGGACCGATATTCTTTGGAAAGTTTGCTAAGATCTATAAAGAAAAATGGGAAAATGCCATAAATCGTATTAAAAGGCTTGGAATTCCGGTTGAATATATTGATTACACAATATTTGAAAAAGCAGCATCAATTTTATATGAAGGCCCTTGGGTAGCAGAACGGTGGAAAGATTTAGGTAAGTTCATTCACAATAATCCTGGAAAGACTTTTCCGGTAACAGAGGAAATCCTTCGTGCAGGCGAAAAAAGGGAGTATACGGCAGCCAAACTTTTCGAAGCAATCCATACTCTTCAGGATTATAGAGTAAAGGCAGACAAAATACTACAGGATTCTGTACTTATCATGCCGACCGTTGGAGGAACTTTCTACAGAGATGAGGTGAGAGAAAACCCAATTGAGACAAACAAAATGATGGGCTTATATACAAATCATTGTAATCTTTTAGATTTATCTGCAATTGCAATTCCTGAAAAACAGGATGACAACGATATTCCATTTGGAATTACTATTTTTGCATTAGCTGATTCAGAAGGTTTGGTTCTTAAAACCGCAGATACATTTCTTCATTCTGAAACCATACCGATTGCAGTATGTGGTCTGCATAAAAAAGGATATTTATTAGAGAACCAGTTAACCGTACAAGGTGCAGTATTTACAGAGAAAGCAAAGACAACTGATAAATACAAGCTGTACAAGCTTAATTCAACACCTGTGAAACCAGGAATGGTAAGGGATGAAAAGAATGGAACCTATATTGAAGTAGATGTATATGATATTCCGGTTGCTAACCTTGGTATATTCATGAAACAGGTAACATCGCCGCTTTCGATTGGTGAAATAGAATTGGAAGACGGCAGGTGGGTTAATGGTTTTATATGCGAACCATATGGAGTAGAAAATGCAGAAGATATTTCTGATAGTCATAGTTTTTAGTTCAGAAACCGCTTTAACGAGTAATACAACTAGGATGCAGATCCTGTTTTTATAAATGCTACAAGAATATTAGTTGCCCGATATAAGGGGGAATGGAGGAAAATATGATGAAAATGATAAAAGCTATCATAAGACCGGAAAAAGTGGAGGATGTACTGGATGCACTTATGAAAAAAGGTTATTCAGCGGCTACTCGTATGAATGTATTGGGAAGAGGAAAGCAAAAGGGGTTAAAAGTCGGGGTTACCTATTATGATGAAATCCCAAAAGAAATGATTATGATTGTTGTAAATGATGAAGATGAGGAAAAGGTTATCAAGATAATTGCAGATTCAGCAAAGACAGGTAAAAACGGTACTTACGGAGACGGAAAAATATTTATATCAGATGTGGAAAGGGCAGTTACGATAAGCAGTGGAGAAAACAGATTATAAAGATAGCCAATACCAGTGGTAGAAGGGAGGAACACATGAAGGAAGTTGTTATTATATTGCGTCCCAAAATGTATTTTAAAACGAAACAGGCTCTTGTTGATGCAGGCTTTCATTCCATGACTGTCAAAGAGGTTGTAGGAAGAGGAAAGCAACCGGTTCAGTACGATATGGATAATGATGACAGTGAAATACGACATAGAGTTGTTGCTAAAAGAATGATTGAGATGTATGTAAGGGATGAAGATGTCCAGTGCCTTATTGATACCGTTGTAGAGGTGAATAAAACAAATCAGGCAGGTGATGGAAAAATATTTGTAATGCCTGCGAAAAATGCATTTCGTATTCGAACAGGCGAAAAAGAAAATGATGCAATTATTTAATAAACTTAAGAAGGTGATGGTGATGATTATGATGAAGAAAATATTATGTCTTAGTTTGATAACAGTTATGTTAGTAGTCTGTGTAGGGTGCAGCAGTTCCCCTAAATCGGAGAGCACTCAGAAAACAAGTCAATCTCTGGTAAAAGGTACGGAAGATAATCCGTTTATTCTGGGAGTAAGTCCCATGTCAGGCTGGTATGCATGGTATGGTATAGATGGAACAGGGATATTTAAAGATAATGGTGTCAATGTAACGATCAAATTCTTCCCTGTATATAGTGATTCTTTAACGGCCTTCTATTCTGGACAGGTGGATGGGATCTGTATTGCTGGTTCAGATGCAATTGCTCCATTAAATGAGGGAGTTGATTTTAAGATAGTTCTTGTAAATGATAATTCATATGGCGCAGATGGTTTAGTAGTCAAGGAAGGAATTAATTCTATCAAAGATTTACAAGGCAAAAAAGTAGCTACAGAAGTAGGTACCCTGGAGCATATGTTTCTTCTGAAGATACTTAATGATAATGGGATGACTATAGATGATATTGATTTTACTAATATGACAATTAATGATGCGGGTCCTGCATTTATTGCCGGGAGTGTTGATGCGGCAGTGCTTTGGGAACCAACTTTATCAACAGCAATTCAGGTGGGCGGAATTCTCCTTTACAGTACAAAGAGTGAGCCTGGATTGATTCCAGACACCTTAGCAGTAAGAAGTGAAGTAATTAACAACAGCTCAGATACAGTACAAAAAATCGTTGACTCATGGTTTGACGGAGTTGATAAGCTAAATGTGCGAGATAAGGATTTTATTCAGGAGATATGTGATAGAGCAGAATTAAAATATGAAGACTATTTGGTAATGTTAGATGGGGTTACTATCTTTGATAAAGCTATGAACCAGAAAACCTTCCAAAAGGGAAATGATTTTACATATCTTAACTACACCTTGGAAAAGTCCGCAGAATTTCTGGTGGACACAAAAATGATAGAAAAAGAGCCGGAGGATGTAAGTGTACTTCTTGATGATACTTATATTAAGGGGGCGGATTGATGATCAATATAAAAATCAGAAAAAAGATAGACAGAAAGAATTATACCCTAATGGCTATCATATCATTTGTCATTATACTATCTGCATGGTACATAGCGAGCTCAAGCGGGGCTATAAGTGAAATATTCCTTCCAAAACCTCAAAATGTAATCAACTACTATATCAAAGCCATTAGTGATGGCTCACTCTGGAATAACTCAAAAATAAGCATCTACAGAATAACTTTAGGATTTCTTTATGCAGTTATACTTGGAGTTCCGGTTGGCATTCTGACCGGAACCTTCAAGAAATTCGAGGCAGTAATCAGACCATTATGTGAATTCATAAGATATATGCCGGTTCCTGCTTTTTTACCGCTAATCATGGTTTGGATTGGCATTGGAGAAAATGCTA
The DNA here is from genome assembly GCF_014174405.1 of Variimorphobacter saccharofermentans. Taxonomy (GTDB): domain Bacteria; phylum Bacillota; class Clostridia; order Lachnospirales; family Lachnospiraceae; genus Mobilitalea; species Mobilitalea saccharofermentans. Next base: position 2,378,668 of record NZ_JACEGA010000001.1, on the reverse strand, counting down.
AGGTAACCGTTATCTTTATTGGAACCTTCTTTCAGCTGGTATTAATGGTAGCAGATGATGCGATGAGTGTACCGGATGATCTGATTAATGCAGGCTATACTTTGGGAACGAATACAAGAAAGGCAGTATTTAAGATTATCATCCCGGCTATGATGCCAAGATTAATGGAAACATTACGCATGATGATTGGTTGGGCATGGACCTATCTCGTAAGCGCCGAACTGGTTGCAGCCGACACGGGATTAGGGTATACAATTTTGAAATCTCAGCGTTTTCTTAAAACAGACGCCATATTTGCAGGAATCATTCTAATTGGTTTACTAGGTCTTATAACGGACCGTATCTTTGCTCTTGTTAATAAAAAACTATTCCATTGGGCTGAAGGGGGATGACAGAAATGCAATTGTTTAGAATAAGGAAAAGTAAACTGCCTGAGCAAAACAGTCATATTGAAGCGAACCTGGCAAACAGTAAAATATATGTGAAAGACCTTAACAAAGTGTATCATTCGGTAAAAGGTGACACTGTTGCGATGAAAGATGTTAATATAAATATTCTTGAAAATGAGTTTGTATCCATCGTTGGCCCGTCAGGTTGCGGAAAATCGACCTTACTTAGAATGGTTGCAGGTCTTGATGTAGCTACATCCGGACAGATAGTAATTAAAGATAGAAATATTATCGGTCCCGGGGCAGACAGAGGAATGGTATTTCAGGCATATACTTTGTTCCCGTGGATGACAGTCGCTGATAATATTAAGTTCGGGCTTAAATTGAGAAAGATCCCGTCCAAAGAGCAGGAGGAAATTACCGATAAATATCTCAAGGTAATCAAACTTGAAAAGTTTCGAAACAGTTATCCCAAAGAATTATCAGGTGGTATGAAGCAAAGAGTAGCAATTGCTAGAGCTCTCGCAAACAGCCCTGAAGTATTGCTGATGGACGAGCCTTTTAGCGCCCTTGATCCTCAGACAAGGGCGGATATGCAGTTATTAATAAGACAAATATGGCAGATAGAAAAACCGACTATTATGTTTGTAACCCATGATATTGAAGAAGCTATCTTCTTATCCAGCAAGATATACGTACTTACTTCAACTCCGGGAACGGTTAAAAAAGAAGTTCCGGTAATATTGCCATATAACAGAGATTTATCATTAAAGGATTCAGAGAGGTTTATCCAGATTAGAAAAGAAGTAAATTCTTTGATTGAACATAAAAGCCTGTAGTACATGTATTGAACTTCATTGCCTAGGAGCAGTTAAATATACTCCTAGGCTTTATTTTGGTTATAAGGAGAATTAGTATTTCGTTATTAGTATATGGCACCGACAAATTGAATAGCTTACCGGCTTTATACTTTATAAAATATAGCAGATGAAGTATAATATGATAAGGAAAGTTGAGTATCGTTAATTACGCTTACAGATAGTAACTCAAATCAAAATACAATGAGAAGGAGAGACATCCATGAGAATTGGCGGAGGAATAGAAAGGCCATATAGCAATCCAGATGAATGGTATAGTCTGGTGAAGGAATTGAAATACAGGGCGGTTTTGGCTCCAATAGATTATCGGGCAGGTAGAGAAGAGAGGCAGGCATACTTACAATGTGCCAGGGAACATGATCTGGTAATTGGAGAAGTTGGCGTTTGGAAAAATGTCCTCTCAATGGATGATATGGAACGAAAGGAAGCAATGGAATTTAGCAAACATCAACTTGAACTGGCAGATGAGCTAGGCGCAAACTGTTGTGTAAACATAGCGGGAAGCAGAGGAGAAATATGGGACGGCTTCTATAAGGATAATTATTCCGAGGATACGTATGCACTGATTGTTGATTCTGTCAGAGAGATAATCGATTCTGTTAAACCAAAGCGGACCTTTTTTACGATAGAGTCTATGCCCTGGATGATACCCGATTCACCGGATGATTACCTTCAGCTAATCAAGGATATTGACAGGAAGGCGTTTGGAGTGCATTTGGATTTTGTTAATATGATCAATTGTCCAAGGAGATATCTCTTCTGTGACGAGTTCATTGAAGAATGCTTTACCAAACTCGGACCTTACATCAAGAGCATACATGGCAAAGATGTCGTAATGGACAATGCTTATACAACATTAATCCATGAGACCATGCCAGGAAAAGGAGTAGTAAACTATCAAAAGGTAGCCAGACTTTGTGAAACGCTTGGACCGGATACTACATTGTTTGTTGAACATTTGCCGGATTTTGAAAGTTATAGAAAGGCATCAGCATATGTACGTGAGCAAGCTGCTTTAGCAGGGGTAAATACGGAGTCCATTTAATAAAATTATCAAGGTTATCGATGATATTGCTTTCCAAACCAATATTCTTGCTCTTAATGCGGCGGTAGAGGCAGCCAGAGCAGGCCAATATGGTAAGGGCTTTGCAGTTGTGGCAGAGGAAGTAAGAACGCTTGCAGCTAGATCAGCAAATGCTGCAAAGGAAACGACAGAAATGATTGAAAACTCAATTAAAAAGGTCGAAGAAGGAACAAAGATTGCGAAAGATACAGCAGAATCACTCAATAAAATAGTTACAGAAATAGATAAAGTCGCAAATCTTGTAAATGATATAGCGATTGCATCTAATGAGCAGGCTTCTGGTATTAATCAGGTGAACCAAGGTATTATGCAGGTATCCCAAGTGGTACAGACTAATTCTGCAACATCTTAGGAGAGTGCTGCGGCTAGCGAACAGCTGTCTGCTCAGGCAGAGTTACTAAAAGATCTGGTTAAACGGTTTAAGCTCAAGAGAATGACAATTTCGAATAATGAGGAAATCAACCCAGAAGTTCTATCAATGCTTGAAAGTATGGTGGAAAAGAAGTCGAATAAAAATTCAGTCGTTACTGAGAATAAAGAGAATGCAAAACCGAAAACAACGATTAATTTAAATGATAATGATTTTGGTAAGTATTAAGTATTATCGGTATAATAAACATTAATTATAGAATGTAATTATTCAAAGGGCTGTTACTATTGATTCCATATCAGAATTCATTGTAACAGCCCTTTATTAGAAGGTGGGTACACGGGTGATAGTGATTACAAATAAAGAATTTGAACAACTAGCTGCTTATATTAAGGCAAATTACGGAATACATCTTAGAGATGAAAAAAAGACCCTGGTTACAGGAAGACTTCAAAATGTTCTGATGCAAAATAACTTTAAAAGTTTTACAGAATATTTTGATTATATCAAGTCGGATAAAACAGGGATGGCGGTACATACATTAATTAATAAAATAACGACCAATCATACTTTTTTTATGCGGGAGGAAAAGCATTTCTACTATTTCAGAGACATCGTTCTTCCTTACCTATCAAAGGTTGTATTAAATAGAGATATTCGGATATGGAGCGCAGGCTGCTCATCAGGTCAGGAACCCTATACTCTTGCGATGATTATGGATGAGTATTTTGGAAAAGAAAAGCTTTGGTGGGATACGCAAATCTTAGCAACGGATATATCAAGTAATGTACTAGAAAAAGCTCTTGCGGGAGTCTATCATAGTGAAGAGATTCAAACATTAAACCCAAAGTGGAAATTAAACTATTTTAATAAAATAGATAATGAAAATTATGTAATTTCTGATAAAATAAAGAAAGAGGTTATTTTTCGAAGATTTAATCTTATGGAGGAGCGATTTCCATTTAAAAAGAAGTTCCATGTAATCTTCTGTAGAAATGTTATGATATATTTCGATACGGAAACGAAGAATAAATTGGTTAATAAATTTTACGATCAATTGGAATATGGTGGATATTTATTTATCGGACATTCGGAATCATTAGTTCGGGGTGAGGCAAAATTTAATTATGTTCAACCCGCAATATATCGTAAAATCTAGATTCTGCTAATCTAAGTAACGGGGTGATTTTATGGATAATAAAAAAATCAGAGTTTTGGTTGTAGATGACAGTGCAATCTTTCGTCAAATCATAGCAAAAGGCATTTCTTCTGAAGCTGAGATAGAAGTGGTGGCCACTGCAAAGGATCCCTTTGAAGCAAGTGAAATGATCATGAAGTATGAACCGGATATTATGACTTGTGATGTGGAGATGCCCAAAATGAATGGAATTGAATTTGTTAGAAGACTTCTGCCTCAATATACAATTCCAATCATTATGGTCAGCGCTGTAAACGGAGCAGTATTTGATGCAATTCATGCAGGAGCTGTTGATTTCGTAAGGAAGCCAGATGGGAATTCTGTTAAGAGCGTAGAGAATTTTATCTATGATTTGATTAATAAGATAAAAATTGCATCTAAATCAAAAGTTATCTACAAACCAGACTACTCGCCGCTAAAACCCTCGGTACCTAGGGTAGACGATAAAGTAGTGAAACGAGAGTATAATCCTAATCATATTATTGCCATTGGAGCTTCAACCGGAGGTACAGAAGCAATCTATGATATCTTAAAAACAATGCCAGAAAACATACCCGGAATTGTGATTGTTCAACATATTCCACCTGGATTTTCACGGATGTTTGCTGATCGTATGAATACAAGTACACCTCTTGAGGTGAAGGAGGCAGCTACTGGGGATTACGTTAAGCCAGGGAGAGTACTAATTGCTCCCGGAGATCAGCATATGAAGATAAGAAAGATAGGCAATCAATATAAGGTGGATTGCTTTGAGGGAGAAAAAGTGAATGGCCACTGTCCTTCGGTGGATATTCTGTTTGAATCTGTTGCAAAAGAAGCAGGTAGTAATGCGATTGGCGTAATCCTGACGGGAATGGGATACGATGGGGCCAAAGGGTTACTTACCATGAAAAGAAAAGGTGCGAAAACAATTGGACAGGACGAAAAATCATGTGTTGTCTATGGAATGCCAAAGGTTGCTTATAATCTTGGAGCAGTAGATAAGCAATGTTCACTGGAATATATCACTCCCATGATTTTGAAAATGTTATCCACATGAGTTTTTATATTTTATAAAAAATTGTTCACAGACATCATTTCCAGCAATTCGACTCTGCGGAGATGGTTTGTCTTAAAAGGAGTATACTGTGATGCGAAGAAAAGACAGAGAAATTACCGATATGATTGAAATCATCAATATTTTAAAGAACTGTAATACGCTAAGGATTGCTATGAATGGTGAAAATTACCCTTATATGGTACCAGTATCCTTCGGCCTCGAAGTTATCAATGATACGCTAACGCTATATTTTCATTGTGCGAAAGAAGGTACTAAGCTTGACCATATACATGGTAATGCCAACGTCTGCTTTGAAAGTGATATCTTCCTCGGTTATGAAAAGACTGCTCGCGGAATAACAACGCGGTATAGAAGTGTTATTGGCTTTGGTAGATGCATTCTTGTTGAAGATTCCAATGAAATTCTGTACGGCATGTGCAGTATAACCAGTCATTGTGGTTTCTCGGATTATCCCGTAGACAACTGCCCCGAATTGCAGCATACGAATATTTATAAGATCGAAGTTGATTCTATTACTGGCAAGAACAATCTACCAGCGGGGTTAAAGGAAAGAAACGATTGAAATAATTAAGTAAAGTTGAGTTAAAGGAATAGATAATATATAGATTAAGGAGAAAGACCTGCTACTCAACGACACATGTAAATATGGTACTTTAATTGCTAATTTTATATGAAAAGGTGTAATAAAATGGAATTTTGGATGTTGTCGACGAAAGGGGAATTCCGACAGGACAAACGGTTGAACGTGAAAAAGCACATGAGGAAGGTATCAGAAGAACCAATTAAGGCACTGCATTTACCTTGATGAGTTGAATATGGTGAAGAGTGCTTCTTCATAATATCAAAATGGATATAAGACTTGACAGATCTCCGTATGAAAAGACATGACTTTTTAATTTATGATATTCTATAATTTCCCTTGAAGGAGGGAGTGTATGTGAATTGGATAGAAAGCTTATCGAGAGCTATACAATACATCGAAAATCATTTGACTGACGATATCAATTCTGAAGATGTGTCAAAACAGGTTTATTCATCAAGCTCGCATTTCCAGTTTATTTTTCATGTGGTTTTGGGCATAACTGTCGGAGAATACATTCGTAACAGGAGATTAAGCTGTGCAGCCCAGGAATTAATGAAGCCGAACAGTAAAATCCTTGATGTGGCTATGCGATATCGGTATGACTCCAGTGAAAGTTTTTCGAAGGCTTTTACTCGTTTTCACGGCTTTCCTCCATCGAAGGTGCAGCAGAATAAGATTAAAATATTCTATCCGCTGTCCATTAATATATCAGTTCAAGGAGGATTTAGTATGTCACGCCGCTTAATTGACGAGTTCTATTGGAGAGATACCTATGAGCATGAGGATGAGAAGCTGAGCAATGAAGAAAAATATAAGAGACTTATTACCTGGGCAGGTAAGGCGAGAGAGCAAAACCCAAATGTGTTTGATGCGCTGACCGAATGGATTTTGGATAATTCACAATGGAGTGACGATAAAATATCTGAAAACGAGCAAATACTAATGCAGGGTGTGTTCACACGGTTTAAGGAGCAAAATGCGCAGCTTCGTGCCTGCCTGCTTGAGTTAGAACCCTCTGGTGTGGTTAATCCAGCTGTATTTAAGGCACTTGACAGGTTTGATGAGGAACTTTCGGGTCATAGTCATGATACAAGACTACAGCCGGTGGTTACCAGAGTGTTTTCTGATTTTTCAGCAATGCGTGAACGCAACATAAGAGAGCTAATTGCCGGAAGTAAAACCGGACCTACTGGCACAAATACAGTTGAGTTATATGGATATATAAACTACTTAAAGGACTGTGATGCAGCTGTGCAGTGGGCACTGTTTATGCCAGAGGTAGTTACTATGCAGCAAAATGGTTTCAAGGTTGACAGCTTTGAGTATATAAAAAAGCCCGCTATGCGTTTTATTGGCCGGGAGGGCGACGAGTTAAGCAATATAGAAGTTCGCAGGCGACTCTTTAAAACACTTGATGAAATGAGTGAGTTCAACTCCGAACTTACTTATGATGTATTATTTATGCACCATTATGGCTTAGGTGTCGATATAGGTCCGTGGCACGGTGTATGGGGAAGGTTTATGAAGGCTGAGACCCCTGTGCCGGAAGGCTGGCTCTATTTTGATTTTGAACCGGCTAGCGATGGTAAGGTTGGGCCTCCTTACGTTTCACAATTTGCTTATGCCACCTTCTCCGGTGATGTGGAAGCAATGCACAGACGTGAGGGGTTTGACAGTGATGCTATGTACGATATCACCAGGAACATTATGCTTGGTTCAGGAGTCAACATTCCTTATCCCGAAAAGTACTGGACTGCTGAGGTATTCTTAAACGGTTACGAAAATTACAGCACGGCTTATATGTTTAGCGCCGAGCTTTAATATCAACAGTAGAAGTGAGAGATTGAATTTTCATAACACATTATAACCAACAAGGCATCCTACGCTACTATTTGCGTAGGATGCCTCACTTTTTTATAGAGAAATAAATAATTCAGAACTAATCATTAATGATTGACTCTGACATTATGTCATAGTGTATGATGAACATAGGGGTTATAATTAATTAAATTCTTCACCGGTGAAAATTATAAGACTTGTGTATGCCAATTGGAGGTGCTGTATGAGGACTATAAAACAAGTTTCAGATCTTTCTGGAATAAGCGTACGAATGTTGCATTATTATGACAAAATAGGATTACTTAAACCAAGCAAGATTACAGATTCAGGCTATAGACTTTATGACGATGAAGCCATTATGCTTCTACAGCAAATTATGTTTTATAGAGAGCTTGATATACCACTAAAAGAAGTAAAGGAAATTCTGTATAGTTCTGATTATGATAGAACCAGGGGTTTGGAGAAACAGAAAAAGTTACTAATAATAAAGCGCGACAGATTAAATGATTTGATTGAACTCATTGATGAAACATTAAAAGGAGGTAAAGAAATGAGTTTTAAAGAATTTGATATGAGTGAGTACTATAATGCATTAGAAGAATTTAAAGAGGAATTTTCAGATATCATTATAAACAACTTAGGTGGTATGGACAAATATAATGAGTTAATTGAAAAATGTAAATCTAATGAAGCGGATATTGCTAAAATGGCAATAAAACAGTATGGCAGTATAGAAAAATATGTGGAAGCAATGAAGAAAAATTTCCGAAGTGACATTTTTACAATAGCAGAACAATATGATAAGTTCAAAAAAGATTTATTGAAGGATGGACATCCTAAATTAGCGGAGCTGTTTCAGAAGCTGTTATCTTATTTGGGAAATGAACCTTCATCAATAGAGGTTCAGCAAATCGCTGAAGAAATAAAGGGTACAATTAAAAGGGATTATGAGCTTTTCAACATGGACGAAGATAATTGCTATTGGAATTCTGTGATTCAAATTTATCTGGTTAATTCTGAATGGATAGATGCGGTTGACCAGAAATATGGTAAAGGTGCTTCTAAATTTATAGGTGAAGCGCTTAAAGAAAATTTAGGTGAAGCACAGCCAAAGTTAAGTCTACTTTACAAAAAGCTTACCAGTGATTTAGGTAAAGATCCATCTTCTATCGAAATCCAGAATGTTGTAGAAGATATAGTAAAGGAAACAGCAAATCAGAATGAAATGTTAAAAATAGAAGTAGGAGATAATTATTGGGGGTATATGGCGGAGGTATACTTATCAAACACTGCCTTTCAGCATGCAACGGATAGAAACTTCGGAGATGGTGCAGCTGTCTACATCGGTACTGCGTTAAAACATTATGTGGAGAATAAAAAGTAAGGAGTGCGAATAAGTAAATAATTATTGTGTGATTTATTCTAAGCTGCTTTTACACGAATGGGTTAAGTGTAAGGCAGCTTCTTTACTAAAATAAATTATAAATCTATGTTAGAATCAGAAAGAAAAACAGGATAAATCTGTCAGGCATTTTTATAGGGGTCAATGTTTCCTTGACAGAATTTATAGAAGGCTTAAAGCTTTATTTTTTATCAGGGCTTTTGATGTTTATAAGCATTTTACCTATTCTGCTTGTATCCATCATTGCAAGAAAAGGCTTTCTTCTTTCTATATGCATCAGTATTGTTTATTCACTGGTCTCATTCCTTGCTTCATGGGTTGCACCGTTAGCAGCTTTGCTGCCGATTGATGTTGCGTGGAGAATCATGGATTTAAAGCAATTTGAAATGAGCTATTCCTTCCCCATGTTTATATCGTATGTAAGCCTTGTATTTTTCGCTGTTATATCAATTACGGGGATACTTTATATATCAAGAAAACAAGAGGCATAGGATAAGCCTATATATAAGACGCTACCTATATTGGCAATAATATGAAATTATGGTACAATGACTAAAAATATAAAATAGTCATTGGTAGGAGTAGATATTTTGGCTAGACATTTTTCTGATCATGAAAAGCAGTTGATAAAGAAGAGGCTATTAATCGAGGGAAAGAAGCTGTTTGAGAAATTTGGCGTAAGAAAAACTAGTATTGATAAAATTGTTGAAAAGGTTGGTATAGCAAAAGGTTCCTTTTATAATTTTTATACTTCCAAAGAATCATTGGTCTATAACTTAATTATGGATATTGAAGTTCAAATGCATAAGGAAGAAATGGATAACTTGCACGAATTCTTAATGAAATATGAATTTCCAGAGGCGCTAAAATTTACAGTCTTGAAATCATTAAGTTATATGGATAAGGAGCCATTATTGCATATTCATAATGATCCACAATTACTATATGAAATATGGACGAAACTCGGTGAAGAAGAAAAAGAGCGAGGAGCCCTTCAGGATCAAAATAGGGTGATGGATTTCATTGATAAAGCAAAGCAAATGGGTTATGTGCTGACCGTGTCTGATGAAGTCTTTAATGCATCTCTGATGAGCTTATTTATGATATATGTTAATCAAAATATGATAGGTCGATCTGGACAGGAAGCATTAGAGCTAATCATGAAGTCAACTTTTGATTCACTGTTTATTAAAGGTGAGAATGGAGGGATTTGACATGAAGGAAATGGATTTGAAAAAGGCAATGCTTTTTTTTGGAATTCCAGGGTTAAGTATTTTTGCTATGTTTAATTGGGCATACGAAGTATTGATAAAGATGAACATTTCGATACATTGGTCAGCGTATTTATGCTTATGGGGGCCAATACTTGTCATGGTTGGATATATATTCATCCGATATTTCACAAGTGAGCATAGTTTTAAAAAGTATTTTATGATTGGTAGACTAAGTAAAAAGCAAATATTAATCGTTATTGGTGCATTCATTGTAGTGCAGGTGTTAGAATCGTTATTAAGCTTTTCCAGGCCATTTCTTGCGTCACTGCCCGGATTTCATGTTCCAAGTTATTATCCAGATCTTTTTAGAACAGATATGGATTTAAAAGTTCCGCTTGACACTTTTCTCGGCATAAAAATGAATAGGAATGTCTTCCCGATATTTTTCTGGCTATTGTGGTTGGTTACGAATATTGGCTGTGAGGAATTGTTGTGGAGAGGATATGCACTGCCCCGAATGGAGAAATACTTTGGCAAATGGGCATGGTTAGTAAACGGATTACTATGGAATATATGTATTCATCTATTTATGAGATGGTCGTTTATTACACTTATACCAGTAACTTTGATTGTTCCTTATTTATGCCAAAGGTATAAATCGATTTGGCCTGGAGTAATTATTCATGGATTAGGAAACTTACTGGTATATGCAATATTAATACCTAGCATACTCTATTAATAGAGATTTATCTACATAAGAACAGGAGGGTTATTATTAAAATTATAGATGGGCATGCACATGCATGTGGAATGTTATTAAATACGAATCAAGTTCTTAATTACATGAATGCCAATAATATTGATAAAGTTATATTGACTGCTGGTGAACCCAATAGTCAAAAGGTATATAGATTGCCGTATTTAGCAAAAGTCTTTACTAGTTCAACACTTATCTATGCAAATAATGCATTGACAGCCATGATTATTCGAATCAGTAAAATGAATAGACATATAGACCAAGGAAATGAGAAAGTGGCTCTTATGGCTCAAGAATGTCCGGAACATATAATGAATACTTATTGGATTAATCCAATAGAAGAAAATTGTATACATAAAATGGATGAATTTCGTAGAAAATATTCATTTAACATGATAAAAATGCATCAATGTTGGACTAAGTTTGACATGGAAGACAGAAGAATAGATAAAGTTATTGAATGGGCAGAATTATACCAGATACCAGTCTTTATACATTTGAAGTCGAAAGATCAAGTTAAGAAATTTATATTGCTTACCAAGAAATATCATAGAGTAACGTTTATACTTGCGCATTTAATTGGAGTTGAAGAGTTTAACAGAACGATAGGAGATAATGTTTACTTCGACATATCATGTCCGTCACTTCATTCGGTTAAGATGCTGAAGAGAGCATGGAGTAGCTTTGGTGCTGGAAGATTATTACTCGGTAGTGATGCTCCCTATGGAATAGATAATATAAATCTAGCAATAAGGCAATTGCACGAAGTCGGAATGAATAAGGATGAAATTGAATTAGTTTGCTATAAGAATATACAGAAATTATTGAATATAACATAATATTAATCAAAAATCCCCATAGATCGAATCTTCATATGATCTATGGGGATTTTGCTTGCTTTAAAAATGGTTCCATGCGTGGAAACATATGGAAAATGGGGTGTTTCAAACATCAACTGTAAGTTGTACAGGTAGAATACTACTTGATAGCGTTCTACCTTCAATTGTGATACGTTCTATTTGTAGTAAAACTCGAGAAGGAGGCATTACAAATGAAGAGAGCAGTTAAGTTGGGGAAGTTTAAATTGGATAAATTTAAATTGAGTCAAAAACTAGTGGGTATTCGTCAAAAGCTGATAATTTCCTTTTTAGTTCCGGTTGTATTCTTGTTGATATTAGGTGTCAGCTCATACAGTAAATCATCGGAGGGTTTCAAAAAGAATTATGAGCAATCGTCTCAAAGCAATGTGGAAATGACAGCCACATATATTGAGTATGTATTAAAGTCACTTCAAGAAGTAGCCTTTCAATATATTAGCAATGATGAAATGGCAAGTTATATTAATGGGCTATACAAAAATGATAAGACGAAGACAGTAGCTGTTCGTGATAAGACAAATGCAGAGCTTGTTAAAAAATCAGAGTTGGACAGGTTTGTTAGCGGGATTTATATTATTCCAAGTAGTGGGATGGGAGTACTTTCCAGTAGTGGTAAAAATATGGATGGTTTCTATGATGATTTGAAAAAAGAGAAGGAAGGTGCTAGTTTATCTGAAAAAGGTACTAGTACATATTTTATAGGAGATCATCCTTTCATGGATAAAAAGATGAATTTGTCAACAGATGACTATATATTTAGCCTGATGAGAAACTTTAAAAGTCAAAATGCATGCATCGTTGTTGATATAAATAGAAAGACCATTAATTCTATATTAGACGAAGTAAATCTCGGACGTTCCAGCATGGTGGCTGTAATTACATCTGACGGTAAGGAATTAGTGGTTGCACGTGATAGTAATGGTGAGATTGCTGAGAATACGGATGCTACTTTCTATAATATGGAGTATGTGAAAAATAGTTTTGAATCAGAAGATGTGAATACCTTACAATATGTTAAATATAATTCAGAGAGTTATTTATATCTGAGCTATAAGATTGAGAATACAGGTATCATTGTTGCAGCTATGATTCCGAAGACGACGATAATGGCGCAGGCAAACAGCATTAAGGTTAATACACTATTACTGGCATTTTTGGGCTGTTTAACAGCTATCTTAATCGGGACATTTATATCGAACAGCTTAAGTAAAACCACCCGAAATATCGTTAATCAATTAAAGAAGATATCAGCTGGAGATTTATCAGCTGAATTAGTTGTTAAGCGAAAAGACGAATTTGGTACGATTGCCTTAACGGTAAATGAGATGAATTCAAACATTCGTAATTTGCTGGACCGAGTGATGAAGCTATGTGAAGTAGTGAACGAATCTTCGGTTGATGTTCATTCGGCTACCATATCAATTGCTTCATTAAGCCGTGAAATGACGTCAGCAATAAATGATATTGGGCAAGGAATCAGTGTTCAAGCCAATGATGCGCAGAATTGCCTTCTGCAGATGGATGAATTATCGAAGAAGATTACCGATGTGGATGAAAAGGTATTAGAGATAGAAAAGGTAGCAGATGAAACAAGGAACATGATAACTTTCGGCATTGGCAATATGGAAGAACTTGCAGTTCGATCGAATGAAACGAATGAGATTACCGGATATGTGGTAGGACAGATTATGCAATTAGAAGAAAAATCAAAAGCAGTTATGGAAATTGTAAGTGCAATGAATGAAATATCTGATCAGACCAATCTATTATCTCTTAATGCATCCATTGAAGCTGCAAGAGCAGGTGCGTATGGCCGGGGGTTTGCAGTGGTTGCCTCAGAGATAAGAAAGTTAGCCGAAAAGGCAATGACCTCCGCACATGATATTGAAAATGTTGTAAAAGAAATAAGAAATCAGACGGCAGAAACAGTAGCATCTGCAAAAAAAGCAGAGAATATTGTAGAATTGCAGAATAACATAGTAAATACGACTGTAAATTCTTATCATAACATGAACCAGGGATTGGAAAAATTACTACATAATTTAGACATAATTGCCCAGAGTATGGGTAATATGAATGGAGCAAGAGTAAGTACCTTAGGTGCTGTAGAGAATATTTCGGTGGTATCAGAAGAGTCTCTGGCTGCCTCCGAAACGATTGCAGGAACAATTGATGTTCAATCAAAAACAATGGAAGCCCTTGAGAACTCAGCGGATAAATTGAAAGAAAATGCGAATGAACTACGGGATGCCATTAATCGCTTTCGAATATAATAATATTACTATTCATAGAGAGTATGCTTCACAAAGAAGGATACTCTCTTTTTTTACCTTTTTTATTGCAAAGGGAAAGCTTGAAGTGGTTTAGTCCAGTAGAGGATATAAGGACAGGTAGAAAAAAACTACTTATTCTACCTGACGTTGAGTGACTTGAATTACGCTCGATTGTACTCAACTATTGATAGTTATAGAATCTTAAAGTAACAGTGGCTAGAACAGGGGTTATTAATATGACCCATGTAAATTAGAAATGCGACATAAATAGCAATACGATGAAGTGAAGGTGGAGGACCCAGAGATGAATACGGAAATGAAGACAGAGATAAAAAATGCAAGATTGGAGAATATAAGCTATCTTATTTTGAGATTAATTATATTAATGATGGTAGTAATGTTATTTGTACCAGCTCTTAATCCGGCAAAGATATGCGGCTTTCTAAATGATAACTTATCGCTTTTTACATCAGGATTTTCTTATTCACAATTAACAGACGGATTTGGACGAGCATTTACTAAAGGTTGGGTTTTACGATCCACAATGAAACTTCTTAATATATCGAGTTTAATTTCAATCATTGGAATTGTAATTATAGGGATCAGTGGTTGTATGACACTCGGTAATCTGAAATTAAAGAGGCTTGGAAACGTGCTGGTAATAATAGGTTGTATGCTGACAGCAGGAGGCTTATTCGGAAGTTATCGGGCGTATGTTCAGATTTCACAAACGACGAATCCGGAAAAGATCCAACCATCATTTCCAAACGGCATTTGGATATTCATGCTATGTATCTTAATCATTCTTATCATATCTGTTTTGCTTCTAATAATCCAACCAAAAGCAAGCAATAACATGAAATATGAAATGAAAGATCAATTTACATTATTTTTGATGATACTACCATTTTTGGCATTATGCATTGTATTTAGTTATCTGCCTCTGTGGGGCTGGCGTTATGCATTTTTCAATTTTAAGGTTGGAGATACTCTTAGTGGGGATAATTTCGTAGGCTTTAAGTGGTTTACGTATTTATTCAAAAACAGTGCGACAGTGAATGATATTATTAGAGTATTGAAGAACACTTTGATGATGAGTTTTATAGGACTTGCTATGAGCTGGCTGCCTATGGCATTTGCTATTTTTCTTAATGAGATCAGGAATTCGAAAATAAGGCGCTTTGTACAAACCTTTACTACAATACCTAACTTTATTAGCTGGGTTTTGGTATATGCAGTTGCATTGGCGATATTTTCATCAGATGGATTTATCAGCTTAATCATGGTCAATTTGGGTATATGGGATTCCGGTAAAAACTTATTAATGAGTGATTCCTTTACCTACTTAAAAATGTGGCTATGGGGTACCTGGAAAGGACTGGGCTGGTGCTCAATCATCTATATTGCTGCAATTTCTGGCATTGATCAGCAACTATATGAAGCAGCAACTGTTGATGGAGCCGGACGATTTGGAAAAATGTGGCATGTCACAGTGCCTGGCCTGATACCGACGTTCTTTGTATTACTACTTATGTCAATTGCTAATATCTTAAGTAATGGTATGGATCAGTATCTTGTATTTGAGAATGCTACGAATACCAATACAATTACTGTACTTGACTTATATGTTTATAAGCTTGGTATAGATCAAGGCTTAATTCCAATATCTACTGTAGTAGGAATGGTAAAATCGATTGTCAGTGTTACCCTACTGTTTATAGCGAATAAGTTTTCGAAGCTCATCCGTGGTGAAAGCATTATATAGGAGGAAATGGAATGATTAAGTCTGAAGGAAAAATGATGAATGATAAAAAGCAAAGGCATGAAGATAGAAGTGGTAAGTTACAAGCTAAGACTGGAAATATTATTTTTAATACCATAAACTACATAGTTTTCATTAGTTTTACTTTGTTGTGCATGTTCCCGTTTTATTACATTTTTATTAATACGATCAGTGATAACAGTTTGGTTCGTGCGGGCAAAATTAACTTTTTACCAAAAGGGATTCATCTAGGTAATTACATTGCACTCTTTGGCATTAATGACCTTTCCACTTCATTCTGGGTAACCCTAACAAGAACAATCGTTGCAACTGCTTTGATGGTTTTCGCCTCCGGTTTTGTTGGGTATCTTGTCACTAAGAAAAAGATGTGGGCTAGGAGAATATGGTATCGTATGCTGATTATTTCCATGTATTTTAATGCTGGTCTGATCCCATGGTATTTGAATATGTCAATGCTCGGTCTAACCAATCGATTTGCGGCATATATCATTCCGGCTATTGTTGCACCGTACAATATTATTCTTGTTAAAACATACATAGAATCAATACCTGCAGAGTTAGAAGAAAGCGCGAAAATCGATGGAGCGGGATATTTTGTAATCTTTAGAAAGATTATTTGGCCTCTCTCTAAACCGATACTTGCGACCATCGCAATCTTTGGTGCTGTAGGTAACTGGAACTCCTTTACGGACTCATTAATACTAATGCAATCAAATTTCTCATTATATACACTGCAGCATAGATTGTATATATACTTGAATTCTTCGTCCAATTTAAAAGCATTGATGCAGTCAGGAGGAGTAATCTCACAATCCATGATTGATAATCAGTTAAACAGCAAGGTAATCAGCTATACCATATCTATGATAACGGCAATTCCTATTCTATTAGTATATCCATTTATGCAGCGATATTTTGAAAAAGGTATCATGATGGGTGCTGTAAAGGGATAATAATGATTTATTACACGAAAGTGTATTAAATATAAAGAATTAAATTTGCCAAAATGGCAGAACGGAGGGTTTATGAAAAAGAAAAGATTAGTATCATTACTGATGGTGGCAACTATGGTATTTTTACTTGTGGGTTGCGGTAAAAACAATGCATCTGAGAGTAGTACAACTGATGATGTTAAGACTACTCAGGCACCGGTTTCTTCTGAAGAAGAAGGGGGAACAGATACGGGGAGTGAAACGCTGGATGATATTATTCCCAAGGAAACAGTTACCCTTGTGGTGTATGACCAGTTAGCAAACTATTCAGGGGAACAAATTGGCTGGTTTGCTAAGGTTATGTTGGACAAGTTCAACGTTAAGATTAACATTATTCCGGAAAGTGAAGGTACATACGAAACACGTATGGAGTCCGGCAGCTTAGGTGATATCGTTATCTGGGGTGATAATACAGATCAGCAGGCACAGGCAGCTGATAAAGGAATGTTATTTGATTGGGAAGAAGAAGATATCTTAAATCGTTTTGGCTCATACATAGCACAGAACTGTACTACAGCATTGGATAGTAATAGATCAAGATTCAATGGCAAGATTTATGGCATCGGTGGTGAAGTGGCAGATTCCAGAGAAACAATCTCCGATTTCCAGTATACCTGGGATATTCGCTGGGACTTATATGAGAAGATTGGAAAACCAGAGGTTAAAAATCTGGATGATATGTTTAATGTGTTAGTTCAGATACAAGAAGCATGTCCTACCGATGACAACGGTAATAAGACATATGCAGTATCCATGTTTAGTGACTGGGATGGTGATACCGTGAACTTCCCAGCGGATCTTGTTAAGGCATATTATGGTATCGAGAGTTCTGGATTTGGATTCTATGATTCTGACAACCAGGAATACTATGATATTTTTGATGAAAGGTCACACTATATTGAGGCACTTCAATTTTACAATAAGTTATTCCAGAAAGGACTTGTAGATCCTGACTCCCAGACTCAGGGCTGGAACGGTTTTACAGAAGATATGCAAAATGGTACTGCTCTATGGAATACAATAAGCTGGATGGCAAGCGGTATGTATAATACGGATGCTCATCTATCCGAAGGAAAAGGTATGTATTCCCTCGTACCAAAGGATGCATCTCCACTCAACTGGGGACAGAGACCAGAGGGAAGCAATCGTATGTGGTCTATTGGAGCTGATACGGAATATCCGGAATTGTGCATGGCAATCATCAACTGGTTATATACTCCGGAAGGTGTATTGACAGCACTCTATGGTCCTAAGGATGTATGCTGGTATTATGGAGATGATGGTAAGACATATTTTACTGATCTTGGTAAAGCTTGTAGCAAAGACGTTAATACTAGTTTTACCGGAGATTATTCAGGAACCTTTGGTGACGGCCAATTCTATATGAATAATCGTACTTGGAGTCCTAATGCTATCAATCCGGAAACAGGAGAACAATATGAACAGACTAGATGGGCTAGTAATAAGACAGTAGCTCAGTATGATATTGATCAGAAATGGAGAGACTGGTCAGGCTTTGAGGATAGATTTGACTATATCACCTCAGGAAAATATAAAGTTATATTAGGTGTTAACTATGTAGTAGAACCAAGATCTGATGAATTAACCGTTACCTGGAATCAAGTAGCCGACTGCATTAAAACCAATTCATGGAAAGCAATCTATGCATCCTCCGATGCAGAATTTGAATCGATTGTAGCGAATATGGAAGCCGAAGCTAAAAGCTATGGATTTGATCAATGTATGGAATTCCAATTAAAGCAGAATGAAATTAGAAGAGCAGCAGAAAATGCAGTAAAATAATTCTTAAGGGGATGTTTCATAATACGTTCGTGAGGACAATTACTTGCCTCACACACAGACGGAAGAACAATTTCTGATTTTGCATGTCTCATTCGAACATTAATTTTCGCCTGAGCCATGCAAAACACAGCAATATGTTCTTCCGACAGTGCATTATGGTAAGTAATTATCCCCGCTGATAGATTATGAAACATCCCATTCTTTTTTATAGATAGGTAAGTAATGAATGAGTTCCTGCTCTTAACAAGGATTCAAGTGGTAATCGATTTACCGTCTACAACTGGGAGATAAATATAATTGGAGTGTTAAGAAGTAAAGATTGAGATTCGAATATCTCTTGAAAGTACAAAATAAAATAGGGGATAATAAAATGAAGGAATTATTTAATAACAATTGGAAATTTACAAAGCAACCAATAGGAACAGAATTGGATGTTATTGACAGTTCGAATATTAATTGGGAAACGATAGATATACCCCATGACTGGCTTATATATGATGCAAAGAACTTATATGAGACTAGTGAAGGCTGGTACAGGAAAAAAATCATTATAAAAAAGCAGAAGAATAAAAGATACAGTATATGCTTCGACGGCGTTTATATGGATTCAACTGTGTTTGTTAATAATCAAAAGGTTGGTGACTGGAAATACGGATATTCATCATTTGAATTTGACATTACAAATTATCTGACGAATGGTGCTAATGAAATAAAAGTGAGAGTAATCTATCAGCACCCAAACAGCCGTTGGTATTCTGGAGCAGGCATTTACCGTAATGTCTGGTGGAAAACGACCGATCAGGTTCATTTTGTTACTGATGGGATATACTTTACCGCTAAGAAAAATAATCAAGGCTGGACAGCTGAAATTGAAGCAGAGTATAAGAGTGAATCAGGTGAGTACAATTATGCATTCATCCGACACACTATTATCAACATGAGAGGTGTAAACGTTGGTATCTGTGAGCAGAAAGTGAAAGTATCGAATGAGAGAAGGACAAACCTTCAGACAATATATATAGAACAACCGGTTCTTTGGGAATTAGAGTGTCCATTTTTATATAAGTTGAAATCAGAGTTGATTTGTGGAGATAGAGTCCTTGATACTGTGGAACAGAGTATCGGATTTCGATCTCTTCGATTTGACTGCAATGAGGGATTTTTCTTAAATGATAAACATGTTAAACTTCACGGTGCTTGTCTGCATCATGATCTTGGTGCACTTGGAGCAGCGGTCAACAAAGTAGCATTAAAACGTCAACTACTCCTGTTAAAAGAGATGGGAGTGAATGCTATCCGAACCACTCATAATATGCCCTCAAGGGAGCTTATGGAATTGGCTGATGAAATGGGGATACTTATAGTATCTGAGGCCTTCGATATGTGGGAAAGGAGCAAGACAAAGTTTGATTATGCCAGGTTCTTTAATGAATGGTGTGAAATCGATGTGAAAAGCTGGGTCAGAAGAGACCGAAACCATCCTAGCATAATCATGTGGAGCATAGGTAATGAGATTTATGATACCCATGTGGGGGAACGTGGATTAGAGTTAACCAGGATATTAAGAGATATTGTACAAAAGAACGATCCAAAGCAAAACGCATATGTCACAATTGGTTCTAATTTTTTAAGATGGGAGAATGCTCAAAAATGTGCTGAGCAGGTGCCGGTTGTGGGATATAACTATGGAGAGTTTTTATACGAAGAACATCATAAGAAATACCCTCATTGGGTTATTTATGGCAGTGAGACGGGAAGTACCTTAAAAAGCCGAGGAATCTATCATTTTCCTGCCAGTGAAGTTGTTGTGTCGTATGAGGATGAGCAGTGTTCTTCTCTTGATAACTGCTGCACCGGTTGGGGAGCAGATAATATTCCGGCTAATATTATTGATGACAGAGATGCCAAGTTCAGTCTGGGACAGTTTATATGGAGTGGTTTTGATTACATAGGTGAGCCGTCGCCTTATACTACCAAGAACAGTTATTTTGGCTTAATTGATACAGCTGGTTTTAAAAAAGATGCCTTCTATCTGTATCAGGCGGAATGGACAGATTATAAGACGAATCCGATGATCCATTTACTGCCTTATTGGGATTTCAATGATGGACAGCTGATAGATATCCAGGTTTATTCTAATGCACCGAAGATAGAATTGTTTTTTAATGATGAATCTCTTGGTATTGTAGAAATAGATCATCTTCACGGTACAGAGTTAGTTGGAAAATGGCAGCTTCCATATCAGAAGGGGACCTTAAAAGCAGTTGCATATGATGAGAAGGGTAGCGTAATTGCTACGGAGGAGCAAAGTTCCTTTGGAGATGTAGCACGACTTGTAATGAAAGCAGATAAAATGACAATGATAGCCAATGGACAGGATATGATTTTCGTTGAAATATCGGCTGAGGATGAGAATGGTGTTGCTGTAGCCAATGCAAATAACCGCGTTGAAGTGAAAGTTAGCGGCGCAGGTCGACTTGTAGGATTGGATAACGGAGATAGCACGGATTATGATTCTTATAAGGGCACCAGTAGAAGGCTTTTTTCCGGAAAACTTTTAGCAATGATTGCTGCAAAAGAGGAGGCAGGTAAAATAACGGTTAAGGTAACATCGGAAGGGCTTGATCCACAGGAGATGATACTAGATTCAATTCAAGGTGTCAGACAGAAAGGAATATCAGCCATTGTAGAAAATACTGAATCAGAAGCTGTTCGGGAGATTCCGATTCGGAAAATTGAATTATGCAACTTAAGTACAAATAATCTGAATCACGATAACATGAGCACACAGGTTCAAGCAAAATTGTATCCATCCAACACCACATATCATGATTTGGAGTGGAAGGCTGTTACAGATAATAATATTATTACTGATATTGTGAAAATTAAAGTAGAGCGAGATACAGCCC
Organism: Variimorphobacter saccharofermentans; assembly: GCF_014174405.1. Lineage (GTDB taxonomy): Bacteria > Bacillota > Clostridia > Lachnospirales > Lachnospiraceae > Mobilitalea > Mobilitalea saccharofermentans. The sequence continues at coordinate 2,357,256 of NZ_JACEGA010000001.1, read as the reverse complement.
GACTCACAGCAGTCTGTGATGGCAGCTTCCGCTTAAGATGTACTGCGAAGAATGGAAGGAACAAAACGGAAATAATCTCTGAACTTGAGTTTCAGATAACTGGTGTCGGAAAAATGCTATTCAATCCTTATAAGCTGGTATCCGCTGGTCTGCATAACTGGAGTAATAAGAAAATCCATAGTGGTCTACAGGGAGGCCTGTGTACGGATCATGGCCTTAATTATATAGGCTTTCGAGATGTGGACTTTGGAGAAACTGGTTCAGATGAAATTACTATACCAATTTTTCATTTAAGTAATAATCCAACTCCGATTAAGGTGTGGAGAGGTATTCCCGGTGAGGAGGATAGTGAACTATTATTGGCTTCCTATTATCAAAAGGACTATATATACAATGTTTATATCCCTCAGACCTATCGCCTGTCGAAACGTCTCCAGGGAATCCAAACGATCTGTATAGAAACTATTGATAAACTGGATATTCAGGGTTTTTACTTTACTGATTATGATAAGATTTATGGAAGAATGTCAATTAAGGATAACTCACGGATCTATGGTGATGCATTTACCATTACTGAAAATGCGATCGAAGAAATTGGTAATAATGTTACGATTGAGTTCGATAATATGAATTTTGGTGCAGAGGGTGTCAGAAAGCTGATTATATGTGGAAGATCAAGAAACGATATTAATACAATTCATGTCCATTTTAAGAGAACGGATTCATACGACTATCAAATACTAGAAGTACCCTATTCCTCAGAATATGAAGAATATGAGTTTGACTTAAGTAATATAAGTGGAATGAATCAAATCAGCTTCACATTTCTACCTGGAAGTTCCTTCGATTTTAAATGGTTTCAATTCAAAAAATAAAAATAGAATATGGGGAAATCAACCAGTAGTTGATATGAAGTGATGTCAAAGTGATGTCAGGTGAATTTATTGATTGTACTCTACTTTAAGTTGTGATAAACTATAAAGGTAGCAGGAGTTAATATAGTTTGTTTTATTATGGGGAGTACGATGGAGACAACTCAATTTGGAATTAATTTAACTAAATTTCGTAAATTGAGGGGCTTAACACAGGAGGAACTGGCTGTACAGATAGGTGTTTCGGCTCAGGCAATTTCGAAATGGGAAAATGGAAGTTATCCGGATGGAGCATTATTACCAAAAATATCAAAATGTTTAAATGTATCACTTGATATTCTATATGGATTAAAGCCGCCAGAAGAGTTGGATGATATGGTATTAGTGAAATCTATCATTGATGAATTACGAAAGCTTCCGGAGGAGGAGAGGGGACATAGGATTATGGAACTATGCTATCCGATAATCTGTTCCTATTGCGCTGGTTCGGAAGAATACATGGGATTTCCCAATATCGTAAATATTGAAACAGTTGGCGAAGTAAAGACAGACCACGTACTGGCAAGGATGAGGTTGAATGAAGAACTACAATACTTTTGGGTGATACGTATTCCAGAAGAGGGAATCAATAATTATATTAAAATTGATTCCGAGATCTTAGAATTGTTTCAACTTCTGGCTCAGGAGGATTATCTGAAGGTTATTTATTATCTTGCCAGCAGTAAGAGGAACTTTATGCTGACGAAGAAAAAGTTTGCTAAAACCTTGAAGATGAGTGAGCGAAGGATATCTGATATTATAGACAGGCTAGATAACATCGGGATGGTATGGAAGGTGGACATAGAAACAGATGATAAACAGGAGGAAGTATACGGATATTCTCATAATTCAGCATTCGTGATGCTGATGGCATCAGCAAAAGCATATGTCAAATACGGAGAGTATCGGCAACCATTATATGAAAGCTGGACCCATGGGGCTTTTCGAGCTAAGAATATGGATTTTGTTTACAAGGATGAATAAATAAGTATAATGAATAACTGTAAATGGGAATGAAGTTCTCCCCTGGTATGAACCTAAACCGCTTAATAATAAGCTGATGACTTCTGCGAATATTTAGCGCAGATTCATTGGCTTTTTTATTGCCTGCGAAAGATGGAGGAAAAAACATGTTGTTATCGATTTCACTAATATTCCTAATCGGAATGGCAATGGGGAAGATATTTGATAAAGTAAATCTTCCGAAATTACTTGGTATGCTCTTGACGGGTATCCTGATAGGGCCTTATGTATTGAACTTAATATATCCTGCTATTTTGGAGGTATCGACAGATCTAAGGCAAATAGCGTTGATTATCATACTTATTAGAGCAGGATTGAACCTTGACATTAAGGATTTAAAGAAAGTAGGACGTCCTGCAATCCTCATGTGCTTTGTTCCTGCATGCTTTGAAATTACAGGTATGTTGATTATAGCACCTAAGCTTTTGGGGATTTGCCTATTGGATGCGGCAATCATGGGCACGGTAATTGCTGCAGTATCGCCGGCAGTTGTCGTTCCACGAATGCTAAATCTTATGGAAAATGGATATGGTAAAAATAAAAACATTCCTCAAATGATTATGGCTGGAGCTTCCGTTGATGATGTTTTTGTAATAGTCCTATTTACCGCTTTTACCGGATTGGCTCAAAGTGGAAGTATTTCCATTATGCAATTTCTGAAAATCCCCACATCAATAGGGTTTGGCCTTATCGGAGGAGTTATTACAGGGCTAATACTAACGAAGCTCTTTACCATATTTCACATTAGAGATACTGGTAAGGTGATCATAATTCTATCGGTATCCTTTTTGCTTGTTACGCTTGAGCATGCATTGAATGGGATCGTTGGTTTTTCAGGGCTATTAGCGGTAATGGCATTAGGTGCAACGATTCAGCAAAAAAAGTATGAGGTATCGAAACGCCTTTCAAGTAAGTTTTCAAAATTGTGGTTTGGAGCGGAAGTGATTCTATTTGTACTAGTAGGCGCAACCGTGAATATAAAATATGCTTTAAATGCTGGCTTGTTAACAATACTATTGATATTTGGAGTAATGATATTCAGACTAGTGGGAGTATATATCAGTCTATTAAGTACAGAATTGAATATGAAAGAACGTATCTTTTCATGTTTTGCTTATATGCCGAAAGCAACTGTTCAAGCTGCAATCGGTGGATTGCCTTTGGCAATGGGACTGGCTTCAGGAGAGATTATCCTAACTGTAGCAGTAGCATCTATAATTATAACCGCACCGATTGGGGCATCACTGGTAGATAGATCATACAAGAAACTTCTTACTAAGTAAGAATAGATTGAACTTAAATAATGAAATTATTGTATTTTTGTAGTATGATTATTCCAATGGTGGATTTCAAGAATGACCTGAGATTGTATATGGACGTTATAATAATTCATAAGATGGGATTGATAAACAGGTAATATAAAATATTTATAATAGGAGGATTGGATTATGCCAAAGGTTAGTGTTGATAGTAATGTGGAAATCTATTACGAGGAGCTTGGCGAAGGCGACCGATATGTTATATGTACGCAGGTGAGCCATGGGAAATATTCCTTTGAACGTGAACTGGCGAAGAGAGGATTTCATGTATTTCTTTTAACGAATCGCGGCTTTGGACAATCAACCCATATTACAGAGGACTACGGAGATCATTGGTATGATCAGTTTGCAGCTGATGTAATAGCCTTTGCAGACAAGATGGGAATTGATAAGTTTGTCTACTCCGGTTCTTCCCATGGCGCTGGAACTGGTTGGCATGTTGCATTGAATTACCCAGAACGTTTGATTTGCTTCTTTGCAATTGTTCCGGGACCTCACAATTTGGATGAGGGAAAAATGTCTATTCGATCTATGGCAGAGAAAGGCATCCTGCAGGAGCATTGCTTCCGTTACCCCACCGATGATGAACGTATTCTAAGACGTCATGCCGAGGAGGATGCTGCAGAAGCAGCATTAAGAAGTACGCCGGATTATGAGGCAATATACCAGGCTCCGGAAACAAAAGCAATAGATTATGGTCGTCCCTTAAGAGCACTACAAACAGAAGCAAATTTACAAGAAGCGCTTAAGAAAATAAAGCTGCCTGTGTTGATTATCGGTGGAATGGAAGACACAATTTCACGACCTGATTTAATGTTAAGATCAGCAAAATGCTTACCTAATTGTAAACTTGTTATTCATTCCAGAGTAGGACACTCCTTGGATGTTTATGAAGATGCTGCAGATGATGCTGTTAGATTCTATGAAAATGTTATACAAACGGGAAGATATTACAGCCCTATTATAGTGTGACATAGGACGGCTTGTGATAGTTGGAATGTTCACAAGAGATAACCATGAGAATAGAATATTGAATCAAGGGTTCCCAGACATTCGATAAGAGTAATCGAATGCTGGGAACTTTTTTATTCTGTAAGGGTTACATTATCACTTTTGTCATTCACCTGTCACACCCTTATTCCTGTTACTAAGCAGGTTTAACGTTACACCACATATGTCAAACTGTTAAATATATACACTATTCTATAATACAGAGAGAGAATACTGTAAAAAAAGCAATGATTTATTTATAAATACAAAGAATATGTTGATGAACTTTCATTGAATCCTTATGAGACATGTGTTAGCATACAATTGTAAATGTAAAATATTTACAATTCAGTTTAACGATTTACTACCGTTTAAAGCAATTTTATTTGCCACATGAGACTATATTCAGAAAGGAGATGCTTCTATGATGAAAAGTAAGTTCGTAAAACGAATCATTACTATGTTGGCTGTCATTTCCATGATATTTCTTGATCTGACAGGATCGGGAATTCAAATTGTTAATGCAGCAACAACAAAAGATAACCCCGTCTTGCAAGAGGCAACGTACAGATATATTTTGGTAGGGAAATCATATGATTTCAATATTAAAAATAAACCATCAAAAGCATCGTACCAATGGAAGAGTAGCAACAAGGAAGTTGCAAAAGTCAATAATAAGGGTGTTGTGAAAGCAGTTGCCCCAGGTAGTGCATCCATTACCTGTAAGATTACGTCAGGAAAAAAGGCAATCACACTTAAGGCAAAAGTATATGTGAAAAAACCTTCCAAGAATCCGGCTACCAAGATAGCGGTTAGTAATAAGATACAGTCCATGGCGGTGGGTGAAAGCTTTGATTTAAATTGTACTTTTACACCGACAGATGCTTCTGATTTTGTTAACTGGACTTCAAGTGATACGACAATAGCTAGGGTTGATGCGAATGGTGTTGTAACTGCATTAAAAAATGGTAAAGTTACAATAAAGGCAACCACAATTAACAAATCTCGTAAGGATAAAGTAACAATCAGGGTATCACCGGAGGTTACAGTATCAAACCAGGAACAACTGGATCAGGCTTTAACAGCAGGTAAAGCAAGTTCAATTAATATTAGCTCCGATACCGATGCGACATTTAAAATTCCTCAAGGTGATTATTCTGGACAAGAGTTGATTGTCAATGCGCCTAAGGCAGTGATACATAATTATGGAGTATTCCGAAAAATAACAATTCGTGCTATAAGTGATCAAGGTTGGAACGAATTCGCAAAAGGAAACACATTACATGTGGGGGTATCAAGTAAAATTACAATAGAAGAAAATGCGGATTCTACAATTACCGTAGAGAAAAGCAATATAAACATAGGTATGACCATAAATGGAAATTCTTCAATTGATGTATCAAAACCTTGTGTAATCAGTTTTGATGGAAAAACCAAAGAGCAACCTAAATTAAACATTGAAACCACTGGTGTTAGAATTAATGCAGGAATCGCACTTCAGATAAATGCATCCTATCAGGCAGTTCTTAATTTCGAAACAGAAGCTGCTGCCAGATCAAAAATTACTGTAAAAGATACAGATGCAATACCAAAAGTAGAAGGTAATTACAGGGTTAACGTTGAAGTTGATGGTAAGATCCAGAGCATTGGTTCAGATTCACCTTCGACCTCTGGTGGTCAGGGAGGAAGCCCCAATCCTCCGGCTACAGCGAAACCTACACCAACAACAGGACCGGCACCAACAACAGAACCTACACCTACAGAGGAACCTACTCCTACAATTGAGCCTACACCTACTCTGCCAGCAGAAGAGGAGATTGAAGTAGATGAGAAGGGCTTTACTCCTGAAGGAAGAATAGTAGCAAAGTATGGAACTCCTAAAATAGATGGTGAAATTGATGACATTTGGACGAATGCAATTCAGATTCAACCTCCGCATACGAATAATGCGGCAGTACAAGCAACTGCAACATTTAAACTGCTATGGGATGATAATGCACTTTATGTCCTTGCCCAGGTGAATGATCCTAACATGACACAGGAACCTCGTCAAGCCCATGAGAAGGACTCTATTGAAATATTCCTGGATGAAAATAATGATAAGACATCCTCCTATGGTTCTGATGATTTACAATTCAGAGTAAATTACGAGAATGTTCAATCGGCGGGTAATGGTGATCTCAGTCGCTTCTATACTGCAACCAAGACAGGCGATGGAAGCTACATTGTAGAAGCAAGAATTGAATTCCAGAGCATTGCAGTTAATAATAAGATTTGTGGTATGGAACTGCAGGTAAATGACGGCATCGGAACGAGCAGAGCAGGAACGATTACCGTATTTGATACCACCGATAGTGCATGGAGCAGGACATCTGTATTTGGTGAAGTCATACTCACCGGTAAGAAGGATGGAGATGTTCCAGGACTCAATCCATATAAATTAATCAAGTTAATCTCTTCTGCTGAGAAGATGCAGGTTACAGCAGCTTTGTTTACTGAGAACCTGAAGGCGGCTAAGGATGTAGTTACAAAGGATACATCAACTCAAATGGATATTGATACTGCCTATGATACATTAAATCGTGTAATTACATTTGTAAATGCAGTTACAAAAGCAGCAAATATGGATTTGTCCGTATATCAGACTGAGAGTGCAGCTGCTGTTAAGAAAGTAGTCGAAGAAGCAGAACAACTGCTGGCAAAGGGTAACACATCAGCTGATCAGATGGATGAAGCAATTGCTGCAATAGATAAAGCTGTCGCAGAGTTAAAGATAATCGGCTTAGACCAGAATGGTAACATGGTTGCTAAGTTCGGTTCACCAGTGATTGATGGTGATATTGATCCAGTATGGGATAAGGTTAACTTTGTTCCGGCAACAGCATCTGGTTCCGGATCAACGGACACAACAGCGAAATATAAAGCGTTATGGGATGATAAGGCACTCTATGTTTTAGCAGATGTTACTGATAATGCTTTGGATGTAACATCAGGAACTGTTTATAACAGAGACTGTGTTGAAATCTTCCTGGATGAAGGTAATAACGCGATAGAGAACATCTTTGATCTTGATGATACCCATTACAGAATCAGCTGTGAGAACAGTCTTTCTGCGGATCGCGGTAGCTTAGACCGGTTGTATACTGCAGTATCTAAGAAAAAGAATGCCGAAGGTAAGGTAATAGGTTATATTGTGGAAGCTAGAATTTCCCTTCAAAACCCCGCAAGAAGCAACAATATCTATGGCTTTGAGCTACAGTTAAATGATGCTAAGGGTGGAAACAGAACCGGTACCTTAAATGTATTCGATAAAACAAGCACTGCTTATGCAAGCCCAACGAGATTTGGTAAAGTTGTTCTTAGTGAAAAGGAAGCAGGAGATGTTATTGGCTTTAATAAGTATGATTTATTGAAGCTGGTAAGTATCGCCAATGATATTGAACTAGTTCGTTATACGGATGATACGGCTTCAAAGGTAATAGAACTGGTGGCTCAGGCAGACGCAACAATCGCTACAGGTGATCAGACTCAGGTCGATGCCCTGTATGCTTCTTTGAATCAGGCAATTAGAGACCTTGTTCATAAAGACATAAAAGACATAGATCCTGCTATATCAAAGATCAAGGAGTTCAGAAGAATTCCTGCCGAATATCTTACTGCAGCACCTTATGATGATACGGCAAAAGGAACTGTTGTAAGAGACTACTATGACACTTATGAGTATAGTGATAACGGAGAACGGGGAAATGCAGTGCAAAAGAATATGCTGGTATACCTTCCAGCAGGTTATAATCCTGATGATAAGAATACCAGATATAATGTATTATACCTAATTCATGGTACATCCGAAGATCAAAATACAGTCTTTGGCGATGATAATCCGAATGTAACGACTGTAATGAAGAAAGTTCTTGATATGATGATAGCCAATGGCGAACTTGATCCGATGATCATTGTTACCCCCTACTATAGAGGTATGGAATCTGGAAGACTACAATATGAAATAGTTAATGAGATAATGCCTTATATAGCAACAAAATATAATACGTATGCTGCATCAGGTTCTAAGGATGATCTGAAAGCAGTAAGAAATCATTATGCAGTGGGTGGTTTCTCTCAAGGATCGAGCTGTACTTTTACGATTATGAGAAATTGCTTTGATTATTTCAAGTATTATCTGCCAATCAGTGGTGGTCCGGGAAATACTGATTTTACCAGTGTCGTAAAAGGCTATGCCATGAATGACTACTATGTATTTGCATCTACCGGTACGGATGACATTGCTTATGGTGGAATGGTAAATGCAATTCCCGCTATGGCCGATTATAAAGACAGTGAGGGCAATCCAATCTTTAATTACAATGCAGATTTATCACAGGGTAACCTATACTTACTATTACTGCCAGATGGAACTCATACATGGCAATGTGTAAATCAGTACTTATATAACATATTACCGGATGTGTTCTTTGCTGAAAAAGGAGCAGTCGATCCAGATATCGTAACGGATGAAAATGGATTTACAGCGGATGGAAGAATTGTTGGTAAATATGGTACACCTAAAATAGATGGTGAAATAGACGAGGTTTGGAATAACGCAATTGAGATTAAGCCTCCGCATATCAACAATGCAGCAGTACAGGCAACTGCAACATTTAAGGTATTGTGGGATGATAATGCCCTTTATGTTCTAGCCAGGGTAAAAGATCCTAATATGACAGTTGCACCGAGTCAGGTTCATGAGAAGGATTCTATCGAAATATTCTTGGATGAGAATAATGATAAGACCTCCTCGTATGGTTCTGATGATTTGCAATTTAGAGTAAATTATGAGAATGCCCAGTCATTGGGTAGTGGTGATCTCAGCCGATTCTATACAGCTACAAAGACCGGTGATCAAGAATACCTTGTTGAAGCCAGAATTGCATTACAGAATGTTGCTACCAATAATACAATATATGGCATAGAATTACAGGTGAATGACGGCATCGGAACGAGTAGAGCAGGTACAATTACCTTATTTGATACAACGGATAGTGCATGGAGGAACCCAGCCGTATTTGGTGAAATAATACTTACCGGTAAAAAAGCCGGAGATACTCCTGGACTAAATCCATATAAATTAATGGCATTAATTGATACCGCAAGAAATACGGATACAACCGGATTTACAAAAGGTGTAGGAGCTCTTACGGTAAGAATTGAAGCAGCGAATACAGCAGTTATTTCTGCTACAACTCAAGCCGAATTGGATGCAGCATTTAATGCATTGAACGATGTAATAACCTTTATTGGTGTCATCCAAAAATATGCTGGATTAAACTTAGACTTCATCAATAATGGTGAAGAGATTAAGAAAGCAGTAGCAGCCGCAGAAGATATTCTTGCTAAGGCTGATGCAACAAATGATCAAATGAAGCAGGCAAGTGCTGAATTGGATGCAGCAATTGCTGGTATTGGAAGCTACAGCTTAAAGGATGTATATGCAGATAAATTCTTAATTGGGGCAGCAGTTCATTTGAACGGATTAGCTGACACAAATTATACACAGAATTTATTATCGCAATACAATAGTATTACAGCGGAAAATGATATGAAGCCGGAAGCATTATTAGATCGAGTTGCCACGGTATCCGGAGGTGCAATTAAGTGTGACTTTACTAAGATGGACGAATATTGCAATTTTGCTGTTGCTCATGGCCTGAAAATGAGAGGACACACCTTCGTATGGCATAGTCAGACACCAACCTGGTTCTTTAAAGAAGGCTTTGAGGATAATGGTGCATATGTAGATGTAGCAACGATGGATATCCGTTTACAACAGTTCATGGATGAGGTATTTGGACACATTAAAGAGAATTATCCCGATCTATTCTATGCATATGATATATGTAACGAAGTGGTATCTTCCATGAGTATGGGTTCAAACCATTGGAAAACAGTTTATGGAGACTATTCTTATGTTACAAAGGCTTTTGAATTTGCCAGAAAAGCTTCAGAAGGTACTGGAATTAAGCTATACTACAATGATTATAACGAATATGATGAAGGAAAGGCAGAAAAGATCATTGAGCTGTTAGCGGATGCCAAAGCAGCAGGTAATGTTGATGGTATCGGTATGCAAAGTCATGTAAATATCTATTATCCACCAATGGATCAATATAGAGACACAATTGAGAAATTTGCTGCAGCAGGTTACGAAGTTCAGATAACAGAGCTTGATATTGCAACATCAATTGACGGTAATGGACCTGCACCGGATTCAGCGATGGCAGCAAAACAGGCGCAGATCTATAAAGATTTGTTCCAGATTTATATTGATTACAAAGATATTATCTCCTCTGTAACATTATGGGGTATCAATGATCAGCATTCATGGCGTGGATCACAGGATCCATTGATCTTTGACAGAGAATATAAAGAAAAAGATTCATACTGGAATATTATATCTGTTGGTTTGGCAAAAGAATAGATTAACTCCGTATCGAATGGATCTTAAACGCCATATGAAATAAGATGTATTGTACCTCCTAAGATTTGAGAAAAGCTAATCTTAGGAGGTACTTTTATTTGAAAATAACTATTGGGTGGGGTATAATTGAAATTAATTAAAACCTAAGGCAAACCTGGATAACTGGAGAACTGTATTCCAACCGAAAGTGAGGAATTAATAATGAACGTGAATAAATTAGAAGAGTTTACTCTAGAGGATATTTCTGAACTTTTTATTGAAAAAGTAGATACGATCCTAATTGTTAATGCTGAAATTGACAGCTATAGATGTATTTCTAAAAAGGGGATATTTATAGATATTATTGAAGATAGCGGTAATTATCATGACCTCATTGAAAAACTATGGTTTCACCTAAGTAATTCGAAAAAAATTACAAGCGATTATCAAGTCTTTGTTCCGTCATTCGGTAAATTCCATGGCAAATATAGTAAAAGATTAAAGCTTGTATATAACAATATTCCACATATCATTCAAATGACAATATATCCTATCAATGATAAAAACATTTATATGCTCATTCTCGACGAACTTGACAACAGCGAATATATACAGGAGTACCTGACCAATGAAAAAATAAATAACATTCAGAACACATACCTCTTCTCCATGTATGTTGATCTTATCAGGGATACAACAAACAGTATTAGTATTACGGAAATTTCTGAGGAGCCTATGAATGCAACCGAATTAAAATATTCTAACTGGCGTATGATGATTGTAAACATGATTTGGTACGAGGACCAGCCTCTCTTTCTCGAACACACAGATCCTGATTATCTGAAAAAGAAACTTGCACCGGGAAGAACTACATCGTTTGACTGTCAGATGCAAAATCTTGATGGAAAATATATCTGGGTCAAGTTGATTTTCAGCCGTGCCGAAACAAATAATAATGATGATTTCAGATTTGTATTCCTGGTTCAGGATATACACGAAAATTCTCTTGAAATATTGTCTACCCTTAAAAAGAATGAAGAACTTGCTTCAAAGGATTCCTTAACGGGTGTATATAACCATGGCAGAATTGAGACCGAGCTTTATAATGCGATTGAAAACAGTAAAGAAATCGAACGACCCCTTTCTATAATGATGATGGATATTGATTACTTTAAGACAATCAATGATATATATGGTCATTCCATAGGGGATATCACATTAAAGCACTTTGCTGTAATTGCCTGTGATTTTTTGAAATCCTATAATATTAAAATCGGACGTTGGGGCGGAGATGAATTTGTAGCCGTATGCTATAATATAGATGCTGCTGAGCTTACGGCTATCGCTGAAAATATGAGAATGAGAATTTCCGAAGAGAGTTTCGATACGGCTGGAAATATTACCTGCAGTATCGGTATAACTGGAATAAATAAAAATGACAAGGTTAAAGGGGCGTTCGATCGTGTTGATAAAGCATTGTACTTGGCAAAATCAAGTGGAAGAAACTGCGTTAAGGTTGAACGATGAATAAGGTTATACTTTAAGTACGAAGGATAGGAGAGTTCATCTGTAAGAACATGAACAGATGCAAAGAAAGTTATGATAAAATTAAATGATTATTTATATTCAGGTGATACGGTTCTTAAAATATTACAGAGATATTCTAAGGATTTGAAACAGTCAGCGATAAAGACTCATAATCAGATCGATCTTATGCACTGTAATTTTCTGCTTCAGATTATGGAACTATTACAGCACAACGAATTCCTGACTTCGCAATCTCAGAGGATTAGGGATTTTTATAAATATATGGCAAATGAATATCCGTTTCTTGCGTTTACTTTTAAAGGTAGAATTAAATCTCTGATACGTGCGGAAGCCAAATTTAATGGATACATTGTGGAATATATTTACGAGTATTATATGAAACATGGTACTTATCCAACTCTTCCTGAACTGAAAAACTATTTATCCTGCTTTCGGGACTTGATAGCTTATAGAATTGTGATTTCCCTTCCTAAATGTCATTTGAAAGAGAATGAGATACTCGCGGATGAAGAAATTAAGTATTTATATGATGTCGCAAACCAGTTGCCCGCCTTTATGGAGGAACGTGGATTTACCGCAGAACTGGCTTATCTTGGGGAGCAGAAAAAAACCCCTCTGTTAAGAGAGAGCGTAAGCCCGTACTATAGGGATTATGTTATTAATCCGGAGACCAATGGGTATCGTTCGCTACATATAACATTCTATGATAACATTGCCCGTTGTTATGTGGAGGTGCAGCTTCGCACGAAAGAAATGGATGACTTCGCTGAAATTGGTCCAGCCAATCATTTGGGCTATGAAAAACGACAGGAGAGAGAAAGAGCAAAACGAGATGCGATTCCAAAAGGAGAAAATATATATTTTGATGATGCTTATGAAAGGGGTATCGCGTTACAGAAGCTTGAATTAGCAAAATTGGATGTTAATATGTTTTCAGCAATGGATAATTCGCTGATTAACGATGGCTGTGGCCTGTTTCGCGGAAGACTGATCCTCCCGTATGAACATCTTTCAAGATTTCAGAATGACCTTGTTGATTAGTAATAGGCGAAGAGAGTATAAAGGTGGATGAATTATATGAAAATATTGATCGTACCTATGTCAGCAATGGCTGAAACTTCAGGTCCTTTTTCAAGAACGCAAAAGCTTGCACAAGCATTTATTGAGCGAGGATACGAAGTCGCATTATGTGCGGCAAGAGATCCGAATTTTCATGATATAAACGGGACGAAGAATTACTTTTTACCGATACCAGTTCTAATGGGATTACCTGGCTTTATCGGTCTTCATTCATTTCCAGTAGCGTGAATCAGACTTATACTGAGAATGCGAAAAAGCTTGGTGATTCTCTTGCTGCATTAGGAGAAACGACAGCTATAATTAAATATATTGAATCAAGAGTAAGCAAAAGATGAATTTAAATCCTGCTATTAAAATATTGTTATTAGAAGCCTATCAGGTTGCATCGAATGTATATTAATTAATATGAAATTCATATTCTTTTTGTGTTTTATACCAATTATTATTCTGATCATTGATACGATAAAAGCTAACAGGCTTATTGCTACAAATGCTAGTAATATGGATAGCTGCCAGGTCTCGCCTTCATACCAAGGAACTCGTACGTATGAAGTATAATACTGGCTTGGAGCATAATATAGATTATCACCTTTTTGTATAAACCTTATATATTCCTCTGATTTTACTTGATATGCATCTTCTCCAACAGGTGTCAATTCTTCACCGTTAACCTTAAAACCATCTTTCACATTTCCAGTAACATGCTTAAATATTCTTCATAGATAGAAGTAGTTTAAGAATTATCATTTCCTTCAAATGAACTTCTGGCTGATACTTACCAACCAGAGATGTCTCTTGTATTCTCACCACAATTTGGTTAACGAATAATTAAGTTAATTTACTTCAAAATTTTATGATATTGAAGAGTAATTGGATAAAGAACATATTTTGGAGAAAATGCAATAAGAACACTTGTTCTATCTGGGCAGATCTGGTATAATAATAGAAAAATATGAAGTCCAAGTTCTTACAGGGCTTCTGAGATGATGAAAATAAGGAGGAAAATAAGCGATGAATAAAGAATGGTCAGAGAAAATCAAACGGATCCAGGTACTTCTTGATAAAGAAACTACATATAAGGATGCAATAGAACTGCTTATTGAATTCCGTAAGGAAATGTTTGAGCAGATTTCTCAGATTGTGAATGGATATCCTGCCAAGGCATTTTATCAGATGCCTTTTGCAAATACGGAGGGCTATCACAGTAAAACACTGGCGTATTCAATCTGGCACATCTTTCGAATTGAGGATATTGTAGCACATTCTTTGATTGCAGGAGACGAGCAGATATTAATGACTGGTGATTATCAGAAGAAGATCGGTTCACCTATCATTACAACAGGCAATGAGTTACAGGGGCAGGAAATTGCAGAATTTTCAAAAAAACTTAATATCAAGTATTTATATGAATATGCCAGGGAGGTTATGTTATCTACTAATTCAATTCTTTTAAATCTGGAATATTCACAGATGAAGACAAGATATTCGGTTGAGGACAAAGATAAGCTTGCTAGCATCGGTTGTGTCAGTCCGAATGAGAATGCCATCTGGCTTATTGATTACTGGTGCAATAAGGATATTCGTGGTCTGATTAAAATGCCATTCAGCAGACATTGGAGCATGCATATCGAGGCAATGAAGCGAATTAAGAATAAACTGTGCAAAAATGTTCGTAAAGGAGTGGATCCAGTAGCATATTGTGGACTCTCCTGTAATCATTGTTTCCTGGGTGAATGGTGCGGGTCCTGCAGGACGGAGTATAATGTCTGCTCCTTTGCAACTATATATGAAGATAGAAGATGTCCTAACATGGTATGCTGCATGGATAAGAAAATAGACGGATGCTATGAATGTTCGGATCTGGAGAACTGTACAAAAGGCTTTTATATGCCTGATAACGATGGAGCAGCTTCAGCAAAGGCACAGGCTATGTTTATCAGAAAATATGGAAAGAAAGCGTTTCTTAAAACACATGATAAGCTTCATGAGAGATATGATTTCTCAAAAACTCAGGAGATACTGGGGCAGGATGTGTATGAAGGATTTAAGCTGCTGGAGAAAGAATATAGTAATTAACGGATACTCATATGTTAGTTAGAACAATATATAAAATAGAGAAATATGTAAGAAGCTTATTAGGAGGATATCTTTATGAATATATGTCCTGAGTGTTACAGTGCAGACAATCGAATTACACCCCTGTTAGAGCCAAGAAATTGCTTGGAAAATCATACACAGTATATTTGTGGAACCTGCGGTCGATGTATTTGTATAGATAAGGATGAAAAAAGAGAAGTACAACGTTGGAAATTCCCGTTCAGAACATTGGATATAGCGAAGCTGTATCTTCGTACTGCGGACGTATCTACAAAGACTCCATGTGGAATATATGAAATAACCGGAAACAAGGGGAGAAAATCATTTAAAATCTTTGCTGGTACGGATGATTTGTTGACTTATCTTGCAAAGAATAAAGATAAAACATGTGAACAGATGAAGCCACTTTTTCAACAGGAATCCTTTCATGAATCGCCGAAAACGCAAATAAGAAAATTATCTCAGCAGGAAGTTGAGACTTATTTACAAGAGCAAAATTCTACTCATATATAACGTTGACTTTATTATCTTCAATTGTTATGATTTTCCTATATTATACTATCGCATGAAAGAGAGCTATGGAATGAAAAGGTATATTGCATTATTAAGAGGAATCAACATCAGCGGGAAAAACAAGATTTCTATGGCTGAATTAAAAGAATACCTAAGTGAAGCTGGTTATGATACAGTTAAAACATATCTTAATAGTGGAAATGTAATCTTTTCATATGAATCGGATAGTGAAACTACCCTTACATGCGGGCTGGAAAAGTTAATTAAAGATAAGTTTGATTTAGCAATACCGGTGTATGTCACAGATATAGATAGTATAATGGATGCACTTTACAATGCACCAGATTGGTGGGGAACGAAGAATAATGATATATATGATAATTTGATTTTTGTAATGCCTCCTGCTACCGCTGAAGAGATATCCAATAAAATCGGTGAACCAACGGAGAACCTTGAAAAGGTCTGCATATATAAAAATCTTATTTTCTGGTCGTTTGACAGATGGAATTATTCCAAGGCAAATTGGTGGAAGAAAACAGCAAGTGCAGGTATTGGAGAAATGATTACGATCAGGAATGCGAATACTGTTAGAAAGATAGTAGAAATGTAATCTTTATGTCTTATAATGAAAGCTTATAAGAAACTACAAAGCATACAAACAAGGAGTTGACTATATGAGATTACTAATTATACGCCATGGTGATCCGGACTATGAAAAGGATTCACTAACCGATAAGGGGTGGAAGGAAGCAGAGATTTTATCAAATAGGATAGCAGCTATGGATATAAAGGAATTCTATGTATCCCCCCTTGGAAGAGCACGTGATACAGCGAATGTCACATTAAATAAAATGAAACGCACAGCAGAGGTATTACCATGGCTCAGAGAATTTGACGCACTTATTTATGATGAGAGCTTAGGCAGGGAAAGAATATGCTGGGACCTACTTCCGCAGGATTGGACAGTGGTGAATGAGTACTATGATAAAGACCGCTGGTATACAGCACCGATTATGAAAAAAGGTAATGTAATAGCGGAGGCAAATAAAGTTTTTGAAGGCATTGATAAGATTTTAGATAAACATGGATATGTACGTGAAGGTAATTTATACCGAGCAATTAATCCGAATAGAGATACGATAGTTCTTTTCTGCCATTTTGGTGTGGAATGTTTAATCTTAAGTCACCTCTTAGGAATCTCACCAGTAGTTTTATGGCATGGATTTTGTGCTGCGCCGACCTCTGTAACCACTCTTATAACGGAAGAGCGTAGAAAAGGGATAGCTTATTTTAGAATGAGTGCATTTGGTGATGTTTCACATTTATACAAAGCTGGAGAAGAACCCTCTTTTGCGGCTAGGTTTTGTGAGAATTATGACAATTTTGAGGAACGTCATGATTAATATAAATAAATGTGTTATTTACCATACATTGATGGCACAGCTTATAACCCTCGTATTAATATCGATTATTTATATGAAGAAGCGTAAGCATATAATCAATGCAGGTATTAATGAATGATATATAGGATGAGGAGAGGGGTGTACGATAATGATATGTCGTGTGAATAGCATTAATCTTTACTATGAGATGTCTGGCGTAGGAAAACCTTTAATTCTGCTTCATGGAAATGGGGAGACACATAAGATTTTTGATAAGGCAATTCCTATTTTGTCAGAGCACTTTACAGTATATGCAATAGACAGTCGTGGGCATGGACAGAGTGATTCTGTTTTGGAATATCACTATGATGATATGGCCGAGGATATAAAATGCTTTATTCATGAACTAAAGCTTGAACAACCCATTCTTTACGGCTTTAGTGATGGCGGTATTATAGGATTGATACTTGCTTCAAAGTATCCACAACTATTATCCCGGTTAATAATAAGTGGAGCGAATACTGTTCCGGATGGGATACGAACTGGCTGGCTGAGGTTATTTCAGTGCATCAACGCAGTTGTCAAAGAGCCGAAGATGACAATGATGCTGAAGGAACCCAATATTACAACAGAAATGTTAAAGTGCATTGTCATCCCTACCACGGTGCTGGCAGGAAGCCGCGATATGGTAAAGCGAAGCCACACAGAGTATATTGCAGATAGTATACCCAATAGCAAGCTTAATATTTTGCAGGGGGAGGGGCATGGAAGCTATGTCCTGCATAATACAAAGCTTGTTAATTTGATTCTGGATGCAACAAAATAGAGTGGCTCCCAAGCTTATGACACAGGGAGCATATGATTTGATCACATATCAGCTAAATAATTCAAGTTTTTTATGTTTATATTTTAGATTTTGATATTATTATTAAGCAGAACGGGGTGTGCCATGAATTTATACGATAAGGTAAGTACAGGGTTAGAAGGCTTTGATCAGGTAATTGATCACTTAAGGTTTGGGGATAATGTCGTATGGCAAGTGGATTCCATATCAGACTATAAGAAAATGGTTCATTATTTTGTAGAAAACGCAATAACAGAAAATATGAGCCTGATTTATATCCGTTTTGCCAATCATGAGCCTATACTGAATGCAAGCCAGGATATTAAGACGTATCATATTGATGCTAGTAAAGGTTTTGAAAGCTTTGCTACCGAAATACACAATCTAATTAAAGCAGAGGGCAAACGTGCTTTCTATGTGTTTGATTGTCTTACTGATTTGTTAGAATATTGGCACTCGGATTTGATGACAGGTAATTTTTTCAAGGCAACCTGTCCTTATTTATATGAGCTAGATACGGTTGCATATTTTGCCATTAAGCGTAATTTTCATACCTATAGTACTATTGCAGGCATTCGTGAAACAACCCAGCTTCTTCTGGATTTATATCAAATCAATGATAAAACCTATATTCATCCCCTTAAGGTATGGCAGCGCTATTCTCCTACGATGTTCTTCCCGCATTTCATTCAAGGCCAGGAGGCGATCTGCATTACATCCAGTTCTGATGCTTCGGAACTTTTTCATAGTATTAATCGAGGGGAGATAAGACTGGATTATTGGAATACTATCTTCAACGAAGCAAAAAGAATGCTGAGCTCTACTTATAATCAGCAGGAAGAAGTAAAGACGCGTCTCATGTATAAGCTTATTGGTAGTGATTCGCGTATGTTTCATTTGTGTGACAGATATTTTACTTTAAAGGATATTCTTGATATTGCATCGCGAGAAATTGGTACAGGATTTATAGGCGGCAAGAGCGTTGGTATGCTTTTGGCGAGAAAAATAATTGAGATTGACGGAGGCGATTCTTTTACTCCATATATTGAGCCCCATGATTCCTTTTTTATCGGTGCCGATGTTTTTTACACATATATTGTCCAAAATGGTTGGTGGAGGCTTCGTGCCAAGCAAAAGACACCAGAGGGTTATTATAAATATGCTGGGGAGTTAAAAGAGAAGCTTTTACATGGATCCTTTCCCAAGGATATTCAGGAGCAATTTGTTCAAATGCTGGAGTATTTTGGTCAGTCTCCAATTATTATACGTTCCAGCTCCCTACAGGAAGATAACTTTGGAAATGCATTTGCCGGTAAATATGAGAGTGTTTTCTGTGTGAATCAGGGAACACCCCAGGAGCGATATGAGGCATTTGAACAGGCTGTGCGCATTGTTTATGCAAGTACCATGAATGAAGATGCATTAAATTATCGAATGAATCGAGGACTGGCACAGCAGGATGAGCAAATGGCCATATTAGTGCAACGAGTATCAGGAGATCGATTTGGAGACTATTTCTTCCCTCATATAGCTGGGGTTGGGAATTCCTCCAACCTATATGTTTGGGATGAAAGTATTGATATGAATGCAGGGATGCTTCGTCTTGTATTTGGACTGGGAACTAGAGCAGTGGATCGGACCGATGGAGATTATGTGAGGGTGGTATGCCTTGATAATCCACTTCGAATTCCACCAATGGATTATGAAGATCAGAAGAAATTCTCCCAACATCGATTGGATCTTCTTTCCTTTACAGAAAATATTCAAGATAGCAAAGAGTTGGATGAGATATTATCCCTCCCGTTAAAAGCAGATAAGAAATTGTTTATAAGTCCTGACTATGCTACGGAAGCTCGTATGCGTGAATTGGGATATATGAATTTTAAGATACCCTATCTATTAGATTTTAAAAAGCTATTTACAGAAACAAAGTTTGTTACCATAATGAGAGAAATGTTAGCTTTACTGTCAAAAGCATATGATTACCCGGTTGATATTGAATTCACGGCAAACTTTAATAAGGATAATAGCTTTAAGATAAACCTCTTACAATGTCGTCCATTACAAACCAAAGGGTTAGGCAAGACAGTAAAAATCCCGGAGCTAAAGGGTGAGAAGGATTGTTTCTTTGGATGTAAGGGTAGTTTCATGGGAGGAAGCGTACGCCTGCCCATCGATTACGTAATATTGATTAGTGCGAAAGAATACTTGAAACTAAGTGAACAAGACAAATATGAGGTGGCTCGACAAATAGGCTTAATTAATAATGCGATGAAAGATAAATATGCCATGCTGGTTGGCCCGGGCAGGTGGGGGAGCACCACACCATCCCTTGGGGTTCCGGTACATTTTACACAGATTTGTAATATGAAGGTGCTTTGTGAGTATTCATCAAAAAAAGAAGGATTTATGCCGGAATTATCCTATGGTAGCCATTTCTTTCAGGATATTGTTGAATCAGAGATCTTCTATGTAGCTATTTTTGACGGATATCAGGATGTCATTTTTAACACAGACCGTATACTACAGGAAGAGAATTTGCTTACAGATTTCTTACCAGAGAACGCTCAGTTAAAAGAAGTGATCCATATTGCTAATACCAGTGGTATGCAGATATACTCTGATATTGTTTCGCAAAAGCTTTTATGTAGATAATATATGACAGGAAGGATGATTTACGAATGATATTATCAGATGATTTGCACAAATGGATGATACAGCTTTAAATCCATACAACGGAAAATATCAAGGTTAAAAAGGAACTACTGGTTCAAGAAGGATACGAAGTCAAAGCGAAGGATTTTATGAAGATCAGTGTACCATTTACTCTGGCAGCTGTTGTTTCAGGATATATCCTGATCTGGTTTATCTGGAGATGATTTAACGACATTATAGTTCATCAAGATTAGGTTGCAAAGGATTTTTACACTACGGATGAATGTATAGGGTGCCGAATATGTGAAAAGGCTTGCCCCTTGAATAATATTAGTATGGTCAATAAAAAACCTATATGGGGAGAGAACTGTACTCATTGTATGGCATGCATTTCGAAATGTCCGAAAAAAGCAATTGAATTTGGTAATACAACACAGGGTAAAACAAGATATCTATTAAAGGATTATGTTCCTGTTAAGAATCTATAGTTCTCATACCAATTTTGGGAAAAAGGATGTTGCAACACCAATATTTTACAAGCACATCATTCCTTTGTTGATGGGATACATATTGGAAAGTTGTCAGAGATTTTACAAAAAAAACTGAATAAATTCTAAACATGAAGAATTGACAAAAGATGTTAACTCATATATGCTTTGACCCAAGGAGATATAGTAAGGAGTTGAAGATATGAATAGCATAGTTCTTAACTTTCATACATTAATAAGAAAGTATTGCATGGAACGTATTCAAAAATTAAAAAGTGATCAGCTTGTTGCTATGCGAAAGGCATTTGAGGTTTACGATGACACGAAGGATATGACAGAAGAGGAGACGATTCAGTGTATACATAAGAAAATGTGTAGTGTAGACCGTGAAAAAATGAAGCAAATAGTAAATAATGAAGAACTACGGAAATACTGGTGTGCTGTTAATATTGATATTCTTGATGTAATGTTAAAAAATATAGAAAAGGTGGAGCCGGAAGAATTCTCATCAGTAGAGGAAATAAGAAAGAAAATAATTAATATCGTGAAGAGTTCGAAGATAAGTGGTATTAAAGGTTATGACAACATCAGTAATGATGAAAAGGAAAATATATGTGAAAAAGAAAAACAGATATGCATCTCTTATATGAATAGTATTCATGAAGAGAAACTGCGAGATGCTCCACAATTATTTTATAGAAGAGTGATATCAAAGGAGAAGGAAGCAGAATTAATCAGTGACTTTGAGAAGCAATGGCTGAATAAAGTGATGCAGCATTTTGATGAGCCAATGGATGGAGTATTAAGATTTCACATAGGTAGCTTTACCGAAGAGATTGATCTGGATAGACTCACTCAGTTACTGATTGACCACGGGGATGAAAGAATTTATGAAATTAACAGCTGTGAAGTAGATGCAGTTTCCTATATTATGGATACCAACGTATTATGTCTGAAGAATAAGACTCAGGCCTATTGGTTTTCAGAAGCAATGGATTGGGCGATTATCAAGGATCATTCTAGCTTTGTCTTTCTTTGTGGTGGGCTTTTGATAAACGCATATAATTCTGATTTACTCAAAAAGAATTAGTGTGAATAGAGGTTGAAAGTAGGAGATCAATAAGTGATGAATAAATATCAGGGACGAAAATTCGTTGCATCTTATAGTGGAGGTAAAGACAGCATTCTTGCTATATACAGGGCGATAAAGCTCGGAATGAAACCGGTAACTCTTATTATCACATACAATATAGACATGGAACGCTCCTGGTTCCATGGTATTCCCGGTGATTTATTGAATGAGGTTTCTGCCTCACTGGGTATACCGATTAAGTTAATTAAGACCTCTGCAAAGGACTATGCAACGAATTTCGAAATGGAACTTAAGATACAGAAAGAAAATGGTGCAGAAGTTTGTGTATTTGGTGATATTGATCTTGAGGAGCATTTGCAATGGTGTACTGCACGTTGTGATGAGGCAGGTATCGAGGCTTTTTTCCCGCTTTGGCAGGAAGATAGGAAGGCATTGGTTAAGGAGTTTATTGATAATGGATTTACAGCAAATATTAGTGTCGTAGATACCGACCGGCTAAGTAAAAAACATCTTGGAATGACATTATCGCCTGAAACCGTTGCATCCATCACATCAGAAGGAGCAGATGCCTGTGGAGAAAATGGAGAATATCATACATTTGTATCGGATGGACCACTGTTCAGAACCCCGGTTTCCTTCTGTTACGGAGATATGGTTAAGAACGGGCAATATGCGATTCTACCAATTAAGAAAAACTAAATTTCTGATGGAAGCTATATAGAAGCCGTATACAGTTTAAACTGTAAACAAGATTTTCAGACCTTCAGTAGCAACTCATACTACGGAAGGCTGAAAACCTTATTTGCATACTTCATATAGTATGCTGAGCATATTTCAACTCGGTACGCATCATATGAACCTTTACCTTTATAAACTGTTATACGGTTTACAGATAATTTCATTAATGCGAAGCTTTCTAATATTTCTGGTTGTTGATGCCTGTAATAAGAGCGCAGTATCGGCATTTACCCCAGTTCCTGCTATTGCAATCACAGCTTCTCCACTATTTACATATCCACCATCAGCAGCCATCAGTGTGATTTCGTAACATACTTTGACGCCTTCGCTTAAGCATCGAAGAAAGTCTGCTATGATAGCGGGGACAGTAGAGCCATACAATTTTTCGGTATGGAAAAGCATAGTACCAAAATGCACTTCATGACCATGTTCCCGTAAGGTTTTCACTGTGTCAGATGGAAACAGATTGGTTTCACTGGAGAAACCATATTGATGGGGAATTACGATAAGTGTAATATCTTTATCAGCAAAGTATTCCATGGCTCTTAACGCAGTTCGTCCTGTTGTGGAAGCAAGAATGATTTTATTAATTCCGGTTTCTTCAATTCTCTGTTTTACAAGTGCAAAGGTTTCCAGTGTGTGATCTTCCTTTGTTGTTTCGTAATATGTAATTTCCTTTTTCATAAAAACCTCCATTCTGTCTACAACCCGAGAATATGGGAGGTAGTATAAATTCACCGTGTGAAAGCCTTGATGCTTCACATTACCCTCCGTTGTAACAGTTTTTTATTTCCAATAATTATGGTATAATTAATGCATTGTAAACATGCCGCAAGTTTACCTGTGATTACATGATATAATATTCATAATGATGGAACAAGTACGCACTTATAAGTAACTCAGTACCTAATTGGAAACCTGGTAAAATTAAGCATCATATTGGAGATGATAAAATGATAACTTATCGTGATAAAGAATATCGTTGTGCTGTTGAACTGACAATTGAATTAATTGGTGGCAAATGGAAGGCAATTCTTCTATGGGAATTATCGAAAAAAACATTACGCTTCAATGAACTAGTTCGACTATTTCCGAACATAACACGTAAGATGCTGACACAGCAATTAAAGGAAATGGAACGGGATGGTTTAGTATTACGAAAAGAATATAATCAAATCCCCCCAAAGGTAGAATATTCATTAACAAACTTTGGAAAATCATTTATGCCAATAATATTAGCCATGAATCAATGGGGGGTTGATTATGTTGCTGGGAATATAAAGGAATAGGAGAGCTGATATCAATGATAGGTGAAAATGGGATACGTATTATCTATGGTGATAATCCTAAGCAAATGGTTATGAAATTGCTTGAAGTGATAAAGCCAGAAGATGAGATAGAAAAGAATGCACTGATCGGAATTAAACCCAATCTCGTTGTAGCACAGCCTTCGAGGTTTGGCGCGACCACCACACCCGAGATCGTGGAAGGTATCATAGAATATCTAAAATCAAAAGAGCTTAATCACATAGTAATCATGGAAGGCTCATGGGTGGGAGATAGGACATCAGCAGCTTTTAAAGCATGTGGTTATGAGAATTTGTCAAAGAAATATAATGTTCCCCTGATTGATCTTCAAAAAGACAAATCTGTGGAATATGAAGTAGATGGCTTGAAGGTTAATGTATGTGATTATGCTATGAAGGTGGATTATTTAATTAATATTCCGGTCCTCAAAGGTCACTGCCAGACCAACATAACCTGTGCCCTAAAGAATATGAAGGGATGTATTCCGGATTCCGAGAAAAGAAGATTCCACACATTAGGCCTACATAAGCCCATAGCATATTTGAACAAAATAATTAAGCAAAATCTTGTAATTGTTGATGGTATGAATGGTGACCTTAACTTTGAAGAAGGTGGTAATCCGGTTCAGATGAACAGGATAATCGCAGGGAAGGATCCTGTACTGATAGACTCATATTCAGCACATTTGATTGGCTTTGATATTGATGAAATTCCGTATATTACTATAGCGGAAAGTATGGGGGTGGGTTCTACTGACTTGGTTAATGCGGAAATTGTTGAATTGAATAAAGATAATGGATCAAGAAAATTAATGCCTACAAGAAGAGTGCAGCAGTTATCCAGGCATATAGCAGAGGATTGTGCCTGCTCAGCTTGCTATGGCAGCCTTATCTATGCTCTGGAAAGGCTGGATGAAAAGGGACTTTTATATAAGTTAAATAGTAAATTATACATCGGTCAGAACTATAAGAATAAAAAGTATAAAGGGATCGGAATCGGTTCATGTACATCAGAATTTGATAAAAATATAAAAGGATGCCCTCCAAAGGCCAGGGATATTGTTGAGTTTTTAGAAGACCTCTGCGAATAATACAGTATAGCTTGACATAAGATGGCCCTGTTTAAGGGTATAATAAAGGCTATATCATGTTTTTTTGAATATAAGATCCTACAAACTGTCCCTTATCTGGAAAAGTTCTTTATAAACAGTCTAATATGTTCATCCCGTTCAAAGTTCGCTCGGGGATTTAATGCGTTCTTTCCTTTGGATAATGTATTTTCATAGAAGTTGTAAATAAAAAACGAATGATAAAGTTTTGCGGCTAGCAAAGGATCAACTTCTATCATTTTTTTACTTTGTATAAGCTTTTCAAAATATGCGGATATTGCCTCTCGCGGTTTTTCAATCAGTTCCTTTAACAGGAAATCACGCACAGTGTCGTTATGAAACTGCTCATTCATCAAGATGTTACCGATTTTAGCATGAAGTGGTTCTATAAAAAAATTATCGGTTGCAGAAGAAGTCTTTTGCGCAAATTCTGATAATCCATCTCCTTCACTAACGTTGAAAGCCGGATAGATACTTTCTGTAAGCTTCTCTCCGAAGATTACCGTGATTTCATTGAGTATCGCTTCCTTACTCGCGAAATGATTGTAGATCGAAGCGGCCTTTATGCCCACCTCAGCAGCAATTTCACGCATGGTCACTTCATTATACCCTTTTTGAGAAAACAGGTTAATTGCAACTTCTATGATTTTATCCTTGTTTTGTGTGCGTCTGTTATCTTTATTTTTCATAAGCTTTCCTTTATATAAAATATCATAATTCTTCTTTATCAAATTATAGGGTGTATTTTAAATTGTGTCAAGAAAAACTAACGCCGTTAGTATTTCTTGTTGACAAAACTAACAGTGTTAGTTTATAATGCTCTTGAGGTGATAAATATGAATAAAATACTTATTTGTTATTCGTCGAAAACAGGAACCACAAAAAACGCGGCGGTAACCATTGCTAACACTCTTAAGAGCCCCTATACTCTTATTGATTTAGGTGATCATGGCTGGGAAACCCTGCCTTTAATGGAATACAATGTTGTTATTCTAGGAACTTCTATACGTATAGGAACACCACGGAAGGATTTCATCCATTTCTTAAATCAAAAGAAAAATGAACTGGTAAAGAATAAAATGATACTTTTTACTTGTGGCATTGCATCGGAGGAGCAAAATAAGAAATATCTGTTCAAGCGCATTCCCAATCTATTTGATACCGACAGAATTATGTACAGACACTTGGAAGGAGAACTGTATTTAGATAAGTATAAAGGATTTTCAAAGCTTGTTATCGAGGACTATATTAAGAAAAATCCTGCGCCTGTCTTAAATTTAAAAGCAATTAATGAGATTTGTAACGAAGCCGAGAGGGAGGAACCATAATGAATAGGACGTTAAAAATATTGATTAAGGTCTTCGTGGTAATGATATGCTTAATAATATTAGGCTTAGGAATATTTATCGGATATTTACATATTGGAAAGAAAGCTGCCCTTGAAACTCCTGTCTATGGTATAGACCTTAGCGATATCGATGACGGTACATACATCGGTAGCTATGAAGGATATCGTTGGAGCAATACGGTTTCGGTAACGGTTGAAAACCACACAATAACAAAGATTGAAATCCTAAAACCACAGACCTATACATCGCAGGAAACGGTTGATACACTTATTTTGCGTGTTATATCAGAACAGAATACGGATGTGGATGTAGTAACCGGTGCGACGGCAGATAGCAGAACATTTTTAAGAGCCGTCGAAAATGCACTTTATCCTGAAAGGCAAGACAACTTGAAATAATACATTACGATTTAAGCAAATAAACTACTATTATATTTAATTATATAGAAATAAAGGGTTTCCAGGTTCAATCAAAGATTGCTGGAAACTTTTTTGTGATTGCATGTTTACCATATAGATTATGGTTTAATGAAAACAATAAAACTTACTATGGAAAAGTTATGTAATTAATCTTATTATTAATTTAATAGGTTTGGTTATGGAGAGATTCTTAATGGAATATTGGTCATGTTTTTGATATAGGAGACTAACATATTTATATATTGGGGGAAGAAGCATTATAAAATGCTTTGATATGCTGAGTATGAAAAATATTGAACAAGCAATTTATGAAATTATGGTTTATATCAATCTAAACTTATTTGAGTATATTACGTTGGATGAATTATCTAGCAGGTTTTCTTACTCGAAATATCACTTACACAGAAAGTTTAAAGATATCGTTGGAATAAATCTGAATGATTATATTAAGAGAAGAAGAATAGAAAGCAGTATTTACTATTTGTCTGCGAATCCAGAGGCTAGCATTACAGAGGTCGCTGGCTATTGTGGTTATTCTTCGGCAACTTATTCCAGAGAATTTAGAAAGGTTTTCAATAGAAAACCTACGGAATGGCGAAATATCTATAAAAAGGATAAAGATTTCAAAAAAGATAGCAATATTTGCAAAAACTATGAGCAATTTATTTGCTACAATGATTATGGGATCCCCAGAGAAATAAAAAATATCGGTACAGCAATAATTAGTAAAAGAAATATCAATGCAGTGATTTATTATGGCAATTATCATGATGAAAGGGTACGTGATATTTGGAATACTATCGATCAGTATAATAGTCAAAAGAAACCATTTATACTGA
Source organism: Variimorphobacter saccharofermentans (assembly GCF_014174405.1). Lineage (GTDB taxonomy): Bacteria > Bacillota > Clostridia > Lachnospirales > Lachnospiraceae > Mobilitalea > Mobilitalea saccharofermentans. The sequence goes on along the minus strand of NZ_JACEGA010000001.1, from coordinate 2,329,101 downwards.
TATCAATGAACTCTCCGGCAGTAACCAATATTAACTGTTGTCTGTATGTATTGGGTTTTGATGGTGATTCGGATATTTCAGGATTGAGCAGTACAATGCTTGAGGGTGGAGAATATCTAGTCGTAGATTATGAAGGCTCCAGAGAAAAACTAATAGAAACCTATACATGGATTATTAAGTATTATCTTTCGAATAAAGGATTAAAGTATGATTATCGTGTTCAGTTTCATGAATATGACAAAATACCGGATTTAGGCGAAAGTAATTTATCATGCAGAATACATATACCTATTTGCCATGCGTAGTAAAATTACTAGTTTATGCTGTTAAGATATGTAATATCTTAGAAAGGTGGATTTGATATATGCTTATTAATGATTTTAATATAAGAAAGCAAAGGTACACGTGCGGATATACAACGGTTGGAATGATCTTGGCTTATTTGGAAGGGCAAAACATTGATGAAAATTATCTTTTAGAAAATGAACCGACTGATTTCAATGAAATTACATTTCTTAAATTGATGGAGGTTTATAAAAAGTACTTAAAAAAGTATAAAGCAGAAATAGTATATGGTGACGAGAAGAAAATGACAGAAGTAATAAAAAACAGCCTTTCTTCACGAATTCCTATGCATATTCAGTATCTTACAGCAAATTTAATGGGGGACGGGAAACCGATACTACATTATGCAGTTTTAATTGGGTATGACGAAGATGCGGAAACCTTCGTTATTGCGGATCCCTTTGGCAGCAATAAGACTCTTAATAGGAATGATTTTTTTGAAGCGATATCATTTCGAAATGAGTGCTTACCGGAGATAATCAAGCAAAAATATCCAAGTAATATGATGATAAGATTTACCTTAGATTAAAAGTAAGATATCAAAGGTTTCCAGACTTTCGGTATTTTGAACTGTTTACTTAACGGGAAGCAGTTAAATAACGAAAGCTGGAGGCCTTTTTTGTTCTGCATTACTTCAGTTAAAGTTCAGATAACATACAATAATTCTTCATTTTTATAATTTAGAATGTAATCATTCCAGAGAAAGGAGTGAGAAAATGAGAGAATCCCAGGGCAGACATGAGCTGAAACATTATATTAACTATGCAGACGTATTGCAGTTAAGAGCAAGACTACCATATGTGACAGATATCGATGAAAATGCGGCGGATGGATGTAGTTATCGGGTTAAGAGTCTTTACTTCGATAATTATAACGATAAAGTGCTTAACGAAAAAATGAATGGTGTAAATGAGAGAGAGAAGTTTCGTTTACGTCGATATAACGATGATACATCCTTTATTCGACTTGAAAAAAGAGTAAAAGAAATAGTCTTTGCTATAAGGAGAGTGTCGTAGTATCAAAGCTTGAGACAGGCACTATGGAGCTTTATTCACAGAACTATAACCTTACAAAAAGCATAAAAGAAACCGTTATACGACTTTCAGAGCTTTTGAAAAATGACGGTTATTCAATTGAGTTCGAGCATTCTGAAGATGTATATGTCTCAGCAGATGAAGCAAAGATTACCCAGGCTTTCTATAATTTACTTACCAACGCTGTTAATTATAGTGCTAATGATAAGCATATTATTGTGAGACAAATCAGAATGCAAAAAAATGTACGAATTGAAGTTATTGATCATGGTGATGGGATAGCAAGAGAAGACATTCCTTATATCTGGGACAGATATTATAAAGTAGATAAGAAGCATAAACGGGCAATTACCGGTACAGGGCTTGGACTTTCCATAGTTAAGAAGATATTTGAACTCCACGGTGCGGACTATGGTGTGGATTCAGAGATGGGAAAGGGATCGGTGTTCTGGTTTCAGCTAGAAACTATCACCAATATATGATCGTAGCTTTTTGAGCCTGCATATAGTATAGTCTCTGAATTTGTAGTTATAATAATACTAATCGCAATAAATCTGGCGATATATAGATTTATTATTAACTTAGTAAAGGAAGAGAGCATGAGAAAAATAAATCGCAAAATATTCATTTTAGGTATTTTAATAGTCTGTATGTTAATGACAACTGCCTGTGGTTCAAATGACTCGAAAAAGGAGATTACTGGATCAGAAGACAATTCTAAAGAGAATACAGATATGAAAGATACCAATGATTCGGATGCTCCAAAAGACACAGAAAGAATTGATAATTCAGACGATACAGAAAGCTCCAATGATGGAAAGACTGCAGATTTAGAGACTATTGATGAGGCTGTTCTATTCGAAGAGGATGGGGTACGCGTTACAGCAAAGGAAATTGTTGACGACCCTATTTGGGGAAAGGGTATCGTAGTTTTGATTGAAAACGATACGGAACAGAATATCGGAGTTCAATGTAATACCATTGTTGTAAATAATTACATGATAAGTGATTTATTTTCTAGTACAGTAGCTGCAGGAAAGAAAGATAATGAGACAATTACCCTGTTGTCGTCCAGTCTTGAAGAAGCAGGTATAGACACAATCTCTGAAATAAACATCAGCTTCAAAGTATTTGATGCTGATAGCTACGATACTTTGTTCAATACGGATGAGATCTCAATAAAAACTTCCGCTTATGGAACGGTTGAACAGCCAGCTATGGATTCAGGAAAAGAATTATTGAACAAGGATGGAATTCGTATTGTTGGTAAATACGTAACAGAAGATAGTATATGGGGTGCAGGTGTTTTATTATATATTGAGAATACCTCAGATGCAGATGTTCTGATTCAATGTGATAATATGTCGGTTAACGGATATATGGTAACACCATATTTTTCAAGTCAGGTCAACAAAGGTAGAATGGCGTTATCCCCAATAACTATTTTAAGCTCTGAATTAGAGGAGAATGGAATAGATAAGGTAACAGATTTTGAGTTGATTTTTAATATTATTAATCCTGAGAATTACGATACAATATTTGAATCTGATCCTATTCCATTTTCGGTTGCTGAATAAAAGATATAAATATAACAAGGAATTCCTTTCTTCCATATCTGGAAGGTGAGGAATTCCTTATTTATATACATATTATCTTATTTTAAAAGAACCTTATATTATGATATTTGTGGCATATTAAGTGTTGACAGAATATAAATAATAGTATAATATTTTTATAGACCGACCGTCGGTCTATAAAAATATTATTAATAATACAAGACTAAGACTGATTTCATCAGATAATGCACGCATTATAAGTATTAGATAATAAGTATGGAGGGATTATATGAAGAATTTTATTACTATATGGATCGGAGAGTTGATTTCAAGTATTGGTAGTGGCATGACAGCTTTTGCTGTATCTATTTATGTATATCAACTAACCGGAAGTGCAACCATGGTATCGATTGCAGCACTACTGGCATTCCTTCCAACAATTTTACTAAGCCCAATTGGAGGTATTCTTGCTGATCGTTATGATAGAAGAATACTGATGATAATTGGCGATTCTTTTTCTGCAATCGGTCTTATATTTATCTTCATTTTTATACAGGCAGGTTATGTTGGAGTTCTGCCTGTATTTATAGGAGTTACGATTAGTTCAGTATTTGTGTCATTGCTTGAGCCTGCTTATAGGGCTACTGTTACGGATCTCCTTACTGAGGAGGATTACGCAAGAGCTAGTGGTATGGTTCAGATTGCTGCCAATGCCAAGTACCTGATATCGCCGTTTTTAGCTGGACTGATATTATCTGTTACAGATATAAGAGTAATTCTATTAATTGATATGGCTACATTCTTTATAACTGTATTTACAATTATGAAAGTTAGAAAGAGTATTAAGAATGTGAAAAAGGATATGAATAATAATGACATCTTTAAGGAGTTCAAGGAAGGAGTTAGCAGCATCACCTCTGATAAAGGAGTTAGCAGTTTAGTATTGCTGATGGCATTTATGTGCTTTTTTATTGGTTTTATACAGACACTTATGACGCCAATGATTCTAGCTTTTGCGGATGCCAGTACATTGGGGATCATGGAGTCAGTCAGCGCGGTTGGTATGCTAATCGGAAGTGTAATCATCGGTGTTATGAACATCAAAAAAGGTTATTCCAGGATTCTAATGGTTTCATTAATGGCCGCCGGTATTTTTATGGGTTTGTGTGGATCAACAACCAGCATATGGTTAATTGTAGTTTTCTGCATTTTATTTTTTGCCTCTTTACCCTTTGTGAATACCTGTGCAGATGTGTTGGTTCGTATCAGAATACCAAATGATAAACAGGGAAGAGCATGGGGAATGATAAATATCCTTACACAGATAGGCTTTGTTGTTGCATATGCGATCTGCGGTATACTTGCTGATTATGTATTTGAACCGATGCTTATGGAAAATGGGATTCTCGCAGGAAGTCTGGGACGAATTATAGGTGTAGGGGAAGGACGTGGAATTGGGTTGATGCTTATTCTTTCAGGTATCGTAATGTTTCTCTTTGCATTTATCTTTGGATTCAGAAAGAGCATTAGAGCGATGGAGCAGTAAGACTTTAAAATAAAAAAATAAGTATTCTTGCAAAAATCTCCAGACATGGTAATATTTAATGGATACAATACTTCGGTTTATCTAATCTTTATACATTGCTTGGGATAATCTACAATGAGTATCCTAAGATAAGCAATATAATGGTAACAGAAAGGAAATCAAAAATATCGTATGATAGAAAAATGCTTTGTTGAAATCAATGGCGTAAAAATGGGGATGATAATTAAGAGTCAGGATATTTCTAATCCGGTGCTGTTATTTGTACATGGTGGTCCTGGTATGCCGGAATATTTCCTTTTTGAAAAATATCCCACAGGCTTGGAGGATTATTTTACAATGGTCTTTTGGGATCAGAGAGGTGCTGGATTATCCTATAGTAAGAATATTGATATGAGTACGATCTCCGTTGATCAATACATTGAAGATACCATTGCGGTAACCAACTATTTACGAGTATGCTTTAGTAAGAAAAAGATTTATCTTATGGCGCATTCCTGGGGAACGTATTTCAGCATTCAGGCTGTGCAAAAAGCCCCGCATTTATACAATGCTTACATAGCTATTGCGCAGGTAACCCATCAGGATGAATCGGAGAAGCTGGCATATCAATATATGCTGGATTATTATGAAAAAGTAAAAAATGAAAAAACCTTGAGAAGATTAAAAGAAAACCCATATCCGTCTCTTGGATACAATAAAATAAGAGATGATGTTATGCATCGCTGTGGAATAGGTACTACTCATGACATGAAGTCGGTTGTAACAGGGATATTTTTAACGTCATTGAAAAGTAGAGAATATAACCTTACAGATAAAATAAACCTATGGCGTGGGAAACGATTACTTAATAAAAATGTACAGCTTTGCATGAAGGATGATTTGCGGAAAAAGGTAAACGTCCTGGAGATTCCTACATACTTTTTCTCTGGTGTATATGATTACACAGTAAATTATAAAATGTCTGAGGAATATCTGGCCCGACTTACTGCACCTGTTAAAGGATATTATCTTTTCGAATACTCAGCTCATAGTCCCATATTTGAAGAACCAAGTAAAGTACTGCAAATTGTTGCAAAGAATATATTATTATGTACTAATACACTTGCCAACAAGAAATAACTCTATCATATAGGAATTTCGTAAAATTACCCATAAGATTAATAAATGGCCACCCAACAGGGTGGCCAATTTCATAAGGTTTAACTAGAGAGTTTTAACATATTCACCTATTTTCTTATCCATGGAACGTATGTGATTTGTTAACCAGTCCAAGACCATTTTATTGGCATTCAGTATAACCAGAATATTACCATCGGTCTCGTTATATTCCTTCTTTAATTTAGCAAGGTTATCGATAAAGATTGCATGTGCTTTCTTTTGAGCATCAAGCTCAGGGTAGTGGATTTCTTCCATATAGGCTTCTTCATCTTTAAAGTGCTGTTTCGTATAGTCATCTAAGAAATCGAGCATGGTATTAATATATTCTTTTGCTCGCCGTTCCCTTCCGGCTTCAAAGAGTTCATTCGCTTTCTTAAACCATATAATGTGTTGATCATCAATATGTTTGACACCAACTGATAAGTTAGGAGTCCATTCTACTGCCATATAAATCCTCCTTTAAATTTAAGTTTATATATAGATTTTACAGGTATTTTACGAATAATTCAATAGTTTTCAGAAAAAAATGGCATGTTATGTCGAAAAAGATGGGTGTTTATTTATGGAATTCTGTTCTTAATCCCGGCTCTGATAATGTCTGATTTTCAATTGGGAGTTGCACGTTTTACTCAACCTTCTAATATTCTGAATATACTCTTTCTTGGACTTGGAGCTTCTGCATTGTGTTTTGTCTCATGGAACTGGAGCATAGGTATACTTGGTGTAGCAAATACGTTCAGATTGTTAAAAAAGTATCGATTGATTACGTATTGTAGTAGAATTGTACATATGATACAATAAAATATATAATAAAAACTAGAATTTCATGGTAGAAATTGGTTGAAGTTTGCCAGATATTTATGATAATAAAGGATATTTAGCGATTTTAGTAATTATGATAATACAATAATTCTACCGATGAGAGGAGGGTTCTTCATGAACTCAATAATCGGACGGGCTTATAAAAATGGACGGGTAAGCTTAGTTAAAATCCTACTGATATGTATTCTGGTGGTTAGTATTGTATATCTTGTTTATATGACAGGTGGAACGAAAAAGGTATATGTACATTTATTATATATTCCAATCATTTTAACTTCGTTATTCTGGGGAGCTTATGTTGGTTTATTATCAGGTGTGATTTGCGGTATATTAATTGGTCCTTTTATGCCCTTAGATGTTTCTAATGGTACGATGCAGGATTCAATAAACTGGATTTCCCGTCTACTGATATTTTCATTAATAGGCTTTATTACAGGATATATGATTGACAGAATAAATAAGTTAAATATGGAAAGACAGGAAAGAGATCTAAAAAGTCCTTTTTATAATCTTCCCAATGCACAGCAGCTTTTACATGATATTGAAGACAGAATCAATTCCAGAGAGAACTTTAAGCTTTTTTCAATTAAACTAACCAATCTGAGTGAAATTGAAAAGTATGTTGATAATAAGTTGGTATTTGATATCGTGAATAATTTGGCTAAGAGGTTAATGCATTGTTGTGGACGAAAAGCCATTTACTCCTATGAGAAGGATGAATTGATTGTACTTGCATGTGAAAATTGCATGGAAGATTATGAATACAAGATTAAGAAGGTTTTAGACTATTACTTTGCCTTTCCTATTTCAATGAATGGATATAAAATCAGAGTATCGTTAAAAGTAGGAGTATATGTATATCAGGGTCAGGAAAGTTCTCCTATTGAAATATATAATAAAGCCCGGATTGCTTATGAACAAGGAGAAGCAAAGGAATCAGGCGTTTATTATTATGATTTCAATTTGGAGAGTAAAAGAAGAGAGATACATAATATCACTGGAGCATTGTTGGAATCAATCGAAAATAATGAATTGTTTGTAGTGTATCAGCCGAAGATTGATATTGTAAATAATAAGATATCGGGTGTAGAAGCCTTAGTACGATGGAATCGAAACGGTAATGAACCGATTGGACCCAATACCTTTATTCCTATAGCAGAGGAGATAGGCTTTCTTAATAAGATTTCCAAGTTTGTCATTGATAATGCAACATCACATATGAAGATGTGGAATAGTAAAGGAATGAATGTAAAATGCTCGATTAACGCTTCTGTGAATGAGTTACTCGATGATAATTACACTTCATGGGCTAAGGATATCATTGCGAATAAAAGTCTTAAGCAATCAGATTTTGAAATAGAGATTACCGAGCGAGCCATAGCCAGTAATGATAAAAGATTATTTGAAAAGATGAACTTATTGAAGGAATATGGATATCAGATTTCGGTTGATGATTTTGGAACTGGTTACAACTCACTTAAGAGTATAAGTCAAATACCGTTTGATAAGTTGAAAATCGATAAATACTTTATTGACAGGATTAATCAAACTGTAATTGAGGAACTTGTAAAGCACTTTATAGAATACGCCCATACATTTGGTAAGATAGTGATAGCAGAAGGTGTTGAGACCGAGGATCAATTAAATATACTGAAACGATTGAACTGCGACGAAGTTCAAGGATATTACTTTAGCAAACCCCTGTTGCCGGAAGAATTAGAAGAATTTTATAAAAAATTTAAATAGGATTTGGGTTTATGCTAACTACATAAATGACAAAGATACAATGAGGCTGATGCAAAATGATATGCAGTAGCCTCATTTTTGAATATTTAAATTCTTCTTAATCTATTTTATTAGTTCCAATTCTCTGGCGCGAAGTATCGCGTCCATCGCAGAGTTAACTTCTAGCTTTTGATATACAACTTTAGTATGTGAGCGGATAGTGTTAAGGGATAAGCCGGTGATTTCCACAATTTCAGCATTTTTATAACCATTTGCTAATAGTTCCAATATGTATTTTTGCTGCTTGGATAGCTTTATCGACTTACTTGGAGTACACGTAATCCCCTTATGCCTCTTGGATCGTTCATATGTCGCCTGATAGATTTCATGTAAATATTTATAATCGAGTGATGGATTATCTTCGAGGCTTATCTTTTTCCTGAGCTTGTTCAAGATAGGAAGGAGTGCTTTTCCCTCATCGGCAAATACTCTGACAAAATAATAAGGCTCGGCATCGGATAACGTGTCCTGAAGCAGATTGATGGCATCCTGCTTTTTACCAGTTATCCATTTAATGATGATCAAAAGCACGGTGGCCTCAATCCCATCAAGAAGTCTGCCAAAATCTTTGGATAATGCTTTGATCCGTTCACACAAGAGCTCTGCTTTTTTATACTCTCCTAAAACGATATAGGCCCTAATTGTTGTGAAATGAAGAAATATCCTATGTAATTCTATATTCTGGTTATCCGTTATAAAGTAGTTGTCTAGCCATGCAGTTGCCGCTGTTTTATCGCCATCCAGTAGTCTTATCTTCGTTTCATACGATGAAAAAACAGGATGAAGGTATAACAGATTTTTCGTTTCCAAAAATTCTTTGATTTCTTCTCTGCATCGTGCGGAATCTTCTTCATTTCCCATTGCAAAAAGGCAAGACGCCACATGCAGCTTTGATAAAAATATAAGTTCGTCAGAGTCAGTATCCGGGTTTTGTGATACTAGGGAAAATGAAGCTTTAACTGATTCTTTTCATATAGAAGTCCTGCTCTCACACCTGATTCGATAATCTGATAATAGCTTCCGAGCATCATAAAAAATACATGGCGAAATTCTGTGAAGTGTTCTTCGGTATTCAATGCGTAATATGAATAATCCCGATGTGTTCTATGGTAGAACGGGAAATACTGACATTGGGATTTCGGCACACTTTGCTCATTTACCGTTATTTCCTTATCCTTTGGTAGTTTTGCCAATTGCTGCGTAAAGGTATATCGATGATCAATAGTAAAGAGAAAGAGCATACTTTCAACAAACATTCCATATTCGCTGATAATGTCCTGAATACGCTCATAAAGCTTATCCAAGTGAAAAAAGAAATCACTTACATTGCTGAAAAAGAGAGCGTACCAGGCGCAGCTAATATATAAATACGGATTTTGTTCCAGAAAGATAGCAGGAAGCTCGTTGATAAAGGAAATTCTTGAGAGTTCGGAGCTTGACTTTCCTGTACTATTCCAAAAATGATATAGAGCAGTAGCTGTTCCTTTACTGTTGTCGGTTTTCACGAAATAGCGCAGTGCATCAAAATATTTTCCTTCATCAAGATAATACTCTGCTGCAATCCGATATTGAGCATCATATCGGACATCAATATTTGTATCAGCCTCTCTCCGAAGAAAATCCAAGAACAAATGGTGATATCGAAAGGTATCATTTTGCTTACTGATAAACATATTCCCATCACACAGCATGTTAAGAATCTGCTCTGTGTCAGGATTTTGTGTTAGACGTTCACAAAGTTTAACGGTAAATTCATCCACAATAGAGGTTTTAAATAAAAAGAGACGCAAATTTTTATCTAATTTATCCCAAATCTGTGTTTTTATATATTCGTCCAAAAGGCCGCCGTCAAGCTTGTGATCGGCGGTTATTTTACCGCTTAATGCCAAGGCACTTACCGCAATGGCCCAGCCTTCTGTGAGTGAAAAGGCCCGTTCTGCTTCCTCTCTAGTTATAAACCTGCCATAACTTGAAAAGAAACGACGTATTTCTTCGCTTTTAAATGAAAGCTCAGAAGCGTTAATGAAAGCTATCTTGCCACTATCACTTAAAGGCAAGAAATAAACAGGTAATTCGTTACGGCTTAAAATAACCACAGTAATGGATAAGGGCAGCCGTTTCACGATATATATGAGAGATTTCAGTATTTCCTCATTTGTAATGAAATAGAAGTCGTCCAATACAAGTGCATATTTCCTATCGTCGAAAGCGAACCGGGATATGATTTCGATTGTGTATTCAATTGGTGAATCGTTAAAGGAGGATTCCATAATAATCCTGGCTAGACTTTCGTTTTGAGGCATGACGGAAAAGAGCGAGGAGCAGAAAAAACGGTAGAAGGCTGCTGGAGTATTGTCATATATGTCGAGGCCGAGCCAAATGGGATGATAACCGGATTTTTGAAGCCATAAAAGCGTGGACACAGTTTTACCACAGCCACCCGGGGCGTGTATGTATATAAATCGTTTCTCTGAGGCTTTGTCAAAACACCTAAGCAGTTCCTGTCGCGGAGCGCAGATCTCCGGTAGTTTTATTGGAATCTGTTTATCGGTTTGTAAAGCGTTCACGTTCATTCGCACACCTCCTTATAAGTGATTTCATGATAGCATAATACATATTTATCATCAAGTAATTAATAGGTCCGATGTGATTCTATCTTGAGAAATGCTATATAAATGGGAAAATAGCAAAAAATCTCACATTATAGCAAAAAAATAAAATAATATTTTTATGAAACCTCACATCGATGTAATTTTTTGATTGTATAAACATTTATATAATTAGATTGTAAAAATATGCTATTTGTGGAGGAAGAAATATGAATCAGCTTCTGGAAAACAGCTTTGATTTTTCCATCCGTGCTATGGAACTTATAAGGTATCTGAATGAGGAGAAGAAGACATTTCTGCTGAGGGAACGATTTCTAGTATGTGCAACGGGTATCGGGATTTCTCTGAGACTTACGAAAGTGAAAAACGATAAATCCTTTGAAGAAGCCTTAGCTTATGCAGTAGAGACAGAATACCTGCTGGAGATCATGGTGAAAATAGGATGCTTGGAAAAAAAGCAAAGCCAGCCCATAGTGGACGACTGCCGTGCACTGAAGTACGCGATTTCGGAGCTTGTTCAGAAAGAAAAATGACCTACCACATAAATAAAAGTATGTAAGAAAGCAAAGTTATTCACTACTTTAAAATTGGAGGGAATAGTTTATGAAGCATCGAGTACTAGGCACACTTATCGCCATCCTTATTGGTTTATTTTTGGTGGGCTGTAGTGGAGCCAGCGACATTCAAACATCAGACAGTACAGAAAAAAATAAAACACTAAGCGAGTCGCAATCGGAAATATCAAGTAGTGACGACACGCCATTGCCTTTAGCAGAGCCGAAACCGAAGCGAAAGGGTTAGGACGTCAAGATTATGGTGTCTCCATTAGCTTCACCAACAGTAAAGCTGGAGTTAAGAGCCTACGTGTCAAAATTGATGAAGCAGCGTTGAAATGGTTACAATCATCCGGTATTAAATTTTGTGAAGTAAAAACTGGCATTTTTTATTTCAGCCTTAATGATACGGCAATCAGTGAACTGGAATCAAATACAAAAGGAACAGTAATATTTACCGCAACACCCGTAACCAAACTATCCAAATCAGCGAAGGCAACGATTGGGAAACGTCCGGTATTCGACTTTGTCGTTAAAGACGGTTCGGGTAAGGTTATCACCAACTATGGCAAGGGTACAATCCAACGAGGAATCAAGTACACTGCGAGCAAGTCTGAAAAGAGAGGCAGTTTGCTCATCGTCAAGATTGTTGACGGCAAGGTACAGTGGATTGATAAGTCCAGCTATAACAATGGCTGGGTAATCTGGAGCGGTAACAGCAATTCTGTCTATGGAGTAGGTTACAAGCTGCCAGACTCTGACTTTTCTGACATAGCAAACCATTGGGCAATGAATGATATTGATTATGTTACCAGCCGTGGATTAATCATAGGCACCTCTGAATCAACCTTCTCTCCAAACAATGCTATCACCCATGCGGACTTTCTCATGGCATTGGGTAAACTATACGGTGTGAAGGTGAGCGACTATAAGAAGAGTAGCTTTACTGATATTAAGGATACTGACCCAGCCATGCCATACATCGAATGGGCGGTCAAAAGCGGAATCGTGCAGGGCATAGGAAGCAAGCAGTTCAGCCCCAATCGGAATATTACCCGCGAACAAATGGCCGTGATAATGATGAATTATACAAAGGTTATCAAGTACACATTGCCCGTATCGCGGCAAGCCATTACGTTTACCGATGATGCAAATATCAGCGGAGGGGCGAAGGACGCGGTATATGCTATTCATCAGACCGGCGTTATCAGTAGTAAATCAAATAACTTGTTTGGTCCACAGGATAATATAACAAGAGCTGAAGCTTCGGCCATCCTTCATCGCTTTATTGAGCTTGTAATTAATGAGAGAACAACCAGGGGATGGGTACAAATCAACGAAAAATGGTATTACTTTTACCCAGACGGCAAGCTTGCTACTAATACGACTATCGACGGCTATATAGTCGGAGAGGATGGGGCGAGAAAACAATAGTATAGTGTAAAATCTTATATTACAGGGGTTGTTGCATAATTCATTAGTAGGGACAATTACTTAAATAATGCACTGTCGAAAAATATATGCTGAATTATGAATGTCTCAGGTGAATATTTATATTCGTCTGAGACATTCATAATCCGTAATATATTCTTCCGTCTTGTGTGAGGTAAGTAATTGACATTGCTGATACATTAAGAAACAATCATTACAAGCCTTTAGAGATAAAGGAATTGAACGATTATGTAAAGCCGATTATTAAAGAAGGGCTCGAAGTACAAGGTATGGATCAAATAACGGCATATTTGTACGGAGATGAAATAGCTAGACAACAAGGTTATTTTCCTGTAGGATTACCATTTTGCGCAGGATATGCATGTGGTTATTCCATGGTTAAGTATTACCTCGAAAAAACGTGTGAAGATATAACTTTGGCAACCATAAGACCAGCGAAAGAAATATTGAATATGATTGAAGAATTTTGGAATGAGTGATATTCTTTCACTATAGCAAATAAAGTCGAGAGAAGGACCTTTTCAATATCATATAATGTAAATGTCAGGAGGTGAAAAAATGAAGGAACAAATTGAAGCAGTAAATAGGATGCAGGATTATATTAATGATCATTATAGCGAGGAAATATCCTTAGCAGACATCGCAAGGGTATCCTTATTCTCACCGTGGTACGCAAGACGATTATTTATAGAGTATACTGGTATTACGCCGGCTGATTACATTCGTAAACTCAGACTGACAAAATCGGCACTGCGGCTTCGGGATGAAAATGTAAAAATCCTGGATATTGCTCTTGATTTGGGGTTTGGAAGCGTTGATGGTTATCAAAGAGCTTTTAGACGAGAGTTTGGATGTAATCCGAAGGAATACGCTAACAATCCCATTCCTTTACAGCTTTTTACACCATATGGCGTTAAATTTCGATATAAGGAAAGGAAAGAAAAGACTATGGGTGCAAAATGTGTATTTATGCAGGTGATTGATAAACCAGCACGAAAGGTCATTATTAAGCGTGGTGTGAATGCGACGGAATACTGGAAATATTGTGAGGAAGTTGGCTGTGATGTATGGGGGATCTTGACAAGCATGAAATCTCTTAGTGGTGAACCAGTATGCTTGTGGCTTCCGAAAGAGTACATCAAGGAAGGAACCAGTGAGTATGTTCAGGGTGTTGAGGTTGATCTGAATTATACTGGTGTGATTCCAGATGGTTTTGAAGTAATTGAACTCCCTGCTGCCAAGTATTTGATGTTCCAGGGTGAGCCTTTTGCGGAAGAGGATTACGAACAGGCCATTAGTGATATCTGGGAAGCAGAAATGAAGTATGATCCCTCTGTAATCGGTTATCAGTGGGACAATAAAAATCCAAGAATACAGCTGGAGCCAATCGGTAAAAGAGGATATATTGAATTATTACCAATCAAGTAAGATTGGTTGCTAAAAACCTTCAACAGTATTCATGAGAATAGGGTGAATAAGGGGGGTGGTATGTTTATGAAAACCTATCGGACCTCAGAGGTTGCGCAGATCATCGGTGTCCATCCGAATACGGTTCGACTCTATGAAGAATATGAGCTGATACCGAAGCCGAGGAAGGAAATACCGTTATAATCGTAGAACATAACGATGACATGATTCGTATTGCTGATTATATCATTGAGATCGGACCCGGTGCCGGTGAAAAGGGAGGAGTGCTCATAGGTGAAGGAACACTGAATGCAATGATGAATCACAGTGGTACCCAAATAAGCAAGTATATGAAGGAAGATATGTTATTGAAAAGGTCTCGAATGGCAAATACGTTTAACCGGAACGAGTTAATATCCATGAAAAATCTTACAAGTAACAATCTTAAGAATATTACGGTAGAATTTCCGAAAAATGCTCTTACCTGTATATGTGGCATAAGCGGAAGTGGAAAATCATCATTAATGAAGGGTGAAATATACCATCGAGCATTAGCGGGTAAGGAGTTTTCTGATACAGTTTTAGTTGATCAATTGCCAATAGGGAAGACATCAAAATCAATTATAGCAACATATATCGGATTTATGGATTTTATTCGAAGTGAATTTGCAGCAACCAGCATGTCCGTTCATAACGGATGGGATGAAAGTTATTTTAGCTTCAATAGTCAGTCCGGTCAATGTGACACTTGTATGGGAGAAGGGAAAATCAAGGTGAAATATATGGAAGGAACGTATATACAATGTTCTGATTGCAAGGGGAAACGGTACAAAAAAGCAATTCTCTCCGTATTATACAGGGACAAAAGTATTGATGAAATTCTAAATATGTCAGTGAATGAAGCAATTCAATTCTGGGAAACAGAAAGAGAAGCGATTGCGGGATTAAAATCATTACAGAAGGTTGGACTTGGATATTTGAAGCTTGGTCAGGGTACTTCAACACTGTCAGGAGGGGAAGCATCACGATTAAAGCTGGCAAAGGAGCTAATTACAAAAAAGAGTGATAATGTTTTGTATCTGTTAGATGAACCTACGACTGGATTGCATTTTTCTGATATTGATAACTTATTATTATTAATCAGTGAACTAATATCTAATGGAAATACTGTAATTGCGATAGAACATAATAAGCAGTTTATGAGTTGTTGTGACTGGAAAATAGAGCTTGGGCCAGGTGCTGGAAAAGATGGCGGGCGCGTTATAAGTCAGGGCGCATTGTAGAGAAAAGGATAAGGGGATGTTTCATAATACATTCACGAGGACAATTACTTACCTCACACACAGACGGAAGGACATATTACTGATTTTGCATGTCTCATTCGAACATTAATTTTCGCCTGAGCTATGCAAAACACAGCAATATGTTCTTCCGACAGTGCATTATGGTAAGTAATTATCCACGCTGATACATTATGAAACATCCACTTGTGTTATAATAATATTAGGTAATTGCGAAACTATACAATAGAAAGTACGCTTTGCGAACTTTCTGTTGTTATGAATAATTGTGATCATTGTGTATATAGTGGATATATATTCCGAAGCAAACCATAGCGGAAGGAGCGGGTTTGCGCAGGAATATGTATCTACTGTATACACATATAAGACATCTTCAGAATTCGCAATTGCCTAATAATAATATACGTTAATAATATTACATTAAGGAGAAATCAAATGGAGAAACATCGAGTTTATGCAATGCCTTTTTCAAGAATTTATCCACTCTATATACAAAAAGTAGAGAAAAAAGGAAGAACCAAGGAAGAAGTGAATGAAATTATTTGCTGGCTTACCGGATATGATGAGCAATCATTATATCAGCAAATCCAGCAGGAGGTAGATCTGGAGACATTTTTCCGTCAGGCTCCTCAAATAAATCCCAATGCTTCGCATATTAAAGGGGTTATTTGCGGATATCGAGTGGAAGAAATTGAGGATGAGTTAATGAGACAGATTCGCTATCTGGATAAATTAATTGATGAGCTGGCAAAAGGAAAGGAAATGCAGAAAATTCTAAGAAAATAAAAAGAAAACTACCATTATTATGAGGAGTAGAGTCACTCGGTTATCATACATTTTTTGACAAAATGTATGATATAATTGACATGCCCCTGTATCTGTGATATAGTAAAGATAACTTTAAATTATTGTCATTCATATTGTGCATGTCGGAAGGTTATGGAAGTCATCGCTAAAATGATGAAGAAAGACGGACGAAAGGTAGAGTGGAGATAATGAGTATTTATGTGAAAGTAGGTATTCTGGTTGGAATGCTTATAGGGATAATTATAGTTACATTTTTTATGAAGTTTACGAAAAAAGATGGGGATATGAAATGTAAATATGATGAGCGTCAGGCAAATGTTAGAGGAAAAGGATATAAGCTAAGCTTTTTTACATTATTCATTTATAATGCGATTTATGGTTTACTAGGGATTATGATAGAAAAACGCTATGTGGATTCCCTGGCTGCTATGATGATTGGTATTTGCCTGGCAGTCGCTGTATATGCGGTTTATTGTATATGGAATGATGCATACTTTTCTTTAAATGAAAATCCACGCAGAGTTATAATTGGTTTTGGTTTGATTGCATTGTTAAACCTATTGCTCGGTGTTATGAACTTATATGATGGAATGGTTATCACCGATGGTATGCTTAATTATCGAAGTGTAAATTTAATATGTGGTGTTCTGTTTATCATTATTTTTATAACTCTAATATTAAAGGCAAATAATAATAAACATAGGAGACAATATGAAGAATCTTAAGCTTAAATCAGCAAGAGCTGCTCTGGATTTATCACAACAGCAGCTTGCGGATATGGTAGGGGTTTCAAGACAGACGATCAATGCAATCGAAAAGGGGGATTATAATCCTTCTATTAACCTTTGCATTGCAATCTGTAAGGTATTAAACAGAACATTAGATGAGTTGTTTTGGGAATAAAATTCATAAAGATGATTAGTGGGTTGAGGGCGAATTCATTATGCATTCGCCGTCTACTTCTCAGCTAAATATGTTTGGAATATTAAGAGTTTCGCTTTCGAAACTCTTTTTTATATATCAATTAATTTATGATGGATGGTTTTGCAATATAGCATAAAATTCTTTCTTTGTATAATAATAGTATCAGGAAGGACATTAGGAGGTGAGAATATTGAATGAAGGTTTGGTGGTGGTAGTCAGAGGCGTTATTAGTTATTTCTCTCTTCTTATTTTTGCCAGACTGTTAGGGAAAGAACAGATAAGTCAATTAACTTTCTTTGATTATACTTTAGGAATTACAATCGGATCCATTGCTTCTGAACTGACAGTGGATTTATCAAGTAGAGCCTGGCCCCATTGGGTGGGTTTGATAACATGGGCCGTTTTAGCTTATCTGATGGAGACTATCTCTTTAAAATGGAGGTATTTTGCTAAATATGTAGAAGGAGAGCCGACCATAGTTATGATGAATGGAAAAATTATGGAGAATGTTCTTCGTAAGATGAAATTTAGAGCTTCAGATATTTTGGAGTTACTAAGAAATCAGGGAATTTTTGATTTGAATGAAGTCGATTATGCAATTATAGAACCGAATGGAAATCTGTCTGTATTAAAAAAGCCGGAATATCTTCCGTTAACACCCAAGGACATGAATATACCGGTGAAGCCAACTGGTATCAGTACAGAGCTTGTTTATGATGGAGTAGTTATTGAAGAAAATCTAAGGCAGATGAATAAGGATATCAATTGGCTGAAAGGTCAGCTGAAGAAACATGGCATTAATCATATTTCGGAAGCTTTTTTAGTTACCTTAAATGACGCCGGAAGCCTATATATTGATAAATATAGTGATCATATAAAAAAGGTCAAAGACATTGGTGACTATAAAGGCCCCTTTTAGGAGGAAAATATGAGGAGATTTTTAACTGTAGCAATACCAACTTTCAGCATAGCAATATTCATTTGCATTATGCTAAGCAGTGGTTATCTAAAGAAACCCTTTGGAGAAAAGGACAATATCTCACAATTCATATATGATATCAAGCAGGCGGTTGCAAACGAAGAGTGGGATGTGGCAAGTAATAAAATAGAAATACTGAATTCAGCCTGGAAAGATATGATTTTTAGAATTCAGTTTAGTTCGGAACGGGATGAGATTAATTATTTAAGTACTAGTATTGCTCGATTACGGGGAGCCATTGAAGCGGAAGATAAGGCGTTTGCATTGGTAGAACTGAATGAAGCCTATAATTACTGGGTGAATATTGGTAATTAAATCAATAAGAATGTTTCGAAATGGTAATCTATTGCTGATGGATCCTATCATTAATATATATCTTAGTTGATCTGAAATTTTATATGGTAATATTTTTATTTTTATCTTGACAAAATTCAACATAAGAATTATCATTACATTCAATAGGCGATGAGGAAGAGGAGTATATAATTTCTGATGCATAGAGAGGGAATGGCTGGTGTAAATTCCTGTGAGGAGATTATAGAAGCAGTTTCTGAGCTACGGACCGAACATCATGAATCGAATGATAAGTAGACTTCGTCGGGTTCTGACCGTTATATCAGATTCGGTATGAAAAAGAAATGCACGATGTGTGTATTTTATAGTACCGAGTGAGAGCAGAAGAGGAAAAGCCCTTCTGAATTTAGGTGGTAACACGGATGGATACATTCGCCCTAAGCTAAAGTTTTAGCTTAGGGCTTTTTTTATTAAAATATTAGCGTATAAATACGCAGGAATGGAGGCAAATATGAAGATATTTGAAAAATCAAGAAAACTGGATAATGTATGTTATGATGTGAGAGGTCCTGTTGTTGAAGAAGCGGATCGTATGATTGAACAGGGTATTGCGATTATGAAATTGAATATCGGTAATCCTGCTCCATTTGGATTAAAAGCGCCTGATAATATAATTCATAATATGAAAGCGAACTTGAACCATGCAGAAGGGTATTCTGATTCGAAAGGAATCCATGCGGCAAGAGAAGCAATATTAAAGTATTGTATAAAAAAGGAAATACCCAATGTTAAGCTTCATCATATATATACAGGAAATGGGGTAAGCGAGTTAATCACCATGTCCATGCAGGCGTTATTGGATGACGGCGACGAAATTCTAATACCAGCACCGGATTATCCACTATGGACTGCTGCGGCAACCTTGGCGGGAGGGAATGTAGTACACTATATTTGTGATGAGCAAGCGGATTGGTATCCCGATATTGATGATATGAGACGTAAAATTACAGATAAAACAAAAGCGATCGTCATTATAAATCCAAACAATCCAACAGGTGCTCTTTATCCCAGAGAAGTATTGGAAGAGATTGCTGATCTGGCAAGAGAGAATGGATTGATTATTTTCGCGGATGAAATATATGACAGATTAGTTATGGACGGACAGGAACATGTCTCCATTGCATCCCTAACTCCGGATCTGATGGTTGTGACCTTTAACGGTCTTTCAAAATCCCATATGATAGCAGGGTTCCGTGCTGGCTGGATGTGCCTGAGTGGGGATAAATCTAGAGCAAAGGGATATATTGAAGGCTTGAATATGCTTTCCTCCATGAGATTATGTTCCAATGTCCCTGCCCAGTATATTATCCAAACTGCTTTGGATAACTTACAGAATACGGATGAAATATTACTTCCCGGAGGAAGAATATATGAGCAAAGGGAATACATAACAAACAGACTTAACAGTATACCAGGGATAACAGCAGTAAAGCCGAAGGCAGCATTCTATATCTTCCCGAAAATCGATACCAAAAGGTATCAGATCGAAGATGATGAAAAGTTTGTTCTAGATTTTCTAAAGGAACAGCATGTATTAATGGTTCATGGTAAAGGCTTTCATTGGGAAAAACCGGATCATTTCCGGATTGTATACCTGCCTAGCGTAGAGGATCTAAAGCTGGCTATGGATAAGTTTGAGTTATTCCTGAATGGTTATAAGGGAACAAATGCCTGTTAGTTATGGTAAGCCCTGTGTATTCCAAGCTATAAGGGGATTCTAGAAGAAAAATAAGCTGTTGAGAAAGATGAATAGAATATGGAAGCCAAAATACAACAAGTATGATACAATAGTATTGTACAACCCACCCCAACGATAAAGGATGTGTTAATGAATGATTCTTTTAAAAGCAAACGAAGAATTTAAAACGGTATTTCATAAACTGATTAATACATTGGGTAGAAAATTAAATTGGAAGGAAATATTCATTATCAATAATAATAGCCTTCTCCTGATAGGAAAGGACAATGTCCTGTTATTTGATTTTGGAAATAAGAGATTTGGTAGTAGTTCATTTGAAGTACCGCTAAAAGAAGATGGTATAGATTTGATCGTCAGAAATGAACTCTTAGAGAATATACTTAACATGACCTTATATGTATTTGGCAAATGGGGTAAGATCAAAGGGCTAAGTGTTGAGAAGGATTACACACAGCTTAATCTATTGTTCGACAGCTTTTTAAAAGAGCTACATGTTGAGCCGGTACTCACGGAGGATAATCTTCGCCTATACAAGAATGGAATACAAATCACCTATGAGGAGCTTGTTCAGGAGGCTCTGGATAAGCAAAGAAAGCAGGGGGATGAGAAGCAGCCGGAAGATAAGACAACGGTAAGTAAAACCGGTGAAGAGTTACATAAATATAATATTGGATTATGGCACAAAATGGTATGGACCAGCGAAACCTTTTCCTTTCAAAAGGATGATGAGAATGAACAGGATAACGCACGTGCGGTACGTAATTTTGTACCGGTAGCATACCATTGTCCGAATTGTGATGAGAACCTTAGTATGGTTATTTATCCTGAAGGTAAGGAATTGCTCATTGAGACGGATGAAAAAGGAGTTTATCTGTCTAGGGCATTTACCTGTGGTAATTGTCATCGCTTTTATACTCCAAAGCCCCATATGTTGTTGATTGAGGGGAGTGTCTATTTTATTGATTTTGAGGATGATGCTGAGGCATACGAGGATTACCTTGAGTTGATGGGAGAGCAGGGAGAGAGAACCTCTAATTGCAATTTCAATGAATATGAGGCTGAATACAGGAAAAAGCATAGTGAGGAGCCTGAACAGCTCGATGCCATCTGTAGTGATATGTCTTCTCTATCGGACAAAGAAGTATATGAGCTAATGGATAAAATGGACTCCGGTTTTTATGCTAAAAATAATACGGAAAAGTATTATAAGAAAGTTAAGAGGGAACTAAAGGGAAGAGATTATCATCCAGAAGTCATATTGAATGATGCCAGGAATAAAGAAAATGATATGGATAACCGGCCAGGAAGCCAGCAAGAAACCCTACAAGAAAATCAGATAGAAAGACGGGAAATAATTAACCAAAAGAATCAAGAAGAAAGAAAACAAGGAGACCGCCAGGAAAGTAAGTTAGCTGACAAGCAGGACATTCCACAAGACAATCAGAAAGCAAAGTTAAAAGTGAAACGGAGAAACCACGGTAAAGAAAATCGGAAGATAAGTCGTACCCTTACCATAAATGGACACAAGCTGGGCAATCAGCAAGTAAAGCTGAAGAAGGCAGTTCCAGACCCCGCTGAAGTCAGTAATCCATCTAAATCACATATTTCTGTAGTGTACGAAGAAAATCCTTCGGATATAAGTACAAATAATACAGATAGAGAAGAGATACAGATTACGGGGGGTACGAAACAACAGAAGCGAACGAATTCTGATATCAAAAATCATAAGAACCCAGGCAGTATCAATCAAAGGAATCAGTCATTCAAACATCAGGACAGTGGTACATCTGATCAGAAAGAAAAAGAGCTTCATACAATTGTGGAATCATATAAAGATAAGAAATATAAAGAACTATATAGAGTATGGGAGGAAATAAAAAACGGTGAATATGAAGAAACTCAAAAGCAATCCCTTCTAAAATCCATTATGGACTTACTAGTTAGGAGGGGAAAGCAGGAGTTGGCTTCGATTGTCTCCCATATCCCATCCAATATAAATAAGAAGCAATATGAGCTGTATAAGGATATCATTGAAAACTATAAAGGATTAGATATCAGCTCTTACCTGGCAGAACTCGATGAGAAACGAGAAGCTTCGGAAAAGCAGGAAATTGCTGCCTATATTAAAAGAGCGAATGCAAAAGATAGAAAAGCACTCATGAAACTATATCAGAAGCTTCAATCAGAAGACTTCACAGAGAATAATAAACGCCCATTCCTTGAAAAAATCAATGATAAGATTGTCGCATTGGATGAAGCCACCATTAAGAAAATCTGTCCGGAACCTGCAGACCTTTCATATGAAGAAGGCTTGAGGGCATACGAGCGAATTTCTTCGGAAGAATTACTACCTGAAATGAAGACCAACACGTTGAAAGTAATTGATCAGCGGCTCACAAAGATTAAAATGAATGAATGCGAACAGTTGGTTAATAAATTGAGTAAAGATGTAAGAAGGTTTATTACAGAATCATCTCGTGTTCATTTTTATGATGTTAGAAAAGCGCTCCGAAATAGCCTGGATGAAGAGGAAGACTTCATTATTAATAAGGCTCTTAGCACTTATGCGTCAGGCAGAGGCAGATACGAATTTCCGATTATTATCTGTGATTCATCAATGAAGGGAAATGGCGCAAGAGGATTTGTACTAACACCGGATCATATTTTTTTCAACAGTGCTTTGGAGAATGGTGTAATTGACATTGCAGATATTGATAGCATTATGACTCATAATAAGATTATAACGAAGGGAATATATGCTTACAGTCAGCGGAAGGGAAAGAGTAAGCTGTCAAATTCGTTAAAGCTGAAAGACTGGAAAGAATTCTCCGTAGTATTAATGGACTTTATTACGTATCTGAAGGAGAAACCGGAATCCAGAAATATCTCCTATATAGCAAAAGAAAAGCATATCGTAAAATGCTGCTACCGATGTGGACATGTTTATCGAGGAAGTGATATCTGTCCGAAATGCGGCGCCAAATACAATGAATAGCAAACATATACAATTGATATTGTTAAACAACGCATAGGAGTGAACACCCTGCAATATATCGTTTAAATAATTATTCTAGGAATTTCATATTTGGATGTTTATATACGGGGCTGTTACATAATATAATGGCGGGGCTTATGATTTACCATAATGCACTGTCGGAAGAACATGTTGCTGTATTATGAATGCTTAAGGCGAACATTTATTATAGTATGCAAATATAAATGTTCGCATGAGGCATTCATAATCAGTAAAATGTTCTTCCGTCTGTGTGTGAGGTAAATCATAAGCCCCGCATATATTATGTTACAGCCCCATATGGAGACTGTGAAACGAGTGATTAATCCTCGTAAGGCTTCATCGTCTGTATGGTACCATCTGCATTATACTTAAGTTCTCTGTATTTAACGCAACGCTTATGATTAACACCATTGGAAAGAGAACTGTCATGATAGAACAGATACCATTTATCCTTGAATTGAACGATGGAATGATGTGTAGTCCATCCGATTACTGGCTCAAGAATTCTTCCTTTATAGGTAAATGGTCCTTTCGGATCCTTACTGATAGCATATACAAGATAATGGGTACTTCCAGTGGAGTAAGATAAATAATAATAGTCATTATACTTGTGCATCCAAGGACCTTCAAAGTATCTGCGATCCTCATCACCAGCGGTGAGAGGGTTACCATTCTCGTCTAATATTTTAATCTCCTGAGGACCATTCTGGAAGGTCAGAAGGTCATCACTTAATTCTGCAACCATTGGTCCTAATGCGGGCTCGTCGCCGGAAGGACCTGTGGCATCTGGAACAAAGGTACCGGTTTGCCATTTTTCTAACTGACCGCCCCAAAGACCACCAAAATAGATATAGGCTTTTCCATCATCATCCATGAATACAGCCGGATCAATACTAAAGCTGCCTGGAATATAATTGGGTTCAGGTGTAAACGGACCAGCAGGATTCTTACTGGTTGCAACACCGATACGAAAGATGCCGTCCTTATCTCTTGCAGGGAAGAACAAATAATATGTTCCATTCTTATATGCAGCATCCGGAGCCCACATTTGCTTGCTTACCCACGGTACATCCTTCATATGAAGAGCTTCGCCGTGATCGATGCAGGGAGCATCAATATCATCCATGGATAGGATGTGGTAATCCTCCATCTTATATTGATCCCCGTTGTCATTATCAGGACCGTTATGATCTAAGTCATGGGAAGGGTATATATAAAGCTTACCTTCAAATACATGTGCTGACGGGTCTGCAGTAAAGATATGTGTTACTAAGGGTTCATTGGGTTTTGAATGCTTTTCCATCTCATTTTCTCCTTGTTTCATATTTTACTATTAGTATACCAAGAAAAATGAAAACATTCTAATCAAATGTTGCTACATATTTCTTATTAAGAAACATTTCAAACCGTTTTTGTATTAGCCGAATAAAGAGAGAAGAATTCCGGCTGCCACAGCAGAGCCAATAACACCGGCAACATTAGGTCCCATAGCAAACATCAGCAGATAATTACCAGGGTTTGCTTTCTGACCTTCTACTTGAGACACACGTGCTGCCATGGGAACGGCAGATACTCCGGCTGAACCGATGAGGGGATTAATCTTACCCTTTGTTACAAAGCACATGAACTTACCAATCAAAAGACCACCTACGGTACTAAACATAAACGCGATAAGACCAAGAGCAATAATTCCAAGAGTCTTTGGCTTTAAGAACTCAGTACCGACAGCAGTAGCACCTACTGTAACGCCTAGGAAAATAGTTACAATATTTATAAGGGCATTCTGTGCTGTATCAGAAATTCTTTCAACAACACCGGATTCTCTAAATAGATTACCTAACATTAACATACCGATAAGAGGTGCAACGGAAGGTAATAACAGGATACATACAATCGATACAACAATGGGGAAGCATATTTTTTCAAGCTTCGAAACAGTACGTAACTGCTTCATTTCAATATTTCGTTCCTTTTCTGTTGTTAACAGTCTCATCAAAGGCGGTTGAATCAACGGGATGAGAGCCATATAGGAGTATGCGGCAATCGCAATGGAAGCCAACAGATGTGGAGCAAGTCTTGTCGTTAAATAAATTGCAGTTGGTCCATCAGCACCACCAATTATTCCGATTGATGCTGCTTCCGGAGGTGTAAAACCTAATAATGTCGCAACTACGAAAGCAACAGCAATACCAAATTGAGCACCTGCACCGATAATCATACTACTTGGACGGGCAATCAATGGACCAAAGTCTGTCATTGCACCTATACCTAAGAAAATAAGGGAAGGATAGATTCCTTTCTTAACACCCATATAAAGATAATACAGTAATCCGCCGGGTTCTGTAGCACTGGGGGGCTCGCTCATTAAACCAGTTAGTGGTAAGTTAGCTAATAGCATACCAAAGGCAATCGGTAATAACAATAACGGTTCAAACTTTCTGCCAATGGCAAGATAAATTAATACACATGCAATAAAAATCATAAGGAGCGATTGCCAGGTTAACGCAGCAAAACCGGAATCCTCCCATAATTTAATAAGTGAATCAATAAACACTGTTTCATCCTCCTTAGATTTGTGATGTCATTACAATTGTTCTTAGTATTATACATTTGTTCCAGATGTACTGTTATCCCTTCTATTTTCAAGTATTTTGATTAAGAATGAGAAAGCTCTTATAATACCACATAGCATAATAAGTACGACAAATACAACAGCCATCATAAATAATGCAACTAGAATACTTTCAGTTAAAGCCATGAAATCACCTCTTTCTTATGTATGTTATAATGTTCGTAAATATAATTGGTGGATAGCTTCCTCCATAGGAGCCCTCCACCTTATATACACAATATAAAAATAGTATAAAAATACTCTTAAGGATACATTAACACACTTGTTAAAATAATAACATATGCAGTGAAAGGTGTCAACCCATCAGTACATTTGTCTATGATTTTACGTAAGAAGAGTGGTAGGTTACGATTACTACATCACGAAAGCATAATAATGGAACGAAGAGAACGCTTAAGACAGTAATTACGTCTAAATAGTAAGGAAGAAAAAAATGCTTCTGATGCTTCTTATAATCGAATGGAACTTCGATATGGGAATGCATCAGAAGCATTTTCCTGTCATTTTATTGACATAAATCAGCTACTACTTGATTAATTACTTTACCGTCAGCTTTTCCTTTCAGTTCTGCCATAACGGATTTCATTATCTGACCTTTATTCTTTGTCGCTACAACATCTGCAAAATTCTTCAGAAGATAAGCCTTCACTTCTTCCTCTGACATCATGGAAGGAGCATATTCCTTAATAATATCATATTTGGTTTGATATTCCGCCTTTAATTCAGATCTATCATCAGGACAGGTGTCCACCTGTTCCTTTACGGTTTTAAGCTCCTTTAGAATGGCACGATCTACTAATTCCTCGGGGATATCGTCACGACAGCCTTCATCGATAGCAAGCTTCTTAACAGCAGAAACTAACGTGGAAATCGTTTCTTTGCGTATTTTATCCCTTGCCTTCATAGCGGCAACCATATCTTTTTGTAATTGCTCCATCTGCATGGATAACACCTCCTAATATATTGTAAATGAGATATCTATCGTTTCTTTTCCATATAGAAACATTTCTAAGACATTAGTATATTGCAAAAATGGAATGGAATCAAGACTTTTAATATTCACAAAGAAAATGCAAATCCATGAAAAAAGTCTTTCATTATTTGGATGAATCGTTTACAATTGTAGAAGCAGGTTTTTAGATAGCTGTTCTGCACAAAGAGCAGAATAGTTACATAATTATGATCAATTCTATCGGAAGGCGGATAAAATGGACGAAAATAATGTAACAAGACTTGATTATCAGGGGAAGGAAATTTTTTTAATTGCTACAGCGCATGTTTCAAAGGAAAGTGCTGAACTGGTAAAAAAGGTAATTGATGAAGAACGACCGGATAGTGTATGCATTGAATTGGATGAGGAAAGATATGAGAATATACAGAATCCAAAAGCGTGGGAGAATACGGATATTGTTAAAGTGATTAAGAATAAGAAAATTGGATTTTTAATTGCAAGCATGATTTTAAGCTCCTATCAAAAGAAGATGGCTACGAAGCTGGATACCGTAGTGGGAGGAGAAATGCTTCAGGGGATCGCAAGTGCCAAAGAAGTAGGGGCAGAAATCGTTCTGGCTGATCGTAATATTCAGACAACCTTTCTACGTATTTGGAGAAAGCTTAGCTTTTGGGAGAAGGTTAAATTATTTGGAAGCTTTTTATTCTCTTCAGAAGAGGATGCTGATGTAACGAATGAGCAGCTTCAGGATCTATTGAAGGAAGATATGTTGGAATCAGCAATGTCTACCCTCCATCAGCAGCTTCCACAGGTAGGAGAGGTTTTGATTAACGAACGGGACCAATTTCTTGCTAATAAGATCAAGAATGCACCTGGTAAAAAGGTTGTTGCTGTACTTGGTGGAGGGCATGTACCTGGTATTAAAAAGGAAATATATAAGGAACAGGATATGGAGAGTATTTCTATTGTTCCTCCAAAAAGCAGGTTTTCGAAAATTGCAGGATGGATTATTCCAGGAATTATTACAGCATTACTTGTTTACTCCTTCTTTGTGAATTTAGAGACCGGCTTACAACAACTATCTACCTGGGTCATATGGACGGGAGTATTTGCTGCAATCTTTACAGCATTATCCCTGGCTCATCCCTTAAGTATCCTGACATCGCTGCTTGTAGCACCATTGACGACACTACATCCTCTGCTCGCCTGCGGTTGGTTTGCCGGATTGGTTGAAGCTACAATTAAAAAACCAACAGTGAAAGATATACAGAACATACAGGACGATATCTTTTCGTTTAAAGGATTTTTTACAAATCGCTTTTTAAAGACGATTCTTGTAGTAGTGATGTCGAATATCGGAGGAACCATTGGTACCCTGATTGCGGGCTCCAATTTGATTAAAAACCTCTTTTAAATATTAAATATTTAGTCAACTAATTTTATAGTACAGGAGATTTGGATAAGCTTCCTAATATAATATGAAATAAGCTGGTGTATTGACCTGTATCCCTTCGATAGTAAGTGGGAGAGTGCATTTACACCAGCTTATTCTTATCTTTATGATAAATTATTGATATATTATGATTGCCCAAGTTCGGTTAATTGAGTTACAATCCGTTCAAAACCCATACTATGAGAGGCTTTTACTAATATGGTATCATTATTATGAAGGAGCTTTGGAAGTTCATTCATTAATTCATCCCTTGTTTTGAAATAAAGAAGCTCCTTAATAGAATTCGCGTTTTGGGCACTCTGGAACATATTCTCGGATAAACTTCCTACACAAATGAGAACATCAATACCAGATAGAGCGGCATAGGTACCGATTTCATAATGTAAATTCACTTCGTTCTTTCCCAATTCAAACATATCACCCAGAATTGCGACTTTTCTGGTATATGCCAGCTTTAATAGATCTATAGCTGCTTTCATTGACACCGGATTGGCATTGTAGCAGTCATCAATTATGGTGATTTTATTGAGACGAAGTATATTGCTCCTACCGCTGACAGAAGGAACGGACGCAATTCCGGCGGCTATTTGTTCATCGGATAACTGAAGAATTCTTCCTACACAAGTTGCTGCCAATGCATTTAAAATCATATGATCACCTGGAAGAGGTATCTCTGCCTGAAAGGTAGAACTGTCAGTATGAATGATGCAGGTACTTCCGAAGAGTCCTTTGCTTTTTACATCGGTTGCATATACTGTATTCTCAATGCCCAATCCAAATCGGACCGGCTTTATTCCATTCACATCCTCGATGGTAGCCAGCATATCATCATCCCCGTTTAGACATATATGACCTTGTTTATTCATAAAATCAAATATTTCAGATTTTGCTTTTAAAATACCCTTTCTGCTGCCAAGGTTTTCAAGATGGCACTGACCTATATTCGTTATAACACAGAAATCCGGTTTTGCAATTTCACTGAGGCGATGCATCTCTCCAAAATCGCTTATACCCATTTCCAGGACAGCCAGTTCATGCTCTTCACGAAGCTTTAGTATCGTGAGCGGCATACCGACTTCATTATTATAATTACCTTCTGTTTTTAGGACATTGTATTTTTGGGCAAGTACGCTGCTGATAAATTCTTTCGTACTTGTTTTACCCACACTACCAGTAATACCGATTACTTTAATATCAAGCTGCATACGGTACCATTTTGCAATGGCTTTTAAAGCTTCGAAGCTGTTTTGTACTAAAATATATGGTCCGGTAATTTCACTTGGAACCTTTTCACATATGACAGCCAAGGCACCTTTTTCGTATACCTGTTGGATAAAGGAGTGACCGTCTACTCGTTCACCTACTGTTGCAATAAAGATATAATCTTGCTCAACAAGACGAGAATCCATAACAACACCGGTCGCTTCTTTTGTAAGGGAATCCTCTGCATTATATAATTGTCCGCCGCAGGCATCTGCAATCTGACGTAAGGACATGTTTTTCATGGCTTTCCTCATTTCTGATATTTTTTTAGTGATACCTCAATAATTTTTTCGCATAATTCAGGAAATTCAATACCAATGGCTTTTGCTTCCTGAGGTAGAAGAGAGGTGGGAGTCATGCCAGGAAGGGTATTAGCCTCCAGACAGAAGATCTCATTGTTCTCATTTAGCATAAAATCCATTCGAGCATAGGTCTTCAATCGAAGAGCTGTAAATACATCCTCAGCTATTTTCTGCATTTGCTTCGTGAGCTCAGGATTAAGCTCAGCCGGACAGGTTTCTATCGTACTACCGGCTTGATATTTATTCTTATAATCATAGAAACCAACAAGAGGGGCAATTTCTATAATCGGCAAAGCCTTGTGGTCAATTACCCCAACAGAAAACTCCCTTCCTTTGATGTATTGCTCTATAATCACCTCATTACCTAGTGAAAACGCCTCGGACAGGGATGCATCCATTTCCGAACGAGAATGGACTATAGTTACTCCGACACTGGAACCTCCACAGCTGACTTTAACCACACAGGGATATGTATTCCATTCAAATTCTTCTCCCTTTTTTACACGGATTCCGGCTGGAGTCGGTATATTATAGATAGCAAAGAGCTCCTTTGATATGGCTTTATCCATTGCAAGTGCACTACTGATATAGTCCGTTCCGGTATATTTAATACCTAATAAATCAAAGGCTGCCTGAAGTTTACCATCTTCTCCGTTTTCTCCGTGAAGAGCCAGAAAGACAATATCAGAATTACGACAGATATCAATCACTCCAGGACCCAGGAGGCTTTCTGATTTGTCTTTTCGTA
The DNA here is from genome assembly GCF_014174405.1 of Variimorphobacter saccharofermentans. Taxonomy (GTDB): domain Bacteria; phylum Bacillota; class Clostridia; order Lachnospirales; family Lachnospiraceae; genus Mobilitalea; species Mobilitalea saccharofermentans. The sequence continues at coordinate 2,298,403 of NZ_JACEGA010000001.1, read as the reverse complement.
TGCCTTTAATTTGCTCTATATCCGGATTACTTTCTTTAATGTCTCCGATGTTCTCGGCCCAATCCTTATCTATATCAAAAATGCCATCCGTATTACCTTCATAACCAAGGAATACATCCAGCAATATAACCTTATATCCTTTGCTTTTCAATGCTTTATATATCATTGTTCCTGATACTAATGATACATCTCTTTCTGTACTGATACCACCGGCTAAAACAACAACTTTCATTACGTTACCTCTCTTTCCATTTCTGATATCATTGTATTACATTTTCCCAAATAGTATAACGCAAACTGGTTTACAAGTAAAGTTATAAAAAGGGACGAAATCGAATGGTATTTTTGGATTTTGTATAATGATTTAACTATATTTACTTGATATTTCTATTCTATATATGGTAAAATGATATGGTCGAAAATTAGTGAAATAGCACATGCTTTGCAGACTATATTAATATAACAGTTTATCATAAAAGGAGTCTCGAAAACTATGTTGGTTACCAAGATAAATACAAAAGAAACAGCAAGGGAATATGCTTTACGTGTAATAAGAAATAACATAATTTCATTAGAGCTTGCTCCGGGAACTCCTGTCAGTGAGAATGAATTAGCAAAAGAATTAGGTATCAGCCGAACTCCGGTCAGAGAGGCTTTATTAGAATTAAGTAAAGTACATTTAGTGGAGGTTTATCCTCAAAGAGGTTGTGTGATATCATTAATTGACTGGAATATTGTTGAAGAAGCTGTATTTATGAGGCGGGTATTAGAGAAAGCAGTAATCGAGAATTTATGTGAGGTTATTACCGAAGAGGATATTATGGAGCTGGAGCAAAATGTTCAGCTTCAGGAGTTCTATCTGAATAACTCCATGCAACAGAAGATATTTGAGCTGGACAATGAGTTCCATTTTAAATTATATTCAATGTGTAATAAAGAGAGAATCTTTCACATTATGGAAGGCTTTATGGCGCATTTTGACCGTGTTCGTACATTGAGTCTTGTTACAGTAAAAGAGATTAAGATAGTAAATGATCATCGTATGATTATAAATACGATTAAGGAACGAAATAAGGAACAGGTGGATGCGGTGATAGAAAAGCATCTTTCAAGATATAAGCTGGATTACTCTGAAATGATAGAAAAGTATCCGGATTTCTTTCAGAAGTAATGAATAATGGATTGCTTTTCCAGGAGATGAGTATCTCTAGACAAAACAAAATAAATAGACATAATTGAAGCGCTGTCATTCTACTTAGCGAAGGTAAGAGAATGACAGCGCTTTAAGTCAACAATGGATAAATAGGACATTTGGCATGTTTTCTTCTTGTGCCTAATGATGTAGAATTTTAATAGATAATGTATGAAAGTTCTTGAAATAATATGTTACATCGCTTAAAATAGTAATGAAAAAGGAATCGATTTGTTATTAATGATTGCTATAAGATAGCGGTATGGAGGGGTGCTATGGCTGAAGTAAACGCAATATCGAATGTGGATAATAAGAATGTGAATATTTCTTCCGGTAAAAAAAGTTCAGATATAAGCAGCGACTTTTCCTCCTTCCTTGGAGAATCAAAAAGTCTGGATGCTATATTCAGACAAGCTGCTGAAAAATATAATGTTCCTGTAGAGCTGTTGAAAGCAATCGGAAAGCAGGAATCTAATTTTAATGCGAAGGCGGTATCCAGATGTGGTGCACAGGGGATCATGCAACTAATGCCGGCAACAGCCAAAGAACTGGGAGTAACTGATTCGTTTGATGCAGAACAGAACATCATGGGAGGAGCTAAGTACATATCCGGATTATTGAAAAAGTATAATGGAGATACGAAATTAGCTTTGGCAGCATATAATGCAGGAAGTGGAAATGTTAAAAAATATGGTGGTATCCCTCCATTTGAAGAGACACAGAATTATGTGAAAAAGGTTATGCAATACATGGGACAGAATTTAGATTCTGAAATTAGTGCAGCTAGCAGTAAGATCTCAACCGGACAAGGGACTACGAATCCTTCGAACGCAGGCAATGCCTATCATACACCTACACCTATTGCAGTACCAGTTCAGAATAACGTTTCGATGTTACTAAGCAGTTCCATATTAGGCGATGATAGTGATATTCAATTCTTAGAAGACCTGTTTTCCTATGACGATTATTTGAAATTCCTTGATTTGTTTTTAGAGGAAATGGATAAGAACGAGAAAGAGAATGATGACGAAAGCAAATCAATATATACTGCAAAGGAATTAAGCTATAATGTGCCGATTATGAATTTAATAAAGAATCAGAATATAACAAATATTTAGAATGAAACCACCATCAAGCGGATACTTGCTGGTGGTTTTTTTTATTTAAACTCTATTGACCATTTAGTATGAAATATCATGTTTGAATGATTGTAAGAATATGGTATAATACTTACAATGTGCGAATTTTGAGCGACTAAATGAAAGGAAGACTATAGGTATGTATCAAATCTATTGCAGAGCTTTTCAAAAGATGATGAAGTTTGCTTCAGTATTTCTACCCTGGAGAAAACCCGAACTGATAAAAGGGGAGGGATGCTTAAAGAAGTTACCAGAATTACTTGTAGACTGTAATATCACACGAGTGCTGATTGTTACGGATCAGGGAATTCGGTCAACAGGTTTGTTAAATGATTTACTACTGCGATTAAGTGAAAAAAAGGTGCATTATATTGTATTTGATCGAACAGTTCCCAATCCGACCATCGATAATATTGAAGAAGCTTTGGATATATATTATCAGCATAACTGTAAAGGATTGATAGGCTTTGGTGGGGGGAGTTCCATGGACTGTGCAAAAGGAGTAGCAGCGCGGGTAGCCAGACCGGATAAATCAATCTCCCAATTAAGAGGATTACAAAAAGTTAGAAGGAGAACACCAATGCTCATCGCTGTACCTACTACTGCAGGAACGGGTAGTGAGGCTACACTTGCAGCAGTAATTGTGGATAGCGAAACCAATGAGAAATATCCTATCAATGATTTTCAATTAATTCCGAATTATGCAGTGTTGGATCCATTATTAACAAAAAATCTGCCAGCATCGATTACTGCATCTACAGGTATGGATGCATTAACTCATGCAGTTGAAGCTTATATTGGTAAAAGTAACACAGAGGAAACAAGGAAATACTGCAAACAAGCTGTGAAGCTTATTTTTCATAACCTACATCAGGCATATCAGGATGGCAGTAATATGAGAGCCAGAAAGAATATGCAGATTGCTTCCTATTATGCAGGAATTGCATTTACAAGGGCCTATGTTGGAAATATCCATGCCATAGCACATACACTGGGAGGGTTTTACTCCACTCCTCATGGACTTGCCAATGCGGTGATAATGCCCTATGTGTTAGAGTATTATGGTGAAAAGGTTTATAAACCTTTAGCTGAGCTTTCTGACACCATAGGATTATGTAATAAGTCGGATACAGATAAACAGAAAGCAGAATGTTTTATAAGAGAGTTACGAAAAATGAATAAGGCAATGGGAATTCCAGATAAAATAAGCGGAATTAAGGAATCAGATATTCCTATTATGGCGCAACGTGCTATGAAAGAAGCGAATCCCCTTTATCCAGTACCTATGATCTTTAGCTTGGCTGACTTCAAATGTATCTATTATTTTATAAAGGAATGAAAGATTATAATTGAATGGCATAATAATGTAATGGTTTGAGAACATTAATACTGGTAATGAGGGATACATTTCGGAGGCAGCATTATGATGCTAACTATAATACTAGTTTTATTACTAAGCTATCTGATTGGATGCTTTAACACAGGATATTATTATACCCGATTGTTCTACAAACAGGACATCCGGGAAATTGGTACGAAGGTTACCGGTGCATATAATGTTAGCAGACTCACTGGGAAAAGAGGATTTATTATTACATTTCTAGGTGATTCCATAAAAGGAGCAATTGTTGTTGCCCTGTGCAGATGGCTGAAGTTTGCCGATTTAGTTGTATTATTAAGTGTTTTCTGTGTACTCAGCGGTCATATTTTTCCCTTTCAACTTAAATTCCGAGGTGGAAAAGGGTTTTCTACAGCATTTGGAGCATTTCTGGCATTCCATCCTGCATTTATTCTGTACTGGGCAATTACTGCTGGAATATTACGGCTATTAATCAGTAGCTATACGATCGCTGTTCTATTTGCACTAACGCTATTACCATTGGAATTATTTGTTCTAGACTATTCTACAGAGGTCGTATTACTTATGATTCTAGATACACTTCTCATTATATATGCATGCAGGAGTAATCTCATTGAGTTTATTAGTAAAAGAGCATTCCAAGGGACGAAGAAGAGAAAATGAGAATACGTACAGTATTAAGATTTAGTTGATTTACTGCTTTGATTTTGATAGTATAGAAGAAATTACTTGGAAACAGGATAATTGTACGAATGAAGGGAGAATTTATGAATACGTTTATATTTGACTTGGATGGTACCCTATTACCTATGCCAAGCCAGGAACAGTTCCTTAACCTATATTTTAAAGCATTAACAGTCAAAATGGCACCGTATAATATTAATCCCAAAGAACTGATGGATGCTGTCATGGCTGGCACCATGGCTATGGTAAAGAATGACGGAAAAGTAACCAATGAGCATAAATTCTGGAATGTGTTCAGTGAAATCTTAGGAGAGGATATCAGACAACTGGAATCAGTGTTTGAGGATTTTTACCAAAATGAATTTTCTATGGCAAAAGAGGCAACTCATACGAATCCATATGCCAAGGAATGCATTGAACTTCTGAAATCAAAGGGATATCATCTGGTGTTGGCCACAAATCCACTTTTTCCACGAATTGCTACTTATAACAGAATTCAATGGGCAGGTCTTAATCCGGAGGACTTTGAATATATTACCACTTATGAGAATAGTTCTTTTTGTAAACCAAATCTGGAATACTATCGTTCTATTCTGAGGTTATTACATAAGAAGCCAGAAGAATGTATGATGATAGGAAATGATGTGAGAGAAGATATGTGCGCCGTAGAGTTAGGCATGAGTACCTATCTTCTGAAGGATTGTCTGATATGCCCGGAAGAACAGGATATCTCAGGATTTACTCAGGGTAGCTTTGAGGATTTGCTGCACATGATACAAGAATTGCCACAATTGTCATGTTGATTATGTGACAGAGACGTTGATATGATTATTAAGAACCAGATGCTGTTGCATGTGATAATGATATTTCCTCATGCAACAGCCTTTTAATGATACAATCATATTAGAAAAGATGGATTATTAACAAACCTGACCATACTAGATGGGACAGATTGACGAGAAGGTATATAATTAGGGAGAAGTTAATTGCAATGTTCGAATCTTTCAGTTGGGATTCATTTGCGTATTTCATCTTCCTGTATACATAATAAAGTAGTAACGCAGGAAGAATTATTTTTATAAGAATACTGGCGAAAGGACTTTTTACCACTTTAACCATAAGAATGTTCATTTCTGTAAAATAACCTGTTTGTAATAATAAGACAGTGAATATCAAATCCATAACATTGAAGAAATATATGAATTGGAATTTACGTTTTATGTTATCAAGATGATAGCTTTTCATAAAGGTAATCATGCAATAAGTACACCTCCTCATTTATCAGTTTGACACAGTACCTCCTTTAAAGATCTTAGCCAGGTTTATAGAATTTAATCAGTACTATATTATAAGTTTGCTACCTAGAATTGGATACAATAACTAGGGATAAGGAGTAATATGAAACAGATCATCGTTATGGATATGTTGATTGAATTTGAAAAGAAGAGAATCAAAAATCTTTATATAAGAGTCCTTCCTCCAGATGGTAGAGTACATGTTTCGGCACCTTTGTCCATGCCAGAGGATGAAGTAATGAAATTTATTATCTCGAAAGAGGATTGGATACGGAAGCAACAGGAAAGGATTAAACTACGTAATACAGACACGGAATTACAATATTCCTCTGGAGAAAGCATACCGCTTTGGGGAAAGGAATATACGCTGATTGTATCGGAAAAAGAGGGGTACAGTCGTGTTTGGACCACAGAATATTCAATTAACCTTGAAGTTAGAAAAAATTCTACTTTAGAGTATAGAAAGCATAGTATCGATAATTTTTATCGAAAAGAACTGGAAGGGATACTCCCGGATCTGATTGCTAAATGGGAGAATCGAATAGGTGTAAAGTCGAGTTCCTGGAGTATCCGTAATATGAAAACACGGTGGGGAACGTGTAATATAAGAACAAAAAATATCTGCCTTAATCTTCAATTAGCGAAAAAGCATCCAATATGCTTAGAGTATGTGGTGGTACACGAATTGGTACATTTGCTGGAACGAAGTCATAATTCGATTTTTAAAGCATATATGGACCAGTTTTTCCCGGAATGGCGTAAGATCAAAAAAATTCTAAACGACCGGGTTTAATTGGTGATCGTTTCATCCTGAATTGACAGAGGACCATAAGGTACTACAATATTTTTTGAATATGGCAAATTGAGCAATAATTGAGAAATATTTTGTGTAATATCAACTAGAATTAAACTGCTGAAACAGTTAATATACTGTTCGGCGGTTTTTACTATTGGTTGAAATGTATATTTTATTATGATTTTTTTGTGAAAAAGATTGCTTCCCAGTTATTTATATGCTAAAATACGTTTTTGTTGGTAATTATCCCTAATTATATTATATTTGACTCCATACTATTAGCATTACGTATTCTTACTAATAGTGGACATTAAAGGGGGGATATAGAAAGATACATATTTCATAATCCCCATGACATCTGAAAGAGGTTGATTAAAATAGAAAAGACTGTAATGAAACATAGGATTGACTTATCCTTAACCAATACGAATATGGTAGTCTTCGCAACGGCAGCTATCTTCTTACCATACATATTATCAGGTATTATACTGATTTCTATAGCTATTTATATTATATGGAACAAGGACACCAGACAGCTAGTATTTATTCATCCGGGTTCCGGTATCATAAAGTGTCTATTTACATATATGCTATTCATATCGTTTCTCTACCAGAACTGGATTGGATTGCTTGCAGCCATAGGGATTTGCCTAGCGATCGTTTTTGCTTTTTATATGCGAAGTGTTATGACCAAGGAACTGTATGAACAGCTTTTGACCTTTGTGTGTGGGTTAAGCTTAACCAGTGCAGGATATGCAATTACGGAGGCAGTTATCAGCTATTTTATTGATGGCAGACATAACCACCGTATATCTTCCGTTTTTTTTCATCCCAACTATTTTGGAACAATTGTTGGAACCGTAATTATTATATGTGCATATAAATTTCTTACAATCAAAAAGAATAAGCACTTTTATCTGATCGTGGCATGTGTAAACGTAATTAATATGTATTTATGTAAAAGCATGTTTGTCTGGGTAGAGGTCTTTGTAGGTATAACTATATTATTAATAGCGTTAAAAAAATATCGGCTTCTCGCGCTATGGTTGAGTGCTGCACTCTTAGCTGGTATTTTAATATTTGGATTGAATTTTCAATTAATACCACGTCTTTCTGTAGCAGACGTTACCTTCCAGTTACGTAAGCAGGTATGGAGAATTACCTTAAGGGAGATTAAGAAAGCACCATTATTGGGCCATGGACCTATGTCATTTTATTTTCTCACAGATGTTGCCTACCGAAATCAGATTATTCCTCATGCTCATAGCTTATATCTTGATACAATATTAAATTACGGGATTATTGGATTTGCTCTAATTTCGTATTATTGTGTTAAAAATTATAAAGCATATATAAAAAGCTGCCTCGGGAAGAAGAATATCACATCATCTTACCTGGTTTTGGCGGTAATTGGAGCTACTTTGGTTCACGGACTCACAGATATAACTATACTGTGGGTACAAACCCTGCCCCTTCTTATGCTTGTTCTTTCCGGACAGGGAGTGGTAGAAAAAGAAACAATGGTCGATTATAAATTATGGGTATCGCTTCCTAATCAGATGAAAGCAAATATAATGTATCCATTTTTAATGAATCAAAAATCAAATAAAGTATCATGATAAATGAGGAGTCAGTACTATATTCCTTGTATCAGATTGTACGAATGCAGCTGTGTCAGGCACAGCTGCATTTTTTATCGTAAAGGAAATTTCTCCGATTTCCTATACGATAAAAATTTCCTTCGCAGGAGGGGATATGATATTTCAAACTGAAATTAAATGATTGAAAAATATATAAATTTTCTTGTAAATAATGATATTTTACCTAATAAAACACATACTAATCTTAAACGAAAACAAGAGGGTGAAAGATGAAATGAGTAATATGAAAATAAAAAACATTTTACCTCCTACGTCCCAACGGGTTTTTATGCGCACCGATCCTAAAATTAATGCCGAGATAAGAAATCATACGATTCGTACCCTGAATATATTCAAAAACTGCAATGAGACGGAAATAAGTGAACGTATTCGTATGTTAAATCAGGAATGGGATATCGAAAGGGTACTTGAAGCAAGTGCGGCAGCACTAATGCTTGTTAGCTCCTATTTGGGTATAAAGACAAGTAAATTGTGTTTTTTAATCACGGGAACGATCGGAGCCTTTATGGTTCAGCATGCACTACAGGGATGGTGCCCTCCATTATCATTGGTACGTAAATGGGGAGTTCGTACGGCAGAAGAGATTCATGCAGAAAAGACTGCTTTAAAAATCATGAGAGGAGATTTTTTTGATGATTATTCTACTGCTGTAGATGTATTGAATATGGCGGAAAAGTAATTAATATCATAATAATAACGGAATCTAACCTTATAGGAATATAAAGAAAGTGAGATAAGAACATGGTATTGTATCGATTGAATAAGCTATGTCATCCGGAAATCTTTCAAGGAAAATACAAAAGAAAACGATATTTTGAAGGATGGTACTATAAATTAACGGATAGTAAGGGAGAGCGTACCATATCGGTAATTCCGGGTGTTTCTATTGGAGAATGGGATGCTCATGCATTCATTCAGGTGATAGACCAGGATAATAAGGTTCATTATTTTCGCTATGATCTGAATGAGTTTAATTATAACGAAAAGCTGTTTGAGATTATGATTGGTGATAATTACTTTTCAAAAAGCAGAGTTCGGCTTAATTTGGTCAATCATAATTTGAAAATACGGGGTGATTTGTATTTCAATAATATCATGGAATTCCCAAAAACCTGCATATGTCCTGGTGTTATGGGGCCGTTTTTATATATTCCATGGATGGAATGCTATCATGATATTATAAGCTTACAGCATGATATAGCTGGACATCTTTTAATATCAGATAAGAAAGTGGAATTTAGTGGTGGTGTAGGGTATATCGAAAAGAATTGGGGAAAATCCATGCCCTCATCTTGGATTTGGATGCAATCCAATCACTTTCACCCAGATGATGTATCCATTTCGTTGGAGATTGGGAAAATACCTTGCTTAAGTGGAAGTTTTATTGGATTTATTGTTCTATTTCGTTATAAGGATCGGATATTCCGATTTACAACATATTCAGGAGCACGTATACGAAGATTATATTATAGCAGTAATAAATTAAAGGTTACAGTTCAGGATTGTCGATTCAGATTGGAAATGATCGTTACTCATTCAGAAGGCGGAATCTTAAAAGCCCCGGTAAATGGAAGAATGAGTAGAGACATTGTTGAGAGTAATAATGCGGTGGTTAAAGTACGTTTCTCTGACAGAAAGGGTAATATTCTTTATGAAGGAATTGGTATGAACGCCGGCTTGGAAATTGTAGAATAATGATCAGAGGTTATTGTATAATACACTGCAGAGACTACAACTTACTTCACACACTGACAGAAAACACATTGTTAATTTTTTATGTCGATAGGGTGAGCATAAAAGCTCGCCCTATTTATATAAAATCAACAACATGATTTTTCTGACGACGCATTATGATAAATCATAATCCATGTATTTTTTAGGTAAAACCTTTCTTCCTGCCGAAAGAATTATGATTTTTTTAACCGTTTTCCGGTAATCTGATTCACTTTAAGCTGAAGAACTTCAACAGCATCCAGATATCGTTGGTCAAAGGTAAAATTATCACGTTCACTATACTGCTTCATCAAAATGGTCAGTGCTTCTACCTTCTGGTCAGCGGGTAATATAGTAATTGTCCCATTTCCACAGATACTTTCATATTCCATACTATAGTCACAGGCATTTACTCCTTCCAATAATTGATGGGAACAATCCAACTCAAAACCTACATTGGGATTGCTCTTTATCAAAGATATTTTTTTACCTTCTTTTGCACAATGAAAATAGAAACCGATCTGTTCCTTTTTATATAAGATGCCAAAGTTTAATGGGATAATATATGGATATCCTTCATCAAATAAAGCGATTCTACATACATCACATTTCTTAATAATATCAACCATATCGGAAATATTGCTGACTTCTCTGTCCTTTCTTCTCATGTTCATACTCCCTTCCTTAGAAATTATATTTGTTAAGTGTTGTTAATTGTATAACACATCATAGAGAATATCAACTATATATCATTAAGAGCAACTATAAAAATTAATGTGTTTTATATTAAAAAATATGGATTAAAAATAATGAATTTATTCGATATAATTAAACTGCATATATAATAAATATATAGACATATGTTGCATTGAACAAAGAAAAATACAGTTGATTCATTAATTGATAGACCAATTTTTCATTGTTATCGTTTATGGTATAATTATTTTGATTACAATGAAAGGATGGCTATCTATTTTGATACAGACGGATTGGAGGAAATTACTTGAATCATAGATTATGGTATACATCTCCTGCGACAGAATGGTTGAATGGATTGCCCATCGGTACAGGAAGACTGGCGGGAATGGTCCTTGGAGGAATTGAGGAAGAGCGAATAGCACTGAATCATGAATGGTTATGTGTGGGACAAAATAAAGACCGCAGAAATGAAGACCGAAGCAGCTATTTACCCCGCGTGCGTCAACTTCTGAAAGAAGAAAAATACGAAGAAGCAACATTGCTGGCTAATGAAGCTTGGGGGGGAAATGGGGGTATCAGTGATCGTCCCACTATGGAGGATTCCTATCAACCAGCAGGAGATTTCCGGTTTAAAATAGAACAGGGAGAGGCTAGTGATTACCGGAGAGAGCTGGATCTGGAGAAAGCGAGAGTCAAGGTTACCTACGATGCAGACGGGAGGCATATTTCCAGAACATATATCGGACATCTGATAGAAGATTGTATTATATCACGGATTTATGCCAAGGAAGAAGAAATCAGCGCTACTTTTTGGCTTGACCGGGCACCGGATTCCCGCTGTGATATTCGATATGATATGGGAAATGCCACGATGATTATGCATGGAGCATTTCATCGTGGAATGAAGTTCTGTGTAAAAGCAGACATTAAAATACGTGGAGGAAAAATTAAGACCATAGAAGGTAACCGATTACAGGTAAACGGCGCGAAAGAGATCCTTGTATTCTTGAATATTGGTACAGACGTGAAAGGAGAGCTGCCCTTAGAGGAGTGTCGCAGAAATCCCCTTCCGGTGAAATCCTGGGATCGTCTCTATAAGGAGAATATTCAGGAACATGAAAAGAACTATGGAAGACTACGCTTGAATATATATGAAGAAGAGCCTGATTTACCCACAAATGAACGTATCAAAGCCTATCGGGAGGGTGGAGATGATGTAACACTGCCCTTACTCTATTTTAATTATGGCAGATATCTTCTTTGTGCCTCTTCAGCTAATGGCGAGCTCCCTGCAAATCTCCAGGGAAAATGGAATGAAGAACTGATGCCAGCATGGGATTGTGATTATCACTATGATGTGAATTTGCAGATGAATTACTGGCCTGCAGAAAGTGGACACCTGGAAGATTATACCGAATCTTTAATTGTATATTTAGAAAAAATGATACCTTATGGAAAAGATGCGGCGAAAAAGCTATTCGGTTGTAATGGCATATGGCTTCCGCTTTCCTCCGATGTATGGGGATGTGCAACACCGGAGACCTATGGATGGTCCGTATGGGTTGGAGTAGCTGCCTGGCTTGCCCAGCATATGTGGTGGCATTATGAATATGGACAGGATATGGAGTTTTTAGAGAAACGGGCTTATCCATTTATGAAAGAGGTTGCTGCTTTTTATGAGGATTTTCTGGTGAAGGATGAGCAGGGTATTTATCAGGTAATGCCTTCTCAATCACCGGAGAACCGTTTTGTAGGTGGAGGAGAGATGCCAGTTACCATCTGTGTATCCTCTGCCATTGATATCGAATTAATTATGGATCTGCTTAGTCATGCTATAACAGCAGCAAAGAGGCTGAGAACGGATTCGGATAAAATTGAAAAATGGAATGAGATATTGACTCACTTGCCACCGTTACAGATTGGGTCCAAAGGTCAGCTATTGGAATGGAATAAGGAATTTGAAGAGGTGGAACCCTTTCATCGCCATGTGTCCCATCTGTTCGGAGTATATCCGGGGGAGCAAATCGATCCGGAACGAACACCGGAATTGTTCCAGGCTGCCAGAGTATCCTTGGAAATGCGTCTGGCTGCTGGTGGAGGATATACTGGTTGGAGCCGTGCCTGGGTTGCATGTCTATATGCCAGATTTGGAGAAGGAGATTTGGCATGGGAGCATATCAGAGCATTAATCGGAGATTATGCAACGGAAAGCCTGTTAGATTTACATCCACCCAAGATATTTCAGATTGACGGGAATTTTGGGGGTACAGCTGCAATTTTGGAAATGCTACTTCAGAGTTACCATGAGGAGCTTCATTTTCTGCCTGCTTTACCCAGTGGCTGGAAGAAGGGTAAAATCACAGGTATGAGAGCCAGAGGAGGTTTTACCGTTGATATGGAATGGTCAGATCACAAATTAGTGAAGGCTAGAATCCTGTCCATCACAGATAGAAATTGTGCGATTAAGAAGATTTACAGCAAATATCATATTCGAGACAGCTGGGGTAATGAAGTCGAGTATATCATGGAAGGTAATAAAATTGTTTTCCATATGATAAAAGACCGTATTTACTTGGTTACGGTAGATTAGTCATATGGATAGTATACATGAGGATGGAATATGGGACAATTAAAGGATTTGATTTATAAAGTAAGAAGAACCAGACTGATTAAAAACATATTTATAATCTATATCATTTGCGAAATTATACCATTAGTATTTCTCCTTTTCTTAATGAGAAATGACTCAAGAACACAAATGATTACTGCAGCTTGTATCATTATAATATGTGTTATCACCTCAGTGATCTTATTGGGAATATGTACCGAAAGATTTATAAAGAGATTGGATGAATTTAAGAATCAACTCCACAGGGCAGCTGCAGGGGATTTTCAAATATATGCCAGTCATGAGGACAAGGATGAAATCAGTGAGTTATATCATGATCTCCATATTATGATTGATAGTATTCAGCAACTGACTGCTACCGTTTATGAGGAACAGGTACAGAAGGAAAAGCTAAATAGCCGCCAGAAGGATGTTGAATTTAAGATGCTGGCTAGCCAGATCAATCCGCATTTCTTATATAATACCCTGGAAACAATTCGTATGAAAGCCCGTTGTAATGGTGAGTTAGAGATTGAAGAGCTTGTTAAGATGCTTGCGAAGATCATGCGTCGAAATATTTCAGTGGGAGACAAGCTGGTGACACTGAAGTCGGAATTGGAGCTGGTGGAATATTATTTAAAAATTCAGCAATACCGATTTGGTGGTAGAGTTAGTTATCAAATCTTAGAAAAGTGCGAAACGGAATATCTAAAAATCATGCCCTTAATCATACAGCCCGTAGTGGAGAATGCTTTTGTTCACGGCCTTGAAACTAAGGAGGGAGAAGGGCAAATACGGATTATCGTTGAAAAGAAAGATAGTCTGATAATCGAGATCATTGATGATGGTATAGGAATTCCCAGGGATAAACTTGAGGAAATCAATGAAAACCTCAATGATTTTCGAAAACTGACTCGTAGTAATATCGGACTTAGTAATGTAAATCAGAGAATTAAGCTATTGTACGGTGAAGAGTATGGACTGTATATTGAGAGCGAGGAAAACATAGGAACTAAGGTTATTATTAAGATTCCTGAAGATATCAGACTGTAAATACTCTGGAAGGAGCATGGTATGTATCGATTAATGATAATTGATGATGAACCGGTGGTTAGAGAGGGAATTAAACAACTAATTTCGTGGGAAAAATATAATTTCGAGATATGCGCCGAAGGAATAGATGGAAAAGATGGTCTGCGAAAGGTTCTGGAATTTTCGCCGGATTTAGTCCTGGTTGATGTAAAAATGCCAGGAATGAGTGGAATTGAGTTGATAAGAGATGCGAAAAAAGAAGGATTTGAAGGAAAATTTATCATATTAACAGGATATTCCGATTTCGAGTTTGCACGATCTGCTGTTTCACTTGGGGTACGTGCCTACTTATTAAAACCCATTGATGAGGAAGAACTTATGGAGAACATCCAGGAGGTTCGGGAGGAATTAGATGCGAAGAAAAACCTGGATGACTATTATACTTTAAGTGAGCTAATGGCAAGAAGGGAGGTACTTAACCGGCTTCTTATGCATGCAGAGGATAAGGAGACACTTAGGAAAGAGATTAAGCTATACGGTATGGATTTTAATTATCACTCCTTCTGCATTGCAATTCTTAATCGAAAGGAATTCTATATCGATGCCAATGATCCATTAGTAACTAAGGAAATGGAAGGTATGATCGGGAAGAACCTGATGAATGTTGATAAGATTACCATAGATGATAAGCTGATATTAATCTGTAAGGGAAGCTCCTATCAGAACATCTTGAAAACTCTAATAAGAAATAATGATAGAATTAAACAAAGGTATGGAGAGGGGTATTTTATCGCTATTGGTCATGATGTTGCAAATTGGGAGGATATCTGCTTTTCCTATGAGTGTGCGAGGTTATTATTAGAATACGAATTTCTTTATAAAGAATTGGATGCGGTGAGTATTGATATCCTTAATCAGATTAATCCGAAAAAAGGAGATAAGTTTTATGACAAGCTTTGCGATATGATAGAAATTGGAGATACGGAAGCGATAGAAGAGATCATTCAGAATTTAAAAAACACATATAAAAATGAACTGATGAAGGAATCAGAAATAAAGATTTTGGTCATTCATAATCTAGTACTGCTTCATAGTGTAATTGACCATAAATATGAAAGCAAAAAGGATAGCTTTCCAAATTTAGATCAATTACTTGTAGGTATTAAAGAGGCAGATAATCTGGATCACTTAATGGAAATGGTTTTGAATTATTGCATTGAAACCACAAAATGCATCGGAGTATCTACATCGGATGCTGTTGTAAAACGTATGTTAGCCTACATGGAGAAAAACTATAATCAGGATTTAAAGCTGGAAAACATAGCTAAAATGTTAAACTATAACAGTGCATATCTTGGAAAAATATTTAAGAAAGAAACTGGAGAGAGCTTCAATAATGTATATAATAAAATCCGAATTCAGAATGCAAAAAGACTATTACTTGAGACGGATCTAAAGATATATCAGGTATCTCAGCAGGTGGGATATAGTAATATTGATTATTTTTACTCGAAATTTAAGAAATACGTAGGAATCAGTCCAAAAGAATTTAAACATAAGGATTAGCAAATCTAAAAATTAGGGTGATTTCAATCAATATATTTGGGTATTTTTTTTGTAAATAATAGATAAAATATATATATTAAAATACTAAAGGAGTGTGCACGATGCATGATATAAAAGCAAAAAGAATCGATGCATTACTGATTATCTTAAGAATTATTGTTGCTCTTATAGTTATAAGTATCTTTTTACCTTTCTTTAACCCTGCCAAAATAAGCGATTTAGTGAATAAAAATATTTCCTTTTTTACATCGGGCTTTTCGTTCTCTACTTTAGCAGGTGGGTTTAAACGTGCATTGCAGAAGAAATGGGTAACTGAAGCAGCTCTCAGAACCCTCAATACATCTTCACTGGTTGCATGTACCAGTATCGTGATAGCAGGTATTTGCGGATGCCTTTCCTTAGGAGAAATCAAATTTAAAAAACTATGTACGATGGTTATTTTTATATCTAGTACAATCGCCAGTATTTCTTTAATTGGTATATTTGATACTTATAATTCGTTCACATTAAGCACAAATCTAAAAAAAGTTGAGCCAAGCATCCCCTTTGCACTTCCGGCGCTTCTTGTAATGTTAATCATTTGTGCCATTCTTTCGTTAATTATCTATTTGCTTCTTGGTAAGACACCTAAAGAAGCAAGATTTGAAATGAAGCAGAAATATTATCTGTTTTTATTATTTCTTCCATTTATTATTTTATGTTTTATCTTTGCCTATTTACCTCTGTGGGGATGGAGATACGGTTTATTCAATTATAAGCCCGGTCGGGAATTAAATAAGGATACCTTTGTCGGGTTTAAATGGTTTGCCTATCTTTTTCAGAATCCTGCCTCCAGAAAGGATATTGTCAGAGTAATGAAGAATACTCTGGGAATGAGTGGATTGGGAATTGCAACCTCCTGGTTTTCTATGGCATTTGCTATTTTCCTTTCCGAGATTAAGGCAAAAAGATATCGTAAGGTAGTTCAGACTATTACAACTATTCCGAACTTTATTAGTTGGGTTTTAGTGTACGCCTTTGGATTTGCGCTTTTAGCAACGGATGGATTAGTGAATCGTGTCCTTATAAATCTTGGAATCATTGACAACGGCATTAATTTTTTAATGGATGGAAATCATATTTGGATTAAGATGCTCTTATGGGGAATCTGGAAAGGCCTTGGATGGGGAGCAATCATTTATCTTGCAGCAATTAGCGGAATTGATCAGCAGCTGTATGAGGCAGCAACAGTGGACGGGGCCGGTCGTTTCAAAAGAATGTGGTATATCACGGTTCCCGGCTTACTTCCTACATATTTTGTACTTTTAATGCTATCCATCGCCGGTATCTTAAACAACGGTATGGAGCAGTATTATGTATTTAAGAATGCAGCGAATAAGTCCACCATCGAAGTACTGGATTTATATGTATATACCTTAGGTCTTGGTACCGGAGGAACTGCCAATATCGCTCTCGCTACAGTAGTAGGAATGATGAAATCCATCATCAGCGTAGTTCTTCTTTTCTTTGCAAACGGCCTGTCGAAGCTAATACGTAAGGAAAGTATAATCTAAGTACACTGATATTTGGTGTAATCGTCAGAATGGAGGATTAGAATGAAATTCGATGAAATGAAAAGCGATGAAGAAAAGATCGATAAGCGAATAAAAAGAAGACGCAGACAGTTTCGATTGTCCACCGGAGATATCATTTTCAATATTCTTAACTATACTTTTTTTGGGTTGTTTACGTTTATTTGCTTTCTTCCTTTTTATTATATTTTTATCAATACCATCAGTGATAATGAGCTTGCGAATGCTGGGCTAATAACACTGTTACCCAAAGGAATACATTTAGAAAACTATTTCGCATTAAGGAATGTGAATAATTTTGGAACAGCGGTTGTAGTTACCGTAGCGAGAACCGTGATCGGAACTTTATTAATGGTAATTGCCTCTGCATTCTGCGGATATCTGGTTACCAAGAAAGAAATGTGGGGACGCAAATTCTGGTATCGGTTTTTGATTATTACAATGTATTTTAATGCCGGTTTAATTCCATGGTATTTGAATATGTCAATGCTTGGATTAACAGATAATTTCTTGGGTTATATTATCCCGGGAATAGTAGCGCCGTTTAATATCATTTTAGTAAAAACTTATATTGAATCAATCCCGGCAGAGCTGGAAGAGAGTGCCTCCATGGATGGAGCGGGTTATTTAACACGTTTTCGGATAATTGTATTCCCACTCTGCAAACCGATCTTAGCGACGGTGGCAATCTTTGGTGCTCTGGGACATTGGAATTCCTTTATTGACTCCATGATCTTAATGGGAAATAAACCACAGCTTCAAACGTTGCAGTATGTATTATATATATATCTAAATCGGGCTAATAATCTGGCATCGATGATGAAACAGGGCGGTGTATTGTCGGAAGATATGATTGCAGATGCCTTAAGTGGAAGAACTATCAAATTCACGGTAGCCATGGTATCCATAATTCCGATTATATGTGTTTACCCGTTCCTATCAAGATATTTTCAAAAGGGCATCATGATTGGTGCTGTAAAGGGTTAGGTTTCTAGCACAAGTGCTATAAATAAATTATTATTTAGGGAGGAAATGATGTATGAGGAAAACGAAGCGATTGTTATCTGTCATCCTTGTATTAGTATTCTTCGGCTCCATCTTAGTGGGCTGCAGCAACACTAAGAAAACAGATGAATCAGTAAATGAGCCTGCGAATACTGAAAATCAGGATGATGAAGTACAACCGGATGATGAAGCTACAACTGATTCCGCAGAGGAGAACACAGGTAGTCTGGAAGACATTATTCCGGATGAAACCGTAACACTTACTGTCTTTAGCCAATTAGCAAATTACAGCGGAGAACAGCTGGGTTGGTTTGCTAAAATAATGTTAGACAAATTCAATGTAAAATTGAATATTGTGAACGCACCGGAGGGTGTATTCGCAACTCGTATGGAATCCGGCAATCTGGGAGATATCATCTTATTCGGAAGTGATACGGATGAGTATCACCAGGCAATAGATGCGGGAATGCTTCTTGATTGGAATGAAGACAATATCTTAGCAGAATATGGTCCTTATATCAATGAGCATATGCAGAATGCATTACAGAAGAATGCAAGTCTTTCACCGGATGGAAAAACCGTATATGGATTTGGTTATGATGTAGGTTCCTCACCAACAGAGCATGGTATGTTTTTCTATCATCCCGATATTCGCTGGGATCTATATGCACAACTTGGATATCCAAAGGTATCTACGCTAGAGGATTATATACCGATTCTTGAAGAAATGGTAAAAGCAAATCCGAAATCTGATTCCGGAGCACAGACCTATGCTATGTCCTTATTTAAGGATTGGGATGGGGATATGGTTATGTATGTAAAATCCCTTGGCGCTTTATATGGTTATGATGAATTCGGCTTTACTCTGTACGATGTTAATACTCAGACGGCACAGCCAATCTTAGATGATAATAGTATGTATATCAGAAGCCTTAAGTTCTACAATGCATTATATCAGAAGGGCTTATTGGATCCTGATTCTATGACTCAGACCTATGATGATGCATGTAATGCATACCAGGATGGTGCTGCATTCTTTAATATCTTTACATTCTTAGGAAGAGATTTATACAATACTGCAAATCATACCTCTGATGGTAAGGGTATGTATGCGTTAACAGCAGATGACATGAAGGTTCTTACCTATGGTTTGAATATTTATGGCGGCAACAGAGTATGGGCAATCGGTGCAAATACCGAATATCCTGAATTATGTATGGCGATTATTAACTATATGTCAACTCCGGAAGGTGTTATGGTTAACGAATACGGTCCTAAAGGTGTGACTTGGGATTATAACGAAAACGGAAAGGCATATCTGACAGACTTAGGTGTTGCTTGTAAGAGCGATATTACAACACAAATGACTGGTGATTACAGTGGTGCATTCGAGGATGGTCAGGTTAAGTGGAATAATTCAACCTGGAGTAGAGATAGTATTAATCCGGAAGGAAATGGTGAAACCTATAATTACCTCTTCTGGGAAAGCTATAACTCCCTACCTACGACTGTTGCAGAACAGGCTTGGAAGGATAAAACCGGTTTCTTATCAGCAGATAATTATTTAAAGGATACTGGTAGATTTTCTATTTCTTTAGGTTCCGGTTTTGCTATGGATACGAGAGATGATGAGTTGAATACTCAATGGGCACAGGTGGCTGAATGTGTGAAATCTAACTCATGGAAGCTCGTTTACGCTAAGGATGATGCAGAATTTGACAGAATTCTTGCAACATTTATTGAAGAAGCAAAAGGATATGGCTATGATACTTGTGTAGAATGGTGCTTGCAACAGGCCGAAAAGAGAAAAGCAAAGGAAGATGAATTGCTAGCTTTGCAATAGGAGATAGTATCAATTCTGTCGGAATATAAGGTGATACGAAACAGGAGGATATCTCGGACATCTGGAAATCAGAATACGGGGATATCCTCCTTTCAATAGTTGAAATATGCCATGGAAAAGCAAACATAAAACATTTTCATTTTATGAAATGTTCTTTATGATAAAGATATAGGTATAACGTTAGAAGACGTTTTAGTAACTATGCGAAATAATGGTCTTTGTTCGCTAATGAATAAACGAAGGGAGTATTATTATGAAATTTAGTAACGGATGCTGGCTGCATAAGGAAGGAACCGAAGTTTTTTCTCCTGCGGAGGTATACTTTTCAAAAAAAGATAAGAAAGAGCTTCGAATATGTGCACCAACTCATAAAATCGCACACAGGGGAGATACCCTGGGAGGGGTTAATTTAACAGTAAGGATTTCTGCTCCTTATCCGGAAGTGCTTAGAATTAGAACAAACCACTACATGGGAGTTCGAAAGAGAAATCCCGAATTTGAACTAGATATTGACAAGGATAGTAGCCTGGTGGTTGATGAAAATGACTGCGAGATTACCATTATGAGTGGAAGTCTGCGCCTCGTGATTAATAAAGCCAATTGGAAAATGACATTTTACCGTGACCAGGCTAAGCTGACAGATAGTGGGTGGAGAGATCTGGCATATGTGAAAACTCAGTGGAAGGGACTTCCCTATGATGATGGTGGCATGCACGATACTTATATGAGAGAGAGACTATCCTTATCGGTAGGAGAGTTGATATACGGTATGGGAGAGCGCTTTACTCCCTTTGTAAAAAACGGACAATCTGTTGATATCTGGAATGAGGATGGGGGAACCTCTACGGAACAGTCCTATAAGAATATTCCTTTTTATATCTCGAATAAAGGATATGGTGTATTCGTAAACCACCCGGAAAAGGTATCCTTTGAAGTGGGTTCCGAGATGGTAAAGAAGGTACAGTTTTCAGTACCCGGCGAGGAACTGGACTACTTTATCATCAATGGTCCAACGATGAAAGAGGTGTTAATGCGATATACTGATATAACAGGAAAGCCAGGTTTGCCACCGGCTTGGACCTTTGGGCTCTGGCTTTCCACCTCCTTTACTACGAACTATGATGAGGCAACGGTTAACAGTTTTGTAGAAGGAATGCTGGAGAGAGGTATTCCGTTAAAGGTATTTCACTTCGATTGCTTCTGGATGAAGGAGTTCCACTGGAGTGATTTTACCTGGGATTCCAGAGTTTTCCCGGATCCGGCAGGAATGATAAAACGATTAAAGGAGAAGGGATTAAAAATCTGCGTATGGATTAACAGCTATATCGGACAGGAATCCTCCATGTTTGATGAGGGCGTAGAAGGAGGATATTTTATCAAACGTCCCAATGGTGATGTGTGGCAATGGGATATGTGGCAGCCCGGTATGGCCATTGTTGACTTTACCAACCCGGAGGCATGTAAATGGTTTGCATCCAAGCTTGAGGCATTACTTGATATGGGCGTGGATTGCTTTAAAACTGATTTTGGAGAAAGAATCCCTACGGATGTTGTATATTATGATGGTTCAGATCCAATGAAGATGCATAACTATTATACTTATCTGTATAATAAGACCGTTTATGATGTGCTAGAACGAAAAAGAGGGAAGGGAGAAGCTGTTCTGTTTGCAAGAAGTGCAACGGCAGGTGGTCAGAAGTTCCCGGTACATTGGGGAGGAGACTGCTGGTCCGATTATGAATCCATGGCTGAGAGCTTACGAGGAGGATTATCTCTGACTATGTCCGGCTTCGGTTTCTGGAGCCATGATATAGGGGGCTTTGAAAGCACCTCAACTCCTGATGTATATAAACGATGGTGTGCCTTTGGACTTTTATCAACTCATTCCAGATTACACGGAAGCACCTCCTATCGTGTTCCCTGGGCATATGACGAAGAAGCAGTTCAGGTAGTTAAGTTCTTTACAAGGCTGAAAGCCTCATTAATGCCTTATTTATTCCGCAATGCCATCGAAACCTCAATAACCGGTATCCCTTCCATGAGAAGCATGGTTATGGAATATACCTCGGATCCAACCTGTGCATATCTTGATAAGCAGTATATGTTAGGAGATTCCCTGCTAGTCGCCCCGATATTTAATGACGAGGGAATAGCCAGCTATTATCTGCCGGAAGGAAAATGGACCAGCTATCTGACTGGAGAGGTTAAAGAAGGAAAAGCCTGGTATCAGGAAAAACAAGATTATTTCAGTATTCCATTATATGTGAAAGAGGGAAGTATACTGGCAGTTGGAGCAAAGGATGAGGAAGCAGATTATGATTATGCAGATCAGGTAACTTTAAAGGTTTATGAATTAAAGGAAAACGTATCCTCTACAACTGTAGTATATAATAACAGCAAAGAACTATCCCTCAAAGCGGAGATAATTAAAAGAGAACATATCATTCAGATTGATGTATCAGCGGAAAAGTCCTATTTTGTTGAATTAGTTAATGTGAATAATATAGTATCGGTAGATAATGGAAGCTTTCAAACGAAAGGAAATAACACGATAATAACTCCTTCAGGAAAAGGCCCTGTTGTCTGTCACATACAGTAAAATCTGATTGAATAATATCATATTAATAATTGATTATAGTAGGACTGTAGCATAGTAACTGCAGGGAAGGGACTTACCATAATGCACTGTCGGAAGAACATATTGTTGATTTTATATGTCTCAGGCGAACATTTATGTCCGCCTGAGACATATAAAATCAGCAATGTGTTACTTCCGTCTGTGTGTGAGGTAAGTCCCTTCCCTGCAAATATACTATGCTACAGCTCCATGAATTTATTTAATACAGATTAGATGTCTTACTATTTTTGAGCAAAGTATGCCCAGACTTCTTCAGCAACCTCCTGAGTGATACCAAGATCAAATAAAATCTGAAGAAGACCATACCGATTTCGAAGTTCTTTCGCTGCGATAAAACTATTGATAAACAGCGTTTTATCGATCCCAATAGCCATAGGGTCTGAAGGAGCCTGTAGGGAATCAAGCATATTACGAATATGATTAGCAGAGGGCAGAGCATTAATTCTATCCTTCATTGACGGCCACATCTGTTCCATACGCTTTAGCCTTGTCATAACATTTTCAGGATCATTTTTCCTGACTTTGTTTTCCAATTCAATAACAGATTCGTAAGAATTTGGATAACATAGTTTCATGTTTGCTTCCCATTGTGTGCTGGAGTATCTGGAAGCATTTTGTTCGGCCTTTACAAAGTCTATTGGTTGAGAAGCAAGTATTTCGTATGCTTTCAACACCGCTACAGTGGCAATACCTACTTTTGTACCATGTAATATAGGCTTTTTATTTTGCATAAGGTACATCATTTCCCAATAGTGGGATAGATGATGCTCGCTACCGGAAGCTGGTCTGGAATTACCGGCAAAGCTCATGGCAATACCTGAGAGTACCAGGGCTTCCATAATATTTTTAATAACTCCTGAATTTTTATTTTTCAATAATTCTATATTTGCTGTAGTGGTTTCAAGGGATTCCTTAACCATATTAACTATGGTTTCGCAATAATACTCGTCGGTTATAAGGCTGGACATATTCCAATCACAAAGACAGGTGTATTTGCCTAATATATCCCCAACACCAGCTGCAATCATATTCATTGGAGCAGTCGATAATAGATTTACATCCCCGACAATTGCGATGGGGGTATGAGCTTCGTAAGTGGTTTTCATATTCTGGACAATTAATGGAGCAACATTGGAGGCATAGCCATCCATCGATGGGGCTGTACCAACGATTATATAGGGAATATGGAATTTATAACTGATAAAACGGCTGATATCATTGATCGTACCACTTCCTATAGCGATGAATATATCACAGTCCCTATCATAATGAACCAGAACTTCGCCAAGCGTTTGCTCGTTCGGCACCGGTTCAGAGGAGGGAATTATATAGTCTGAGTAAGACAGCTTTTCCTGATTTAATAGATTGATTATTTTCGATCCAAACAATTGATAAGTGGTTCGGTCATAAAGAAAAAAAGATTTCTTGATATTTAATGAGTAAATAAGTTCAGGCAAACGATATATTGCATCTTCATCAATCAGAATCTGCTGTATCCCTACAGAATGGGGTTTGCCGCAATTACAAAAGTATTCTTTATTAAGGTAATCCGCTAAGGAACGGTCGTTATTCATCACAGTCATAATATGCCTCATTTCTTCTTATATTTTCTTGTGTATTTATTAAAAACTCCGATTACATGCATGAAATAATCTTACAGCATATACACTATGTATTATTATATCATGAACAGGAGGGAAAGCCCAATAAAATGTAAAATTAAATAAATGCATTAAAATGTCTTATTATGGAAAAATGTGGTATATTTTTCGAACTTTATGTTGCATTTACATATATATCCGTTATAATTAATATTATACAATACATTGATGGGAGGAACTCAGATTTGCAGCAGAGGATTAAAGCATTATTAAAATTACTATTCGTTTTTACACTATCATTTTCTACGATATTTATTTCCGGACTATCCATATCCAGTATTAATACCATAGTGATTGCTGAGGCAGCGGTAAAAGCCCCTTCATTGAAAGACAAAAGTATAACTCTATATACTGGATATGATACATATAAAGTTGAGATTAAAAATTTATCAAAAAACGCAACCGTAAGCTACAAATCTGATCGGACCAAGGTTGCAACTGTTACAAAGAACGGTACAATAAAGCCAATTGCAAAGGGCTCGGCTAACATCACTGTTACAGTAAAGCAAAATGGGAAAACCTATAATTTGAAATTAGAGGTTAAAGTTAAAAAACCTTCTGTTACATTTTCAAAATCGACAAATTACCTCAATGTATCTGATACCTTCCAATATACAGCTAAAGTGAATGGAATGAATGATGAGGTTAAATGGAGCACATCTGATTCTTCCATAGCAAGCATTAATTCCAAGGGAAAGGTTACCGCACTCGCACAGGGAAAAGTATATGTTTATGCTGAGGCTGGTGATAAGACTGCAAGATGTACTTTGGAAATTGGGCAGAATCGAATTGGGACCTTTTCTACGAATGTTACCTTATATGATGAGACTACTATATGGATTACTGCTAAGGATATGAATGTTTCTACTAAGGATGAGATACTTTCCTATGAATTGGATAAGAAGAATATAATAAAATGTAAATGGGGTGAAACCTGGACCGGTAATCAGACTTCACTTAAAATAGAGGCTTTAAAGCCCGGAACGGATACGATTACAATAAGCTCAGATAAAACGCATGATAAGCTGATTATCAATGTCACAGTCGAAAAAAACAGAAAAACAAAAAAGGAATATAGTTCAAAGGAAATATATCAAAAATGCGGTCCTGCAACAGTAGAAATTGAAGTAAGTAAAGATGATGGTGAAGCTCAGGGTTCTGGTTTCTTTATTGATAACGGTGTAGTAGTTACTAATTACCATGTTATTGATGGAGCAAAAAGGATTGTGATTAAGACGAATAATGGTCGCGAGTATGAATGTAAAACCATTCTCGGATACAATGCTTTACTTGATTTAGCCGTATTAAAGATTAATTGCAAGAATGAGAGCCTGGTAATTAGTGAGACAAAATCAGTGGTAGGGGAAGATATCTATGCACTAGGAAGCCCCCTCGGGTTATCTGGGACGATGACAAAAGGAATGATTTCAACTGCATCCCGTATCATTGAATATGTTGATTTCATTCAGATTGATGCACCCATATCGAATGGTAATAGTGGTGGCCCATTGGTGAATGTATATGGTGAAGTGATTGGTGTTAATACCATGGGAGCCACTTACGGACAGAATTTAAATTTTGCTGTAAATATCAATGAATTAAAAAAAGTCACAACGAACAATCCCATCACGGTGGCTGAATATTACGAAGAGTATAGTAAGCAAATGTTTGATGATTTCTTGTATGAAGATGATGAAACAAGTAACTCCATGAGTACCTGTCAGACAATTGATCCAAAAGTCTATGGCATAGGAGAAGCAGAAAAAGATGAGAAGGTAGACTATTACAAGATTAATATAACTCAATCCACTACCTTGCATGGGCATTTGCTAACTTACAATAATTCAGATTATATGAATGTTCAAATTGCTTTATATGATCAGAATGGGACATTAATTGGAACCTGCTTTCCAATAAATGAAGATTGCATACAAAAGCTAGAATGTTCGATAGAAGCGGGAACTTATTACTTAGGAATTTCCCTTGTTGATTACTATACCGGTGAAGATATCATATATGCATTTGGATATCGTTGTGAATAGTAATTAACTTAACCGTTATTTGTGTATCATATAAAATATGACTTACCTCACACACAAGCGAAAATTCATTCGTCTACAGTGTATTTGGTAAGTCATATTCTTTATATAACATATTGTAACGATCTTATTAGAATCTCATTGGTATTAGATCAATATATTCTTGCAGAGGAGCATCTCGAAGAAGACATTCAATGATTTGCTTACCCAATGGATCCAAATCTTCTGTGTTGAATTTAGATGCTTCTTTATTAAAGAAATCCAGTAGAATTTTCGCACCCTTATCATAGCCGTCAGTTCCGACTTCCTGTTGACGTTCCGGTTGCAGGAACGCCCTGCGGATATACTGTCCATCTACTTTAAGGGAAGCCAGTCCATATCCAAGAAGAGTACAACGCGCTTCCTTTAGGTGTTCCGGCTTGAACTTTGCGCTACCGCGTCGTGCAATATATTCTCTGGCAACCCATTGTGGATTAAAGCTTACTTTATATACACCAATATGTTGATTGGGAATTAGTACATATCGTGTACTGGATGAATTTACAATCTGATTGAGGAGCAGATTCGCCTGCTTTACCATTTTCCCTGTTGCAAAGGGCCAATAAGAACCTACACCCTCACTAATCATACCGGCTTCGCTAACGATACTTGGATTGTTATAGCCTCTTGGTGCCACGAGTCTCCATAGCCAGGCAAGTGCCGGAGGAAGAATATGAAGCATTCCAAGAATACCATAGGAGGGATTTTCTCTTGTACATGGCGGAGTTCTTACACCAAAGCTTCGAACATCGACCTCAACAGGATCCATAACAATATCCGGTACTAAACGTCTCGGAAGAATTGCTCTAGGATTCGGGCAGGGATTTCCATCAGAGTCTAAAGTATGCTCCCATACAAGACAGGTAGCCTTTGGTACGGCTTGAATATTCAAAAAAAGTAATGGCTCCTTCGGTTGCGTAAATATCTTTTCATACTGGGGAGAGGTGCCATAATTCTGTATATGATCCAGTCGTAAAAACCAGCCATTTTCTGCATCCTGTACTACAAGCTTATTACTATTGTTCTGCATACTGGGATGACAGAGCGCCATATCATCGGTAACCGGTCGTAATTCACAGGACTCATTCAAATCCAGATAGTATTTTTCTCCTGTTTCAAGGTTTTCACCCAGTATAATTCTACCATCTGCTGCACGATGAGCAGGTTCAATCATTTCGCTTTTACCACCACCGGAAGCACCTTCATGCATAATAACAATTTCATTATCATAAGGAGTTATTACCTTTACTGTTGAAGCATGAGCTGTTAGCCAGTTTTCACGTTCACCAATATTGAGTAATACACCGTAGATTCCTTTTTTAGCACTGGGACCAGGGTATAAGTTGTAAGAGAATACCTCATGTACTCCTTCTAGACGATTGTGTACAACGATTTGCTTACCGTCAAAATGTGTATGACGGAAGGGTGGTGCAAGGTATACGATTGCCTTCGGATTAAAGTTATCCGATATTTCGTCAATACTTAAGAAGCCTTGTAAATCAGCTAGTGCACATGCAAAGAATGCTGCATTTGCAGGGGTGATTAAGAGGGCATCATATCCATATTGATATCCACCTGCCTTAAAGGGAAGTGCAATTAATTCCTGATTTTGCAACCAGTCAAAGGTATCTTTTCGTAAAGGCTCAAAGTCTTTTTGGTATATATCTTTATATCTGGGTTTATCGGTATCCTGATTATCTCCAATTACGAGGCTGTCTGGATCACGACGCCTCATATAGTCTTCTACGTAATTAACGGCTACACCATTCTTACAGCGGACTACGTTGGCCTCAACAACATTACCCTTATCTTTCACATGATAGGATACTTCATAAGTATCACTTCCGCTGTTCCCGAAAGCAAGCTCTATTAATTCTTCTCTTGTTTTTGGAAATATAACCTTTTGGCTGTTAGTGAGAATGTTCCTTACATCATCGGCTAATATCAATTTATTTAGGTATTCTTTCATGCATAACTCCATTTCATAATTTATAGATCATAGCTTATAACTATGATTACATCTTCCACCACATCTCAGTCTGAATCTTCTCATCCTTTTCCATGACTTCCTGAGTCATATCGGACTTCATCTTATCAAGCTTTTGACTTAGTTCTTCATCATTGATTGCAAGCATTTGCACAGCAAGAATAGCAGCATTATCAGCTCCGTCAATGGCCACTGTAGCTACAGGAATTCCTTTTGGCATCTGAACTGTGGATAAAAGTGCATCCAAGCCATCAAGAGTGGATGACTTAATGGGGATACCGATTACAGGCAATGTAGTATGTGCAGCAATAACCCCTGCAAGATGTGCAGCTTTACCTGCGGCACAAATTATAACACCAAAACCATTGGCTTTTGCGTTAGAAGAGAAATCACATGCCTGTTTCGGTGTACGGTGAGCACTCATCACATGTACCTCAACAGCGATACCAAAGTTCTTAAGAGTGTTAATGGCTCCTTTTACAACAGGAAGATCACTATCACTTCCCATAATAATTGCGACTTTTTTATTCATCATTTCCTCCATTCTGCCGCCTGTTGTACGGCATATTAATTTGTGACAATAGAAAGGCGTACTTTCTATTGTATATGAAAAACACATAAGTGCATTTCGTTCATATTTGGATGGCCTAAAAAGTAAAAAAACCGGTACCTTAAGAATCCTCCCAAGATATCGGCTTACTAACAACTTAACAGCTTCATACCCGTATCTGCATACGATGAAGCAGGTTATTTTGTATTGTCTTCCGTTACTATTTTGTTGTTATCATCTCTTCGATGTTTCTATCAGTTGTAATAATGATAATCTTTTCGCCGGTCTTCGTACTTATATCGGAATGGGTGCTGACTATAGCTACATCTAATATATCTGTTATCAATGTTTCTAGATATCCGCGCCCGCCTTCAAATAATGAGGATCGAACCTTTTTAAATAATTCAATACCCTGCGGATTATCGGTGAGTTTTTGTTCGGATGGACTTAATACGCCAGATAATCGGATCAGTATCATATCGTTAATTATGTATGTGCGTATTAATTTTGGACCTCTGCCCATATATTCTAATTCAAATTTACTGACAGCTTCGCTTAGTTTGGCTTCTAATTGTCCTTTTGTCACTTGTTCATCACCTCTAAGTGTTATAAATATAACTTATTTATATAACGTTGTCAATAAAAAACATTTGCTTTCTGCCAGACAAAATCCAACCCAATAGGAGAGGAAAGAATCCCCTCTTTTAAAAGATCTGTAGTTAAGTTTATAAGTTAAGATACTAATTTCAAGAAATAAATGTTAATTTTTACATTTTACTACTTGACATATAGGTTTATCCATTGTTATAATGCGTTTAATATATATTAAACCGTTGAGCAAGACGAGTAAGATTAATTGATTGTATACAGAGAGCTGCTACTGGTGGGAATGCAGTTACAAAGGTTATTCTGAATGGACTTGTGAGGGAAGCCTGAAATCATAGTAGAGTAGGCGCTTACGGGAACCCTGTCCGTTATCAGTGGGGTGCATATGATAGTATGTAAAATGAGTGGGTGTATTATACATCAAACCGGGTGGTACCGCAGAAGTTATAAGCTTTTGTCCCTGTAGATTACAGGGATAAGAGCTTTTTTTGTATCGAAAGGACCGCAAGCATACTATTTGATTTGATAATTTATGGAAAGGAGAATATTATGATCACACCTAGTTGTAAAGAAATTGAGCTATTAGCAAAGGAATATCGCATCATCCCAATTTGTAAGGAAATCTATGCGGATATTACTACACCAATCACCCTATTGCGAAAAATGTCACTGATTAGTGAGCGGTATTTTCTATTGGAAAGCATTGAGGGTGGAGAAAAATGGGCCAGATATTCCTTTCTGGGGTTTAATCCGATTGTACATATTACCTGTAAAAATCATGAAGTAACAATTGATAACGGAGAGATAAGAAAGGTCAAAACGGATCATCCTTATGAAGTGTTAAGAGAGGTAATGGAGGAATATAAAGCTCCAAAGTTACCCAATATGCCTCCTTTTACCGGAGGACTGGTGGGATATTTCTCCTATGAAATGATTGGTTATACTGAACCAGTATTAAAGCTGAAAAGCAGTGAGTTTCATGATTTTGATTTAATGCTGTTTGATAAGGTAATTGCCTACGATCATTTAAAGCAAAAGATTGTAATCATTGTAAATATGAAATCGGATAATGTACTTGAGAATTATGGAAAAGCAATGTCGGAGATGGAACATCTGACTCGTTTTATCATGGAAGTGGATACCTTCCCTATAGCAAGAAAAAATGACAGCCCGGAGTTTACCTGTAACATGACAAAAGAAGAGTACTGTAAAATTGTAGAACGTACCAAGGAATACATTGTGAACGGGGACATATTCCAGGCTGTGATTTCCAGAAGATTTGAGACGGAGTATAAGGAAAGTCTCATAAACGCATATAGGGTCTTAAGAACTACCAACCCATCTCCTTATATGGTGTTTATGCAAAATGATGATGTGCAATTGATTAGTACATCTCCGGAAACCTTAGTCAGACTTAAGGATGGTGTATTAACAACCTTCCCGATTGCTGGCTCCAGACCAAGAGGAAGTAATAAAGAAGAGGATGATGCATTAGAACGGGAATTACTGGCTGACGAAAAGGAATTAGCCGAACATAATATGCTGGTTGACCTCGGAAGGAATGACCTTGGAAAGATATCCGAATATGGCAGTGTAAAGGTTACCGACTATAAGAGAATTCAGCGTTATTCCAGAATTATGCATATCACCTCGGAGGTGGAAGGAAGGATAAAAGAGGGAAAGGATGCATTTGATGCAATTGAAGCCATCCTACCTGCCGGTACCTTATCTGGTGCCCCCAAAATACGTGCCTGTGAGATTATCGAGGAGATGGAAAAGGGGCCTCGAGGGATCTATGGTGGGGCCATCGGATATATTGATTTTACCGGTAATATGGATACCTGTATTGCTATTCGTATGGCTGTGAAGAAGGATAATAAAATAACGATTCAATCTGGAGGAGGTATTGTTGCAGACAGTATACCGGAAAAGGAATACGAGGAATCAGAAAATAAAGCAAAGGCAGTAATCGATGCAATTCTAAGGGCGTCTGAAGTAGAAAGATAGAAGCGAAAACATTATGTAGCACAGAAATGAGGTTATTATATGATATTACTTATTGATAATTATGACAGCTTTACATACAATCTGGTACAGCTTGCAAGCAGTATAAATCAAGATATCCTTGTTGTACGAAATGATGAAATTACAGTGGAGCAAATCAGAGAATTAGCGCCGACTCATATAATTTTATCTCCAGGACCCGGATATCCCAAGGATGCAGGGATTTGTGAACAGGTAATTAATGAGCTGAAGAGCGAAATACCAATTCTCGGTGTTTGCTTAGGACATCAGGCAATCTGCGAAGTATTCGGAACCAGGATTACCCATGCCAAACATCTTATGCACGGAAAACAGAGTAACATTCACATCGCTAATGGAAGCCCAATCTTTTATGGATTAGCACCATGTATTCAAGCAGCAAGGTACCATTCCTTAATCGCTGAAAAAGAGACCTTACCGGATGATTTGCTTGTAATAGCAGAGGATGATTACGGGGAGATTATGGCGGTACAGCATAGAACTTATAATGTCTATGGTCTGCAGTTTCACCCGGAATCAATAATGACTCCAGAAGGAAATGTTATATTAAAGAATTTTCTAATGCTCCGTAATATGTAATTCGAAGAAAGAAAGGAAGTATGATATATGATACAGGAAGCAATTCGTAATTTATTGAATAAAGAAGACTTATCCTTCGAAATGGCTAAAACAGTAATGGATGAAATTATGAGTGGAAATGCAACCAATGCACAAATTGCCTCATTTATTACAGCGATACGTATGAAAGGGGAAACCATCGATGAGATAACAGCATGTGCAAGAAGTATGAGAAACATTGGATTGAAACTGCAGCATGAAGGAGATGTGCTGGATATTGTCGGAACCGGTGGAGATGAAGCGTTTACCTTTAATATATCGACCATATCGTCACTTGTTATCTCAGCAGCTGGAATACCGGTTGCAAAGCATGGTAATCGAAGTGTTTCCAGCAAATGTGGTAGCGCCGATGTTTTAGAAGCATTGGGAGTTAAGATTGATATACCAGTAGAGAAGAGTGAACGTATCTTAAAGGAAATTGGAATATGCTTTTTATTTGCCCCATTATATCATTCCTCAATGAAATATGCGGCTCCTGTGAGAAAAGAGCTGGGGGTTCGAACTATTTTTAATATATTAGGACCGCTTGCCAGTCCAGCAAATGCTAATTTACAACTACTGGGAGTATATGATGAAGCACTGGTTGAGCCAATGGCCAGAGTATTGGCAAATCTCGGCGTAAAAAGAGCTATGGTGGTACATGGGCATGACGGCTTGGATGAGGTATCACTAAGTGCCAGGACAACGGTATGTGAAGTTAACAATGGTAAGGTAAACAGCTTCTTCCTGGATCCACATCAGTTTGGATTTGAATATTGTAAGCCGGAGGATCTTGTGGGTGGAGATCCGGTTCATAATGCTGATATAGCAAGAAGAATCTTGAATGGAGAGAAAGGTCCAAAACGTGATATTGTACTTTTGAATTCAGCAGTATGTCTCTACATGTCATATAACAATATCACACTGAGAGAGTGTGTAAGAATGGCTGCCGATACAATAGACAGCGGTAAAGCAATGGAACAATTAAACAGATTCATCACGAAATCAAATGAATAGGATGGTTATATGATACTGGATACAATTGTAACAGCAACAAGAATAAGAGTAGAGATAGCAAAGCAGCAGCTTTCGCCAGAGAAGCTGAAATCCTTGATTTATGATGGAAAAGGTGTCAGAAGCTTTCATGGGCGTAATGCATTTGCATTTGAACGTGCACTTAATAAGAATTGGAAGGAAGGTCCCGGTTTTATCTGTGAGGTTAAGAGAGCATCCCCTTCTAAGGGAATGATAGCGGAAGACTTTCCTTATCTTGAGATTGCGTTGGAATATGAAAAAGCCGGAGCCGATGCCATATCCGTATTGACAGAACCGGATTTCTTTAAAGGGTCGGACCAATACTTATCAGAAATCAGTAGTGTAGTAGAGCTTCCGGTACTTCGTAAGGATTTTATTATTGAGGAGTACCAGATTTATGAAGCAAAGCTGATAGGTGCAGATGCTTTATTACTCATCTGTAGTTTATTAGACACGAATACGTTAAGAAAATACATGGAATTGTGCAATGAATTAGGTTTATCCGCGCTGTTTGAAACACACACAAAAGAAGAAATTCAATCTGCCTTGGAGGCCGGAGCAAGAATGATCGGTGTAAATAATCGGAACTTACAAACCTTTGAGGTGGATTTATATCATAGTGTAAGATTACGAGAGTTAGTACCAGAGGATATAATTTTTGTGGCAGAAAGCGGAGTGAAAACCTCGGAGGATATAAAAATACTGAAGGAAGCAGGAGTTAATGCTGTACTCATTGGTGAGACATTAATGAGAAGCGATAATAAGAAAGAGGCATTAAACGGCTTAAAACGGTGAAAGCAATTATGTCTAAGATAAAAATATGCGGATTACGAAGAATGGAAGATATACTGACTGTGAACGAAATCCTACCAGACTATATCGGATTTGTATTTGCGAAAAGTGCCAGACAGGTTAATGATGAGACAGCAGAAAAGCTTAAAAGTGCTTTGAATCATCATATTAAGGCGGTAGGCGTATTTGTAAATGATTCGATCGATCACATTGTCCGGTTATATGATAAAAATGTGATTGATCTTATTCAATTGCATGGGGATGAGGACCCGGAATATATTCATCAGCTGAAAAAGAAGGTATCATGTCCTGTTATTAAGGCGCTTCGAATACAAAGTGCTGAGGATATCCATCAAGGTAAGGTGTATGAATGTGAGTATATGTTACTA
Organism: Variimorphobacter saccharofermentans; assembly: GCF_014174405.1. Lineage (GTDB taxonomy): Bacteria > Bacillota > Clostridia > Lachnospirales > Lachnospiraceae > Mobilitalea > Mobilitalea saccharofermentans. The sequence goes on along the minus strand of NZ_JACEGA010000001.1, from coordinate 2,263,863 downwards.
GATACCTATTCAAGCCATCAATATGGAGGAAGTGGAGAGGCATTCGACTGGACCATGATCACTCAGATGAGAAAGCCGTTTTTCCTTGCCGGTGGAATTGGTATTGACAATGTAGAGAAAGCAATTCATATGTTGAACCCTTATTGCGTTGATGTCAGTAGTAAGGTAGAGACAGATGGTTGGAAGGACCCGAATAAGATGAGGGAAATCATAGATAAAATTAGAAATCTATCATAGAAGTCAATAAGATGAATTCTATTATTCGGAAGTCTATGAAAATAAATTTATAACTGAAATTTATATATAATTTGTAATTAAGAACGGCCTGCTTAGTGTACGTGAAGGGAGTAATAAGAATGGTGGAAATGGTAAACGACATTTTACAGAAGTTAAACACAGGAATGGAATTATCAAAAGAGGAAGCGTATGGAGCGATTAAGGCGATACATGGGAATGAAATGACGGATGCTCAGATCATGAATTTTCAGGTTTCCTTATTGATGAAAGGACCGACTCTTACTGAGATAGCAGCTATCGCACAGGCAATGAGAGATTTTTGTATTCCTATAACACCTAAGGTGGATAGTGAGTTAATGGATACCTGTGGTACGGGCGGGGGTTTGAGTACTTTTAACATCTCAACTGCAGTAGCTTTTGTAGCTGCAGCTGCCGGAATTAAGGTGGCCAAATCAGGGAGTAAATCCAGTATCAATCATGCTGGCAGCGCAGATGTATTGGAAGCACTTGGTATTCAAATTCATCAGAGTCGACATGCCGTGGAGAATATGATCGAAGAGATTGGAATATCTTTTCTTTATGCTCCTCTATTTCACCCGGTGATGCAGAAAATGATACACCCGGAGAAGGATTTCGGAATTAAGACCATATTTTATACAATTATAGGTCCACTTATTAATCCGGCACAGGCAACACTGCACTTAATGGGTGTATATAAGGCCGACCTTCTTGAAAAGGTATCCCAGGTTGCTTTATCTCTTGGATATACTAAAGCTTTGTTTGCTCATGGAGAAGGTGGAATGGATGAAATCTCACTAATTGGAAAAACTACCATTCATGAGCTAAAGGATGGTATGATTCATGATTATGAACTATATCCGGAGGATCTGGGATTGAAGCGCTGTAAGCTTAATGATATTGCTACAGGAACTCCGGAAGCCAATGCAATGATGATACGAGATGTTTTTTCTGGTAAAAATAAAGGACCACGCCGTCAAGCAGTTGTATTAAATGCAGCGGGTGCCTTAATGGTTGGAGGAATTGTGAAGGACCTGAAAGAAGGGGTAACCCTTTCCAATGATATTATTGACAGTGGTTTGGCTCAGGATAAACTTAATCAATTAATAGAAGCCTCCCATTCATATCAGTCGCTAAGCAAATGAACCGAAGTAGTGTATAAATGCTCCGATATTATAGGAAAATGTGCTTAACACGAATTTAAGAAAGCATTATGAATGAACCTTTCCGAAAAAATCAAAAATAGATATTGACATTTACGTTACGTAAAGGTATAAACTGTTCCTGTAAGGAGGAGTACAAATGGAATATACAGTGCAAAAGCTTGCTAAATTAGCAGGAGTCACTACTCGCACACTTCGATATTATGATGAAATCGGAATTCTTAAGCCGGCAAGAATCAATTCTTCTGGATATCGTATCTATGGTAAGGAGGAAGTTGACCGTTTACAGCAAATCCTGTTCCATCGGGAGCTGGGTTTTAATCTTGATACAATTAAAAAGGTTATGACCTCGGAAAACTTTGATGAAACTGCAGCGCTGAATGACCATTTGATGAGACTCCTTTCACAAAGGAAGGAATTAGATATGCTTATTGAGAATGTCAAAAGGACATTAGAGTATAAGAAAGGCAGGATTACTATGAATGATACGGAGAAGTTCCAGGGCTTTAAGAAAAGGCTCATTGACAGTAATGAAGAAAAATATGGTAGAGAAATCAGAGAGAAGTATGGAGACGAGAGTGTTAATGAGTCAAATCGAAAACTCTTAAACATGTCGAAGGAGCAATATGATGAATTTGACAAGCTCGGTCAGGAGATTCTGGATACATTAGAAGTAGCCTATGCAACTGGGGACCCGGCTGGTGAACTGGCACAAAAGGTCGCAGATATGCATCGCAGATGGTTGTCCTTCACTTGGGGAAGCTATAGCAAAGAGGCACATGCTGGAATTGCCCAGATGTATGTAGAAGATGAGCGATTTACTGCTTATTATGATAAGAAGCAGCCTGGAATGGCAGCATTTTTGAGAGATGCAATATTTATTTATACTGGTAAGAATACTTGATTTATCACCAAATAGGATTGCCTAAACAGAAGGATCGAGGAGAATTACCAATAAGAAATCGGATATGTAAATGGAGTGATTCAATATGTTACTTTGAATGTTCCATAGCATATCCGATTTTCGTTATTATTGGACTTCTAATCTTTTCGTAAATAACTTAATTATTTCATTAACAATGAGCGGTATTAGTGCAAATCCTAGTACAAGCAACCAATCCTGCAAGGATAGGAAATGCACTCCAAAAGCAATGGCAAGTGGAGGAATCGAGATTACTACTAACTGAAGGAGGATTCCTACAATAATTGCTCCGATTAAAAATTTATTCGAGAATACACCGATCTTTATAATGGATTTTGTCGAGCTTCTCATGGATAATGAATAAAACAATTGGGAAGCAGCCAGTACTACAAATGACATGGTTCTTGCATAAGCCAGTGCTGCTTCTGAGATTTCTCCAGAGCCAAGCTGATAGCCATGCTCCCATAATCCATAATAAAAGGCAACCAGCGTAAAAATCCCGATTAATATTCCACCGATAACCGCTCGGACTCCGGCTCCATGTGCAAAGAAGCTTTGCTTTGGATTTCGTGGCTTTTGCTTCATTACGTCATGATCTCCGGGATCCACACCTAGTGCAATCGCAGGCAAGGAGTCAGTGATCAAATTAATCCAAAGAATTTGTGTTGCAAGTAAAGGAACTGGCCAATTCAGTAAAATAGATAGGAATATGGTTATTACCTCACCAAGATTACAGGAAAGCAGGAAGATAACTGATTTTTTTATGTTATTATATATGTTTCTGCCTTCTTCAATTGCATGAACAATGGTTGTAAAGTTATCATCCGTTAAAATCATATCGCTGGCACCTTTCGCAACATCAGTACCTGTAATGCCCATAGCGACACCAATATCTGCAAACTTAAGGGAAGGAGCATCATTTACACCGTCTCCGGTCATCGATACGATATTACCCTGTGCCTTGAAGGCTCTTACGATCTTTACTTTATGTTCCGGTGAAACGCGGGCAAATACTCTATAATTATTGATGTTTGCAGCGAAAGCTTCATCGGACAATTCATCAATCTCTGCACCGGTGATGCTTTGTTCGATGCTTTCTGCAATTCCTAATTCTTTAGCAATTGCAACCGCTGTATTCTTATGATCACCAGTAATCATAATAGGGCGGATACCGGCCATCTTAGCTTCATGTATGGATGCTTTAACTTCCAGACGAGGAGGATCAATCATTCCAACTAAACCGATTATGGTAAGATCTTTTTCCATCTCTTGTGGAGGAAGAATTTTATCCGTGTCTTTAAATGCAACACCCAATACACGTAAAGCCGAATCAGACATTTCTTCTGTAATACGAAGATAGTCGTTCTTGAGCTCATCGGTAAGAGGAACAATTTGACCATTTACAAGTGCGGTTGTTGATATTTTAAGAATGTTATCAATCGCTCCCTTGGTGTGAACTCGGTAACCTTCATCTTCTACATTGAGAGTTGACATTAACTTACGATCCGAATCGAAGGGATTTTCACCAACTCGCTTATGTTCAGCATTAAGAGCAGCTCGGGTAAGATTATATTTGTCACCGAGAATGATCAGAGCAATTTCTGTCGGATCTCCTGTACCCTGACCATTTTCATAGGTTGCATCTGAACAAAGTACTAATGATTTAATTAACTCTACTTCGTCAGGGGTAGCAACAAGGTCTTCTTCGGTTCCGGGAACGTCTGTAAGATGATTATGTGTGTATTGCTTTACCACAGTCATCTTATTCTGAGTCAGGGTTCCGGTTTTATCAGAACAGATGATATTAACAGAGCCCAGAGTCTCTACTGCCGGTAGTTTTTTTACAATCGCATTGATCTTCGACATTCTCGTTACACCAAGAGCAAGTACAATCGCAACAATCGCGGCGAGACCCTCCGGAATAGCAGCAACCGCTAAGCTAATAGCAGTTAAAAACATTTCGAATAAATCTCTTTTTTGAATCAAAGCAATAACAAATATTAACACACAGATACCGATTGCCAGAAAGCCTAATGTTTTTCCCAGTTCCTCGAGACGTTTCTGAAGTGGAGTCATCTCATTGTCATCACTATCCAGTATCTTAGCTATTTTACCGATTTCTGTTTCCATTGCGGTAGCTACAACGACACCTTCACCACGTCCATAGGTAGTGAGAGTGGATTGGAATGCCATATTCGTTTTGTCACCAATGGAAGTTTTAGGATCTGTAAGTAGCTTACCGGCATCTTTACTGGAAGGAACGGATTCCCCGGTTAGTGCCGATTCTTCAATTTGTAGATTAGCACTATCAAAGAGTCTTAAGTCGGCAGGTACATATCGGCCGGCATCCAGTATAACAATATCTCCTGGAACGATCTCTTCAGAGTTGATTTCCTTAGTTTCTCCGTTACGGCGTACAACTGACTTTGGTGTGGTCATTTTCTGTAGCGCTTCTACAGCTTTCTCTGCCTTGTATTCCTGTACAACACCAATTACAGCATTTAGAATAATCACTAATAAAATAATGATGGCGTCCGCATATTCCTTAATTACAAATGTGATCACAGTAGCTGCTAAAAGGACATATATCAGCATATCCTTTAACTGTGATAAAAATAGAGCTATAATACTTTTTTTGGGTTTTCCTTTTAATTTATTCAGACCGTATTTTTCTAGACGTTGCTTTGCCTCAGCTTCCGTTAGGCCAACAGCAGGATTTACACCGAATTCTTTAAATACGTCCTCCGGCGATTTTGAAAACCACATAATAACACCTCTTTCATTCATTTTGTTGATTATTATAGTTCCAAATAACTCATTCACTATGCCGCACAGGTTATGTAGCATATTGAAAATAAATATCGTCGGCAACATAGACAGTATACCATAATTTACTAATATTAGCATTAAAAAACAATTAAAATCAGAAATTACATCATTATACTAAAATACCTTCTTATTATGTAGTTTTTGTAGCATACTATGCAAAAGAATGTTTCTGTATTTCCTTTGAATTGCAAAGATAGTCATATTTATGAATTAATCAGAGCGATTTGACACCTAATAAGATTAATAGTAGAATTATGCAGAAATGGTAATCTATTTTTGTACAAATGAAAGTTTAGAAGTCGATTATGTGTTTATATATTATTGATGTTTATAGGAAAGGAAAGAGTATATGTACGAATATCTTGTAACAAAGCTAGAAAGTCAAGGATTGAAGGGGAATATTGCCGAATATCTATCCTATGCAATTTTAGCAATTGGAATCATTCTTGCCTGTCTTCTGGTCAATATTATTGTTCAGAAAATCGTTATAAAGATTGTATCAAATATTATTAACCGTAATAAATACAAGTGGATCAGAATGTTAATGGAGCGGAAATTCTTTCACAAATTAGCTAATGTGCTTCCGGGCATTATTATCTGTATGTTCGCATCCGTTTTCCCAGAGAGCGTATCAGAACTTATACGACGGAGTGCATCCATCTATATTATGATTATAGCACTTTTTATCATGAATTCTATGTTGGATGCAATTGATGATATCTATCGAACACATCCGATATCGAAGGTCCGTCCTATCAAGGGACTGCTTCAGATAGTAAAAATAGTTATTTTCATTATTGTAGCAATTATCATAATAGCAGACTTAATGGGGCAGAGTCCGCTAATTTTATTAAGTGGAATTGGAGCAGCAGCAGCGGTGTTCTCCTTTGTATTTAAGGATTCCATTCTTGGATTTATCGCCGGAATTCAATTGACATCCAATGATATGCTTCGAATTGGAGATTGGATTGAAATGCCTAAATATGATGCGGATGGTGATGTCATTGATATAACCTTAAACACCGTAAAGGTTCAGAATTTTGATAAGACGATAGTGTCCATTCCGGCTTATGCCTTAGTATCGGATTCATTTAAGAACTGGAGAGGGATGATGGAATTCGGTGGAAGGAGAATAAAGCGGGCAATCTATATCGATGTGAATAGTATTACGTTTTGTACTGATGAAATATTGGAGAAGTTCAAGAAAATAGAATACCTAAAGGACTATATTTATGATAAGGAAATGGAGATAAAGGAATATAATCAGAAATATCATGACAGGGAAGGCTCTCTGATTAATGGAAGACATATGACAAATATAGGAACCTTCCGTATCTATATAGAGAAGTATTTACAACACAATCCCCATTTGAATAAGAATGTGACAGTTATGGTTCGTCAATTGAGCCCAGGAGAGCATGGACTGCCCATAGAGATATATGCTTTTACTAATAGTACGGATTGGGGCGTTTACGAGAAGGTTCAGGCCGATATTTTTGATCATATATTCTCTGTAGCAGAGGAATTCGGTCTACGATTCTTCCAAAACCCCACAGGATATGATGTGAAGCAAATTCATACCTATCAAGAATAATTCTCACGACGTTCTAATAAGCATGATAAAAGCAGGAATAAATCATTATCCCTGCTTCTACCACTGGTGTCTCAATCGATTTTAGTGCAAGTATTCAATTTTGAAAGTGAGATACTACAAGAACTTAATCTTATCAAGATCAGTATTCTTGTCAAACCGAAGGATAACTAATTGTTTGGTTAGAAATAATTAAACTGTCCAACGCTATCATCTCCCAATCTTTCCAGAACCTTTGCTGTTTGTAATCCTGAGACCAAATTACAAACTTTTATTATTCATGACGATAGAAAGTTCGCAAGGCGTACTTTCTATTGTATATTAATCGATACGACAGGACTTATCAAATTTAAATGTCTTCTTTTTAAGCAAGTTAAGTCGTTCGCCGTATCTGATAATTATTATGTCTTAATGATAAAAATATATACAAGAAAAATAAAAAATATAATGTAAATTTAAAACATGATATTATGAAGGGAAAGTCCTATGTTATGCTTATATTATTGACCTGCAGTTTGGCGCTTTTTAATCACCTTTAATCTTGTAAACTCTTCACGTTCTTTTTCTTCCAATGCATTCTGAATACTAATGGTAAGGGCAGTATAATAGGGTATGGTAATATTCTTAAGTGCGTTGGCACGTTTTTGAGTCTTATTTATATTAGTAGCAAGACGATAGGCGGAATTTTCAATCATCGATAATCGGATAGTTAAATCCTTTACCTTCACAAAATTCTTAGTAGCTTCATCCAGGGACATGGTAGTTTGGAAAAATGCATAATTCGGTTTACTATTTGTGTTATCATATTCTACCAAAGGAATTTCGGTTCCCATGATACTTCGTTGCTTTATCTGAATGGAAGTTTCTTCGGGAATGGTATTTGATAATTCTGATACATTATGGATACCCATCTCAATATTCGCCTTTTGAAGCGCAAGGTAAGCAGAAGAGAAGGTACTATCAATCTCGGCTTGAATATCCTTTGCCTTATCAATTAATTCCATTAATTCACGCATTAATATATTACGTTTCTTATCCATTAATTCGTAACCCTGCTTAGCCAGCCTTAATGAATTCTTAGCTAATATTAAGTTACCTTTAGTGGGAAAGGTATTCGGATTCATGGTAATCACCTCTATTCGACTACGGCATCATTTCTGGATTTATAGTATTTATCCAAAATCTTTGTATCAATACGATCAAGCTCTTCTCTTGGAAGAAGGGATAATAGTTGCCAGCCCATATCTAAGGTTTGTATAATCGTACGATCTTCAGAATTTCCTTGTGCAATAAAGCTTTGTTCCATTTCGATACCAAATTTCAGGTATAATTTATCCAGTGGTGATAATTCATCTTCACCGATAACACTTGCCAATGCTCTGGCATCGCCTACGCGTGCATAGGATGAGAAGAGCTGATTAGCCAGATCCTGATGATCCTCACGGGTATACCCTTTACCAATACCGTCCTTCATCAGACGGGAGAGAGAAGGAAGAATACTGATTGGAGGATAAATTGCTTTTTGATGAAGAGCACGATCAAGTACGATTTGCCCTTCTGTGATATATCCAGTCAGATCAGGAATTGGATGTGTGATATCATCATTCGGCATCGTCAGAATAGGTATCTGAGTAACTGAACCTTTACTATTGTGAACAATTCCTGCTCGTTCATAAATGGTTGCTAATTCGCTGTATAAATAACCCGGATATCCTTTTCTACTCGGAATTTCTCCTTTAGAAGAGGATACCTCTCGCATAGCTTCCGCAAAGGATGTCATATCGGTCAGTATAACCAGAATATGCATTCCCTTCTCAAACGCAAGATACTCAGCAGCGGTTAAGGCTACCTTTGGAGTAATTAAACGTTCAACCACTGGATCGTTTGCTAAGTTTAAATACATTACAACGTGGGAGCTTGCGCCGCTTTCCTCAAAGGTCCTGCGGAAAAAGTCGGCCACGTCATGCTTTACACCCATTGCCGCAAATACAATTGCAAATTCCTCGTTTGAATCTTCGCCAAGAGATGCTTGCTTAACAATCTGGGCTGCAAGCTGGTCATGTGGAAGACCATTACCAGAAAAGATAGGAAGCTTCTGTCCACGAATTAATGTGGTTAGACAATCAATGGAAGAGATACCAGTTTTAATATAATTTCGTGGATATTCTCTTGTACATGGATTCAGCGGTAATCCGTTAATATCCCGTTTTGTCTCAGCAATGATGTTACCCAGTCCGTCAATGGGCTGACCGACACCGTTGAATACTCTACCTAATATATCAGTAGATAGAGCAACCTCCATAGGATGGCCAGTTAGCTTAGTATGGGTATTGAATAATGACATATCCTCCGTACCTTGAAACACCTGGATGATTGCTTTATCCTCGTATAGTTCAACAATTCGTCCAATTTTTTTCTTCTTGCCGTCCACAGTTAACTCAACAATTTCATCAAACGAAGCGTCTCGAACACCCTCAAGAACAATCAGAGGGCCGTTTATTTCGCTTAATCCTAAATACTCTATAGACATAATTACCTCCATTCCTGCACGATCAGGCGTTCTTAGACATGATGTCATTGTAGAAATCATCTATCATTACTTTATAATCATCAAATTTATCCAGCTCATCATTGGATACATCATATTTAATCGATATTACTTTATCAAATACAGGGCTTTCTTTCAGTAAGGACATTGGCATATTACGGTCAATCAGAAGTCGGGATTTTTGATAGAGATATAAAATTGTCTGCATTATTTTTAACTGTTTTGCCATCGGAACATAGGTGTCAGAAGGGTGATAAGCATTTTGCTGAACAAATCCGAGACGAATTACACGAGCAATTTCTAAAACCAGCTTCTGATCATCGGGCAGAACATCACTACCAATGAGCTTTACTATTTCATTTAACTGATTTTCCTGAGTCAAAATACTTAAAATCTGATTTCTGCATTCTACGAAATCTTCGCCAACATTTTTCGTATACCAAGGTGCTAAATCTGTCAGATATTCACTATAGCTGTTCAGCCAATGAATAGCGGGGAAATGTCTGGCATAAGCCAGGGATTTATCTAATGCCCAGAAGCAACGAACGAAACGCTTCGTATTCTGTGTTACAGGTTCTGAAAAGTCACCACCCTGGGGAGATACAGCACCGATAATGGATACACTGCCTTCCGTCCAGTTCAAGTTCTGCATGAAACCGGCTCTTTCATAAAATGCAGACAAACGAGAGGCAAGATATGCTGGGAAACCTTCTTCTGCAGGCATTTCCTCCAAACGACCGGAAAGCTCTCTTAGAGCCTCAGCCCATCTGGAAGTAGAGTCTGCCATGATAGCTACATGATAACCCATATCACGATAATACTCAGCCAAAGTAATACCGGTATAAATACTTGCTTCACGAGCAGCAACCGGCATGTTAGAGGTATTAGCTATTAATGTGGTACGGTCAAGAAGGGGATTGCCAGTTTTAGGATCCACCAGCTTTGAGAAATCCTCCAGAACCTCTGTCATCTCGTTACCTCGTTCTCCACATCCAATATATACGATGATGTCGGCATCGCACCATTTTGCAAGCTGATGTTGCGTCATTGTCTTACCGGTACCAAAACCACCCGGAATCGCAGCCGTTCCACCCTTGGATATAGGGAAGAGGGTATCAATGATTCTTTGTCCAGTAATAAGGGGGCGGTCGGAGGGAAAACGCTTGGCTGTCGGTCTTGGAACACGAATAGGCCATTTTTGTGTTAATGTTAACTCGATTTCCTTACCTGAGTTGTCAACGATAGTTACAATCGGATCGGAAATAGTATATTTTCCATCTGGAGCAACCTTAGTTACTTTACCCATGATATCTGGCGGTACCATGGATTTATGAAGAATTGCTCTTGTTTCAGGAACCTCTGCAATAATAGTGCCTCCATAAACCTTATCACCAGGTTGTACTGTAATATGCACATCCCATAGTTTCTTTGTATCAAGTGCTTCGACACTGACACCTCTTGAGATAAATGCACCTGATTGCTTTGAAATTTCCTGTAAAGGACGTTCAATACCATCAAATATATTACTTATGATACCGGGAGCCAGTGTTACAGAAATAGCAGCACCGGTTGAGATAACTTCATCGCCCGGCTTCAGTCCGGTCGTTTCTTCGTATACCTGAATGGTGGTCTTTCCGGTAGTTAATCCAATGACCTCGCCAACTAATTTGTCCTTGCCGACTAACACCATTTCACCCATTTTGAAGGCTCGATTTTCACCAACGTATACGATCGGACCATTAATTCCATATATTTTACCTGTTATATTCATAAGGATTAACTCTCCCTTTCATCGTCTTAAAGAGTAAAGGAACTCTCAGCTTCTGTCAATTTTGTCATAAATGAATTATCAATCAGAATACTGCGGGAAGGAATAACAGCACGAATACCGCCGATAAAGTCACGATCACTTACCGTAAGAGTAGCACCAGTTCTTTCTTCTAAATAGGGTATCTTCTGTGCATCGGTCGGATTAATATATATTGTTATGTCATCTCCCTGAGCGAAGCTTTTAGCTTTTGTAATCTGAGCACATAATAACTCATCATAATCTGAGGTTTTCATATATTCATCCAATTTCTTTCTCACATCAGTGAAGATACGTTCAGAAACTTCAGCTGTTTTTTCAAGAACTTTGCGTCTGATTTCCATTGATTCAGCAGATAATTTACGGTTCCTTTCCCTTATAATGTTCTCTGAAGCAATACGATAATTCGCTTCCGCTTTTCGTAACGCGGCCTCTTTTCGCTCTTCAAAATTCTTTTGAAGTGTCTTTTTATATTCTTCCACGATTTCAATATTCTGTTTTGTTGCACTTTCGATTACTGAATCGTAAAAATGGTTTAATTTTTCATCAAGAGTCATAAAATACCTTGCCTTTCTGATAAAAATGATACAGCAAATGGAATTACAGCTTTAATCCGATGGCTTCATTCACATAGGCAGTAATAAAATCCGGTTTTCTCCCGGTACCATGTCTGTCCGGTATTTCAACGATAAGCGGAATTCTTCTGTTCAGTTTTACATCATTAATTATTTCAGGAAACTCATTACTGAGTTTTTCTGTAATTAGAATTATTCCTATTGTATTATCGGAAAGTACTTTATCTAATTCGTCTTTTAACTCCGGTTTTGTATGAACGACAACACCATTTACGCCGGAAAGCTTCATTCCGGTATAGGTATCAACATTGTCACTTATCAAATACATTCGCATAACAAACCCTGCCTTTCTTTAAAGCCTGCAGACTGGATACATAAAATCGTAGAATTTCATGTGTAACGATAAATAACATAAGATAAATATATTATCCTAAAATCATGAAGGATACGATCAATCCATATAAAGCAATACCTTCTGCAAGAGCAACAAAGATTAAAGATTTACCCATGATGGAAGAGTCTTCACTAATTGCACCAAGCGCAGCAGAAGCAGCAGAAGCAACGGCAATACCACCACCAATACAGGATAAACCAGTAGAAAGAGCAGCAGCAATATACTTCCAGTTATCTGTCGCAGTAGCTACCGCTTCTTCGGCTTCAGCAGCAGATACTTTGCCTGAGAACATTAATACATTGGCAATAACCAAGATACCAAAAAACATAAATACATTAAAACCAATAGCAGCTTTTAAGCCACCCTTAGTTTTTTTACTGTAAAGAAATGTACCAAAGGGGATGATGATGCTTAATAATAATGCAATAATGATAATAATTTTTGTTGCCATAGTTAATTCCTCCTAAAATGTAATTAATTTAATAATAATGATAGTAAACAGGGATTAATTTCCCTTATATGGTTTAAATTCTTTTCCTGTTCCGTGATAAAAACGGCTGAACATTTCGTAATACTCAAGACGAAGAACCTGTATACCAACGATAAGTCCTTCCATTGCGGATACAATAATATTTCCCAATATAAGTACAATGATATTAGGAGAACCGTTATCTGCACCGGCAAGAAGCATTACTACAGCCATCATACCTGCATGGCTTAAAGCAAAAGCACCAACACGAAGGAATGAGATGGTATTTGTAACATAACTGAGTAATACTTCAAACATTTCAAATACAGTTTCCATTATGAACATAGCCTTATGTTCAGGGAATATCCGTGTTTTTTTCTCTACGATATGAGTCAATGGCTCTTTAAAGAAGATAAGTAATAAGGGTAATCCTAAAAATATAGCCATGATAATAGCACCAGGAAGAGGATATCCGGTAAATATTAATACAATGCTTCCAATTAATGAAGCATAGAATAAGAGTCCGGCCACGCCATTCGTATCAAAGAAAACACGACCCCAATCCTTAGCCTTTATACCATTGATAATATTAATGATCATCGCAGTAATGATTAAAAATACACCAAAGCCTACAGCAGTAAATAATACGGTCATAACATTATCTCTTGGTGACAACCATATAGGAGTTATAATTTCTTCGAAACCAAAAATGCTACCATACATAAAACCAAATACGGTTGAAAAAATACCGGCCAGTGAAATGATTGCAGCAATATTCATCTTTTTAAATTTATAAAGAAGGGCACCGCCAATGACCAGACATAATCCCTGACCAACATCACCAAACATGATACCAAAAATAATAGAGTAGGTGATAGCGACAAAGCTGGTAGGATCAATTTCATTGTACGCTGGTAAACCATACATTTTAATAAACATTTCAAAGGGCTTAAATAAACGAAAATTCTTTAATTTCGTCGGCGGCTTTTTCTCTTCATCTGCCGTTTCTTCATCACATAGACAATAAACTAATGGATCCTCTTTGGCTTCCTTTAATAAGCTATAAGAGTCTTTTTCTGTTATCCATCCGCAAATGATATAAAACACATCGTTTTTGCCCTTATCCCTGGTACACGCGGCCATTTTACGAACATCAAAATTCTTTGATAGAACCGTTAGGGTATGATGAGCAAGAAGTAAATCATGGCTCATTTCACCCAGGCGATTTTTGATAGAAGAATAGATAGAATTTAATTCGTTGTTAATTTCACCGATTTTTGCTGTGATTGTAAGATAAGATTCATCGGGAGTACCTTCATATGCATCAGGCAGTTTAATTCGTTCAAAATGTAAGGATGCATAGATGGCATCGATTTTATCGGAATCAACGGCTGGTACGAAGTATATTCCCCATACAAAATCCTTATCACGTTCACACTCATAAAAAACGGTATTTAAATTATCATATACGTATTTTGCAAAACGAGTATAAAACTCGTGTGGTACTTTTCCAAAACGGAATTTAATAAATTTGAAATTCATCATTTGATGAATATCAAACTCGAAATGACGAAAATGTTCAATCTGAATTAATAGATCATTTAAGGTTTGCCTATGGGCTTTTAACTCCTTCTTCTTGTCATTCAGGTCGGATAGCATGGAAGATGCGTTGTTTATAACATCCATTGCTTTCTCTGGAGACATTAATTCATTTGCTGTGAACTCAATAGGATCGAGCTTTTTGATTAAGTCTTCCGATCTGCTTAAGTAATCCTTATAAGGATTATTCTCGACAAAAGGCTTTAAATTATAGGATGTACTTAATTCGGTCAATGCATTTTCCAGATGTATATTGTATTTCGTTAAATATTTATTTACGACACGATCAAAGTCGTATTTCGGTCCTGTAATACTCAGAAACCTCATCTTTTCAATCATGACTACCTCCATCTGCCTGTTAACAGGCAATGATATATTTGCTTACAATCCGAATCTTTAATATAGAATGTAATCTTGCTTTTTTTTATCATCCAGTCCATAACGAATACATTCTAATACGGTTATCAGCCGCTTGATTTCCGTGTCTTTACGAAATAAGTAATAGGTTACAACAGACATGGAAGCGGGATATCGGCTTACGTTTTGTTGATATATCCGATCAAGTACTCTGGTATATTCCTGCTCCATCGTACCTGCTCTTAAATGGGGAATGAAACTTTTGTATTTGGTTGTATTTAATAAATTAAAGAATTCCTCTAAACTTAGTGAACCTACAAGTCGAGAAAGCTGCGCCATCGTTAATCTGTAATTGACTGGTATTAAATAAGTAAAAATATCTGCAGGATTAATGTCATAATTTCGTTTCGAACGATAGATCCACATAATATTAAGCATATCAATTTCGGTCCCCATACGTTCGGTAAATGCTTTCAAACTATCACCCTTGAGCAACTTATCCTTCAACTTCCATGACTTTGAAAAATAATAAACATCAAGTGCCATTTCATAATCAAAGGAGGATAAACCGGTTTTGTTACTTAATTTCATTAACATGGAATAGTATTGCGTACCCTTTAGATTTTGTACGTATTCTTCTCTGTTATGAGAAGATGAGAGACGAGTAACATTAATCTCAGAATGTTTACTGAAAAACGGATGAAAAATGGATAAGTCATATGCCGTTTCATTATTATGAATAAGTCTGATGCAAGCTTTAAGAATATTCACTTCATATCGAAAGAAGACTAAATCAAGATCTTTTCTTTGATTATCATTAGCAAAACGGTAAATCTTCGTATAGTCCCAATAGAGTCCGTTTATAAATATACGTTCTGCTTCACTACGATGAATTTCGTGTTCATCGTATTTTTGCAAGATATCTTGATATCCAGGATGCTTCTTTAAATACGAAATCAAATCAGGTACAGACTCTAGATTTGACATCTTTTGAAAGTCCTGTGAGCTAATCAGCTTCGGATGCATAGCTTTGACTTTTGTATTAATCCCACTGTAGGATAGTGTTGAATCCATCATATCCTCCTTCCTACACTATTTTATCTTTGATATTTGTAAAGAAAGCGTTATATATAAAAGAAGTGTTACTTCTAATTATAATAAGAAATATTTCTTCAATATAATAAAGTTATTTGAATTTCATTAAAACTGTATAATACTTTGAAATAATTTATCCACTAATTCATCATGATCCTTAATATAATGAGCCTCTAACTCCTTAAGTTGTTTGCTGCTATTCTCAATCAAATGTTTTTTTTCAGCCTCCAGCTCTTTTTCAGCCTGAGAATTAAGCCTATCAATTTTTTTGGCATTCTCATCCATTATTTCAGCTTCCATTTTGGCAATCGCTTTTTCATTTTCTTCAAATAATTGATCTTTCTCAATATTTGCGTGTTCAATTATTTGATTCGCTTTTTTCTCAATATCAAATAATACGCTAATTACCTTCTCCATAGATTACCTCCTAACCATCGAAAATAACATAGGATTATAATACTCTCTTTTTTTTTATTTGCAATAGTGAATATGTACAATTTGCAATAAAAATATAAAAAATAATTTATGGATAATGATTATAAATATCTGTGTTTAAAACGATTAAGACTGTTTTTTCTGGAATATAGTAAAAAATACTTGCATTAATATACGAAAAGGTTTAAGATATACATAGTAATTTGTTAACAGTCTAAGAAATATAAGCATGATATAGGTTCTATTCAATATTTCTTGTAGTTATAAATGTTGTAATATGCTACAATTTATAAATGAACCAATATATATTTTGTGAAGATTGTATAATAATCTTGTGATCTAAAACGTTTAAGTGCATTTTATTCAATTCATGACGATAAAAGTTCGCTAAGTGCGTTCTATCGTATTAAAAGGAACAAGGAGTAGTACTGTGGTATCAATTAAAGATATTTCAATAAAATGTGGAGTATCGATTGCAACTGTCAGCAAAGCACTGAACAATCACAGTGATATTGCGGAGGCGACAAAAGAGAACATAAAAAAAGTGGCTAAGGAAATGGGATATTTTCCGAATTCCTATGCAAGGGCTTTGAAAACAAATCGCTCATATAATTTAGGAGTCTTATTTGTAGATGATACTCAAAGCGGTTTAACGCATGATTATTTTTCCCATGTGTTGGACAGCTTTAAGGTAGAAGCGGAACGAAGCGGATATGACATAACATTTATTAGCAAGCATACCGGACATAAGAATATGTCCTATTATGAACATAGCAAGTATCGCGGTGTTGACGGTGTAGTTATCGCTTGTATTGATTTTTCTGATCCTGGAGTTGAGGAGCTTATTCAAGGAGAGCTTCCTGTAGTAACAATCGATCATATATATAATAGCAGAACCTCCATTATTTCTGATAATGTGAAAGGTATGAAAGATCTGATTACTTATGTGTATGAAATGGGACACAGAAAGATAGCTTATATTCATGGAGCGGACTCATCGGTTACCCGTAATCGCGTCGGAAGCTTTTATAAAACTCTCGGAGAACTTGGAATAGAAGTTCCTGATGAATATGTGATAAGTGGTATCTATCATGATCCAGATTCAACAGCAAAGCTTACAAAAGAGTTATTGAAATTAAAGGAAAGACCTACTTGTATTATTTTCCCTGATGATTTTTCCTGTATAGGAGGAATCAATGCGATAAAAGAGCATGGACTTCGAATACCGGAAGATATCTCTATCGTAGGGTATGATGGAATTCTATTATCTCAGGTATTAGATCCGAAGCTTACTACTTTACAGCAGGATACAAAATCTTTAGGACGATGTGCCGCGCAGAAATTGATTGCTTTGATTGAAAATCCGAAAGCATCCATTATCGAGCGAGTAGTAATTGAAGGAAAGGTTTTGCCAGGGAAAACTGTTAAAAAACTGAATTGAAGCGGCTTACCTGTTTCAATCAGTTGAACTACTATCTGTGAGCATTAGGTTTTCATATGGTTTTAATTCAGGGGAGGTTTTAAAACCAGAGTTATGTTAACAGATAAAATATGGTAAGTGTTTGAAGATGACGGGGAGTCTTTTTCATACAATACAATTTAATACAGTATTGATACAAGTAGAGATTTTCAATAATTACATTAGGTGATGACTGCTTCGGTATTCATCACCTAATATTTTTTTGTATAAAAATCCTTTAAATGTCTTATACAATAAAAGATATCCAGTCAAGATGTATATAATTTAGTAAATTAGTATATATAAATAGATAAAACAACAAATATAAAAAGTATATAAAACTAATATTACTATGAAAAGAGTGCAAACAATATAGTGAATTTGACGAAAAATTGTGTAATATTTTCTGATTTGTTGTTGAACTATAATTAATTTTGCGTTATAATCTACTTGTTATATTTTTTACCATTTCAATACTTCTGGAGGTGAGTGAATGGCAAGCGAGACAGTACAAGCTGTTCGGCAGGCAGAACTAAAGGCTGCCCAGACGGAAAAGGAGGCTGTTCAAAAGAAAGAAAAAATACTTTCAGAGGCTCAACAGAATGCGAAGGAACTAATATCTTCCATGACCAAAGATGCCCTTGAAAAAGCAGAAAAAGAGCTGGCTGCTACCAATCAGCAAGGAGAAAAGCTGATAGAAGCAGCAATAGCAAAAGCACAAAATGAAGTTATAATCATGAAGGAAATGGTTAAGAGTAAGGAGGACGCTGCAAAAAGGCTTGTTCTATCCTGTGTTATTTATGACAAGTAATTTAATGAAATTAAGAAATACGGTCAGATAATAACAAGGGAGGTGGATGAGCCATGGCTATGCTGCAAATGCAGCGCGTTTTTATTTATGCATTAAAAAAGAACAGAAAGCAAATTTTAGAAAAGTTACAGCGCCGGGGTGTTATTGAAATCAATGATATGCTTTCGGAAGATAATGTATTTCAAAAATCCGATGTTTCGAATGCAATATCAAAATTTGAGCGGAATATTTCTCTAGTGAATGAAGCACTTGAAATATTGCAACGATATGCTCCGGAGAAAAAGCCTATGTTAGCAATGCTTCAAGGCAGAAAAGATGTAAGTGTAAAGGAATATGATTCCTTTCGGGATAAATATGATACCGTCTTACGGATCGCTAATTACATCATTTCATGCAATAGGGAAATAGCAGAAAACAAAGCGGAAGTTCTGAAACTGGAAACACAGATAGAGATGCTAAAGCCCTGGACTGATTTTGATATTCCGCTAGGATTTACCGGTACAAGGAGTACGAGTGGCTTTATCGGTACTTTCCCTCAGGAATGGTCACTAGATGAAATCTATGAAAAGCTTGCAATGTATATGCCTTTTCATGTGGAAATAATCAGTTCTTCGAAAAATCAAACCTGTATATTTCTATTATGTAGAAAAGAAAATGCTGAAGCTATCTATGAAGCTTTAAGAAATATGGAGTTTTCACATCCTGGTATTACTTCGAAACAGGCACCAGCCCAGATGCTGGAGGAGTTATCTCAAAAGATTGATGATGCCAAAGCTGCTATTGATGAAGCACAAAAGAAGATACAGGAGTGCGAAACGAATAGGGAGGATCTTCAATTCTTACTGGACTATGAGAAGATGAGGCAGGATAAATACGAAATCATTGGTCATTTGTTACAGTCGAGCAATGTATTTGTTTTATCTGGATATATACCACAAAAAGAAGCTGCTGAATTAGAAAAGGAACTCACAGAACAGTTTGATATTGCAGTGGAATTTGATAATCCTTCGGAAGATGATGATGTTCCCGTATTGTTACAAAACAACGGATTTGCAGCACCATTAGAGGGTGTCGTAGAGGGATTTAGCCTCCCGGCAAAGGGAGAAATTGATCCCACTATGGTAATGGCTTTATTCTATTATGTATTATTCGGTATTATGCTAGCAGACTTTGGATATGGTGCTCTTATCGTAATTGCATGCGGATTAGGACTTGTAAAATTCGGTAAATCCATGGAACCATCCATGAGGAATAATCTGAAAATGTTCTTATTCTGCGGAATATCAACGATGTTCTGGGGTGCTATGTTTGGAAGTTATTTTGGAGATCTCATTGATGTAATTGCTACTACCTACTTTGGTGCTACAAAAACCCCGATTATTGCACCGTTATGGTTTTTCCCGGTAAATAAACCGATGCAGATGTTAACCTTTTCCATGGCTTTTGGACTAGTTCATCTGCTAACAGGTTTAGCAATGAAGACCTATCAATTAATATTACAAAAGGATTATATCGCCATTCTTTATGATACGGTTTCCTGGTTTGCATTAATTGTTAGTTCAACTCTTTTATTGCTTAATATGGATATGATTACGGGTATCTTAGGGATTAGTGTATCAATACCTTCAGTAGTTGCAAAAGCATCTGGAATAATTGCAATATTATCTTCCGTAATTATTGTATTGACCAATGGTCGTGAATCAAAAAATCCATTTAAACGATTTTTAAAAGGGGCTTATGCTCTATATGGTATAACAGGGTATTTAAGTGATGTCCTTTCTTATTCACGTTTACTGGCACTCGGATTAGCATCCGGTGTTATCTGCTCTGTCGTGAATAAAATGGCAGGAATGGCAGGAAAGGGTGTTATTGGACCTATCATTTTTATAGTGATTATATTGGTGGGACATATTCTGAATTTTGCAATTAATATACTTGGAGCATATGTACACACGAACCGTTTGCAATATGTAGAATTCTTCGGAAAGTTTTATGAGGGTGGAGGACGTTCCTTTAATCCTTTTAATATGAAAACAAAATACTATAAAATTAAGGAGAAGATGTAACATGAATATGAATGATTTTGGTATTGTATTTGCATTATTAGGAGCAGCTGCATCAGCATTAGTAGCAGGAGCAGGTTCGGCAAAAGGAGTAGGTATGGCAGGTGAAGCAGGAGCGGGTGTTGTAACCGAAGATCCGTCCAAATTCGGTAAGGTATTAATTCTTCAGCTATTACCAGGTACACAGGGTATCTACGGACTTCTGATTGCATTCATTACTCTATCTCAAATAGGTGTATTAGGCGGTTCTGGTGATATTAGCTTAGCAAAAGGCTTATTATATTTTATTGCATGTCTTCCTATGGCAATCGTAGGTTATTCCTCTGCAATTCGTCAGGCAAGAGCATCTGTTGCAAGTATGGGAATATTAGCAAAGAAACCGGAAGCATTCGGTAAAGCAATGATTTTCCCTGCGATGGTTGAGACCTATGCGATTTTAGCTCTTCTTATTTCAATGTTGGCAGTGAACGGTGTATCCGGTATCAATATTTAACTGCTATTCATTCTATTTATTTGCTGCCATAGGCAGCGAGATGGAGGAACTTATGACTGGACTAGATAAGATATTGAAGGCAATCGAAGCAGAAGCCGAAGCAAAAGCAGATAAAGTAATATCTGAGGCAAATAAGGAAGCAGAAGAAATACTATCTGCAGCTAAAGCTGAGGCAGAAAAAAGATGTAAAGAGATTGCCGAGAAATCCGAGGCGGATAAGAAAGCGATTCTAAGCCGTGCGGAATCTGCAGCTGCACTTCAGGAGAAGAAGATACTCCTGGATGTAAAACAGCAGATTATAAGCAATATCATCGATAATGCCAGAATGTCACTGGCCAATTTGCCGGATTCCGAACTAATCGAAATTGTTCTTCAGATGGTGAAGAGATATGCACATAATAAAGAAGGACAGATCGTTTTTTCTGCATCTGATAAAAACCGTATACCAAAGGATTTTAATAATAGCCTAAAAGCTGTTTTAGAAGATAGACCTGGTGCGGTGCTTACTGTATCGGATGAGACAGCTTCCATTGATGGCGGTTTTCTTTTAGTCTATGGTGATGTGGAAGAAAATTGTTCCTTTGATGCATTATTCAATGCGTATAAAGAAACCCTTCAGGATCAGGTTAACGCATTGCTGTTTGATTAGAATTAACGGAGAAAGGGTGATGACATGGCTGATAATCAATACCTGTATGCAGTCGCCCGGATTCGTTCCAAAGAGATATCTCTTTTAAACAAATCCGATATTGAACAACTAATGAACTGCAAGAGTGAGAAGGAATGTCTGAATTTATTGAAAGGAAAAGGCTGGGGTGCATCTGGTGAAGAGAATGCAGAACAGATGTTAAGCATAGAACGTGAAAAAACCTGGGATATTATAGGTGAATTAGTGGAAGACTTATCTGTTTTTGACACATTTTTGTATAGCAATGACTTTCACAACCTAAAAGCCGCTATAAAACAGGTCTATACTAATTCAAATTTTACAGATATTTATATCTCACAGGGAACCATTGATGTAAAGATTATTCTTAATGCAGTGAAGGAACATAATTTTTCTTTACTACCGGAACATATGCGTTCCTGTGCCGAAGAAGCATATCAGGTTCAAATGCATACTGGAGATAGCCAATTATGTGATGTGATTATAGATCGGACTGCTCTTGAGACGATACTTCGCAAGGGTAAGGAGACGAATAATGAATTACTCGCTGAATACGCAGAGTTAAAAGTTGCTGTCGCCAATATCAATATCGCTATCCGAAGCGTGAAAACGGGTAAAGATACTGGATTTATGGATAGAGCGATCGCAGAATGTGATAGTCTAAATAAAAAGGAACTTATCACTGCAGCACAGGAAGGAATTGAAGCCGTTTATCAGTATCTTTCCAATACTGTATATGCAGAAGCAGTTTCTGCTCTTAAAGAGTCACCCTCTGCTTTTGAACGCTGGTGTGATAATGTAATCATCCGGCACATTATACCGCAAAAATATAACCCATTTTCGATTTCACCTCTTGCAGCCTACATTCTGGCAAGAGAAAATGAAATTAAAGTGGTACGAATATTGCTTTCGGGTAAGAGAAATGAGATTGCTGATAGCTCTATCCGGGAAAGATTGAGGGAAATGTATGTATAAAGTAGCTGTACTTGGTGATCGTGACAGTATATATGGATATGCAGCATTAGGACTGGATACATATCCGGTTTCCGAGCATGAGGAAGCAGCTAAGACGTTAAAAACATTAGCAGAAGGACAATATGCTGTCATCTATATAACAGAAAGCTTGCAGGCTGAGCTTGAGACGGAAATTGATCGATATGTTTCTGAATATTTACCGGCGATTATTCCGATACCCGGTGTATCTGGAAATACCGGAAAAGGTATGAGAAATGTCAAGAAATCAGTCGAGCGTGCAGTTGGCTCGGATATCATATTTAATAATGAGAATTAAAAAGCAGATGATAGGAGTGAGTTTTTCATCATCCGCTTTTCAAGATGCAAATGGAGGTTAATATGAGTAAAGGCACGATAAAAAAAGTTGCCGGACCACTCGTTGTTGCCGAAGGAATGCGCGATGCAAATATGTTCGACGTAGTTCGTGTTAGTGAGCAGCGATTGATCGGTGAAATAATTGAAATTCATGGTGACCAGGCTTCCATTCAGGTTTATGAGGAAACCTCCGGTCTGGGTCCAGGAGAACCGGTAGAATCAACGGGAGCTCCCTTAAGTGTAGAACTGGGTCCAGGTCTGATTGGTGGTATTTTTGACGGAATCGCTCGTCCTTTGGTTGAGATCATGGAAGCAACCGGTACCAACCTGAAGAGAGGTATTGAAATTCCTTCTTTGAACCGAGAGAAGAAATGGCATTTCGTTCCTACGGTTGAGGCTGGTACAATGGTAGAGGCCGGTGATATCATTGGAACCGTTTTGGAGACAGAAATTGTTACTCAAAAAATCATGATACCTTATGGAATTCAAGGTAAAATAGTAAGTATTAATGAAGGAGATTATACAGTAACCGATACGGTTGCAGTATTAGAAAAAGCAGATGGTTCCACTGAGAATTTAACATTAATGCAAAAATGGCCGGTTCGTATTGGCAGACCATATAAGCAGAAGCTTTCTCCGGATAAACCATTGGTAACAGGACAGCGTGTCATTGACACCCTGTTTCCTATTGCAAAGGGCGGCGTAGCGGCAGTACCCGGACCCTTCGGAAGTGGAAAAACAGTAGTTCAACATCAGCTTGCTAAATGGGCTGAGGCTGATATCGTTGTATATATCGGTTGTGGAGAGCGTGGTAACGAAATGACGGACGTTCTGAATGAATTTCCAGAATTGAAGGATCCTAAAACTGGTAAGTCCTTGATGGAACGTACGGTATTAATCGCAAATACCTCTGACATGCCCGTTGCGGCTCGTGAGGCTTCCATATATGTAGGTATTACCATAGCTGAATATTTCCGTGATATGGGATATTCGGTTGCATTAATGGCGGACTCAACCTCCCGTTGGGCAGAAGCACTTCGTGAGATGTCCGGACGTCTTGAAGAAATGCCCGGTGAAGAAGGTTATCCAGCGTATCTGGCAAGCCGCCTGGCTCAATTCTATGAAAGAGCAGGTCGTGTTATATCACTTGGAAAAGATGGAAGAGAGGGAGCTCTGTCTGCAATTGGTGCGGTTTCACCACCCGGTGGTGATATATCGGAACCAGTATCCCAGGCGACACTTCGTATCGTAAAAGTATTCTGGAGTCTGGATGCAAATCTGGCATATAGAAGACATTTCCCGGCAATTAACTGGTTAACCAGTTATTCGCTTTATAACCTTGGTAAATGGTTTAATACCAATGTGGATGAAAAATGGATGGATTTGCGGGCACGGATTATGAAAATGTTAAATGATGAAGCAGAACTCGATGAAATTGTAAAGCTGGTTGGTATGGATGCTCTTTCTGCTCCTGATCGTCTAAAATTGGAAGCAGCCAGATCCATTCGAGAGGACTTTTTACATCAGGATGCTTTTCATGAGGTGGATACCTATACAGACTTGAGCAAGCAATTACTTATGATGGAATTGGTATTACATTATTATGACATATCATTAGAAGCCTTAGGAAAAGGTGCTTCCATTGAGGATTTGGTGAAGCTTGAGGTCCGTGAAAGCATTGGTCGATTTAAATATGTTGCCCTCGATAAGATAAAAGCAGAATATGATAATATTCTTATGAGACTACAAAAAGAAGTAGATAATCTATTACAAAAGGAGGAAGCCTAATGCCAAAGGAATATAGAACCATTCAAGAGGTAGCAGGTCCTCTTATGTTAGTAAAGGGTGTAGAAAATGTCGCTTTTGACGAATTGGCCGAGATAGAGTTGGCTAACGGTGATAAACGTCGCTGTAGAGTATTGGAGATTGATGGTGGCAATGCCCTGGTACAGTTATTTGAAAGCTCTACCGGTATCAATCTTGCCAGTAGTAAGGTTCGCTTTTTAGGACGCAGCATGGAACTTGGAGTATCGGAGGATATGTTAAGCCGAGTTTTTGATGGCCTTGGACGTCCAATTGATAATGGTCCGGAGATATTACCGGAAAAGCGTATGGATATTGCAGGACTTCCTATGAATCCAGCAGCAAGAAACTATCCTCAGGAATTTATTCAGACGGGTGTATCTGCAATCGATGGATTAAATACACTGGTTCGTGGTCAGAAGCTACCTATTTTCTCCGCGAGTGGTTTGCCCCATGCTGAGCTGGCGGCTCAGATAGCAAAACAAGCAAAGGTACGTGGAACCTCAGAGCCCTTTGCCGTAGTATTTGCTGCTATGGGTATTACGTTTGAGGAAGCAAATTTCTTTACAGAAAGCTTCCGTGAAACCGGTGCAATCGATCGTACTGTTATGTTCATAAACCTGGCGAATGACCCGGCAGTTGAACGTATCTCAACACCTCGTATGGCACTGACGGCTGCAGAATACCTTGCATTTGAGAAGGATATGCATGTACTTGTTATTCTTACCGACATTACGAACTATGCGGATTCCCTTCGTGAGATATCGGCGGCTCGTAAGGAAGTTCCCGGTCGTCGTGGTTATCCGGGTTATATGTATACGGACCTTGCTTCTCTCTATGAGAGAGCTGGAAGAAAGAAAGGAAAAGCCGGAAGTATTACGATGATCCCGATTTTAACCATGCCTGAGGATGATAAGACCCATCCGATTCCGGACTTGACCGGATACATCACCGAGGGTCAGATTATCTTAAGCCGCGAGTTACATCGTCAAAATATTCAGCCTCCGATTGATGTATTACCATCACTTTCCCGTCTGAAGGATAAGGGAATTGGAGAAGGTAAGACCAGAAGCGATCATGCAAATACCATGAACCAGATATTTGCTGCTTATGCAAGAGGTAAGGAAGCAAAGGAATTAATGGTCGTGCTTGGTGAAGCTGCATTAACAGATATTGATAAGCTATATGCACAGTTCTCAGATGCATTTGAAAAGGAATATGTATCCCAAGGCTATCATACCAACCGTGATATCGAAGAAACCTTAAATCTCGGATGGAAGCTGTTATCCATTCTACCCAGAACAGAACTTAAGAGAATTAAGGACGAGTTCCTGGATCAATATTACGGCAAATTGTAAGGGGGTGCTAGGCTTTGGCAAAGGCACATGTAAATCCGACTCGAATGGAATTAACAAGGCTTAAACGGAAGCTTGCAACAGCTACCCGCGGACATAAACTATTGAAGGATAAGCGTGACGAACTGATGCGACAATTCCTTGAATTGGTTCGTGAGAATAAGACACTTCGTGAAAAAGTGGAAAAAGGGATTCAGGCTGCGAACATGAATTTTGTATTAGCCAGATCTGCAATGCCGGATGAAATTCTGAATGTTGCATTAATGGCGCCCAGACAAGAGGTATATCTGGAAGCTGATAAGAAAAATGTTATGAGTGTTGAAATCCCAAAGTTTGAATATCGGACCAAGACACCGGATGAGAATGATATTTATCCGTATGGTTTTGCATTTACCTCTAGTGATTTGGATGATGCAGTAAAATCTCTTCAGGATATTTTACCGGATATGCTTCGGTTGGCTGAGATCGAAAAGTCCTGTCAGCTTATGGCGGCGGAGATTGAGAAGACCAGACGTCGTGTAAATGCACTAGAACATGTAATGATTCCGGAAATGCAGGAAAATATCAAGTTTATCATAATGAAGCTGGATGAAAACGAACGCAGTACTCAAATTCGCCTCATGAAGGTAAAGGATATGATGCTGGAACAGGCGCATCATTACAGCGAACGATATTCCTGATTATGTACAGTAATAGATTAGGCTCTGAACAGGTATTGTACAGTAATAGATTAGGCTCTAATTAAGTTATTATACAGTAATAGGTTTGGCTCATATGTAACTATGTTTTTCGAATGAAAGACATTCATGCGAAATGTTCGTACCATTAAGACATATAATGCTTATGTCTTTCTGGTACGAAGCATTTCACTGAATGTCTGGCATGACGAAAAACATATTGTTACATATGAGCCCTTTCTATTACTGGGATAAAGATAAAAAGAGCCTAATCTAATACTGGGATAAAAGAGAAATGGGGCTCAATCTAATACTGGGATAGAAGAGAAGGAGGGCTCAATCTAATACTGGGATAAAGAGAAAGATAGCGCAATCAATTACTGGGATTGAGCATGATGGCGTATGAAGATCTACATTTAGTATTTTATCGATTAAATGTCAAATATATTTTCGTTTATTGTGGAAATCTTGAAATCGTTTATGGTATATTATTGTTAGTCGTAATGAATATATAATTATTCAGATGTATAAGGTAATCTGGTTATACGATCTATTTGGATATAGTTCTATTTTGAAATATGGAGGCAGAAGATGAAGGAGAATTGTAATTGTAGTCATTGTAGTAATGAATTGTGTATCAGAAAGGTTCCTATTTTTTCGTCTTTAAATCATGATGAAGTCGGTAAGATTGCTGAATTGATTATTCACAGGGACTTTCTGAAGGGTGAGATGCTACTGCATGATGGTGAAAAGTCGGAATCCATTGTAATAATGCATGAAGGAAGTGCGAAAGCGTTTAAATATACCCCTGATGGAAGGGAACAGATTTTATATGTATTTTCTGAGGGGGATTTTTTTGGAGAACAGAATTTATTAAGTAATCGCTTGGCGACTTATTCTGTTGAAGCACTTACACCAGTTAAAACCTGTATTCTTTCAAAGAACCAATTTTATCAATTGCTATATCAGCATCCGGATATTGCAGTGAAAATCATAGCTGAGCTTGGCGAGCGTATGATTAGACTGGAAAATGCGGTTCAAGGAATGGGGGTTCGTAATGTAGACAATCGTGTTGGAGGACTTTTGCTTGAATTTGCGGCAAAGTATGGATCAGAAAGCAAAGAAGGCACTGTTATTCAACTTCCGTTAAGTAGAGAGGGAATGGCGAATTATTTAGGTGTTGCAAGAGAAACGGTAAGCCGTAAGCTTAGCCAATTAGAGAATGAAGGCATAATACGTTCTATGAATAATAAATCAATTGTAATACTAGATTCAGAGGCTTTAACTGAGATTGCAGGAATTTGATTACAATCACAGAAAATAACAACTCCATATTTTATACTATCCACAGAAACCAAGAAAACAAGGCAAGAATGATGAAGCCATTGCCTAATAGTGAATAAGATATGGAGGAGATAGTATGATTAATGTTATGGACAAAACTTTATCAATAGGTGAAGTAGTAGCTGAGTTACCAAATGCGAACAGAGTGTTCGCAGAGTATGGGATTGACTTTTGTTGCGGTGGGCACAGAAAATTATATGATGTAATTCAGGAGCAGAAGCTAGATGAGACCAACATTTACGAAGCACTGAAAAATGTTCAGGAAGAAAGAATTAATAGTTATCAAGGAGAGAATTTCGGTGATATGAGTGCAACCGCATTAACAGATTACATTGAAGACACTCATCACAGCTATACAAGAAAAGCGCTTCCTGAGATTGCAGAACTGTTAAATACTATAGCCAGAGTTCATGGAAAAAACCATGAAGAATTATTTGAGGTATATCGCCTGTTCGGAATGTTAAAATCCGATTTAGAGCAGCATTTAATCAAAGAAGAAACGATTCTTTTCCCTGACTTTGAGAATGAAGAAGTAAATAAAGCAGAAATACAGCGGGTGTCTGATGAAATAATCCAGGAGCATGAGGCGGCCGGTGAAATACTGACGAAGCTACGCACGATTACCAATCAATTTCGTGCACCGGAGGATGGATGCGGAACATATCGTTTAGTATATCAGCTGTTGGAAGAACTTGAAACTGATCTGCACCAGCATATTCATCTGGAGAATAATATTCTTCTTAAGGAATATGATAAAAGATAATAATTAATTATCATGTCCTTATTATAATCAGAAGTTATAATATCAAATGGCATTTCCTTTGAATTTACTGGTAAGACAGAAGTTCATTTGGAAATGCTATTTTTATTTTATGATCCATTAAGTGTATTTATATTAAATATAAATCCTGTTAGAAATACTGATTTATTAATTACTTGGAAATGTTTTCATTTATTAATAATATTAATGGGTTGTGGTAATACTTTTTATGAAAACATTTAGGAGGTCTAGATAATGGCAGTCGATTTCAAGAATAGTCAAACGAAGGATAACTTGATGAGGGCCTTTGCCGGAGAAAGTCAGGCGAGAAACCGATACACATTTGCAGCTTCTCAGGCAAAAAAGGAACATCATCATGTTATAGAAGCAGTATTTAGATTTACTGCAGATCAGGAAAAAGAACATGCAGAGATTTTTTATAATCACTTAAAGGAACTAGCAGGCGAAACAATTCATGTGGATGGTGGTTATCCTGTAGATATTCATGATGACATAGCCAAATTACTCCGTTCAGCACAACACAATGAATATGAGGAATATGATCCGGTATATAAAAGCTTTGGTGATATAGCGAAGGAAGAAGGCTTTCCCAAGGTTGCAGCTTCCTTTCATATGATTGCAGCAATTGAAAAAACACATGGTGATCGGTTTGCTAAATTTGCCCAACTACTCGAAGAAAATAAATTATATGTATCCGATGTGGAAGAAGGATGGATATGCCTTAATTGCGGACATGTACACTGGGGAAAGCAGGCACCAAAGGAATGTCCGGTATGCCATCATGACCAAGGATATTTTATCCGTCTGACATTAGCGCCATATTGTGAGTAATATATTGAACTTTGGTTGGGGTATCGGTTGAATAGAACAATTCTCATTTATATCGATACCTCGTAATATTATAATACTCTAATGGTGTTAAAATAACTCCGCTGACATCAATGAAAGGGTATATTGAATTACTGATTGATTGCAAAAGTGATCTCGAACGTGAACGATATATAAAGATTATTGAATCACGCATTGACTCCTTACAGGAATTGGTAGAACAGTTATTTACCTATGTGAAGCTGCAAAATAAATCTTATCAATTAGTATTTGAAGAGTGCAATATTAATAAAATACTGTATGACACAATCTTTTCTTTCTATGACGATTTTAAAAATCGAAATATTGAACCAACGATATCTATTCCGGATGAGTGCTGCACGATATGGGCAAATGAGGTGGGTATCCGGAGAATCCTGCAAAATGTAATAAAAAATACGCTTGACCATGGGAGAGAAATGGTCATTATAGAAATGAAGAACAGTGAAGAAAAAGTAGAAGTAACGATAAAGAATAAATATAATAACATTGATAATATAGATACTGAGAA
The DNA here is from genome assembly GCF_014174405.1 of Variimorphobacter saccharofermentans. Taxonomy (GTDB): domain Bacteria; phylum Bacillota; class Clostridia; order Lachnospirales; family Lachnospiraceae; genus Mobilitalea; species Mobilitalea saccharofermentans. The sequence goes on along the minus strand of NZ_JACEGA010000001.1, from coordinate 2,233,664 downwards.
AATCTTCGACCGCTTTTATAAGGCAGATGCCTCAAGGGCGTATCAATCTACAGGATTGGGATTATCGATAGCTTATGAATTAATAAAATGTATGAATGGGACAATCATGTCATTGATTGAAGATGATTTTTTTGTTATAACAATGGAATTTAATACGGGACAGAAGTACTTCCAAAACTAAAAACTATTAGAAAACTTTTCATTTTACGATTAATGTATCGTGACTCATACGATTTCTTATCAGTCTTACACTATGGTAAGTATATTTTCTATAGGAAGGTTCCAATATATCTAGTGTTATTGCTTGAATTATGTGGTAATCGATACTACATAAAATAGAAAAATATACTACAATATATTGACAACAAAGACGTGATTAAGCTATAATACATATAACCGGTGAAAGCACCGGTTTATCTATAATAAATAGTTTGATAGTCAAAGTAAATTGAAATATGACGTGGTCAGGTCAGGAGTGTACTGTATGAAAATGAAGCCATTAGTGATTGGTGATTTAATAGCCAGAATACCAATTATTCAAGGAGGTATGGGAGTAGGTGTAAGCCGGTACAGATTAGCAGGTGCTGTTGCAAAGGAGGGTGGAATTGGGATTATATCCACCGCGCAGATTGGATATGACGAACCGGATTTTCATAAGCATCAGATTGAAAGTAATCTGGAAGCAATTAAGAAGCATCTGAAGCTTGCTAAGGAAATTGCACTGGGTGGCATAGTAGGTGTAAATATTATGGTTGCAACCAAGCAATATGAACGCTATGTAAAAGCAGCCTGTGAAGGTGGAGCTGATGTTATCATATCCGGTGCAGGACTACCGGTGTCACTACCAGAGATGGTAAAAGGCTTCAAGACAAAGATTGCACCCATCGTATCCAGTATAAAGGCTGCATCAGTGATACTAAAGATGTGGGATCGAAAATATAAAACTACAGCAGATTTTATTGTAGTAGAAGGTCCTCGGGCAGGAGGTCATCTGGGATTTTCCAAGGAACAGCTTGATAAAATAGAAGAACTTAATTACGATGAGGAGATAAAAGGTGTCATTGAGTGTAAGAAAGAATTTGAAGCAAAATATAATAAAAAAATACCTGTCGTAATAGCAGGAGGCATCTTCGATCAGCAGGATATTAAACACGCAATAGAGTTGGGAGCGGACGGAGTACAAATTGCTACAAGATTTGTGGTCACAGAAGAATGTGATGCCAGTCAGGAATATAAGAATGCATATATCAATGCAAAAAAAGAGGATATTAAAATCGTCATCAGTCCGGTAGGTATGCCGGGAAGAGCAATCATGAATCCATTTTTAAAGATAGTGGATAATGGAAGAATTGCGGTGACAAAATGCTTTAATTGCCTCGAGCACTGTGATCCGAAAACTACACCATACTGTATCACTTCTGCACTCATTAACGCCGTAGAAGGTAAGATAAATGAAGGATTAATCTTCTGCGGTGATAATGTACACCGATTAACAAAGATGACGACAGTAAAAGAAATATTTGAAGAATTAACCACTTGATACGATTCTAAAATAAATGAAATATACTTATATTGAAATTTTGTTGTTAGCCATAAACAGGAAAAGTGCACTCTTTACTGCAGGAGGAGGTGAAGGCAGATACCGGAAAACGATTAGCCAATTTTCGAGTGAGTTAGTGCATGCTAGTTCGTTTCGTGAGCGACCGACGTTACTATCAGGGAGGAGCGAAACGTAATAGACGCATGCACTAACTCCCGAAAATTGTGCTTGTTTTCTGGTACTGCCTACACTCCCCCTTGAAGTGAAGTGTGCACTTTTCCGTCCCTTTTCCGTCCCTTTTTCATCTCCTTCGCCAATAGCTTAGTAAATAATGGTTTACAATCCCCACCTTTTTGGATAAGATAAAAATGAGTTTATTCATACAAAGGATGTGAACATAGTAATGCAGGAGACAATTATGCTTGTCGAAGATGATGAAGGACTTAATCGGGGAATATGTTTTGCACTGAAAAAAGATGGATATCAGGTGCTTTCATCTAGTTCGATTCAGAATGCTTCACGGTTAATGAAAGAAAATAAGGTGGACTTAGTATTGCTGGATTTAAACCTGCCGGATGGTGATGGTCTGGATTTCTGTAATGAGATACGACAAACATCCCAAATTCCAATTATTATTCTGTCGGCCAGAGATTTAGAAACGGATGAAATTATCGGCTTTGAGATGGGGGCTGATGATTATATTGTGAAGCCCTTTTCTTTATCCGTACTTAAGGTAAGAATTAGCGCCATGCTTCGTAGAAGTTTCAGAATAGAGAATGATACAAAGGATGACAGGGAATGGCTGGAATCTGGTAACATACGTTTGTGTAAGGATACCATGCAGGTCCTTTTAAACAACGAAGAAATCGAATTAAGCAATACGGAATACAAGCTTCTTAAGCTTTTTCTGGAGAATCAGGGAAAGGTGTTGTTAAAAGAGCAAATCCTGGATGCAATATGGGATAAGGATGCGAACTTTGTTGATGAAAATACTCTCCCGGTTAATATCAGAAGACTAAGGTTGAAACTAGAAGAAAAACCATCGGACCCCGTATTCTTGCAAACAGTACATGGTATGGGATATATATGGAGAGAAGGTGCATGAGAATATGAATACCAGTCTGGTTGTGATTGTATCAGCTATTTTCATTTGCCTTTTAGTTACACTACTAAATTATTGGTATCTTAATCGGGTATTGAACCGGATAAGCTGGATTATACATACCTTCCTCACAAGACGGACTATCGATGATACTGATGTAGAAGATACAAGGGAAGCAAAGCTGATTAGTCAGCTTAAGCAATTAATTATGATTGCTGATCATGAGATTAAGTCCTCCAAGGAAGAAAAGGAGGCTGTTACTCGTCTGATTTCTGATTTATCCCATCAATTTAAGACGCCATTAGCGAATATCTCAATGTATACAGAACTTCTTCGTGAATCATCCTTATCCGAGGAAGAAAAGGCAGAGTTCATTGATCGGACAAGAGAACAGGCTCAGAAAATGCAATGGCTGATGAATTCTCTTTTCCATGCCTCAAGGTTGGAGACCGGAAGCATGGATTTTGAAGTTACTCCAACTTCGATAAAGGAAACGATTGCTACAAGTATAACATCCGTTTTTTCTCAGGCTCAGGAGAAGAATATTAACATCTGCATTGAGGAGTTTGATAATTGTCTTTTACTACATAACCGTAAATGGACAGCCGAAGCAATTACGAATATACTGGATAATGCGATTAAGTATTCTCCCATGTCCTCAACAATTCAAATACAAGTAGAAAGAATGGAGTTCTTTACAAGAATTAATATCAAAGATCAGGGAATTGGAATATTGCCCTCAGAATATAACTTGATTTTTAAGCGGTATTATCGTAGTAAAATGGTTGAGCAAAACGAAGGAACAGGATTGGGACTTTATATTGCCCAATTAATTCTCTCAAAGCAGGGAGGATATATTACCGTTGATTCGAAGCTTGGAGACGGAAGCTGCTTCTCCGTATATTTACAAAATGTTGCCTAAAGTTCTTACAAAACCGTAAGGACTTTTTTTATGGATTGTCATGAGGATGTAAGATTTCCCTGTTATGCTAATTCTTGTAGTTGATAGAAAACTTTATGTAATATAGAACGATTCGCATTAATTCTATTACCCATTAGCGGTATTAAACATAATCTGAGGAGGATAAGAATGAATATTTTAGAAACGAAAAACCTGAAAAAATATTATGGAAAAGAACCTAATCTGGTGAAAGCATTAAATGGAGTAAGTATTAAGATAGAAGAAGGTGAGTTTGTTGCAATTGTAGGTACCTCGGGCAGTGGTAAATCCACTCTTCTGTATATGCTGGGTGGTCTGGACTATTCGACAGAGGGTACTGTGATTGTTAACGGGAAGGAACTTTCGAAATTGAAGGATAATGAACTGACAATTTTCCGAAGAAGAAATATAGGCTTTGTTTTTCAAAACTATAATCTGGTTCCAGTATTGAATGTATATGAGAACATTGTTCTGCCCATTGAGCTGGATGGGAATAAAGTAGATGAAAGCTATGTTGACGAGATTATTAAGACATTGGGGATAGAAGATAAACGTTATAACCTACCCAATCAATTATCCGGCGGCCAACAACAGAGAGTTGCTATTGCAAGAGCTCTGGCTACGAAACCAGCAATTATTCTAGCGGATGAACCTACCGGTAATCTTGATTCAAAGACCTCTCAGGAAGTTATCGGGTTACTGAAAACCTCCGGAATAAAGTTCCATCAGACCATAGTCATGATTACACATAATGAAAGCCTAGCTCAGTTATGTGATCGAATTATTCATATCGAAGATGGTATGGTACACGAATAATCTTAGACTACATCAACACTGCATAGAGTGTGCTAACACCGGATACATGGTGTAGAACGGAGGAAAATATGAGAAATAATAATTTTAAGGTGATTCGTCGTTTATCAAATCGAAACCTTAGAAAAAATAGAATGCGTAATATTTTCGCATTATCTGCGATTATTATAACCGCAGTATTATTTACCACCTTATTTACATTAGGGTTTGGGCTTATTCAGATAACACAGGAGCAAAATATGAGACAGGTCGGAACAAGAGCCCATGCCGGTCTAAAGGATGTTACAAAAGATCAATATGATAAAATAACGGCTCACCCTTTAGTAAAGGAACATAGCTATAATATATTCATTGGTAATGCAAAAAATAAGGAGCTGGTAAAGCGGCAAACAGAGATTCGGTATACAGAGGAGCAGGATTTAAAATATGGCTTTGCTGTTTTAGAAGAGGGTAAACTGCCAGTAAATGAGAATGAGGCCGTAGTAGATACCATTGTTATGGATTTGATGGGAATTCCCCATAAAGTAGGGGAAGAAATAGAGCTAAAGTTTAATTTTATGGGAGAAGAGATTACGAAGAGATTCACTATATGCGGATGGTATCAGGGAGACCCTATCGCCAAAGCCAGTACCGTGTATTTGTCAAGAGTATACTATGATCAAATATCCGAGCCCTATACGGAAGATGATTTTCTTAAGGTTACTGATGAAACTTCAGGAGTAGGACTAATTCAGGGAAGCATTGTTTTTCGGAATTCCTTTGACATTGAAGAAAAAATGGCTAAGGTGATAATTGAAAGTGGATACTCTGTCGAGGATATTGATATAGGAATTAACTGGGCCTATTTTACAGAAGTAAGTGGAGAAGCTGATTTCATAAGTACAGTATTCTTAATTACTGTGTTCTTGGTTATCTTGTTAACCGGATATTTAATTATATATAACATATTTCAGATATCGATTATCAATGATATCCGCAACTATGGTTTGCTTAAGACGATAGGAGCAACAAAAAAGCAGATTCGTCGATTGGTCCTTAGACAAGCATTTCTTTTATCCGCAATGGGAATTCCCATAGGATTAGGCCTGGGATACTTGATAGGAAACCTATTTATACCAATTCTTTTTGGTAATTTTACGAATATGAATATTCAGAATTTTCATATGAAGCCCAATTTTTATATTTTCCTGTTCGGTGGCTTGTTTTCATTAATCACAATCTATATTAGCTGTAGAAAGCCAGGAAAAATCGCAGGTAATGTATCTCCGATTGAGGCAGTAAAATATACGGAAGGCGGCAATTTTAGAAGAAAAAGAAAGAAATCGAGGCATGGAGTCAGTCTATGTAACATGGCATTTTCGAATTTAAGCCGTAATAGAAAAAAGACACTCATCACGATCTCTTCTCTATCTTTAAGTGTGGTCCTTATGATAGAGGTTGTAACTTTTAGCAGAAGCTTCAGTATTGATAAATTTATGGAAGGAATGCTAACCGGGGATTTTATGATCTCTTCGATCGCATTAAATAATTATCATACTAATGTAAATGATATGAAGCTTCCTGAGGAATATATTAAAGCAATTGAAAGCTTGGATGGAATTGAAACGAGTGGAAGGTTATACACCACCTCCGACAGAAGAAACCATACCTTATCGGATACTGCTCTTAATCGATTCCGTGAATTCTATGAAAAGGGGGAATTGAAGACTTATGAGGAAGAATACTATCGCTTTATGATAGAAAAAACCATAAATGAGAAACTCCCAATTACTGAGCAGCGTTATGCTTTTGATGAGACTCTATTACATAAGCTAAAGGTGCTTGAGGGAAAGCTTGATATAGATAAGTTTCGATCGGGTAACTATATATTAGTGGTTCCTTATCCGGATATGTCTGGGAGCTACTATAAGCCGGGGGATAAGGTGATGTTGAATTATCATACCTCAGAATCAGTACTTGAAGATGTGCTTTATAATAATATTATTGTCGATCATGTATGGAGGAATGACCAAACGAAAGAATATGAGGTTATGGCAGTGGTAGATATACCTTCCAGCATGACAGAACGAAGGTATTACATTAATTCTCTGATTACCATCTTGCCAATTGATGAATTTCTTGAGAATGACAATGATGCTGAATGCTTTGCGAAAGCTTACTGGGTTGAGGATGAGAAAGAGCCGGCCTTTGAAAAATTTCTGAAGAATTATTCTACTAAAGTCAATCCCAATGTGGATTATGAGTCTAAGGAAGGGATACGAGCGGAATTGTCCAGTATGAATAATACTATCAACTTTATTGGAGGAGCTCTCAGTCTCATTGTTGGAGTAGTTGGAATATTGAACTTTATTAATACGATGATCACCAGTGTTATAACGAGAAAACGTGAGTTTGCTATGCTACAGAGCATCGGACTTACCAATCAGCAGTTAAGAAGAATGCTCATATATGAAGGCCTTTCGTACTTAGTATTAACAGCCTTGATTAGCCTGATCATTGGTTCATTATTGTCCGTTTCATTAATTCGTGCCTTGAATTCGATGATTGTTTACTTTGATTATCAATTTACGCTTCAACCATTCGTTTTACTTTTACCGTTTTTCTTAATCATTGGTATCAGCGTTCCAATGGTAGCTTATCGAAATTCTATGAAGCTAAGTATAGTGGAACGACTTCGTGAAGCGGAATAGTAGGATTTACGTCATCCCATTAGGGTGTCAAAAGTCAAATTAAAGCTATATACGAATATTAACGCATATATATTCTATGAAGTTTTAATTTGCTGACTTTTGACACCCTAATCTGTTTAAATATTAAAAATGTGATTTCAATCACAGTAAGTATCCTTTATTTGCATAAACTATAGATTAAGCAAATATTATTCCGATGTTGGATTAACAGAAAAAGGGGGATCCCTATGGAAAAAAAACAGCTTGACTTATCAAAATCAGTGTATGAATTGTGTGATCAGTATACGGAACTTAAAAATATTCTGGTAGGTCTTGGATTTCATGATATAATAAAGGCGTAGTGAACATGCTTCAAGTATACTTGAAAGCATGTGATCGGAGCCCGAGATCATGAACACGTTTTAGGTTCATGATATAATGAAACCAGGAATGCTCTCCACAGCAGGAAGATTTATGACAATCCCAAAGGGCGCTTTACTTAAGAAAATTTCACTTAATTCAATTATTAAGGAGTTATCTGAGAGCGGATTTCATGTTATGTAACTTCTAATAATATTTCGTATATAATCTTCACAGAATATGTAATATTGATTTTACTTATTTAGATATACAAATGCATGCTATTTAATAGGAGGGATATTATGAAAAAGCATCAGATTGGTGTGATTGGATTAGCGGTTATGGGAAAAAATCTAGCTCTCAATATAGCGGAACATGGATTTCGTGTGGCGGTATATAATCGTTCCACAGGAAAAACCAACGAAATACTGGAAGAAGCACAGAACAAAGAATATGAAGGTAATTTGTCTGCTTATTATAGTTTAGAGGAATTTACAGAGGACTTAGAGACGCCTCGAAAAATCATCCTTATGGTGAAAGCAGGAGATGCTGTGGATGATATGATCAATCAATTACTACCGTTCCTATCAAAGGGTGATCTCATTATGGATGGTGGGAATTCTTATTATATGGATACCATTCGAAGAAACAAGGTGTTAAAAGAACTGGGATACCACTTTTTGGGAACCGGAATATCAGGCGGAGAAGAAGGTGCAAGAAAGGGTCCGGCTATCATGCCGGGTGGGGCAATTGATGCTTATCAGATGATGGAACCAATCTTAACGGCTATTTCAGCGAAGGTGGATAATGAACCTTGTAGTACTTATATTGGTGAGGATGGTGCAGGTCATTTTGTTAAGATGGTACACAATGGTATTGAATATGCGGATATGCAATTGATTGGAGAAGCATATGATATCATGAAGAAAATACTTCACTTGACGCCTCAAGAATTACATGAGGTTTTTGATGAGTGGAATCAAGGAGAGTTAAACAGTTATCTCATTGATATTACAGCAGATATTTTTGCAAAGAAAGACATTGCATCGGATCATTATCTGGTTGATATGATATTGGATGTTGGTGGTCAAAAGGGTACAGGAAAATGGACCAGTCAGATTGCACTTGACTTAGGAGCTCCGATACCAACTATAACGAATGCGGTTTATGAGCGATATCTCTCTGCCAAGAAGGACGAGCGTATCAAAGCCAGTCAAAAACTTAAGGGACCGGAGAGTATCGTTACTAAGCAAAAGGATTTTATAGAGGCTATTCGAAGAGCCCTCTATGCAAGTAAAATCTGTGCCTATGCACAGGGCTTCGGTTTGCTGCATACTGCATCAGAGCAATACGGATGGAAGTTAAGATTTGCAGATATTGCTAAGATTTTTCGTGGAGGTTGCATTATTCGTGCACAATTTCTTAACAGGATCAGCGATGCATATAACGAAAACCCTGAGCTGGAGAATTTACTACTTGCTGAGTATTTCAGTGATATTATCAACTGGTATCAAACTGAGTGGCGTGAGGTGATAAAAGCAGCAATCTCGGCTGGTATAGCAATACCAGCATTCAGCAGTGCTTTAGCCTATTATGACAGCTATCGCTCAAAGGAATTACCAATGAATTTGCTTCAGGCACAACGTGATTACTTTGGCGCGCACACCTACCAAAGAATTGACAAAGAAGGTATTTATCATACCCAATGGTAGAGGGCTAATGTGTTAGAAAGGAGGGAGGACATATGACGGACAATCAGAATAACCGGAGGGAATCAGATTTATCAGCGATTATGGTGATTTTCGGAGGAACCGGAGATTTAACGAACCGTAAACTAATGCCAGCCTTATATAATCTGGTCCTGGATAAATTACTTCCGGAACACTTTGCTGTAGTAGCAGTTGGAAGAAGGGATAAAACAAGGGAAGAATATCTTAATGATATTTATGCTTCGATTAATAAATTCTCCAGGAATAAAATAGATGACTCGATATGGCTCCAGTTAAAAGAAAAGATTCATTATTATCAATTTGATTTTACAGAGATGAATGGTTATACAGGATTAAATGAGTTTCTTAACAGCTTGGATAAGAAAGCTCATACTGGTGGTAACAGAGTGTTCTATCTGGCAGTAGCACCAGAGTATTTTGAAACGATCGTTCAAGGCTTGCAGAATAGTAACATGGCAAAAAAACAGGGATCCTGGAGCCGTCTGATTATTGAAAAGCCCTTTGGTAAGGATTTAATCACTGCAAGAAATCTTAATAATAAATTGCTAGAGGTGTTTGAGGAAAGCAGCATCTATCGTATCGATCATTACCTTGGGAAGGAAATGATTCAGAATATCATGGTGCTTCGTTTTTGTAATTCTATATTTGAATCTATATGGAATAATAAATTTATCGATAATATCCAAATATCTCTTACAGAGAAGCTTGGAGTGGGAACGAGGGGTGGTTATTATGAACACTCCGGTGCCATGAGAGATATGATACAGAATCATATTATACAGATACTTTCCCTTGTTGCCATGGAACCCCCGATTAATCTAAAGACGGATTCCATACGTACCGAAAAGCAAAAGGTTTTAGAAGCCATTGAAGATATTACCCCGGAGTTTCTAAAGAATAATGTTGTATTCGGTCAGTATGGACCCGGTATAATTGATGGAAATCCGGTACCCGGATACCGTGAGGAGCTTAATGTTCCTAAGGATTCTTCTACTGAAACCTTTGTAGCGTTAAAGCTTCATATCAATAACTTCCGATGGGCAGGAACACCCTTTTATATCCGGACAGGAAAACGACTTGGAAAAAGTTCTGCAGAGATTGTAGTTCAGTTTAAGGATCTCCCTAATATACTGTATTTTAAGGATCAGGAAATTCAGGAGCCTAATTTATTAGTTCTTCGAATTCAACCCAATGTAGGTGTTTTCTTTCAATTTAATACGAAGGATTTTAGTACCCATAACGGTATTGTTCCGACCAAGATGGATACGAGTTCCTTCAGTCCAACACAGGGGAATACACCGGAAGCTTATGAGAGATTAATATATGATATATTACGAGGGGATGCAACTCTATTCTCCAGATGGGATGAGGTTGAGGCGGCTTGGATGATTGCGGATCGCTTGATTCAATATCGCGAGCAAAAGAGAAGCCAGTTCCCTAATTATGATGCAGGAACTATGGGCCCGATAAGAGCCTTTGAATTACTGGCTAAGGATGGACGAAAATGGTGGCACGTATAATTGTGAAAACAAAGGAGGAGTAGTGTTATCAACAGAATGGAGGTTAGTATGAATTATACCAGAATATATGATATATCGATGCCAATTACGCTCGATATGCCGGTGTATAAAGGCAAACCAGAAAAGAAACCATCAATTATTGTGGAGAGTGATTATTCAACTGGTAATTTCTATGAGAGTAGAATATCCATGAATCTTCATACAGGAACACATTTAGACCGAACACTTCATATGGTAAAAGACGGTAATACGATTGAAAACCTATCACTTGATCGAGTGATTACTCCGTGTAAGGTACTTGATCTTACCACAGCGATAGAATGTATATCGAAAAGCAATCTGATGAAGAAGGATATCCAAGAAGGCGACTTTCTACTATTAAAAACAAGAAATTCTTTTGAAGACATATTAGAAGAAAACTTTATTTATCTAGATAAATCAGGTGCAGAGTATCTGGCATCCAAGAAAATTAAGGGTGTTGGAATCGATGCTTTGGGAATTGAACGAAGCCAACCGAATCACGAGACACATCTTCAACTAATGAAGGAGGATATTCAGATATTAGAAGGCTTACGGCTTCAGGATATTGAAGAAGGTGAATACTTTTTATTTGCTGCTCCTATTAATATTGCAGGAGCAGAAGCAGCTCCGGTAAGAGCGGTTCTACTGCAATAGAATATGGATATATAGTTTGATAAAGGCAATTATGAAATCTTGCTTAATGAGCTGGATTTTATAATTGCCTTTTTATATTCCAATAATGTAGAAATTCATGCTTAAAGTAACATATTTCGACACGGTGCATATCTTATTACTATAAAGCGATTAACTAGCTCATATAGAAACAGTGTCATATGGAAGGCTGTTCTATACATACGAAAGGAGGTGAAATAATGGGGTGGAAGTTGGCAAGAGTTGAACTATGTGGATGTGAACGTATTAAACCCAATGAAGAAAAAGACATCTGTATTATTCTGGATGAAGAAGATAGAGCAGTAATTCATGGTACAGTAAAGTTCCCCAATGGTAAACCCGTTAAGGGTGCAACTGTTAAGCTGTTTAAAAAAAAGGACTTCAAGGATTGCTGCGATACTTGCGATTTAATACCAATCACTTTCGCATTCACAGATGACTGCGGACAATTTTTATTTGGTGTAGAAGCAAATACTGATTATGTTATCAAAGTCTTCTTCTATAAGCCTGAAAAACCAAGATTACTAATAGATAAAGATGAAGTTGTATTATAAATATAAATAAAGAATTGCTCATTGTATAATAATAGAATTGATTTGCCGGTAATAAACCTCGAATGACATCTGATCGAAATATTAGTAAATCGGATGTCATTCTTTTTATATTTTCAATTATAAATGGGGATACATAACATAAATAGGTTACAGCAGAAATGGAGGATTAATATGAGCGAGTATATCAATAATCGAGAGTTCCGACAAAAAGTGTTGAAAGAATTAATTATGGAATTGCATAATGGGAAAAGTGTAGAAGAGGTAAAAGAACGGTTTGGCAAATTAATTGAAGGAGTATCTGCTACGGAAATATCTGCAATGGAGAATGCATTGATTCGTGAGGGCATGCCTATATCAGAAGTACAAAGACTCTGTGACGTTCATGCGGCGGTATTCAAAGGTTCCATTGAAGAGATTCACAGACCGGAGAAAGATGAAGAGGTACCGGGACATCCTGTATTCACATTTAAGGCTGAGAATCGTGCTATTGAGAGATTAATATCAAAGAGTATAAAACCAAACTTGGAAGCATTTCGATCAAATGAGAAAGAAAATAGTCGTGAGAAATTAATGGAAAGTATGAATCAATTATGGGAAATAGATAAACATTATTTACGAAAAGAAAATTTATTATTTCCATATATGGAGAAGTACGGTATAACTTCACCTCCGAAAGTGATGTGGGGAGTGGATGATGAGATAAGAGATACCATCAAGGAGATAAAATGCTTATTAATGGAGGTGGGGAATAAGGATGAAATTATAAGTAGGATGGAAGTCTTATTGGGTAGAGTGGAGGAAATGATATTCAAAGAAGAGAACATCCTTTTTCCCATGGTTTTAGAAACCTTGAATGAAGACGAATGGCTGAAGATTGCAGAAGAAAGTAAGGAAATCGGTTATTGTCTTTATGAACCGAAGCAGATATGGAAACCGGTTCGAATTAATGTAGAAGAAAAGATTCAGAGACATGGAGAAGAGCCTGTTGAGAGAGGATACTTTAAATTCGAGACAGGAGTTCTATCGATGGAAGAGATGGAGGCTATGCTGAATACTCTGCCTGTTGATATTACTTTTGTGGATAAGGATGGAGCTGTGAAATATTTTTCACAGGGTAAGGAACGAATTTTTCCGAGAACAAAAGCAATTATCGGTCGTCAGGTACAAAATTGTCATCCACCAGCCAGTGTTCATATCGTGGAGCAGATTGTAAATGATCTAAAAGAAGGAAAAAAAGATCATGAAGATTTTTGGATTACTATGGGAGATCGTTACGTGTTAATACGTTATTTTGCAGTGAAGGATCAACATGGTGAATTTATTGGTACCTTAGAGTTTACACAGGATATTGCACCTATTCAGGCTATATCAGGAGAAAAGCGATTGGTTTCTATGGAATCATAGAATAGATGTTAAAAAAAACGGAAACAATGAAACAGAATATAGTAATTATTTTAGTAACATGAAAACAGAATATAATATAAAAATGGAGGAATGATGATGTTTACAAAGAAAAAGGATAACTTTCAAGGAAAGAATAATAAGCGTTTGGATTCCATTAATCCTACCAATAATGAAGGAACTGCCGCCTGGCAAAATTCAGAATCTAACTATAAGGTAGACCAGGTTAATAAACCCTCCGAAGAACGAGTAATTGACGCGAAGGACTGGGTTGACAATGGTAGCAGACTCTGAGAGAAAATAAATATGTTAATAATATAAGTATTGGAGGAAAATATGTCTAAGATAATAATGACAGTGGATGGAAATACAGCAGCATCTTATGCAGCCTATGCTTTTACTGAAGTAGCTGCAATATATCCCATTACACCATCCTCAGGTATGGCAGAAGTAGTCGATGAATGGGCTGCTCATGGAAGAAAGAATATATTTGGACAGGAGGTGAATGTGGTAGAAATGCAATCGGAAGCCGGAGCGGCAGGAGCATTTCATGGTTCGTTACAGGCAGGAGCATTAACTACGACATTTACAGCATCCCAAGGATTATTGCTAATGATACCCAATATGTATAAAGCAGCAGGGGAGTTATTACCGGGAGTAATTCATGTGAGTGCCAGAGCTATTGCCACTCATGCTCTGAGTATTTTCGGTGATCATCAGGATGTAATGGCAACAAGACAGACAGGCTGTGCAATGCTGGCATCAGGATCCGTACAGGAGGTAGTGGACCTTGCTCCCATCGCTCATCTATCAGCGATTAAAGGAAGATTACCATTTGTTCATTTCTTTGATGGCTTTCGTACCTCCCATGAGGTCCAAAAAATAGAAGCACTGGAATATCGCGATTATGCGGATATGGTGGACATGGAGGCAATTAAAAGCTTTCGAGAACGTGCACTTTCACCTAATCACCCATCGATTCGTGGTACGGCGCAAAATTCCGATATTTACTTTCAGGGTAGAGAGGTTTCGAATCCCTTTTATGAGAATATCATTCCAATTGTGGAAGAATACATGGCAAAAATGACGGAGTATACCGGTAGAGAGTATCATTTGTTTGATTACTATGGTCCGGAGGATGCGGAATATGTCATTGTGGCTATGGGTTCCGTAACTCAGACAATAGAACAAACCATAGACTATTTTAATAAGCAGGGCGAAAAATATGGCTTAGTAAAGGTAAGATTATATCGACCATTTTCTGTAGAGCATTTTCTGAACTGTTTACCTAAGACGGTAAAGAAAATAGCTGTTTTAGACCGCACGAAGGAGCCAGGAGCTATAGGAGAGCCTCTATATCTTGATGTATGTGCATGCTTCCGAGGTAATGCCAATGCACCGGAAATCTATGGAGGAAGATATGGACTAGCTTCGAAGGACACCAATGCGACTCATATTAAAGCCGTGTATAAAAATCTGAAAGAAGAAAAGCCCAAGAACTGGTTTACCATTGGAATTGACGATGATGTGACAAAGACCTCATTAGCTCCTGTAAAGGAAATCCAGGTAGAACCGGAGGGCATGATTTCCTGCCAGATATGGGGATTGGGATCCGATGGTACTGTTGGAGCAAACAAGGAAGCAATTAAGATTATCGGTGATAATTCAGATCTAAATGTACAGGCATATTTTGATTATGATTCAAAAAAATCCGGTGGTATCACCATATCGAACCTTCGATTTGGAAAAGAACCAATCAAGTCAACCTACCTGGTATCCCATGCGGATTATGTGGCATGCCATAACCAATCCTATGTGAACAAATATGATTTATTACAAAGCATAAAACCAGGCGGGGTGTTTGTACTGAATACACAATGGACGGAAGAAGAGCTGGATGAAAATCTGCCAAATATCATGAAAAAGCAATTAGCTGAAAAGAATGTCCAATTCTATACCATTAATGCAATTGGCATTGCAGAGGAGATTGGACTTGGAAATCGTATTAATATGATAATGCAGGGTGCTTTCTTCAAGCTAACAAACGTCTTGCCAGAGGATATATACGTAAAAGAGCTTAAGGCTCGTATCAAAAAGTTGTATGGTAAAAAAGGCGAAAAAGTTGTTAAAATGAATGAGGAAGCCGTTGATCAGGGTATAAAATCGGTGAAGAAGGTATCGATCCCCAAGGAGTGGGGAAGCTTAGATTCGGAAAAACAATCCGGTGTGGAAGAACCGGATTTTATCAGAAAGATTATGCGACCTATGTCAGAGCTGAAGGGTGGAGATTTACCTGTCAGTGCATTTGTGGGGCGTGAGGATGGTACCTTCCCCAGCGGTACTACTGCATATGAGAAACGTGGTATTGCAGTGAATGTTCCAGAGTGGATTGAAGAACGCTGTATCCAATGTAATCAATGCTCCTTTGTATGCCCACATGCTGTTATCCGCCCATTCTTATTGGATGATGAGGAACTTAGTAAGGCACCGGATACCTTTGTGGTGAAAAAAGCAAGTGGTAAGAATTTGGAAGGATATCATTATAAAATACAGATCAGTCCCATGGACTGTACTGGCTGTGGCAACTGTGCAGATGTCTGCCCTGCGAAAGGAAAAGCATTAATTATGCAACCAATTGGGACTCAGATACCAATGCAAATTGAAAACTGGAAGTTTGCAGTTGAAAATGTCAGCTTCAAAGAGAATGTTGCATATGGTCCTGCCTATAAGGACAGTCAATTTAAAGCACCACTGATTGAATTTTCAGGTGCATGCGCTGGCTGTGGGGAGACTCCGTATGTGAAGCTTCTAACTCAGTTATTTGGAGAGCGAATGATGATTGCTAACGCTACAGGGTGTTCCTCAATCTGGGCAGCATCTGCACCTAGTACAGCGTATACCATCAATCGGGAAGGAAAAGGTCCATCCTGGGCAAATTCATTATTTGAAGATAATGCGGAATTTGGTTTCGGTATGTATCTGGCAGTAAAGCAAATTCGTAATAAGCTGGAAGATAATATGCGTAAACTGAATACCATGAATATCGAAGAGAAGATTAAGGAAGCCTTTCATGATTGGATTCATTACAAGCAGGATGGTAAGGCTTCGGAGGAAGCAAGTAAAAAAGTGCTTGATGTGTTGGAGAATTTTGTTTCTACAGATGTAGAGATAACACAATTAGTACAGGAAATTAAGGATAACCGGGATTACCTGACTAAAAGGTCTGTATGGCTCATAGGTGGAGATGGCTGGGCATATGATATTGGATATGGAGGTCTTGATCATGTTATGGCTTCCGGTGAGGATATCAATGTTCTGGTGTTTGATACAGAGGTATATTCCAATACAGGAGGTCAATCCTCCAAATCTACTCCTACGGGAGCAATTGCTAAATTTGCAGCTTCCGGTAAAAAGCAAGGAAAGAAAGACTTAGGAAGAATGATGATGACTTATGGGAATGTATATGTGGCCCAAGTAGGCATCAATGCAGATAATACACAATTAATAAGGGCTTTTCGAGAAGCAGAAGAGCATCATGGACCTTCTATCATAATTGCCTATGCACCTTGTATTAATCATGGTATAAAGGAAGGTATGGGAAGAAGCATGGCTACCATTAAGAAGGCCGTTCAGTCAGGATATTGGCATCTTTACCGATATAATCCTGGTTTAAAGATTGAGGGTAAGAATCCATTTATACTGGACTCAAAAGAACCTACAGAAAGCTTCCGTGAGTTTATTCTGGGACAGGTTCGTTACAGTGCACTTGAGAAGTCATTCCCGGAACAGGCAGAAGAGCTGTTCCGCCAGAGCGAGCGGTTAGCAAAAGAACGTTACGAAATATACAAGCAAATGGCGGGAGCCGATCCAATCAATATCAATGTTGACTGGGAGACGGTATAGATTACCTTTGCTGTAATATCTCAAATCAGGAGTTACTCTCATAACGATATTATGTAAACGAAGTAAATATATTACAATGGGGCCTGTTGAATTCTTTCGGCAGGCCTTTTTTTAATGTGTTTATTTTCTTTTTTGCCATATGAAGAGTAAGATAATGACTGGATCATCCTAGTAACTTTGGAAGCTTTCTATAGTAGTACCGGATATAGCCAGGAGTTGTTCCATCAAATACCACGGATACTAGTAATTACATAGCAGAATCCATATATTGATACTCGTAACAATTCAGTTATATGGTATAATACAATTGTCAAACGATATTTATGTGGTCGGTTCCAAATACGAAAAGGCGGGGTGAAGTTACATGATAGAACAATCGCTAAAGTACAAATCGATAAAAGTGAAAGTTGATAATTTACAAGTAGTTTATAATCTTATATTTAAAAACACCCTCTATAGCATAGAGTGCTATAAAGAAGACTATGATATGGATAATAATGTGAATTATTGTCTGATAGAGGATATTACTGATGATGAAGGTGAAGCTGAGACATTTTTACGTATGATGGCAAAGGGAAAAGTTTATCCTGTACATATTTCAGCTATGGCTGAAGATTACTTTTAAGAAGAAGAACATAATATACTTATGACATAATCCTGACTATTAGCCCCAAATCGTCAGGGATGGAATGAGATGTTTGATTAAGAGATATACATAAGATTATGACTACATAAAGAATATGACTTAGAAAAGGCTGTCTAATGAGACGGCCTTTTTTAATTGATATTCTTTATGTGGATTAGGGTGTCAAAAGTCTCATTTATGCATTTTGATCAATTATTGTGTAAATATAGATTTTTATGAATAAAGAAGGTTATTTTCACAGAAAATATAGGAAGCGGTTGAATTGAGAAAGAGGGAAATCTATGGAACAGATTATTAATTCAAAACAGATAAAAGAGCTTTTCTCTAAAAGTGGAGATGTATTGATTCGTCCGATAAAGCTTAATCAGAATAGTATTACACTCCATCTTTTCTGTGTAGATGGATTAATTAATTCGCAATTAGTAGATGAGGCAATCCTTACAGAGCTTATATCAGATGATAATTTAAAGGATCTCAGTACAGAACGACAGGTAATGGACTATCTCTTAAGCGGTGGATCCTATCATGTATTTACAAAGGAGGAAGGGGATTATCAATTATTATTAAAATATGTTCTTAGCGGAATGGTCGCATTCATTTTTGATGGGGAGCAAAAAGCAATTGTATACGACATTCGTATGTTTGATAAGCGCTCCATATCAGAGCCGAATGAGGAAATGGTACTAAAAGGAGCTAAAGATGCCTTTATTGAAGTTATGAGAGTTAATACGGCTTTAATTCGTCGAAGAATTCGCTCAGAATATCTGGTTGTTGAAAGTCTTAGTGTAGGCAGGGTGTCTAAAACGGATATGTCGTTAGTTTACATGAGTAATATAGCAAATATGGACACCGTAAATAAGATAAGAGATATAATCAAAAAAATTGATATTGATAATATCTCAACACCTGCATTTATTGAGGAATATTTGATTGAAAACAAAAAGAGTCTATTTCCTCAGATTATGTATTCACAGCGTCCGGACAGAATATCGGCCAATCTTTCTGATGGAAGAATTGCATTAGTTGTAGATGGCATTCCATTTGTATATTTATTGCCATGCCAGCTTGTGATGCTGATGCAGTCACCGGAGGATTATGCAAACCACTTTATTGTAGGATCATCTTTGCGTATGATCCGATATATAGCGATGATTATCACTCTGTTTCTACCTGCATTTTATATTGCTGCAACAACCTATCAAAATCAGATGCTACCGGTACAATTAGCCCTATCGACACAGGCAGCTAAGCAAAATGTACCGTTTTCTTCGGCTACAGAGGTGCTGGGGCTTTTGATCGCATTTGAAATACTGATTGAAGCTGGTTTAAGACTGCCTAAGACGGTAGGAACCGCTATGTCAATTCTGGGCGGTCTGGTTGTGGGACAGTCCGCTGTAACAGCGAATATATTATCCCCCTTGGTTGTTGTCATAGTGTCACTTGCTGGTATCGCAGGATTTATTATGCCGAACCAGGACTTAAGCAGTGGGATTCGGGTTATACGCTTTACCTTCTCACTGTTAGCTGCTTTAGCAGGCTTTTTTGGCTTGGCCATAGGATTGATTCTTCTATTTACTCATCTATGCAGTCTTGATAACTATGGAGTTGCTTATTTATCTCCTTTTGTAGACATCGATGAAAGTAATCATAAGGATACATTATTTCGATACCCCATTCGATATTTTACGAAGAGACCACAGAAGATTGCATCAGAGAACCGTATAAAACAAAATGACAGGGAGAAGATAGCAAAATATGAAAATTAAGAGTCGTTTCATAAAAATAATATTCCTGTTTTTAATACTTTTTAATATAACTCTTCTTTACGGTTGCACGCATGATATGAGCAGAAGAGAAATTGATGAAATAAATCTAGCACTGGTTATTTGTATCGATCATTTCGAAGGAGAATATGTGGTGAATGCTCTGTATAGTACAGGTGGAGGTGCAGACCCTGAAAAGGGTGCCGGTTCTGGAGAGGAAGAGCTGGCTGAGGGGAAAGGTGCAACTCCCTATGAGGCTTTAGAGGATCTAAAGGATAAGAATAAGAAAGCAATCTCCATTGCCCAGGCTGGATCCTTTCTCATAGGACAGGAAGCAGCAGAAATGGGACTTGATCGATGCTTGGACTTTTTATCCAGGGATGAAACAATTAAAATGGAAGCTTTAATTTATATTATAAAGGATAGAAAGGCTTCTGATTTCGTAAAACAGGGAATTGAAAATGATCAAATCATACATGAGGATTTGGAAGCAATCGAGCAAAAGCAGCAGGAAATACTCACCAGAAATGACAACACCATGGTTAATATACTAAATGATATGAAACAGAGCTTATCCAGTACATTAATCCCATATCTTATCGCGGAAGAGTCCGGTTATGTTATCGAGGGCTATGCTGTATTTGATGAATTAAAGCTTAGTGATTATCTTGACCGTGAAACCTCGGATGGTGTTAATTTTATCAAAAACATCATGCGTAGTTATCCGATCTATTTACAGGATCAGGCAAGTTTAATGGTTTCCTATACGAAAACAAAGCTAAAGGCCGAATTGAGGAATAAAAAGGTAGTTGTAACCATCAAAATGGACTTTGAAACAATGATGAAGGAAGTTCTCACAAAGGGAAATATATTTATTCCTGAAGTATTGGAGAGGCTTACGGACCAGCAGAATCAATACATTTTGTCAATAATTGAGAAACCGGTGAACTATTCCATCAATACAGGAAGAGATATCCTTGGTCTGGCCAGAGTCATCGAAAATCAGAATTATAATGAATGGGAAAGCATAGAGGGAGATTGGTCGGAACGGATTGCAAAGATAGAATACCGTTATCAATTGAAATCGAAAATATCAAAATCATTCATATTGGGAACATATTAAAGAAGAAGAGGGATTCAGATGATTTATGTATTTTCATTTACATTAATATATACCTTTATAAAGCAGAAGAAAAAGCTGTTACACGATAAGAAAAGTATGGTTTTATATTTATTTCTTTCTTTGATAGGGATTGCCATGGGCATCATCTACATTGTAAATCCGTATCTACCAAGCTTATCATATCTAATGGATAAGTATATGAAGTGAGGTAACCAAATATGAATAGAGAAGTATCATTACGACAGATTACCTTTATGTTCCTATTTATATCAGTGTCTACCATCCTAAGACAAGTACCAACTGCACTTGCCCAAGAGGCAGGCAGAAGTGGATATCTCAGCCCATTATGGTCTATATTTGCT
Source organism: Variimorphobacter saccharofermentans (assembly GCF_014174405.1). Lineage (GTDB taxonomy): Bacteria > Bacillota > Clostridia > Lachnospirales > Lachnospiraceae > Mobilitalea > Mobilitalea saccharofermentans. Next base: position 2,212,545 of record NZ_JACEGA010000001.1, on the reverse strand, counting down.
ACGATTCCGCTTACTGCCATTATTATTTTACTTATTCGTTCCTTTCCAGGACTGAATTTGTATGAAATTATGGTTCAGTTATTTGGTAAGTTCATTTCGAAAATACTGGTTTTGGCATATTTATTATGGATTTTACTTGCTCTTACAGCGAAAGTATCCATCTACAGTATGACCATGCAATTTACCTTGATGCCGAAGACTAGTTCTGAGTTTTTTATGGTCATTCTTTTTATCATAGTATTTTATGCGTTATTACATGGAATGAAGACGATTTTTCGTTTCTCAGAGCTTACATTGGGAACTGTTCTTATATTATTTGCTATATTATTCTTGTGTGCGTTTACCAGAATACGCTCGGATTATTTGTACCCGGTGTCAACGATACATTTACCAGAGACGATTGTTGCATCCCGTAATGTTATTACTGTTGGAGGAAATATCATTATTGCACTCTTTTTTGCAGATAAGTTTGGAATTCGTATTACTTCACAACATATAAGAAAGCTATGGTTTGGGATTCTTACCTTTACAATCCTCTCCTTTGTCATAACCTTTTTTACATTTGGTATCTCAGGAACCAGTTTAACGGCAGATTTGCCTTTTCCATTCTATATCACAGTAAAAAGCATCTCCTTTTTTAATATTTTTGAACGGTTTGAGGTTCTTGTTACCTTGATATGTATACTTTCTGATTTTATTGCTATTTGTATTTTTACTGTATTATTTTTACGGTGCTTTGAATGGCTTTTTCATATTCAGGAAGACTGTTATTTTCTTTATGCTCCTTTGTCAATGATTGTATTTTATTTAACCTATTATATTAGCAGTACCCAGTTTGAATTCCGGTTTTTATATCAGAATTTGATTGTAAATCTCAACCTTGTGTTCCAGTATGTTATACCATTATTTATGGCATTTATTTGCCTAATACGAAGAAAGAAGATAGTGAAACAGAATTAAGCAGCCTATTATTCATAGATATGAATCTCAAATTCCGCATCATTATATTTGTAAATACTGTGATTGATATAATGCTCTGCAATTGGATCGATGTATTGATAAACTCTGTGGTATTCCTTAGTTTCCGGATCTTTCACAGTTTCACAACGGTTACGGCTCAAGAAAAGAATTAAATCATAGCAGTCAATCCAGATTTCATTCATTCCTTCCTTTTGTGACTCATCGAAGATTAATTGCAAACCAAAATGAAGATGGGGTGTTTGAATATTATTCGCATTTTCTGAGCTACTATAGCCGGTTCTTCCAAGATACCCAATGACATCACCTGCCTGAACAATACTACCTACCTGTAAAGATTTATTATAAGGAAAGTTCTTTCTAAGATGGGCATAGTAGTAATAACGTTTTTTATCAAAGGAACGAATGCCAATACGCCATCCACCATATTGATTCCAACCAAGGGCCTCAACAATACCGGATTCTACCGAAATGATAGGCGTCCCGACCTGACCCATCATATCATGTCCTAAATGCTTTCTTTTAAATCCATAGCTTCTGGACACTCCGAAATCATCAAAATGACTAAAGGGATAATATTTTGCGATTGGGAGGAACACTTTAAGACCATACTTTTCTTCCCATCGCTTTCCTCCGGGAACCGTATCATCCGGGACTTCAATTTTATATTTTCCTACCATACCTCCTAATACAGCATTATAAGCTTCATAATAATAATCATAGTATTTCATATTCTCTGTTATGGACTCAATGGTTTCTTCCTTTGATTTTAATTTATCTACCAGCTCTTTCAGATGCTTATCCTTATATCTTGAAAAGTCTCCACCATATTTATTACCGAGGCAGGCAAGTAGTTCAATCCAGTTTAGTTTTACCTCCTCGGTTTGGGACTCGACGTCAGCTTTATAAGCTTGCTCTAAAGCTTTGCAGGTAACATCAAAGTTCACCCATTTAATATATTCCTTTTCCTTATCGTACATTGATGCAAAGGCAGCGGCCTCCTTATCAATATTCTGTTTGATAATGGCAGATGCCAGGATACATAAAACGATTAGCTCGCAGAGAATAATATGTTTTGCTTTGAAATGTCCGACCATTTTTAGACATCCTTGTATACTAAAACTTGTAATATTTTATGTTTTCAGCTTGATATCTATTCCTATTCAAAAATGTCACGAATCATTTTCCTATGGAATTTTATATAAATATTCAAGGAATCAGTGGTAAAATCATAGGATGCAAGAATAACCTCCTCGATGTTTTTAATGCCATGCTTCTTAAGCTGTTGATAGACCCATGTCTCATTTTTATTAATGATATTTAAAACCTTTGGGAGAATCTTGCCATCAATGATAATATTCGCTAAGGGTAATGATTGCTCTGGTTCCATATGCATATCCTTAGGATTCACTGGACGACTGATTGCTTTAGGCAGGATACTAAGCATACCATTTGATTCCAAGTAAATTGTATGAATCTCCTCTAAATCAAAATATCCGCTTAACCGACAAGAGGATAACAGTTCATCAATATCCAGCTTCGCCTTCAGAAGGTTCTTTTCATATATCTGTCCATCCTGGTATAAAAGCAGAGCAGGACCTTCAAAAAAACGTCTTAGATAGATTGATTTGCAGGTTAGGTAGGATATAATATAGGTTAAGATACTGAATACAGCCATAGCAACTAGAGGTTCAAGAAAACTATCGGAGGATAAGATCGACATTTCTCCGGCAATGGAACCAATTGTAACACTGCTTACATAATCATACATGCTAAGCTGTGACATTTGGCGATTACCCAAGATTTTTGTAAATAAAAACAAAGCAATTAATGTTCCGAAGGATGAAATTGCAATTTTTAATAAGTTCATGTTATACCTCATTTCTATACTGCGATTTCTATATGATCAATGTATCTACGCTTATTTAATAGGATTTACAGTTTCGTTAAAATTATTTCTTGGAAGTAATGTAAAATAGGAATGGATGGGATGAGACCGATCAAAATGTAAGAAATATTTTATAATATCTTTATATTTCTTTACTTGTATAACGATAATAAGAATTATAAAATAGGGAGGACATTCCAACTAGTTTACTAATTATTCTTGGGATATCGATGGAGGATGTTTGATGGATTTTATTAAAATGGAAAAGGTCAGAAAAACGTATCGGATGGGAGAAATTGAGATTCATGCTCTGGATGGAGTGGAATTTTCAATAGAAGAAGGAGAATTTGTCGTAATAGTCGGTCCCAGTGGAGCAGGAAAAACCACCGTATTAAATATACTTGGAGGAATGGATACGGCTTCAGAAGGTATCGTTCAAATTGCCGGAATTAATATTACAGATTATAACGAGAAGCAGCTTACGAAATATCGTAGAGATGATATAGGTTTTGTGTTTCAATTCTATAATTTAGTACAGAATCTTACAGCAAAGGAGAATGTGGAGCTGGCATCTCAGATCTGCAAAAATCCTTTGGACGCGGAAATGGTATTGAAGGAGGTTGGATTGGGTGACAGAATGGATAATTTCCCCGCTCAACTATCCGGAGGAGAACAGCAAAGAGTGGCAATTGCCAGAGCTTTAGCGAAAAATCCAAAGCTGCTACTATGCGATGAGCCAACCGGGGCTCTTGACTATCAAACAGGTAAGCAAATTCTGAAGCTTCTTCAGGATACCTGCAGAGAACGAAATATGACAGTAATCGTTATCACACATAACTCAGCCTTAACCCCTATGGCAGATCGGATCATTAAAGTAAAGAATGGTAGAGTATCTCAGGTCATGAAAAATGAGCATCCGGTTTCGGTGGATACCATTGAATGGTAGACAATGGAGGGAGCAATGAAAAAAGCAATACGTAAAGACTTTTTTATGGAGATTAAAACAAGCTTTAACCGTTTCCTTTCTATATTACTAATAGTTGCTTTAGGGGTAGCATTTTTTGCGGGTATCCGGGCTACAAATCCGGATATGAGGCTAACAGCAGATCATTATTTTGATGAAAGTAATCTGATGGATATCCGTGTCTTAGGCACTCTAGGTCTAACAGATAAAGATGTAGCAGAAATTTCAAAAATTGATGGGGTAGATGAGGTTGAAGCAGCATATTCTACACATGTAGTTTGTGATGCGGATGGGAATGAATTAGTTCTGGAAGCAATGAGTGCAACCAGTAAATTGAATTTGATCAATGTAAGTGAGGGCAGAATGCCACAGTCTGAAAATGAGGTACTGGTGGATGAGTTCTTTATCACTACTACTGGATATCAGCTAGGAGATCATATTCATCTTGAATCAGGTACAAATCAACCGTTATCTGATCGAATCAAAGGGGATGATTTTACCATTGTAGGAATAGGATCCACCTCTTATTATCTGTCCTTTCAACGGGGAAGCTCTGATATTGGGGATGGGGAGGTTAATAGCTTTATCGTACTTCAGCCTGAACTGTTTCAAATGGAGGCTTATTCCGCTGTCTATGTATCTGTAGCAGAAGCGAAGGATATGACTGCTTATTCACAGGAATATGATGATTGTGTTGATTCAGTTGTTAATAACATAAAGAAAATAGCTGACAAGCAAAATCAGATACGTTATGAAGAATTGTATAACCCGGCTTATGATAAAATTCAACAAGCGAAGCAGGAGCTTAACTCCGAGAGAGAAAAAGCAGAGGAGCAATTAAAACAAAGTAAGCTCATGCTTGAGAATTCCGGATTAAGTGAGTTGGAGCTGGAAGCTTCCTTAGAGAAGTTAGCTGCCGAATCAGACAAGGTACAGGAGAAATTTGAAGAAGCGGAAAAGCAAATTCAGGAATCAGAGGCAGAACTAGCAAAGCTGAAAATGCCAAAGTGGTATGTGCTTGATCGTGGAAGTATTGAGGCCTATGTAGAATTTGAACAGAATGCAGAACGGATTGGTGCAATTGGTAAGGTATTTCCGGTTATTTTCTACTTGGTGGCAGCGCTAATCAGTCTTACTACAATGACAAGAATGGTAGAAGAAGAAAGAATTGAGATAGGTACGTTAAAGGCATTGGGATATTCAAAGCTGACGATCGCATCAAAATATATACTTTATGCATTCATAGCTACCTTAGTAGGAAGCTTGGCAGGGGCTGCCCTTGGATTGAAGGTGTTGCCGATGATTATTATCAATGCATATAAAATGATGTATCCCAATATTCCAGAGGTGATAACTCCATTCAATTGGTATTATACCGTACTAGCAACGGTGTTTTCCGTTTTATGTGTTGGTTTAGCTACCTTTTTCGCCTGCTATAAAGAATTACTTGCAAAGCCTGCACAACTTATGAGACCGGAGCCTCCGAAAAATGGGAAACGAGTATTTATGGAACGTATCACATTTCTTTGGAGAAGGCTTTCCTTTACGTGGAAGGCTACCGTCCGAAATCTTATGCGTTATAAAAAACGTTTTTTTATGACGGTTTTTGGTATCGGCGGATGCATGGCACTCCTTTTAGTAGGTTTTGGCTTAAAGGATTCGATTTTCGTAATATATACCAGACAATTTGATGAAATTATGTTATATGATGCTTCAGTCTCAATAGATCAGGAAGCAACAACTGAGGATAAAGCTAAATTACAGACTGAATTGGATGAAATAGAGGATGTTAGCTCCATCCCAGTAAAGACCAATGTAATCGATATTACCTTTGGGGAAGAGACAAAGGAAGTAACCATGTATGTTCCTATGGAGACTTCTTATCTTAAAGATTTTATTGTTTTACGGAAAAGAACGAATCATGAAAAAATAACCTTAACGGATGATGGAGTGATTCTTACGGAGCAAATCTCAAAGAAATTAGGGATCGATGCTGGTGATGAGATTATCATACATGAGGGAGATAAAGAAGCGTCAGTAACGGTATCTGCAATTACAGAGAATTATATGACTCATTACTTATATATGACACCGGAGCTTTATAAAGAGCTGTTTCAGGAAGAGTCGGAATATAACTCCTTTTTACTATCAATGTCAGAACTGAGTGAGAAGGATCAGATGAGTATCGGAAATCGACTTTTACAGTTGAACGCAACCACAGGAATTGATTATATTAGTAATTTTAAGAATCTTCTTGAAAATGTCCTGGTAAGCTTGAATATTGTGATTTGGGTTTTGATCATTGCAGCCGGAGCTTTGGCCTTCATCGTATTATATAATTTGAATAATATAAATATAAATGAACGTAGAAGAGAGCTGGCAACCATTAAAGTACTGGGCTTTTATAATCCGGAAACAGCTGCTTATATTTACCGTGAGAATATAATACTCACCATAATCGGGAGTATTGTAGGCGTATTTATGGGGATTTTTCTACATCGCTATGTCATTACCACAGTGGAGATTGATCTGGTCATGTTCGGAAGGAATATTGATTTTAGCAGTTATATCTATAGTATCCTTTTGACCTTTTTCTTTTCTGCTTTCGTTAATTTTGTAATGTATTACAAATTGAAAAAAATAAATATGGTTGAATCTTTGAAGAGTATTGAATAAGATATTGGGATGAATTGTAACTATAAAGTGTAAACCTCCACCAATTATTCTGGAAAAATATAAACGTATGTGATATCATAAAATAAATATTTACAACAGAGGCAAGTGCTGGAATGGAGGTTTACATGCATTATTACTGTCTGGTAGTGGATGATGAAAAAGCGTTAGCGGAAGCAACAGCAGAATATTTCAATATATTTGATGTAAAAACCCATTATGTACTAACCGGAGGAGACTGTATCTCCTTTTTAAGTAATGGGAGGAGAGATTGATTGTTATAATGATCATGGTTTTATTGTTAAGATCAGTCTTACTTTAGCCGGTAATAACGATTTAAGATTTAGTTAAGAATTGTGTTAGAAACAACTAAAGACCTTGTAAGATTTATAGTGGTAATATCAAGCTGTGAGTAACCTCACAGCTATTTTTAATTCATAGGAAATTGCGTCCTATGAATTAAAAAATGCGCTACTGGATACGCACTCGCGCGTAATATATATGTTCGCTTAGGCTAACCGCGCTCGGTGCGAGAGTCTGGCAAGCCAGACTCTTTGTTATCGTATAAGGTTATGGTATCAAAAATCTGATTAAAACTGTGAAATGAATATCGCATAATATACTGGTATTATTAGGAGGATGAAAATTGGAAAATATTATTCTTAGAACGAAACAGCTTAGTAAATCCTTTTCTTCAGGGGGAAAACAGCAGCATGTACTGAAGAACCTCAATATTGAAATCTATGATGGTGATTTTACAATCATCATGGGTGCCTCTGGTTCAGGAAAAACAACATTGCTATATGCTTTATCCGGTATGGATAAACCAACTCTGGGTGAAATCTATTTTGGTGATGAAAATATAACTGGATACGGTCAGGATAAGCTGGCTTTATTTCGCAGAAAGAATTGTGGCTTTGTATTTCAGCAAAATTACTTATTAGATTCCATGAGTGTATTAGACAACTGCCTATCGGCTGGTCTATTGATAAATAAGGATCGAAAATCGATAGTTCGATATACAAAGGAACTTCTAGCAAAAGTTGGATTAACAGAGGTGGATTGGAATAAGTTCCCGACTCAGTTGTCCGGTGGGGAAGCACAGAGGTGTGCAGTCATTCGTGGAATAGTGAATCAACCTAAGATCCTTTTTGCGGATGAACCAACAGGTGCTCTGAATTCTGTATCCGGCAATAGTGTCATGAATCTGCTTACTGAGCTAAATCAAAAGAAACAAAGTATTATCATGGTTACACACGATATAAAATCGGCGAGAAGGGGAAACCGAATTCTATATTTACGTGACGGAGCAATCTGTGGCGAATGTAATTTGGGTAAATATGATGGAACAAAAAATACTGAGAGAAATGAAAAACTGGATAGCTTCTTAAAAGAGATGGGTTGGTAGCTTTCAGAAAGGAGTAATATGGGATTAATTTTAATGCATTGTTATACAAGTATCAAAAAGAATAAAAGTTCAATGATATCCTTGTTTATTATTTTACTATTATCAGCCTTATTCTTAAATCTCGGTTTAGTAACTTATAGTAATTTCGGTAATTTTTATGATGAGAGAGCAAATGCTTTGAATTCTGCCGATTATGTGGTTTGCATCCCGGAAGATCATTATATTCAGGATATGGAAGATAGAATGTGGGATTATGATGGTGTAATCGGTGTGACCATAGAAGAGGCATTGTACATACCAATGGCATCCTTTGATTTCCTGAATAGTGAATATTCCTGTATAGTGATATTAAAAAATGCGGATAAGAATAAAAGCTATTCACAATTTTCAACAATAGGAGAGGTTGATATAAAGGGAGATACCGACATTCTTGTACCGTATATATTAAAATCCGGAGGTGGGTATAAATTAGGAGACACCATTAAGATACGATTTAATAAAGAGGAATATTCGTTTCGGATTGCTGGCTTTACGGAGGATATTATCTATGGAAGTACGAATATAGGAGCAATGGGATTTCAACTGCCACAAGCATCCTACGATCGCTTCCAAAAGCAATATCAGAGCAAATGTAAGGTGATATCTGCAAAACTGGAAAATAGGGAGGATTCGGTTAAATTACAAAATGCTTATCTTGAAAACGATTTTATGAATGAGTTAAATGGTATCTGGGATGCAGATTATACCACAGTGAAACAGGTTCGTACCATGACCTCCAATATTGGATCTATTATTATCGTATCATTTGCACTTATCATTGTATTAATCGGAGCAATCATCATTAATTTTCGGCTAAAGAATAATATAGAGGATGGAATGGCTAATGTCGGAGTACTTAAGGCCATTGGATATACGAACAGTCAGGTTGCGCTCCTTCTTCAGCTGCAGTATTTATTAATCACACTCCTTGCCTGCGTTATAGGTATTGCCATATCTTATATTGGTACAAAACCATTATCAGCAATGTTTGCGGCTCAGACAGGAGTAGTATGGGTACAGAGTTTTGATCTGAGTACCTCAGTTATTACCTTAGGAGGGCTATTGCTTCTTGTCTTTGCGATAACGTTCCTTTCTACAAAAAAGCTGCGTAATCTCCATCCGGTTGTAATGCTCAGGAGAGGACTTCGAAATCATAGCTTTAAGAAAAATCATATTCCGCTGGAACATAGTCGTATTGGACTTTCACCTTCCTTAGCACTTAAACTGATGTATGAGAATACCAGACAAAATATCATGGTATTTTTGATTACCATAGCAACCTGTCTCATGATGATATTTGCTGTCGTAATGTTTTATAACATTTCCTATCATCAGGAGTCATTTATCAGTTTAATGGGTATGGAGCCAATTTCCATCGAACTGAAGGTAACTGACTCCTCTAATATTGAGAATTTCTTGAAAGAAATTAATGACATGCCTAAGGTTCGTAAAGCTTATATGAATGATTCGGATTATATGGTTACCATAAATGGAGTAAGTGGGATGACCAAGATAACAAAGGATTACTCCCTGTATGACAATGATATGATATTTAAAGGCAGAGCCCCAGAATATAAAAATGAAATTGCAATGAACGGTTTACTGGCAAGCAATCTTGGTAAGGGAATCGGAGACATGATTTCAGTTAAGCTGGGAAATACAGAGGCAGATTATATAATTACCGGCTTAACACAGAGTGCTAATTATATGGGAAGAGATGTAATTATGACTACGGAGGCTTACCGAATGATTAAGCCGGAGTATCAGGAAAAGCAGATGACGATTTATCTATATGATCAGACTCAGACAAAAGCGATGATATCTCTACTGGAAGATAAGTATCAGAATCAGATTGAAGAAGTTTATGACTATAATGAGTCAATCCAGGCAGCACTAGGTGCTTACATGAACATTTGTAACAGTATCGCAATCATAATGATCATAATTGCCATCATAATTATTTCGCTTATTCTTCATTTAATTATAAAAGCAATGATTATTCGCAGAAAGAAAGAATATGGGGTTCAAAAGGCAATCGGTTATACAAGCCGACAGCTGATGCAGCAAATATTAATCAGCATCTTATCCGTTATATTACTTGGTGTATTTACTGGATGTATTATAGGAAAACTGTTCCTTAATAATTTTATATCCATCATTTTCCGTACCATAGGCATTATGAAAGCAACGTTTATTATACCAGTTCCATGGCTTATCGGAATATGCCTGTTGATGTGTGTTGTTTCTTATTTTATAACATTACTTGCCGCTGTACGGATAAAGAAAATCTCAGTATATGAACTGGTTTCTGAGTAGTATCGTTTAACATTTATTTCTCTAGGACATCCCTGCATTCCGGATGTTCTTCAAACCATTTAACTGCATAGCTACAGGAAAGCCTGGCTTTCAAATTATTCTCCCGCAGATGGGATACGGCTTCTTCCATCAGTTTTCCTGCAACACCCTGACCACGTAGGGAAGAGTCAACAAAGGTATGATCGATATTTACAACAGTATCGCTAACCTTTGGAAACGTTACAACTGCAACCATATGATTGTTCTGGTCAGTGGAATATATTTTATTTGATTCATGAATAAAAAGCATAATATTATCTCCTTTTAATTAAATATTTTTTATACAACTATATACTTTATCAATAATATTATTTCTTTATCAATATTTCAACAGAAAGATTTAAGTATGATAAACGGGCTGGGCACAAATGAGATATGAGATATGATTGGGGTGTTCTATCCATATCAGTTTGTGCAACAGCCCGATATCATTGATTATTCAAATAAATCAATGACACTAACGGGACAGCCGTCCCTTGCCTCTTCAGCCCGCTCCAGACAATTTTCAGGTATGTCACCTTCAATTGCCTGTGATACTTCGTTCTCATTGTAGCTAAAAACCTCAGGGCATACATCAATGCATAATCCGCAACTGATGCAGCCATCTTGGTCAACGGATGCTTTCATATGCGTTTCTCCTTTCTAAATCATATACAAGCCCTATATAGTATATCAGAAAATCAATGATTTATACCAAGGTTTCCCTTTTGTAAAAACATATTCAAATAATGCCCGTCCCTAAATGATATACTGTGTTCCATCGTTGACACGATAGCTGAAAATGGATAGAATGGAGAACAAAGCAACTGGATGATTAAGGAGATTAAGAACTATGGAAAAAGAGTTTTGGAAGCCGGGAAATATGCTCTATCCTATTCCAGCAGTTATGGTCAGCTGTGGCAGGGTGGATGAAAAGCCGAATATCATAACCATCGCATGGGCAGGAACTGTATGCAGCAGCCCTCCGATGGTATCGATATCTGTAAGAAAAGAACGCTACTCCTATGATCTTATAAAAGACAGTAAGGAGTTTGTTATCAATTTAGTGACAAAGGATTTAGTGAAGAAAGCAGATTATTGCGGCGTAATATCAGGAAGAACCGTTGATAAATTTAAGGAAATGAAACTCACTCCGGTAAGGGGAAGAATCGTAGGAGCACCACTAATAGGAGAATGTCCGGTTGGTTTGGAATGTATGGTTAAAGAAATTATACCGCTAGGTACCCATGATATGTTTCTGGCAGAGGTGGTAAGTGTTGCGGTTGATAAGAAATTAATGGATGAAGACGGTCGCTTTCATTTAAATAAAGCGGGATTGATAGTTTATTCCCATGGAGAATATTATGGACTTGGTGAATTACTGGGTAAATTCGGGTATTCAGTAAAAAAGAAGAAAAGAGCTCGCTAGCTCTTTTCTTCTAATGCATGAAAATAGTCTTCAAGCCGGATGGGAGATTCAAGAACCTCCCGTCCAACAAATAGTGTTCGATCCGGTCTTGTCATGGTAGCCCATTTTACCAGGGATATGGTTCCATTTCGTATTTCAAGAGCAGTAATGCATCTGGGATGTACACAGCTTCCATCATTGAAGTAAGGAGCTTCTCCAACCTTCGGAAAGACTGGTCGATGAGTGTGTCCACATATTAATATTATTTTATGGGTGTTTGCCCAATTGCTTAAGTTTCTTTCAATCATATTCTTTTTTTGATTATTCTTTGCTGCACTAGTAGGATCTTTAATTCCTATCAATTCCAGGGGCCGCCAAAGGTACCGCACAAGAAAACGGGATAATCTCCAGAGTGTATCATTGAGAACATCTCCCTGATGACCATGTGTTAAAAATATCAGATCATTTGTACTACGATATTTCAGAATAATTCCCTCAGTAATATCGATACCTGGAAATAATGGAATATTAGAGTTGACGTTTTCACAATAATAGGAATTACATTTGGTCTTAATATAATGATGGTCTTTCTTAATGATATCATGGTTCCCATACAACATATAGAAACGATTATCTTGATAGAATAAGGACATTAGCCAAAATGCATCACTATGAGCGCTTATGATGTCATCAATCGTCCGATTTTCCCATAATTCATCTCCATCACCAAGTTCTATATAGGTATATCCGTTTTCGTAATAATGATAGAGTGCTGCAAAGAACAGATTCTGGTTATTTGAAAAATTGTCGCCCCAGCTTCCATTTCCCCGATGACAGTCGCTCATAATAACGATTCTGGAGTTTTCATCAAAAGGTATTACTTTTGAATTGGAAAAGACCCTAGATAAGCGCTTAGATGCTGACATTGTCCTCACTTCCTTTCGACTAATCCTTCCTTAACCAACCTCTGATTTTTTCAAAGGCGTCATAAACAGCCTTTGGTTTACCTACTCCAAGAATTTGATTGTACATATTCGGGGATTCGTTTCTCACGATTTCCAGCTTGTCGAGAGTATCTACATATGCTTCTGTGAGGTATTGATAAGCGTTGCAAAAGGCTTCATTATTTCTTTGCATGATAAAATCAGTAAAGGTAGTACGTGTTGATGGCTGTTTCGAATGAGGCTTATCAAAGTGAACCATAACTCTGGTATCTCGAACAGCAAATTCATCTTCCTCATAACCCATCTTTTCCAATGCTTCCACAAAGGCATTAACCATCCGTTTATCATACAAATCTAACACAATATCCATGGTTAGTTCGGAGGGCTTTGAAAACTCTCCCAACTTAAATCCGGTAAGCCACCAATGATATCCGCTTCTGGTGAAAAGGAGATTTCCATTCTTTCTTAAGGCGAAGGACATATGAATGCAATCCTCGTCTTTTACACAATAGTAGAAGGTGTCGTTAAATATTCCAGGAATATTTATATCAGAACCTGTTGTGTAATAAATACCTACTTCTCCTCCAGTATTCATACCATATTGGCCCTTCCAGAATTCTATCAGCCATTTTCGTCCATCGTAATTGAATTTAATAGGTTCTGAATCTATGATCATGCTAAGTGGAGCACATGCTTCGTCATATAATCGGCAATAGCCTACTTCTCGTTGCCAAGGATACATAATGGAGTAAAATATATCTTGATACGGTTCATAGGCAAAACCAAAAGGCTTTAGTTCCTGATTTAATTCTTCAACACGTTCCGGGATACTTCCGATTACATCGGTTACCGGACGGATTACTTCATGTTTTTTTTGTTTCTTTTTCTTGATTCGGAAAAAGTTCACGACTAACAGAAGCAGGAATATACCTACAATCGTGATTAATACAACATTCTCAGAGAGAAAACCAAGCAGTGCAGCCGCCATTATGAACGTGTTTATATAATAGAGAATCACAATATAGTCAGCTCCTTTCATTATGTTATATATCATCATATTCTTGATGTGATGCGGTTGTTCTAGGCGAGTGGATGTGGACAAAATAATATTTGACTTATGTTCATAACTTGATTTACAATGGAGCAAGAAGTTATCTGGCATACTTAAGCCAATGAAATAGAGTTATTTCGATTGTAGGAATAACAGAAATGAAAGGAAGAATGACATGAGCGATTGTAATCATAATTGTGAAAGCTGCAGCTCTAGCTGCGGAGACAGAAAAGAAAAGAATGATTTTACTGTTCAACCCCATGAGCTAAGTAATATTAAGAAGGTCATTGGAGTAGTCAGTGGAAAGGGTGGAGTGGGAAAATCCCTTGTGACATCACTACTGGCTGTATCCATGAATCGCAGGGGATATCATACAGCAATTCTGGATGCGGATATTACGGGACCCTCTATTCCGAAGGCGTTTGGTTTACATGAAAAGGCGAAAGGAAATGAAATGGGACTTTTTCCTGTAAAGAGTAAGACGGGAATTGATGTGATGTCTATAAATCTTTTATTGGGAAATGAAACCGATCCGGTTGTGTGGAGAGGACCTATTATTGCTGGAACCGTAAAACAATTCTGGTCCGATGTTATCTGGTCCGATGTAGATTATATGTTTGTAGATATGCCTCCGGGTACAGGAGATGTACCCTTAACTGTATTCCAATCCATACCTTTGGATGGAATTATTATAGTAACCTCACCGCAGGAGCTTGTCTCCATGATTGTCGGGAAAGCAGTAAAAATGGCCAGTATGATGAATGTACCAATCCTTGGATTGATTGAGAATATGTCTTATTTTGTTTGTCCGGATTGCAATACTCAATATCCGATTTTTGGAGAAAGTCATGTAGAAGAGGTGGCAGGCAGATATGGAATTAATGCCTTTGCCAAACTTCCGATTAATCCTAAGCTTGCTGCTGCTTGCGATAAGGGTATGATAGAATTATTTGAAGGTGACTGGCTGGATGCTTTGGCGGATATCCTGGAAAATAATTAGTATCTTGATTGCTTAGGTTCGTCTTCGCCATCTTAGTATATTTACTAATATTCATTGAATTGTATTTATACTATTGGTACCTTAATCATGTAATAGAATCGTATCAAGAAAGCCTTCTGAATAGTATGTTTCATAATCCTTTGTGATAAATATTGCATACGTATCCGGGAGGCTTTTAATTAATTCCAGTCCTTTTTCAAGACCAAGAGCAAAGCAGAGAGTACTTAAACCGTCGCCATCAACGGATGCATTCGATATAATTGTTATGGAGATCAGTTCATTCCTGTACGGATAGCCGGTTTTGGGATTTATAATATGATGATAGGTTATTCCATCCAGAACAAAGAAACGTTCATATATTCCGGAGGTAACAACAGAACGGTCACGGATATCCATAACTGCCAGGGTTTCATTACGGTCAGCAAATGGTTTCTGGATGCCGATGTGAAATGGGGTACCATCGGGTTTTTCTCCCAAACATACGATATTACCTCCCAGATTGATCATAGCACTATGAACGTCCATGGATATTAAGTATTCCTTAACACGGTCAGCAATATAACCTTTTGCTATAGCACCTAGATCAAGTTGAGTTCCTTTCTTTGCATAAGTAAGAAGGTTTCCTTCCAGTTTTATATTTCTGTAATTTACATAGGTCAGAGCATTTTGAAGCGTTATTGGATCAGGTAATTGGGTAATTCCTGAGGTGAAATTCCAGAGAGAGGTAATGGGAGCAATGGATATATCAAATGCTCCTTGTCCTAATTCACTATAATACAAACCATATTCTATCAGATCAGCCAATTGATCCGATATGGAATAGGTTAAGCCGGTATGTGGAGCGATGCCCTGATTCACGGCGTATAATTCACTACTTTCCATAGTTCGTGAATAAATCGCCTCGTATTTTCTGATGATATCAAAGCATTCCTCCAATATGTCCTCATCCTGTTTATCATACAGATTAATGGTTACTACTGTGTTTAGAAGAAGTTCCGTTTTTGTGATATAATCATTAGTTTTAATCTTATGCATTATCTCTTCATGAGAGCTACAGCCAGTTACTACTGTAAGAATGGTGATACAGATTAAGAATAATCGTATATTGGGGACTTTGATAAGGAAGTTTGTGGTAAATGATTTACGATTAAGATTATTCATACTCGTTCCTCTTTCAATTACTGTTTCTGATATTTACAAGATACCATTATTTTAATGTGGTACAGTTAAATATAGTATGGAGATAAATTGAAAAAGCTAAACATGGAAGGATATATTTACCTGTCTTTATATACTACAATGCTGTGAAGCTTGCTTGACAATTAATCGGGTTGATATTACTATTGTCAAGTAACCTTGGTTTGCTACAAATAAATAAGAAAGTAAACGAGTGAATTTGAAGCTTTTAGCCGATGGAAAGGTATGGTTATACTATGATAAAAAAGAACGATTTCATTTTAATAGGGATCGTACTGTTATTAGGACTAGCAGCAATGATCTATTGGAATATAACCAAGGATGAGGGGAGTACTGTTCGAATAACGGTGAATGGCAAGGAATATGACACCTTGAGCTTAAGTGAAAATAAATCCTATACAATCAAAGGAGAGAACGGAGAATGGAACTCCTTTGAGATTAAAGATGGATACGTGGATATGCTTGATGCAAGCTGTCCGGACAAACTCTGTGTTAAGCACAATAAGATTCATTATAACCATGAAACAATCGTCTGCCTCCCGAATAAGGTCGTGATTGAAGTGATAGATGGTAAAGAAAATGATGTGGATATTATCGCACAATAAATAGATACAATGATACATTAAGTTACTTTAAGAATACTATACTGGCACCATATTAACGATGTTCAGAAGAATGGAGAATATAATGAAACCAAAGAAGATTGCAACCTATGGTTTGCTTGTAGCACTTGCATTTATTTTAAGCTATATTGAGTCTTTATTTCTCTTACCAGTACCAGTTCCGGGTATCAAGGTGGGTTTGGCTAATTTAGTAGTAATAACGGCTTTATTTGTAATGGGTGTCAAAGAAGCATTCGTATTATCCATTATTCGTATTATTCTGGTTGGTTTTACCTTCGGAAATCCTTCCACCATGCTATTCAGTCTTGCAGGAGGACTACTTAGCGTAATATTAATGATAATATTTCAAAAGAGTAAAAAACTTAGTATTGTTGGTGTAAGTATTATCGGAGGAGTATCCCATAATATTGGACAAATTCTGATGTCAATCATTATTGTAGATAACATTAATATTGCATATTATCTGCCGATTTTGCTAATATCAGGAGCAATAACCGGAACAGTAATCGGTATATTAGGTTCCATCATTGTAAAAAGATTAAAGGATATTTAATCTTGTGGTAGTATTGAATAATTTGTCCATATATGGTATCATTCAACTATAGAGTTTATTCGGAAATTTTCGTATTTAATACGGTGTTTCGAATAAAATATATTATAATAACATTTTAAGGGAGGATTGTGTTTCGGACTTCGTACGGATTTTCGGACAAGGATGTTTCCCGGAAGTAAAAGACTGCTTGAAATAGCAGACTCCATCACTGAGATCAAGACGATATGCTCCTGCGGGAAGAAAGCTACCGTAAATGTTCGACTGGATGAGAATGGTAATATCATAACCGAAGGAGAGCAGATCTTACTTGGTGGCAATGACCGCTATACAGCAATGTGTTATCAATGCTATATAGAAAAACAGAAGGAGCAAAAGAAGTATCCTAATAACGAAAAATAATCATAAGAACAACCTAATATAATAAATGGTAAGATGTATACTGACTGTTGTAATACGAGTAGGAGCCTTGAATGCATGGCCCTTATTTACTGTTACTTCAGTCAGTTTTTCTCTCTTAAAAGGAATCAGCTAAATCTAATTATAATGTAGCCAAAGCTACACTTTGGTCATTCAGGTTTGCTATAATGGTCTTAAATAAAGAACGCTAATAACCTGGAGGTCAATATGATAAGAAAAATAATAAAAATTAATGAAGATTTGTGTAATGGATGTGGATTGTGTGTAAATGCCTGTCATGAGTCCGCCATAGGGTTAGTAGATGGCAAAGCTAAGCTATTACGGGATGATTATTGTGATGGACTGGGCAATTGCCTCCCGGTATGTCCTACCAATGCAATTAGTTTTGAAGAACGGGAAGCACTGGAATATAACGAGGAAGAGGTACAACGAAATATTCTTCAAAAGCAATTGCAGCAAAACAAGCAGAATGAGGCTAAGGGAACGCAGCATGCATTACAGGGTTGTCCCGGATCCAGAGTAATGAACCTACATCAGAATGAGAAACGAGAGACACTACAGACAAAGACTAAGGAAGCCTCCCCTTCCATGTTAAGACAGTGGCCAGTACAAATTCAACTAGTTCCACCCAATGCACCCTATTTTCAAAATGCCAATTTACTAATCGCAGCAGATTGTACGGCTTATGCATATGCTGATTTTCACTCTTTCATGAAAAACAAGATTACATTAATCGGTTGCCCTAAGCTGGATGAGGTGGATTATTCTGAAAAACTGACACAGATATTAACCATGAATGAGATTAACAGCATAACCATAATTCGTATGGAAGTACCATGCTGTGGTGGAATTGTTCAAGCAGTGAAGATGGCATTATCAAATAGCAATAAGCTGATACCCTGGAGAGTTATCACGATAAGTACCGATGGAAAGGTTTTAGAAGATTAATCAAATACTTTAGTAGCAGCATATCATTCCTTATCATATCATTTATTATAGTACTATATAAGGAGTTTCGTATGGAGGATAATCACGGATACAGGATGCCTCTGATTGGAGATAAAGCACCTTCTTTTCATGCTGTTACGACTCAGGGAGATATCAATTTCCCAGAAGATTATCGGGGGAAATGGGTTATTCTATTTAGCCATCCGGCCGATTTTACACCGGTATGTACAACAGAATTCATGACATTTGCTTCCATGATGAAAGAATTTCAGTTATTAAATACGGAATTAGTTGGATTATCGATTGATTCCATATATTCTCATATAGCCTGGCTTAGAAAGATCAGAGAGCTTGCCTGGAAGGATATGAAGCATATTGACGTTACTTTTCCGCTTATTGCAGATATTTCTATGGAGATTGCAAGAAAATACGGGATGCTGCATCCTGGTTATTCGGGAACGCAGACGGTAAGAGCAGTATATATCATTGACCCTGATGGGATCATTCGTGCTATATTATATTATCCTGCTACAACAGGAAGAAACATGAATGAGTTAAAACGGATGATAATTGCTCTACAGAAGGCAGATTGTGAGAAAGTAGCTACACCAGCAAACTGGGCTCCGGGTGATGACGTAATTCTTCCAGCACCCGGTAGCTGTAATGCTGCAAGGGAACGTGTGGAGCAGATTCAGAATGATACCTATTGTTTGGATTGGTTTCTATGCTTTAAGCAATCAAACAATGCTCCATGTAGTAATCCTTATGAGCCGGAAGGAATACCATATCCCTCGGCCCATGCACGTCATCGGATAAATTACCGAAGATACCAAGATTTATAAAATGAATATTTTGTAACCATGATGTCAGTCTCGCATAAGATGAAGTATAGAAATCACCTTGCACTGCATAGGCACTTATCTGCCAATCTACAGTACAATCTGATCAGGCGACGTAATTTTACCGGATTATCGTGCGGCCGGGCTGACATTCAGCAACAGGATATTATGCCTGTGGGACAGTAGTTTACTCTATGTGTTCCGCAGGCATTTTCTGTTTGCGGACACATTTGCCATATGCATTGCCTTTATCTTAGGAGGTAACGTCATGGATCAAAGTGGTTTAACATGGAAGGAAGTAGATACTCTACAACAAAGATACGGCAAGAATGAGATTACTAAGAACAACAAAGGTAGAATTCGTCAAAGAGTGAAACACATATTATCAGAACCAATTTATGTTTTATTAGCTTTTTCTGCTGTTATT
This sequence comes from Variimorphobacter saccharofermentans, assembly GCF_014174405.1. GTDB lineage: Bacteria > Bacillota > Clostridia > Lachnospirales > Lachnospiraceae > Mobilitalea > Mobilitalea saccharofermentans. The sequence goes on along the minus strand of NZ_JACEGA010000001.1, from coordinate 2,192,854 downwards.
TATTTTATATTGGGTGAATCGGTTGAAGGAGCAGTCATGATTGCATTTGTTATATTGGTAATCGGAATAGATGTGTTACAGGATGTCAGAACAGGTAACACATTAAGTAAATTAAGAGAGATAACTTCACCGAAGGTGCGGGTAATCCGGGAAGGTACAGAATTCTTAATTTCCAGTACAGAGCTGGTGCCCGGAGATGTTATACGAATAACAGAAGGAATGAAAATACCAGCGGATGGATATTTAGTAGAAGCCAATGGACTTTGTATTGATGAGAGTATTCTAACTGGAGAATCAGTAGGAATATTAAAATATGCAATAACTTCAAGACATGAGGAGGCTATGCATGATACATTCTTTTATCAAAGGAATTATTGTTATTCGGGAACCTGCGTTATATTGGGGAGTGGAATTCTGATTGTTGATAAAATAGGAGATCATACGGAATACGGTAAAATAGCAGAGGAACTTAAGAAAGAGAGCTTCGAAAATTCATTATTACAGAAGCAAATGAGAAGACTGGCGAAACAGTGTACTATATTTGCGAGTGTACTCTTTATTCTGGTTGGATTAGCCACCTTTTATAATCTTACGGAAGGGGCAATAATGGAACGGATCATCCATAGTGCACTTGCTGGAATTGTATTGGCTTTATCCATGGTTCCTGGTGAATTTCCGGTAATTATGACTGTATTTTTCTCCATGGGAGCCTTAAGGCTGGCAAGGAAAAATACATTAATTCGACACTTACCTTCTGTTGAGACATTGGGTGCCATCTCTGCATTATGTATGGATAAGACAGGTACGATTACTCAAAACAAAATGCAGGTTTCGGATTGTTATATCAATAGACAGTCGGGAGGAAGATTCTGCAAGGCGTTGGCTGTGGCTTGCAAGACTGGAACCTGTGATCCTTTGGAAAAAGCCTTACTGGATTTTGGTGATCAACTTTGCTATCAATGCAAAGAGAAGGAGACGGGGTTAAAAGCTTGTAATATTATTGAAAATAAGCCCGTACTGATAAAGGAATATCCATTTACCAATGAATTAAAAGCCATGGGACAGGTATGGCAGGAGGAGAATCATTTCGTAATTGTAGCGAAGGGATCTCCGGAGACAATTCTTTCTCTATGTAATCTATATAAGGATTTGGAATCAGAAGTGAAGAATGTAATTCGAAAGTTTACTGGAAGAGGACTTAGAGTAATTGCGGTGGCGGATAGAACGACTTCTAATATGGAGGACATTCCAGAAAACCTTTTGGAATGTCGGTTATTCCTGCGAGGCATCATCGGCCTGAATGATCCGCCAAGGGACAATATTAAAAGGGATATAGGGGTATGTAAGAAGGCAGGGATTCGTATTGTCATGATTACCGGAGATCATCCGAATACGGCGTCTGAGATTGCAAAACAGGTAGGTATCACGAGTGAATTAAAGGTAATGACGGGTGATGAATTATCAAAATTGAATGATATGGAATTAAGAGAAAAGGTAAAGGAATGTAATATATATGCCAGAGTTCTGCCGCTTCATAAGATGAGAATTGTAAAAGCTTTGAAGGAGAATGGATATGTTGTTGCGATGACAGGGGATGGAGTCAATGATTCGCCTGCTCAAAAGATGGCTGATATAGGGATTGCTATGGGAAAGGACGGGAATGAGGTATGCAGAGAAGCGGCTGATGTAATTTTACTGGATGATAATTTTCCAACAGTATTGGGAGCAATTGAAGATGGAAGACGTATCTACCAAAATATCATCAAAGCAATTTGCTATGTATTAACGATTCATATACCTATTGCACTTATTTCTTTTGTTGTACCTTTATTAAAAATATCTCCGGATTCTTTAATGCTACTTCCATTGCATATTGTATTGCTGGAACTTGTCATGAATCCAACCTGTTCGATTACTCTGGAACGATTACCAGCTGAAGAAACCATTATGAACAAGCCTCCTAGAAACATAAATGAAAGATTGCTTTCACCCAGTCGGTTTATGAGATGTATTCTTCAAGGAATTATAATTTTTATTGCTTCATTTGGGTTGTTCTATTATTTGCTAAAGAATGGTGCGTCACCGGAGGTTGCCAGAACATCAGGCTTTACCGTACTGGTATTATCGAATATTTTTCTTGTTTCAGTAAACAGCTCGGATACTGAATCCATCATAAGAACTTTGCTGAATACAAGGAAGGATAAAGTAATATGGGTAGTTAATTTTATCATAGTATTATCATTGTGTGTAATGGTATATAGTCCGATTAATCAATATCTGCGTCTGGCACCCTTACCACCACGTTACGTGTTTTATGTATTAGTCATAGCACTTTTAGCAGTGATTTGGTATGAAATTTATAAATTGATGAAAAGAGTATTGATCAAATATTTTATATAAAAAACAATAAATAAATAGAGATAGTTGAATTCCTATTAAACTTATAGTATTATAGTGGTATAAAATGAGAAACGAAGGAGGTAATGCCATGAAAATATCGACAAAGGGAAGATACGCCTTAAGACTTATGCTTGATCTTGCTGTCAATAATACCGGAGAGTATATCACAATTAAAAGCATAGCAGCAAGACAGGAAATATCAGAAAAGTATCTGGAGCAAATTATATCGTTATTAAATCGTGCGGGCTATGTAAGAAGTGTTCGAGGAGCCCAAGGTGGTTATAGATTGGCTAAGGATCCATCTGAATATACTGTAGGTATGATTCTTCGATTAACAGAAGGGAGTCTTGCTCCCATTGATTGCCTTGATGATGAACTGCAAGAGTGTAATCGACAAAGTAGTTGTGTTACTAAGTTTGTCTGGAAGGAATTGTATGATGCCATTACTTCAGTAGTCGATCGTATTACCTTACAAGATCTCGTTGACAAACAGATGAGTATGGTACCTTTTGATTATTCTATTTAAGCAAGGAATTTACCACAGTCACAGAGAAGAACAGATTAGGATGTAGGAAGAATATAATCCGTTATGGAAATATTTCTACACACATCATATCTGTTCTTCTTCAGTACTTAGACATGATCTAAAAAATTTAGCAAATATTTCTTGACAAATAGAAATAAGAGAGATATGATTATTACAATCTATTAATTCATACTAATACAGTATGAATACTAGAAATAAGAAATTGATATCAATAAAACATTGCAAAAAGGTTGAAAATACTACAATCAACCTGTCTACGGCAGAATGGAGGTTCAATATGGCATATGAAAAAAAGTTAAGATTTGAAACATTACAGCTACATGCAGGTCAAGAGAATCCGGACAGCGCAACAGGAGCAAGAAGTGTTCCGATTTATCAGACGTCATCCTATGTATTTGCTAATTCAGCACAAGCAGAAGGCAGATTTAACTTAAGCGAAGGCGGTAATATTTACACCAGATTAATGAATCCCACCTCCGATGTATTTGAACAAAGAATTGCAGCTTTGGAGGGAGGAGTTGCTGCTCTCGCAACCTCATCAGGAGCGGCAGCAATCACATATGCTATTCAGAATATTGCACATGCCGGTGATCATATTGTATCTGCACAAACAGTGTATGGAGGTACATACAATCTATTTGCTCATACGCTGACAGATTTCGGAATTACAACTACTTTTGTTAATCCGGATGATACCAATAACTTTGAAAAAGCGATTCAAGATAATACAAAGGCTATTTTTATAGAAAGCTTGGGAAATCCGAACTCTAACGTTATTGATATTGAGAAAGTGGCAGCAATTGCACATAAGCACGGTATCCCTTTGATTGTTGATAATACCTTTGCTACTCCCTATTTATTACGTCCAATAGAGTATGGAGCGGACGTGGTAGTACATTCTGCAACTAAATTTATTGGAGGTCATGGTACCACTATTGGTGGAGTGATTATTGACAGTGGTAAATTTGATTGGGAAGCATCAGGAAAGTTCCCGTCTCTTACAGAACCAAATCCTAGTTATCATGGAGTACAATTCACAAAAGCAGTCGGCAATTTAGCATATATTATTAAAATCAGAGTAACATTAATGAGAGACACTGGTTCTACAATCAGTCCTTTCCATTCCTTTTTATTCTTGCAAGGCTTGGAGACTCTTTCATTAAGAGTGGAAAGACATGTGGAGAATGCATTAAAGGTTGTGGAGTATCTCAATAAACATCCAAAGGTACTAAAGGTAAACCATCCATCATTGCCGGATAATCCATATAATGAGCTGTATCAACGTTATTTCCCCAATGGTGCAGGATCAATTTTTACCTTTGAAATAGATGGAAATGCAGATGATGCAAAAGCATTTATTGATCACCTGCAGATTTTCTCATTGTTAGCGAATGTAGCGGATGTTAAATCACTGGTGATCCACCCAGCAAGTACTACCCATTCTCAAATGAATGCGGAGGAACTGGAGGCTTCCGGAATAAAGCCTAATACCATTCGATTATCCATAGGAACGGAGCATATCGACGACATCATTGAAGATCTGGAGCAGGCATTTAATGAGAAATAGTTGAGTTTGAACATTATAGCTGAGTAAACTTATAATAAGAAGTAATAATATGTATGGAATTTTATTTAGAAAGGTAGGTAATATTTTATGGCGAACATTAAGAAAAAAATTACAGAATTAGTTGGAAAGACTCCTTTATTGGAACTGGTAAACTATAACAAGAGTCAAGGCTTATCAGCTACAATTATTGCAAAACTGGAATATTTCAATCCAGGAGGTAGTGTAAAGGATCGCATTGCTAAGAAAATGATAGAGGAAGCATTGAAGAGTGGCCAAATTAACCAGGACACAGTTATTATTGAACCCACTAGTGGTAATACCGGTATCGGATTAGCAAGTGTATGTGCAAGCTATGGCTTAAAATTAATCATTACAATGCCGGAAACAATGAGTATTGAGCGTAGAACTCTAATGAAAGCATATGGTGCAGAGCTTATCCTTACGGAAGGAACCAAAGGAATGAAGGGAGCTATCGAGAAGGCGAAAGAATTGAATGAAAGTACACCGAATAGCTTCATCCCTTCACAATTTGAAAATCCGAACAATCCGAAGGTACATGAGGAGACTACTGGTGTAGAAATATGGGAGGACACCGATGGAGATGTTGATATCCTAGTAGCAGGAATTGGTACTGGTGGTACCATATCCGGTGTTGGAGCATACTTAAAATCTAAGAATCCAAATGTAAAGGTGGTTGCAGTAGAACCTGCTGATTCTCCTGTTTTATCACAAGGTCGACCAGGAGCACATAAGATTCAGGGAATCGGTGCTGGGTTTGTACCAAACACACTCAATACGAAAATCTATGATGAAATTATTACCGTTACAAATGAGGATGCATTTGAAACTGGCAGAGTAATTGCTAAAAAGGAAGGTGTTCTGGTAGGTATCTCCTCTGGAGCAGCACTTTGGGCAGCAACACAGGTGGCAAAAAGATCTGAGAACTCTGGTAAGAAAATTGTGGTTATATTACCTGATACCGGAGAAAGATATTTATCCACTGTAATGTTTGCTGAATAGTAATTTTATTCATGATAATTGATAGTTAATAAGACATACTTTCTATTATTTAAGGCACTCAGCAGTTCTTTTAAATCGCTGTTAACAGCGGGAAGAACAGTAGAGTGCCTTACTTTATTACAACTATATTCGATTTGCTAATATCTTATATAACTTAAGTGATTATCAAAAATTTCTTAACGATTTCGATTAGAAGTTAAAAACATTGCATTATCGTAATCTTTTTGATGTACATATAAATAATAATGAACGGAAAATTTTGAAGCTTGTCCGAAGGATCCCAATACGGCTCTATGACGGTAGTTATTTATCATTTTATAATCATATCGAATTCCTGCATTCGCAAGGGACGATTTTAGTTCACTGAACTCTTTTAATGAATATCCGTTATATAATTCAACTCTATTCCAAAACATCATACAAATCACCTTTTCTTTCTTATATCTTTACTATCAGTTATATCAAATGGTTATCCATATCTTTCAAGTAATCCCTTCTTAGAAATTCCTTTACAATATTATACTATTCACATGAAGAGGGTTCAAATTAAGTTTCAATTAGAATTACTCATTCTCAGATGGATTTGATGGCAACTTTTTATATCAGAGTTCATATAATGAAAAGAACACCATTGGGATTATTGGGGATGAATAATTATGTCAAAAATATTGGGGTGCACCTGCAGACTGGAAGGGATAAGAATATCACCCTACAAATTTAAACCATTTCAATTGGAGAATGAAAGGGTAAGAATTGTGATTGAACCTGGTCATGGTGGAGAGGACACCGGAATAGTATATAAGGATCGCATGGAAAAGAATGAAAATCTGAAATTGGCTTTAGCAGTTGGTGAGATCTTAAGTAATTATGGTGTAGAGGTGATTTATACAAGAACTACTGATGTTTCACAAACTGATGAAGAAATACAGAATATCATAGAGACATCAGAGGGAAATCTTTATCTCGGTATTCACAGAGTCCCTAATGTCGGGATCCCCCCATATCCAGGAACAGAAGTAATTATAGTAAATCCAAGCGAAATGGAAAAGCTTGCTTCCAGAAATATTAATTTTGAATTAGAGAATATGGGGTACAATAATTTAGGTATTATTCAGGTTTCGGACAATCTTGATGTAGAACAACATAATACAATTCCAAGTATAAATCTTATATTAGGAGTATTCGGCCCCAATCATCAAAATCTGGACTATGATGAAAAATTTGAAGAAACAGCCCAGGCCATTGCCCATGGGATATTAAAGACGTTTCAATTACAAGCCCAGAATCTTGGATTAGATTACCGATATCGCGTACAGGTAGGATTATTTCGAGACTACAATAATGCATTAAACCTTTTAAACCGATTATTATATGAAGGATATCAGGCAGAGATTGTCAGACAGGGAGATTTTTATTCAATACAGGTTGGTAATTTCTCCAATTTGGATGAGGCAGCTGATTTAGAACGAAGACTTCGATCACAGGGATATGATACGCTATTAATTGCAGTATAAATATGGATGATATAGGTAGTCTTAACCTAATCTATAACGGAGTATTTGCACCCGTCGTACTTGGATTTTATCCATTAGAGTCCTATGTACTATTTACGCGGTGCAAAACTGCGTTCAGTACAATTCACTTATTGACTTGTCATACTATTTCATTTATAATTAATTGAATATAATATTTGAGTTTATATGTGAATTAAGAATACTTCTTATATGGCAGATTAAGCTACCATGTAGATTAAATGAGAGAGTGAAGCCCTTATGTTAAAAAGTATGACAGGCTTTGGGAGAAGTGAGATTGCTGATGAAAACCGTAAAATTACAGTAGAAATGAAAGCGGTAAATCACAGATATTGTGATATTTCTATTAAACTCCCGAAAAAACTTAGCTTTTTTGAGGCAGGAATCCGAAATGTATTAAAGCAATATATCGGAAGAGGTAAGATAGATATTTTTATTACATACGAAGATTATACAGAAAATAATGTATGTGTAAAATATAATGCAGATTTAGCAAGAGACTATTTTGAGAATCTTGACAAGATGAGCAAAGAATTTGGAATTGAGAATGACATCCGTGTTTCGACGTTATCAAGATATCCGGAAGTATTTACGCTGGAAGAACAAACGATTGATGAAAAGGAGCTGTGGACCCTGGTTGAAGAAGCGGTCAGAACAGCTGCAGGCAAATTTGTTGAAACTCGAATTACTGAAGGAGAACGTCTGAAAGAGGATATGATCGCGAAGCTGGATGGTATGCTCCACCTGGTTGATAAGATTGAAAGCAGAGCACCGGATATTGTGACCGAGTACCGAAATAAGCTTTTAAATAAGGTGGCAGAATTATTAGGTGATACAAAGATAGATGAAAGTATCCTGGCAACTGAGGTTACCATATTTGCTGATAAAATATGTGTGGACGAAGAGACTGTTCGACTTAGAAGTCATATCCTTACTATGAAGGATACCCTGAACGATAGTGATAATATCGGTAGAAAGCTTGATTTTATCGCTCAGGAAATGAACCGAGAAGCCAATACTATTCTATCAAAGGCAAATGATCTTGAAGTTACTAATTGGGCTATTGATTTAAAAACAGAAATCGAAAAGGTTCGTGAACAAATCCAGAATATCGAATAGATAAGTTTGAAATGAGGAATAACTTTGAGTAAGCTAGTGAATGTGGGATTTGGAAATGTTGTAAATAGTAGTAAAATTATTAGTATTATCAGCCCGGAAGCCGCTCCTATTAAGCGGATGGTACAGTCAGCTAAGGACAGTGGGATGGCAATTGATGCCACCTGTGGTAGAAGAACGAAAGCAGTGATTGTCACGGAAAGTGGTCATCTGATATTATCTTCATTACTTCCCGAAACCATAGCCGGGCGGGTTAATCAAAAGGATAATTCGGATTTTTCAGAGAATGGATTAACAGATTAATTTTATTTACAATAGAGCAAAATGATAATTCTTCAAATATAGTTTTAACTTATTTGATTAGTGATAATATGATTCATAATAAAATGTATACAACTGGAAGGAGATATGAATATGTTACATCCATCATATAACGATTTAATGAAAATAGTAAACAGCGAGGTGGAGCCAGGAGAACAGCCTGTAGTTAACAGTCGATACTCCATCGTTATTGCAACTGCGAGAAGAGCAAGACAGATTATTGACGGTGCACAACCAATGGTTGATGTTGTATATCCGAAGCCTTTGTCAATTGCAGTGGAAGAATTATACCAATCAAAAGTAAAAATTGTTGGTGATGATGAGAAAAAGGATGAGTCTGCTTCGTAATATTGTCGTAAAAGGATAACGAATTCATTAGCACTTTCATATCAGTAAGTATGAAGGTGCTTTATCGTGTATAGGCAATATACCAAAAAGGTATGGAAAGGAAGTTATAGCATGGCTTTAGAACCAGAGGAAAGCGTAAAAATGGATGGAGATTATGAAACTAATACAGCAATCTCATATGAAGATAGCTACCTGTCTGATTCTGAGATATTTGAGGACGGAATAGAAGCTTCTGATGCTGATTTACAATCCGAAAATGCAAAGGAAAAGAAAAGTAATATGGCAGGGATTGTATATGATTTAATTTTCTACGCTATGCTCATATTTATCTGTGTATATATCGTTCCTAATTTTGTTCTACAAAGAACAATTGTTGATGGCTCCTCCATGGCGGATACTTTATTAAACGGAGAACAATTATATGTAGAGAAATTGTCCTACCGCTTCGATGCATTGGATCGTTTTGATATCATAGTATTTTATCCCTATGGTCGTGATAATGAAGAATATTATGTAAAGCGAATCATCGGCTTGCCAGGAGAAACAGTGCAGATTATTGATAGTAAGATTTACATTAATGGTGAAATTTTAGAAGAAAACTATGGTAAAGAACCTATTGAAGATCCTGGCAGGGCAGCACAGCCAATTACTCTTGCTGATGATGAATATTTTGTAATGGGTGATAACCGTAATGTAAGTAAGGATAGCCGGACAGAAGAGGTTGGCAATGTAAAAAAAGAGAATATTGGAGGCCGAGCTATATTAAGGATTTTACCGTTAAAACGGTTTGGTACCATTGATTAATTTCTATATTTAGCTATTGCATTTTACATAGGAATTAGGTAGAATAAATAATGTTCGAATAAACGGGAGTAGTGCATATGAAGGTCATCAAAGAACATATTCGTACCGGAAGCTTCAAATCTTACTATTTATTATATGGCAGTGAAGATTATTTAAAAAAGCTATACAGGGATAAATTGAAGAATGCGATATTGAAGGATGACTCTGATATGAATTTTTCTTACTTTGAGGGAAGGGATGTGGATCCCGACAAAGTATCACAGATAGCTCAGACATTACCCTTTTTTAGTGATTACAGGTTAATCATTATTGAGAACAGCGGGCTGTTTAAAGCGCAAAGCGAGTTAAGTGGACTAATTGCCGACATTCCCGCAAGTACCATCATTCTTTTTGTGGAATCAGAGATTGACAAACGTAATAAATTGTATAAATTTGTGAAAGACCATGGTACTGTGTCTGAAATGAATGGTCTGGATGAAAAGAACCTGAAGCTCTTTGTTATATCCCTGCTGGATGCCGAAGGGAAACGAATTTCGGAATCAACCGTTCTTTATTTGCTTGATAAAACCGGAACCGATATGGTTAATATTGCAAATGAAGTTCAAAAGCTTATTAGCTACACATTAAATAAGGATATCATTTTACCTGAGGATATTGATGCTGTGATTACGACTCAGGTCAGTGGTAAAATCTTTCAGATGATTGATGCCATAGGTAATCAACAACCCGATAAGGCTCTTGAACTATATTATGATCTTCTTTCAGTAAGAGAGAAGCCAATGTCCATACTTTACTTAATAATCAGGCATTTCAACATCTTATTACAAGCCAAGGAGTTACAAACATTGGGATTTCCATCCTCTAATATGAGTGAGAAGCTTGGCGTTCCTCCCTTTGCGGTTAGTAAATATCTTGGACAGTCCAGAAATTTCACGATAAAACAATTAAAGAATGCTTTGGAATTCGGAACAGATATTGAGGAACAGATTAAAACAGGCAGAATGTTAGAAAAAATCGGGGTAGAATTATTTATCTTAACTTTCAGCAAGAAGCAAGGTAGATAACAACAATATCCTTATGGATGTTATTGTCATTATAAATATGGAAGCGTATCGAAGTGGTCATAACGGCCCTGACTCGAAATCAGGTAGTCCCTAACGGGGCTCGTGGGTTCGAATCCCACCGCTTCCGTTAACTAAAGTGCAGTCGTAATAATCGATTGCACTTTTTTTATTCATTACAATAGTAAGTTCGCAAAGTATACTTTCTAATGTTGATGAAAAATACCATAAATGGTAATATGAGGATATAAGTAAATCTGATAGGTCCAGTGACAATTTACTATATCATAATGAATAGTGAATAATATGTATTCAATACTAGGGGGTATTATGGAAATTCTAAAATGTGAAAATATCAGAAAGGTATATGGTTCAGGTGAAAACAAGGTAGTTGCTTTAGATAAAATAGAACTGTCCGTTGAAAAAGGGGAATTTGTCGCAATCGTAGGTGCATCTGGTTCAGGGAAATCTACACTTTTACATATTCTAGGCAGTGTAGATCAGCCAACAGAAGGAAAAGTAGTGATTGATGGAACGGATATTTCTAATATGAATAGAACGCAGGCAGCTATTTTTCGGCGTAGAAAGATAGGGTTGGTTTATCAATTTTATAATTTGATTCCAACGCTTACTATCCGAAAGAATATTCTTATGCCACTTTTACTAGATAGGAAAAAGCATGATCAGGAATACTTTGAACAGGTGGTAAATACACTGGGCATAGCGAACAAACTGGAAGCTCTTCCAAATCAATTATCCGGTGGACAACAGCAGCGTGTGGCTATTGCAAGATCCTTGATTTATCGTCCAGCTATTCTACTTGCTGATGAACCTACTGGTAATCTGGATCAGAAGAATTCAAAAGAAATTATAGATATGCTGAAAATATCCAACCGTAACTTAGAGCAAACCATTTTATTAGTTACTCATGATGAGAGAATGGCGCAGGAAGCAGATCGTGTTGTGACGATTGAGGATGGACACATTACCAGTGATCAGAAACGGGGGTAAGTAAAATGTGGAAAGATTATTCAATAAGCTTTATAAAGAATAACCGATCTTCCAGTGTGTCAATTATAGTGGCGGCTCTCATCTCCAGTCTGTTTTTATCTTTTCTGTCCAGCCTGTTTTATAATGCCTGGATGTATGAGGTCGAACAGATTATTTTGGAGGAAGGGGATTGGCAGGGACGTATTACCGGAGATTTAGATGAGGAGGATTTACTCACCATAAAGAATACTGCCAACGTAGAAAGAACAGTCATTAATGAAAAGTTATCAAAAGAACAGGAATTAGTGGTAGATGTTTACTTTCGAAATCCAAGGACGATTTTTCAGGATATGCCATTGATTATTGAACAGCTGGGTTTAGAAGATGATGCGGCCACATATCATTTGTTACTTTTGTCCAGGTATTTTATTCATGACCCACAGGACGAAGAACCCCCGCTTTTGTTAGCGTTTTATCTGGCTGTACTGATATTTGTCTCATTTTCCCTGATTTTGGTTATCCGCAATTCCTTTGCGGTTTCCATGAGTGCGAGAATTCATCAGTTCGGTATTTTATCCAGTATTGGAGCCACACCAAGACAAATTATGATTTGTCTGATTCAGGAGGCAGCCATACTTTGTGCGGTACCGATTTTGCTTGGCAATTTCATGGGAATAGCTCTCAGTATGGGGGTATATAAAGGAGCCAATTTAATCGCAGCGAATGTGGTGGGACGGCATGTAGCGATTTTTCACTATCATCCTGCAGTATTTGCGATTGCCATCCTGTCCTCTGTTATAACAGTATTTTTCTCCGCGTGGCTACCTGCAAGAAAGCTAAGCAAGCTAACACCGCTGGAAGCCGTCCGTAATTTGGGAGAATTACAGTTAAAAAAGAAAAAGAATTCCCGCATTTTATCATTGCTATTTGGAATTGAAGGGGAGTTAGCGGGAAATGCATTGAAGGCACAGAAAAAAGCTCTACGTACTTCTACGATATCCCTGACACTTTCTTTTCTTGGCTTTACTATGATGTTATGTTTTTTTGCCCTTATGGGCATCAGTACAAAACATACCTATTTTGAAAGATATCAGGATGCATGGGACGTAATGGTAACAATAAAAGAAACAAAGATAGAAAATTTTGGACTGACTATGGATTTACATGAACTGGAGGGAGTAAGAAATTGCATTGTGTATCAGAAAGCAGAGGCTGTCACTCCTATATCAGAGGAATGGCAAAGTGAGGAGTTGAGAACATTAGGCGGTCTGGGTATTTTTACGGAGACATCAGCTTCCAAGGAGGCAGATACATGTTGGGTAAAGTCTTCGGTTGTCATAATGGATGATGCTGGATTTACAAATTATTGTGAGCAAATCGGTATAGTACCCCGGCTTGACGGGACAGTCATTTTAAATCAAATATGGGACAGTTTGAATAGTAATTTTCGCTATAAAAGATATATTCCCTATGTGAAGGAAGACAGAGAGACAATCATCTTGCAGAATGAGGTAAAAGAGGGAGAAACAGTTGATATTCCTGTGATTGCTTATACTCAGAAGGTTCCTGCTTTGAGGGAAGAGTATGACAATTATACCATGGTGCAGTTTATTCCAGTGTCATTATGGAAGAAAATATCGGGGAAGATAGAAGGTGTTGAAGCAGATACCTACATCCGAATACTTTCCAGAGAAGGGGCCACAATTGATGAATTGGATGCACTGGAAGAAGACATATCACTGCTAGTAGGTCCGGCGTATGAAACTGAAATCGAGAACCGGATTGAGAATAAGATTACAAATGATAAGATGATAGGTGGTTATAAACTGATGATAGTTGCGCTTTGTTCCTTACTTGCGGCTATCGGAATCTCAAATGTTTTTTCCAATACATTAGGGCTTCTGCGACAAAGAAAACGGGAATTTGCCCAGTATTTGTCCGTGGGACTGACACCGGAGGGCTTGCGGAAAATGTTTTGTATAGAAGCGATGGTTATTGCTGGACGTCCGCTTTTGATTACGCTGCCTTTAACGGTGATATTTGTTGTATTCGCAATCAATGCGAGTTATTTAAATCCAATGGAATTCTTAGTAGAAGCCCCGATTGTTCCAGCTATAATATTTAGTCTAACTATCTTTGGTTTTGTAGCACTAGCCTATTATTTTGGAGGAAAAAAGATGTTTAAATACAGTTTGATTGATGTATTGCGTGATGATACTTCGGTATAAAAGGAGCTTAATACCCATTCGTGGATTAGTAATAGAACGAAATACTATACTCGCATCTTCAATCAAGTTATAATAATCCTATATTTATATCAAATAATATGAAACCTTGGAATATTATGCTTCGTCTAATTGCTAGAGAATACAAAATAACATAATGATGAAAGGAGATAATTTATGAAAAAAGTGTTTGCAGTTTTATTTAGCGGTGTATTACTTGCTTCTTCCATTCCGTTATACGATTACGTAAAGGCTGATGAAATCGCAACGAATACTGCAATGGTAACGAAGGAAGAGGTACCTGCGGCATCGGGAAAGACAGACTCTTCCGATTATGATATGGAGGCTGCGATTAAGGCCGTTAAAGCTAGAATTACCATTCCAAAGGAATATTCAGAATTTGATTATTATTTTTATGATACCAGCTCATATTATGAGGCATTTTGGAGCTTTACCTGGAGAATTCCTGGAAAAGAGAGCTATATTCAAGTGAATTGTGATGTGGATAATCATATAACCCAATATAGTAAATATGATTATTCTAAGGAAAATGAAGCAGGTTTAGCAAATTATTTACAAAACGAGCTAGTAAAAAAAGCTGAGAATTTTATTGAAAAGATTGCACCGGAGACCAAAGGTAAGCTGGAGCTTGTGAACTCAACCTATGAAGGTGCATACTCAGGAAATTATAGCTTTCAATTTCAAAGAATAGAGAATGGTATTCCATTTCCGGATAATGGCGTTAATGTACAAGTTAATAATACAACCGGTGAAGTTATGGGAGTGTCGATTAATTGGCTTTACGGTATTAAGATACCTTCCCATGTAACCTCATTATCGAAAGAAGAAGCAGTTAAAATCATTAAAGAAAATATGAAGATGAAGCTGACTTATCAGACTGATTCCTATTGGATTTATGATAAATTAGGGAATGCTTCTAACAGCAGCTTAAAGAAAGCATATTTGGTATATGAACCCACCGAATATTATATCTCAGTTGATGCTAATTCCGGTAAGGTATATCTTACTCAAAATGAGTGGGTTGATGCTGCTTATGGAAGTAATTTGAACAGCAAGGCAAAAAATGAGGCAGCAAGAAGCGCAGATACGGGTACTGTTTCCATGGAGCTTTCTGCAGATGAATTAAAGAAGGTTGAAGAGTTAAAGAATTTAATCACGAAGTCCGAGGCAATCAAAAAAGTAACGGGTAATAAGTATTTACTTCTAGATAAGAATTTAAAGGAAATTACGGCTTCACTAAATAAATGGGATAACGGAGATGGGGATACTTCTTATGTATGGAATATAGAACTACGTGACCCAAGAAGCGTGGATTATGAAAAAGATAAGGATACTTATAGGGCTTATGCATATGCAACAGTAGATGCTAAGACTGGAATGATTTTAAGCTATTATGCCAGCGTAAAAAGCTACTATAATGATAAAACACAAAAATGGGAAAGCGTAAAAATAGCTTATAATAAAGAAGAAGGAAAAGAAATATTAGAGAAATTTTTAAAATCACAGATTAAAAACCGTCTGGAGAACTCCGTTCTATCTGACCAAAGTGAAGATTATGTTGCATATTATAAAAAAGATACGCCTGTTTATGGTGGTTATTCCTATCGGTATAACAGAGTCAATGAAGGTATCGAGTATCCATACAATAGTATCTATGGTTCGGTTGATGGTATTACCGGTAAGATATATTCTTACGGATCCAACTGGGATTATAAGATTTCCTTCGAATCATCAAAGGGTGCTATATCGCCTGAAAAAGCAATGGATTACTACCTAGGTATGGATGGATTTGGTTTAAAATATGAAATTAATGCCATTCACAAATATGATAATAACAACTCCCAATATTATAATCCGAATTCAACAGAATATGAAGTGAGACTGGTATATCGTCCGGATATTAATCCGTCCTATATATCTCCATTCACTGGTGAACAACTGGATTATGATGGAAAGGTATATAAAAAAGAGAAACCCTATACCTATTTGGATATAACAGATGCAGAAAAATATCGGGATGTAATGTTATTGTCAGATATGAATATTGGATTTGAAGGGGAATACTTTAAACCGGAAGCACCTATTACAATCGGTGAAATGAATAAGCTACTTGAAAAGGTCGGTTATTATGGTATTAATTCGGATACTAATTATCAGGAGTCACAGTTAATTACCAGAGAAGAAGTGGCACAGTTATTTATCAATAAGCTTGGTCTGGAGAAGGTTTCAGCAATCAAGGGTGTATATAAAACCGGTTATCAGGATGAAAGCAACATCCAGCAAAAATATCTTGGAGCAGTAGCACTTGCGAAGGGATTAGGGCTTATGGAAGGAGATAAGGACAACAAATTCAACGCAAAAAGTAACGTGACCAGATTAGATGCAGTAACACTGATACTGAACTTTATCAAGGTACAACAGAATGGAGTATTATATTAAATATTATAATGTATCAAAAAAGGCTGTCCGTCGGACAGCCTTAATTAATGATATATTATGCAATATTATTGATAGCCTTGGTTAAACGAGATACTTTTCTAGCAGCTGTATTCTTGTGGAATACACCCTTTGAGCATGCCTTATCAATTTCAGAAACTGCCTGAACTAAGTTTGCTTTCGCAAGCTCTTTATCACCTGCAGCAACAGCAGCATCTACTTTTTTAATCATCGTCTTAACCTTGGACTTGATTTGCTTATTTCTTGCAGTCTTAGTCGCAGTTACTAAGATTCTTTTCTTAGCAGATTTAATGTTAGCCAATTCGTACACCTCCAAATATTAAATTATTATCAACCTCTGTGCCATGGACATCGGAGTGAGAGTGAGATGAACTCATGGATTTGGTTGCTTCGAATACTTTGTTTCATTAAATCCGGACACGGTCGTTCTAATGGAAACATACTATTATATAGTAGTCGATAGAGTTTATTCTGTCAATACATAAATTAAAAAACTTTGTAAAAAATATAGTCTATAGGTAACATTCTAATTAGATTTACTGTCCGACAAAGTAGAACAGAAAATTATCAAGTTAATCAAACTGTAACCTATATTGTCATTGATTCTAAGTTCCTATTACGAAATTGGAGGTATACAGTATGAACAATAAAATAAGAACAGATCTTGCCTTAGAGGTTAGAGAAAGCTTCCCGGAAGATGATGTGGAGATTAAGGGAGTTATTTTGACCGAGAATTATGATGAAGAGAATGATATACGAGTATCTACGGTAGTAATTAAGGATGAACGTGGAGCGAAGGCTATGCAAAAGCCAATTGGAACTTATATTACAATCGAAGCACCTGAAATTGATAAATCAAGCGAAAATAACCATAAAGCGGTAACAGAGGAGATTGCGAGACAATTAAGAAAGCTGGCTGGAGATCTAAAGGGTGAGGAGGTATTAGTAGTGGGACTTGGCAATCGGGAAGTAACTCCTGATGCATTGGGCCCACAGGTTGTGGATAATTTGTTTGTTACCAGACATTTAATTAAGGAATATGGAACGGATTTTAAAGAAAAACATCATCTGGGGAATGTAAGCGCCATTTCTCCTGGTGTAATGGCTCAGACAGGAATGGAGACAGTAGAGATTATCAAAGGGATTATTAAGGAGACACAGCCAAAGTTAGTGATTGTAATCGATGCTCTGGCAGCAAGGAGTATTCATCGTGTTAATACAACCATTCAGCTGACTGACACCGGTATTAGTCCGGGCTCCGGAATTGGCAATAATCGAAAAGCATTAAATGAAGAGAGTCTTGGAATTAAGGTAATAGCCTTGGGGTGTCCTACCGTTGTTGACGCTGCTACCATTGTTTCAGATACCTTAACCTCTTACATGGAACACAGTGGTTTTGATGAAACAGATATTGATAAATTCATATCTGAGGTTCGTGAGCAGCAAATTGATAATATGTTTGTAACACCTAAGAATATTGATGAATCAATCAAACGAATCAGTGATACGGTATCTGAAGCATTGAATACCTGTTTTGCACAGGCAGTGTAATCGGGACGGGAGCAGGAAACGATCCAGAAAAAGGTAAAGCTAAAGTGTTCAAGGAGTTTCCTGCTTTTATAATATAGAAGCTCAGACCAGGTCTAGTATTAGGCGGTATAATTCAGTGTCTGTCGAATATAATGAAATAGGTGATTTTTAACTGTGCTTAAACTGCTTCGGCAGAATGGGGTGTATTTAATTATGAAGAAAAGCCTATTTCATTATAAAACAGGGATCTATCCAATTCTATGGATTGGAATTATTATAGCAGCAATTTATATTTTAATTAGATTTATACTATTATCTTTTTCAGGAAATATGGGTCAAGCTGTACCGGATCTAAGGACAGTAGTAGCATCTGATTTATGCAGAAAGACTTTTATAACAGGTTCTTCCCTAATTGATTATATAGATAATGAAGGAAGTAATCTTACATTTCCTTTATCTGTGTTTTCAGATCAATTTGCGTTACAGGATTTTATTAATGAAGATACCTATAAAACGATACAGGCTCAGAATCAATCTGAAATGGTTCTAAATACGATCCGATTTCCTAATACAAATAACAACAGGACTAATACAGTGAATCCTACGAAAAGCAATCATGAAAGTTACTCCGATATTTCACAGAAAACAAAAAGAAATACTTTGGGAATGGACATATATGAAATAGAAACGGATCAACTAAGCGTTGAGTACATATTAACGAATGGAGCGATGTATAATAACATTATACTGGAGGAATATACAAATGCCAAAAGTAAGCAGATTAATGATGATCAGCTTCAAATCGGATATTTGGAAGGGGAAATTGAAAGAGAGACCGATGATGGACCTAATTCGGTTGAAACAGTCAATTTGAGCGAGAATTTGGAGTATACAATGGAACGGATGAAAGATATTGATTTTCTTATAAGAAACTTCTATATTGTTCATCCTTCCACTAAAGTGACAGATACCTTATTTGATTCTGAGAAGCTTTTATCAAAGGATATGACAATAAAGCAAGATAACGAGTTACCTCAGATTCTCATCTACCATACTCATGCAAGTGAGTCGTATGCTGATAGTAAATCAGGAGAGAAGGAGGATACCGTAGTAGGTGTAGGAAGCTATCTTGCTAAGATATTAGAAGAGGATTACGGCTATAATGTGATTCATGACACGAAGCGATATGATGAAGTAAATAGGGATATTGCGTATAATTATGCGTATGATGGTATTTCAAAAATACTTGAGAAAAATCCATCGATTGAGGTTGTTATTGATTTACATAGGGATAGTGGGGCAAAACGGTCAACGAAATTAAACGGAGAAGAAACAGCGCAAATCATGCTGTTTAACGGGCTCAGCAGGGATCAAAATGGTCCAATAACCTCCTTGGATAATCCGAATTTGCAGGATAATCTGGCGTTTTCCTTACAGCTTCAGCTAGAAGCATTGGATCGGTATCCAGGATTGTTTTATCGCAATTATCTTAAATGCTATCGATACAATATGCATGTTCGTCCGAAATGTATTTTAATGGAGCTTGGTACTAATAAAAACTCATTAAAGTCCGCAATGAATGCAATGAAACCTTTTGCAGAAATACTGGATGCAGTTCTTCAAGGGAAATAAAATCGCATTCTTGTATCAGAAGACCTAATATGTTATAATCAATCGAAAATAGCATGCAATATACGCAGGAGGAGTTATATGGCCTTAGACCAGAGCAAAATAAGGAATTTTTGTATTATAGCGCATATAGATCATGGTAAATCAACCTTAGCAGATCGAATCATTGAAAGTACCGGTTTATTAACAAATCGGGAAATGCAGGCTCAGGTTCTTGATAATATGGATTTGGAACGAGAGAGAGGAATCACCATCAAGGCGCAGACTGTTAGAACGGTCTACAAAGCTAAGAATGGCGAGGAATATATCTTTAATCTGATTGATACACCGGGTCATGTGGATTTTAATTATGAAGTATCACGAAGTCTGGCTGCTTGTGAAGGAGCTATTCTTGTAGTAGACGCTGCACAGGGAATCGAAGCTCAAACCCTGGCCAATGTCTATCTGGCTTTGGATCATAATCTGGATATTATGCCAGTTATTAATAAAATAGATTTGCCCAGTGCGGACCCGGATAGAGTCATAGCCGAAGTGGAGGATGTAATCGGTCTTGAAGCTCATGACGCACCTTTAATCTCAGCTAAGCTGGGTACGAACATTGAGCAGGTACTGGAACAGATTGTAACTAAGATACCTGCACCCAAGGGAGATCCAGAGGCACCTTTACAAGCATTAATCTTTGACTCTGTATATGATTCCTACAAGGGAGTAATCGTATTTTGCAGAGTAAAAGAGGGATGTATCAAAAAAGGAACCGAAATACGAATGATGGCAACCGGAGCCACAGCGGAAGTAGTTGAGCTTGGTATCTTTGGACCAGGTCAGTTTATACCTGCAGAGGAACTATCAGCTGGGATGGTAGGCTATATTACCGCCAGCTTAAAGAACGTTAAGGATACCCGAGTAGGAGATACGATAACGGATAATAAAAGACCCTGTGCTGAACCGCTGCCTGGTTATAAGAAAGTACACCCCATGGTTTACTGCGGAATGTATCCTACCGATGGTGCAAAATATCCGGACCTTAGAGATGCTTTGGAGAAGCTACAGCTCAATGATGCTTCTCTGCACTTTGAACCAGAGACCTCCGTTGCACTTGGCTTTGGATTTCGATGTGGCTTTCTCGGACTTCTTCATTTGGAAATCATTCAGGAACGTTTGGAACGGGAATATAATCTTGACTTAATTACAACTGCTCCAAGTGTAATCTATAAGGTTCATAAATCCGATGGACAAGTATTTGATATTACGAATCCGACGAATTTACCGGATCCTTCCGAGATTGATTATTTGGAGGAGCCCATGGTCTCTGCTGAGATTATGGTTACCACAGAATTTGTTGGTTCCATTATGGGATTATGTCAGGAAAGACGTGGAATTTATCTTGGTATGGAGTATATGGAGACAACCAGAGCTTTATTAAAATATGAACTTCCATTGAATGAAATAATATATGATTTCTTTGATGCTTTAAAATCCCGATCCAAAGGATATGCATCCTTTGATTATGAGTTGAAAGGGTATGTTCAATCCAACTTAGTAAAGCTTGACATTCTTATTAATAAAGAAGAAGTGGATGCATTAACCTTTATCGTCCATGCAGACAGTGCATATGAGCGTGGTAGAAAAATGTGTGAGAAACTTAAGGAGGAGATTCCTCGTCAGCAATTTGAAATACCGATACAGGCAGCAATTGGAAGTAAAATTATTGCCAGAGAAACGGTAAAGGCTGTAAGAAAAGACGTACTCGCTAAATGCTACGGTGGTGATATTACTCGTAAGAAAAAACTCTTAGAGAAACAAAAAGAAGGTAAAAAGAGAATGCGTCAGATAGGTAATGTAGAAATACCTCAGAAAGCATTTATGAGCGTATTAAAGCTGGATGAAGATTAATTCCATATTTATGAATAGGCTGTTGTTTCATCTGAATTCATCTATTAACAGATTATCAGAATCATGCTGTTGTAGAGGAACCTATTGAACA
This sequence comes from Variimorphobacter saccharofermentans, assembly GCF_014174405.1. Classification (GTDB taxonomy): domain Bacteria; phylum Bacillota; class Clostridia; order Lachnospirales; family Lachnospiraceae; genus Mobilitalea; species Mobilitalea saccharofermentans. Next base: position 2,171,302 of record NZ_JACEGA010000001.1, on the reverse strand, counting down.
ACAGCCAATTTCTTGCTTATGACAATAGTAAGTTTGCATAGCTTACTTTCTA